>JANNIH010000170.1:0-6438 GCA_031404815.1 Holophagales bacterium | reverse complement strand
GATGAATTGCGTCGAAACCTACCTGCCCTTGAAGGGACGCAACGCGGAGGAGTACTCTTCCCTCGCGAGCGCCCAAGAATCTCCGGAGATCCAAGCGATGCAAATGACCTGGGCTGACAAGATCGAAGCGAAGGGAATCGTCAAGGGAATCGTGAAGGGCCGGAAAGAGGCCCGAGAGGAAGGCGCGGATCGCGTGCGAAGTACGGTCCTTCGCCAACTCGGCCAGCGTTTCGGGCAGGTGCCCGCGCCGCTCCAGAAGCGTTTGGCCGCGATCCGCTCCGTCGACGAGCTGAGCGCCATTGCAGATCGGATCCTCGAGGTTCAGTCCATTGAGGAACTTGGGCTCGGCGGGTAGGCGCCAACAAATCTTCCGGCCGAGGGCCGCCGCCGACCCATTCCGCTAAGCCCGCACCTTCTGCGGCCGGCCCCGCGCCGTCCCGCCCGCGGCAACCGCCTCCCCCGCCCGCGCCGCCCGAATCCGCGCCAGCAGCGCCGCCGCCGGCTCGTCGTTCGGGTCCTGGTCCACGAGCCTGCCCTCGAAAGCCCACTTGAGGATGGATTGGCGAAGGCGGGCGATGCGGGCGAGGGAGTCACCAATCCCTGTTCGACTTGCAGAACCCTGCGTTAGAAGTCGCTGGCAGCATTCCGAAATGCGGACCTGCTCTTCAAGGGGAGCCAGAGGGACCGGCATATTCTTGAGATCAGTCCCAGAGATTCCAAGCTGCCCCGCAGTTGTTCGAGTCAGCAGCTCAAGGTGGCGCCGGCTTGACGCGGTGTTCACTGCAATTTCGATGAAGTGCGGCTGGACTAGCGGCTCGATCAACCGAACTCGAATCAGCTTGTCGGGGTAAACAGTTCTGGTCGTGAGTCCGCTCACAACGCCACAAACGCCCACTAGGGCAGGATTGCCGTTGTATCTGGTGAAAAGCAAATCGCCATCAGCGATGTTGAAGCTCTCATACAGAGTCGCCGGGGGAGGAAGGAACCGAACGTCACCGAGATTGACAGAGAGGGGGCGCACCGCGCTGATCCGAAGAATTCTCACTCCCGCTGTTTCATGCGGCGCAGTGGACAGCCCGTTTCGCATCGATTGCGCCAACTGATCCACCGTCGCCCAACACCACCCCTCCGGCAACTCCGCGAGCCCGCTCACATCCGGTGCCGCCGGTTCCTCGTACTTGGCCTTCCAGCGGTCGTCCTTCAGGGCGATCCCCTTCGCCTTCATCTTCGCCCTCTCGGCTTTTTCCCACCGGAGCTTTCGTTCCGCGAGGATGCGCAAGAGCAGCACCGACGCGGGCTCATACTCGCGCCCTTCCTGCCGCGCCAACTCCGCCTCGGTCGGCACCAAGCGCCCCTCGACAGCTGCTTTCAGGACCGAGGCGCGGTAGCGCTTCAGGTTGGCCTGGGCGCGGCGTAGGGCTTGTTCTGCGGCATCGAGACGAGTGAGGTAGGAGTCGAGGGCTTCTACAATGCGGTTCTGCTCAGGACTCGGCGGTACTCCAAATAGGAAGCCGCCGATCTGTTCATACGAGACACGGGGCCGGTCTCCCTCGTCGAGACGCGATGAAAATCTGACGAACTCGGAGGAATTCAATCGATAGAGAATAAACCTGGCGGCCACACCCTCGACTGGAGTCAGAGGAATGAACTCGGCCGACGCAAGGCCCCGAAAATCAGGCGCAAACACCTTGTTCAGGTACGGGCGCAGCCTGCCATAGAGAACGTCACCAGGTTCGAAGAGAACAGCAGCGCTTTTCATGCAGCTGCTGTCGACGGTCCCAAGCAAGCGCATCGTATGGGCTTCCACTGCGTCCATCCCAATAAAACGCGAACCAGGCTCCCGATCCGGAAGGATTTTAACTCTCGTCGAAGGAGCCACTTCGAGGAGTGAAGCGGAAGCCCAGCCCGGCGGCAGCTCACGCTCCTCCCTCACGCCGCCAGCACCTCATTCAACTCCCGCATCACCTCGCCCAACGCCTCTCCGAAGACCTGCCGCGCTTTGCCCAGCCCACCTTCTTCAACAAAGGGCGTGTAGGTGAAATCATCGACCTCGACCGCGAGGCTGGTTCCGATGTGATCGCGCATCATTTCGAGCCAACGGAGCTGGCCCGCCGTGAACTTTCGCCCCGCCGTCTCCTGCTGCTGCAACCAGACGCGGAACTTCTGCCCCACCCGCTCACCGAACGGCACCAACTCCTCGTCGCGGTGCAGCGCGAAGCGAACCAGCGAGACCACATCCGTCAACAGCCGCTCGGCCGACGCCCCGCGAACCTTGTCGCGTTCAAGCACCGCGTACGCCCGCCAGAGGCGCTCCGGCGTCCAGGAGCGCGGGGGCGAGCCGATGGCGTCCGCGAGCTTTCGGACATCCTCGAAGCGGAGCCCCTGCCGATACTCGACCGAAAAGAAGAATTGCAGCGCCTCGATCTCGTCCTTGTGCGCCGCCAGATACGCCTCGAAATCGTGAACCAGCCCGCGCGCCTGTTCCTTCGCCGCGGGCGAGGCTCCCGCCTCCAGCAGCTCGTCGCGGCTCACCGCGTCCACCACCTGATCGAGATCCTGCCGCGCTTCGACGATCGCGTTGCGCAAGAGCGGGCGTGTCGCGAGCGGCCGGGCCGCCTCCCGCACCAGGCGCTCGCCCGCCGCTTCGACTGCTTTGAGCGGAGGTTCGACCTCCGAAGAAAGACCCAGATCAGCGCGCGCCGCTTCGATCGCGGCGTCATCGTCGAGCGCGCGGATCATCTCGGCCGCGATCTCCGCGAGCGCCGTCCCGCCGGAGAGCTCCTTCAAACGTTCGCGCGCCGCCGGATCGCGCCGGGCGGTCAGCTCCCGATCGAGCCGCAGCAGCCGGGCCGCCACGGTCGAATGGACCTCTTCGTCACGCGACCCGAGCGCGATCTGTTCGAGCAACGACGCGAGGCTCTGGAGGCGTTTCCGTTCGAGCGGGCGCGAGTCCGAAAGATCGCTCTCGGTGATCCCGACGCAATCGACGATCACGAAATGGCTCTTGGCAATGGCCGACGGCGTCACTCCTTGCAGCTCGTCCGGCTCGATCGTGCGCACGCCGCGCCCCTTCATCTGCTCGAAGAAGAGGCGGCTCTTGACCGCGCGGAGGAACATCACGATCTCGATCGGCCGGATGTCCGTGCCGGTCGCGATCATGTCCACCGTCACCGCAATCCGCGGCTGGTAACCGGTCCGGAACTCCTGAATCAGATCCTTCGGTTTCTTGCCCGTGGTCTTATAGGTGATCTTCTGGCAAAACTCATCGCTCTCGGCAAACTCCTGGCGAAAGATCTCGACGATATCCTCGGCGTGCCGGTCGTCCTTGGCATAGATCAAGGTCTTCGGCACTTCGCCGCGACCGGGGAAGATCTCGGTAAACAACCGGTCGCGGAACGTACGGGCGATCATCCGAATCTGGTCCGGCGCGTAGACCGTGCGGTCGAGGTCGCCGCCGGCATAGGTGAGGTCTTCATCCGGGCGCACCCAGCGCGTCTTCGTGCCGGTCCGGCGCTTGCGCAGGCCGAGAATCGGCTCGGCGCTCGCCTCGATCGTCGAACCCTGTTCGGTGATCTTGGTGCGGATGCGGTAGACCTCGAACGGCACATTGACCTGCTCCGCCACCGCCCGCTCGTGGGTGTACTCCATCACCACGTTCTGCTCAAAGAAGCCGTAGGTGTGGGCGGCGGGTGTGGCGGTCAAACCGATCAGGTAGGCGTCGAAATATTCGAGCACCTGGCGCCAGACCGAATAGATCGAACGGTGGCACTCGTCGATGAAGATCACGTCGAAAAACTCCGGCGGGATCTTCGGGTTGTAGACCACCGGCAGCGGCTCGGCCGCCGCGGCGCCCGGGCGATCGAACAGCGAACCTTCCTCCTCGGCAGGGTCGAGCTCCGGCTTGCCCTGGAGGATCGAATAGAGCCGCTGGACGGTCGAGATGACGATCTTGCTCGCGTCGGCGATTGAGCTCCCTTCCAGCCGCTGGATGTTGTACAGCTCGTCGAGCTTGCGGTGATCGTCGGGCGTCACGTAGGCCGCGAACTCGCGCTCCGCTTGTTCTCCCAGGTTCGTTCGATCGACCAGGAACAGGATGCGGCGGGCGCCGCCGTGTTGGATCAGCCGATAGGCCGCCGTGATCGCCGTCATCGTCTTGCCGCTGCCGGTCGCCATCTGGATCAGCGCCCGCGGGCGATCCTCGCGCAGCGACCGTTCGAGGCCACGGATCGCTTGTTGCTGGTTCGGCCAAAGGTCGGGCAGATCGGCTTCCGGAAGGGCGCGCAGGTGCGCGCGGAGCGAGCCGGGGACCGGGCGGCCGGTCGATTGCCGTTCGTTCAACTCTTTCCCCGCTGCGCCGGGCTGACGAACGGGGGGTTCGAGGAGCCACTCGGCGAGCGTTTGAGGGCGCTGGATTTGGAAGATCGGCCGGCTCTTCGGGTTCGGATCGAGCAGGTTGGTCAGCGCGGTGAGTGCGCCGGTCGAGCGGTACAGAAATGGCAGCGGATCGACCGGGGCCTCCATGAAGACCGGAATTCCTTTGGAGTAGAGGCGCGTCTGGGGCTCGGCGCCGGAGAGCGGATGCCCCTCGGGCTTCGCCTCCAACACGCCCACCGGCCGCTCGTCCACGAATAGCAGATAGTCCACCCGGCCATGTCCGGCCCGCAGCGGCAGCTCGCGCACCGCCACCCCTTGGGCCGCCCGCAGGTTGATCTCGTCGCGGCTCTGCACCACCCAGCCGGATGCGACCAGATCGGCGTCGATCCGCACCCGGGCGAGCTGTTCGGGAGTGAGGGCAGGGCTCATGGGGTGGCGCCGGGGCGGGCCGGGCCGCCACGATCCTCCTGGGTTTCCGCGAGGTACGCGAAGATTGTCGCATTATCGGGGAGAATCGCCTAGCCGGCATCGCGTTTTTGATAGTGGGAACGGCCCCGTAGAGTTGTGCGCTACTCCTTCCAATACTTGACGGAGTAGATCGGCGTTGTTAGGGTTCATCTGGTCATTTCAACCAGGGAGGGTCGAGTGCTGCGCCCCATTTTTGGCATCACCCTCGCGGTGCTCACAGGCATTTCCCCGTCCTCGGCCCAACAGGACCCAAACGCCGTGGTCAAACCGGCCGGGCGCGAGGCCACGCTCACGATCGGCGGTTTAATTCAAGCGCAGGCCGAATCCGGCGACCGCGGCGACTCGCGATTCACCAACGACAACGACCGCTTCTACCTCCGGCGCGCGCGCCTGAATGCCACCGGCAAGTTTCTGGAGGAGTTCGATTTTCGACTGGAACTCGACCTCGCCGGCAGCCTCTCCAACACCTCGGCGCTGCGTGCGCAGGCGACCGACGCCTACATCACCTGGAACCGCCACCCCGGAGCCAACGTCCGGGTCGGGCAATTCAAGACGCCGTTCGGCTTCGAGCAGCTCTACGGAGATCCACGCCTGTTGACCCTGGAGCGCAGCCTGGCGAACGACCGACTCACCCTCGGCCGCCAGATCGGCGTTCAGGTCGGCGGCGATCTATTGGACAAGAGGCTCAGCTACGCCGCGGGTGTCTTTAACGGCAACGGAACGAACAACAACTTCAACGACGACGACCGCTTCCTGGTCGCCGCTCGCGGGTCCGGGGTGCCTTGGCGAGGCAAACTGCGGGGGGCCTCGGCCACTTGGGCGATCGGCGCCGATGCCTATCGATCCACCGACTCGAATGTCCCTCAGGGGGCGGAATTCGGTTTCGATTCCACCCCCGCAACGACCGACCGCGACGCGATCTTCTCGGGCAACCGCCGCGGCTGGGGGGTGGACAGCCAGCTTTCGGCGGGCCGCTTCGAAGTCTGGGCGGAGTACCTGAGCACGCGGTGGGAGCCAGATTCTCGCCGGCCGGGCGCGGTCGTCGAATCTTCCGGCTGGTACGCCCAGGCGGGCTACTACGTCATGCCGGATCGGCTGCAGGTGGTGGTGAAGACCGAGACGTTCGATCCAAGAAACGACCCGTCCGGCGACTCCACGATGACCCATGCCGCGGGCGTCAACTGGTATTTCAAAGGGCATGACCTCAAGCTGATGATGGACTACCTCCGCATCCAGGCTAATCGCGAACCGGACCAAGACAAGCTGTTGGCCCGCCTGCAGGTAATCTTCTGAGGCGGCCGGCGAGAGCGATGGGCCGAAGGGTATTTTGAGGAATCGAAGCGGACTGTAAGGTTGGAGGGGGCGTTTCGCGTCTTGGCATGGTGAAAGGAGAATTTCGCCGTGCCCCTTCACGATCACCTGTTCAAATCGCTGTTCTACGCATTCTTCCGGGACCTCCTCCTCTTGGTTGACGCCAAACTCGCCGCGTGGCTTGCGCCCGACGCGGAAGTCGAGTTCCGTGACAAAGAGCTGATCCCAGGCTCGCCCGAGGAGGAGCACCGGGTCGTCGATCTCCTCGCCGCGATCCAGGGGCCG
>JANNIH010000169.1:0-84105 GCA_031404815.1 Holophagales bacterium | reverse complement strand
CGCTCGCGAGGGAAGAGTACTCCTCCGCGTTGCGTCCCTTCAAGGGCAGGTAGGTTTCGACGCAATTCATCAGCAACAGCCGGTTGCGCTCGCGGATCGAGGCGTTCGCGATCTTCTTGAGCGCCTCGAACTTGACCCGTGTGCGGCCGAGAGCGCCGGGCTTGGCGAGGGCGGCGAGCCCCCAGGCGAGCGGCTCGGGACGGGCGAGCGCTTCCCCAAATACCTCCGCCAGCCCGTGGGCCGGGCGCTCCGGGATAAGCTCCCACTCCCGATGGCCGAAACCTCCGATCGCCTGGTCCAAAAACTCTGGAGCTATTGCCAGGTCCTGCGCGACGACGGGCTGTCGTACCAGGACTATCTGGAGCAGCTCACCTTCCTCCTGTTCCTCAAGATGGCCGACGAGCGGGAGCGGTTGACCCGCGAAACGCAGCCGATCCCGAAGGGCTTCCGCTGGAAAGATCTCGCCGCGCCGCGGATGGAAGGCGTCGTCTTGGAGGCGCACTACCGGGAAACGCTCGCCCGTCTCGGGCGCGAGGGTGGAATGCTCGGCCTGATCTTCCGCAAGGCGCAGAACAAAATCCAAGACCCCGCCAAGCTGCGCAAACTGATCGTCGACCTGATCGGCCAGGACGATTGGCTCTCGATGACCGCCGACATCAAAGGCGACGCCTACGAGGGGCTGCTCGAACGCAACGCCCAAGACGTCAAAGGGGGCGCCGGGCAGTACTTCACACCGCGCCCCCTGATCGACGCGATCGTCGATTGCATCCAGCCGCGGCCGGGCGAAGTGATCGTCGATCCCGCCTGCGGCACCGGAGGATTCCTGCTCGCGGCGTTCAGCTACGTGGCCGGCCACTTCAAGCTCGACAAGAAGGACAAGAGCCACCTGCGCTACGACGCGTTGCGCGGCGTCGAGTTGGTTGACGGCGTCGCCCGGCTGTGCGCGATGAACCTTCTGCTCCACGGCGTCGGCCCGACCGACGACGAACGCGAGCCGCCGATCGCGATCGACGACGCGTTGAGGAACGAGCCCGCGGCGCACGCCGACGTAGTGCTGACCAATCCGCCGTTCGGCAAGAAGTCGAGCATCACGGTGATCAACGAGGAGGGAGACGCGGACCGCCAGACCCTCTCCTACAACCGGCCCGACTTTTGGACCACCACCTCGAACAAGCAGCTCAACTTCGTCCAGCACGTCAAATCGGTGCTCAAGATCAACGGCCGCGCCGCGGTCGTCGTGCCCGACAACGTGCTGTTCGAAGGGGGTTCGGGCGAGACCGTGCGCCGCCGGCTGCTACACGATACGGATCTCCACACCATCCTGCGCCTGCCGACCGGCATCTTTTATGCCCAAGGGGTGAAGGCGAACGTCCTGTTCTTTGACCGTAAACCGGGCAGCGACAAGCCGTGGACGCGCGAAGTCTGGTTCTACGACCTCCGAACCAACAAGCACTTCACCCTCAAAGAGCGGCGTCTCGCCCGCACCGATCTCGACGAGTTTGTCGCCTGCTTTTCGCCCGGCGAGCGCGGCAAGCGCAAGGCGACCTGGTCGGAGAAGAACCCCGAGGGGCGCTTCCGCCGCTACACCTACGAGGAGCTGATCCAGCGCGACAAAGTGAGCCTCGACCTCTTCTGGCTGCGCGATGAGAGCCTGGAAGACGCCTCGAACCTCCCCGACCCCCACCTCCTGGCCGCCGAGATCGCCGACGACCTCCGCGCCGCCTTGGAGCAAATCGAGGATGTCTTGGCCGATCTCTCGGCGCGCGCCTGAGCCCTACTCGGGGGTTTGTTCAGTGTTCAGGACACAGGGATTGCCTGTGCCAGGGCCACAGTGTTTAACGCGGAGAGATCCGAGAAGGGGAAACGGATGACGACCACGTGGCCTGGGCCAAGTGAGACCCAGCGGCATCTTCGGGAGCTTCCCCCACAGAAATTTTAAGCTCGCCAATGATTTTCTGGCCAGAAAAATGCCACGCGAACCTGGACAGGCCCATTTTATCCAGGAAATCCAAATTTTAACTCCGGGAATCATTTTTTAAGTCCAAGAATCGTTTTTCGATCTGGAAATTCGTTTCTCCAAGCTAAAAAATGATTCCTGGAGTTAAAATTTGAAATTCCTGGTTAAAATTTCGTTTTCCAGCCTCGCACAGAGTTTTTTACCGCCGAAAATGATTCCTGGAGTTAAAATTTGAAATTCCTGGTTAAAATTTCGTTTTCCAGCCTCGCGCAGAGTTTTTTACCGCAGAAAACGATTCCTGGAGTTAAAATTTGGAATTCCTGGTTAAAATTTCGAGATACCGGCTTGCCGCGGCATTCCGGAGCCTGCGGCACCCAACCGAAAGTGAAGGATCTCCCCGGTCATCTGAATCACCGTCTGACCTCCCGCTTCGAGGATCAGGGCGAGCGCGAGCGGGTGCCGCGCGAGCCAGGCGGCGAGGTTCAGGGCGGCGATCATGGGGTCTTCGAGGTGCGCGAGAGCGCCGATCACAGCGTGCGGGCGCTCTGGGTCGCTGAGAGTGCGCACCAGGTAGTAGCCGTCGGCGGTGGGCTCGGTCTCTTGGAAAAAGAGCGGATCTCGGCCCACGGCCGGGCGGATCGCGGCGGCGAGCAGGGCATCCTCGAGTCGTGTGAACAGCGCCGCGGGCCGATGCCCGTTCTCCCGGCTCTGCCAACTTCGATAGAGCGCGTAGCCGCCGGAGCTAAGCGATTCGACGAACCATTCGCCGTCCATCTCGGCTTCGAGCGCGCCGGGTGGATCGTCCCTGGCCCCGAGCCGGGCAAGGAAATCGGGGTCGAACGCGTTCTGCGGCGTCGGAAAGAGGGGGTCGGACATGAGGACCTCACGAGGGTTAGAAAAAGGCCGGGCGACTCGCCCGGCCCGGGATTTGAGACTCGGGTCGAACCGTCAGCTCGCTTCAGCTGCGGCGGGAGTCGTGCCGGCCTTGCCGTTCCCCTTATCGATCTCCTGCTGGTATTCCTCGCGGATCTCCTTCTTGGTCTTCCGCTTCCGCGGCGCGCGCGGCGACAGGCCGTACCGGACCAGGCGCTGGCTGTCGTCGCCGTATTCCGCTTCGAGGAATCGCTCGAGCGACTTCCTCGGGCGGCTGGCGACTTTGACCAGAGCTTGGCGTTCCTTGACCGCCAACTGTAGATCCGCCCGCTCCGCCTCGATCCGCTCGTTCAAGGCGACCAGGTGGGTGTAGTGCTCCTTCAACTCGTCGTGCGGCCTCTTGGCGTGCGGCAGCACGCCGAGGTCTTCGAGCGAGTTCATCAACAGGGTGTCCCATTCGCTGGCGTGATTGGCGTAAGTCTTCTGGCGCATCGTGTTCCTCCACGGCGAAAAACGCCGTCGGCGGGAGGCCGACGGACGGACAACTCGGTACAGACCGACAGCAGGAGGAGAGAAACTGGGGGCCGGCAGGCGGTTCTTGGGATGCGGGTGACGCTCCGAGGTCATGAGTCGGCCTCGGGCCGGAACGGCAGCAGGGGATTCCATCGGGCGCGGCGGAGGTAGCGGGCCAGCTCTTGAATGCGGCCGGCGGTCGCCTTGCCGGCCGCCAGGTCGGCGGCCCCGGAATAGAGCGCGGCGCGAAGATCGAGGTGCAGCTCCAGCCGTCCGATCGCGGTTTCCATATCGGCGAGCAGCTCGGGGGGAACGGAAGAAACCCCGGTCGCAAGGAGTGCGCCGACCTCGTCGAGGGTGGCGAGCAGCGCTTCCCAAGGGGGACCGCCGGCCCATGCGTTGCGTACTTCGGCGAGGCGCGGAAGGGCTTCGTCCACGCGTCCCACCGCCACGAGCGCCCGGCCAAGCTCGGCGAGCAACGGCAGGTGGAGGTAAGGGACTTCGACGGCTGCGATCTTCTTCCTTGCGCGGTCCAAAGCCCAGTGGGCGCGCAGGGGATCGGCCAGACCGTCGTAGGCTGCGGCGAGGCCCAGCCAGAGGGCGGCGTTGGCGAACGGTTCGGCTTCGCCCCCGAACAGCTGCTCCGCCTCCAGTAACCGGCGGCGGGCGAAGTGGGGATCGCCTTCGGCGGCGGCGAGTCGCCCGGCGCGAAGGAGAACGTGGGCGACCTCCAAAGCCTGACCGAGCGGGCGGAGCAGCTCTGCCGCCCGGTCGTAGAGCGCGAGCGCTTCGTCGAAGCGCCCGAGCTGTTCGAAACAGCGGGCCGCCTCGAGGCAGTAGGCGGCGCGATCGGGCGCCGCCACCGAATCCGGAAGGCTCCCGGCGGCGAGCCCGAGGATTTCGAGCGCATAGTCCGGAGCGCCAAGCAGGCGATCGGCGCGTGCCTGAGCGATCCAGTACCGTGCGTGAAAGCCCGCGGCCGACGCCCCTTCGCCCTGTTTGGCGAGCTGGAGCGCGAAGCGAAGAGCGAGGCTCGAAAGATCCACAATCTCGCCCGGATCGGTCTCGGACCGCTCGGCCATGACCATCAGCGCCTCGGCCAGCGGCACGGTGGCGTCGATTTCCGCGGCATCCGCTCGTCGCCAACGTTCGGCGGAAGGGAGAGCGAGAAGCTCGGCAAGCTGGGCGGCCGTGCCTTCGAACGCCGGTTCGAAAGTGAGGTTGGAGGAGAGCGCGGCGAAGGCGCGGTCGTAGCGCGGGTCGGTGCCATCGGCCCTTCGGTGGCGGGGGCGCCGGTTGGCTTCTTCCTCTTCGAGACGCCGACGCGCCACCGTTCGACACGACCGGCAGGTCAAGACATGGAGCAGGCCGGCGCGATCGACCGCCGGCAGATCGGCGATCGCCCGTTCCAGCTCTCGCCGGGGTGGGCAGGTCATTTCGGCTCCTCGGGTGCAGCGGTGGATGATTTCTTTGGCGCCACGGTGAACAGTTCCGCGAACGGGATCTCGAACAGGCGGGAGAGCTCGCCGAGCCGATCGACACTCGGCAGAATCACGCCCCGTTCCCAGCGGCTGATCGTGCCGCGATCAACGCCGATAGCTATCGCGACCCGTTCCTGCGTCCACTTCCGGTTCCGGCGGAGGCGCGCCAGGCGGCGCCCGACCGAGCGACGCGACCAGACGGCCGGCGGGCGGCGCAGCGGTGGTGGAGGTAATTTGGCGTCCGTAGAGCTCATGATGGCGCCAAATTGTGCGCATGTGGTGGGCGGATGTCAAGGGGGGGGGCGAAATGCCGGCCACGGACCCAGGAAGAGGTCGTCATGGCCGCCCGGTGCGGGGGGCTACGGTCTTGGGTGGCGGTTACGGTGACGCAAGCCGGCCTCGACTTCGCTTCAAGTCGGCCGGCCCGAGCCCTGGGCTTCGACTACGCTCAGCCACCGGGAGAGGGTGGTCCCTCAAGCGAAGTCGAAGGGCGGGTGAGGAACTACTCGGAAACCGGTGGCGGTACGGGCGTCGCGCCGATCGGTTCCGGCTTCTTCGGCATCACCTGGCTGAACGCCTCGAACAGGCGATGATCGATAAGTTGGCGGACCTCTTGTTCGGTGAGGAAGTGGGGGATCGGCGGCGGCTCCGGGAGTTTCGGCCCTGCGTTGGGCAGCTCGGCCGAGACACCCATGGCGCGGAGTTTCTGGCGATAGACCACCGCGAGCGGTGCCGGAAACGGAGCGTGCTCCTCCTCGCCGTACAGCACTTCAAAGAAGGCGCGCGTTTCGATGCCGAGCACGTCGAGCACGTCCAGAATGTGCTGGAACTTCAGCTCCAGCCGCCCGGAGAGGATCTGGCTGGTGCGGCTGCGGCCGGTGCCGAGCATCTTGTCGACATGCCGACGAGAGCCACCAAACGTTTGGATCAACTCATCGAGCAGTGAGATCGCGCGCGCCAGCTCGTCCGGCCGGGCGGTGGTTTGGCGCAGCTCGTCGCCTTTCCGCGGGCGCCCGCGCCGCTTCGGCGCCGCCGTCTCAGGTTCGGCGGAGTCTTTCGTGCGCGAGCGCTTCTTCGGGTTCGCCGATTTCTCTGGGTCGGCCGGTGCGGTTTCGGCCGCTTCTACATCTTCGGATCGTGGCGCCAGGGCCTCGGCGCCGGAGCCTTCGCCGCTCTTCGGTGAGGAAGGGGGTCGCTTCTTCGACGGTGCCATACCCGGATTGTCGAGCGGGATGCCCAAAGTGTCAAGGTGTACGGCGCCTTCCTGTGCTCGGCGTGCACGCGATTCGAGAACCCGGGCCGGTCCAGTTCTCGGGTTGCCGCTGAAGCAGCGTGCTTGCATGATCGCCAAAAAATAGTGTAAGGTCCGCGAAATAATAAGAAGACTCCTATGCGGCGCAACCGAAACAGTGTGATTGCCTATGCCCTCGCCAGTTGTTCGAGTGGTGGTGGGCGGCCGAGGATCTGATGAAAAGCGCACCCTTTTGGCTCGGCCTTCTTCTCGTTGCGGTTGGCGGCGGAGCCCAAGAGGGAGGTATCGGGGTGGTTTCCGAGCCTTCGAACGTCTCGGTTCGTTTCGAGGTCGCGCTCCAGGTGCCCTCTAAGGCCCCATTTCGAGGGCAGGTAAAGCTCACCCGGCAGGGTGCGTCAGACGCTCAAGGAACGGATTCGGAGATCTCGGTCGTTATAGAGGCCGGGCGCGAAGCCCGAATCGCGCTCCCCGCGGGTTCGGCCTGGGAAGCCCAGATCACGGCGCCGGGCTTCTGGGTGCGCCGCTTCTCCTTTCCTGTGGCCGCTTCGGGCGATCAGGTTCAACGGTTGGAGGCCTGGCCGCTCGGCAAGGTGGTTGGACGGCTCGTGTCCGCCGAAAAGCCACCGGCTCTACCGAAGAAGTTGGTTGTGACGACCCTGCCCCTTCGAAATTCGGCGAAGAATCGGGCGGTGCCCAAAGGGGAGATCGAGTGCCCGGTCGATCGCGAGGGGCGCTTTGGTTGCGAGCTGCCGGCGGCAACCTACGACCTATCGGTCTTTGCCGAAAGCTTCATTCCCCTCTATTCGTGGGATGTGGCGGTAGCCGGGGGCAGGGAAACGGATTTGAAGACGCTCACCCTCCGGCGAGGCGCTTCGCTCGCAGGATGGGTTGGAGTCACCGGCGATGGCGTCGTTGATCCTGATCGCTGCCGGGTGGTGGTGTCACCGACAGTTGCCTTGGGCGGTGGAGATATCGGTGCAATCGAGAAGCTCTCCCTTATGGGGCGCGAATCAAGGGTCAATGGACGAGGATTCTTCCAGTTCGTAGGTCTCGCTCCGGGTACTTACACGATAGGCGTGGAACAGGAGGGTGCGCTCGCCGAGCCGCGCGGGCCGATCCGAGTCGCAGCCGGTGGCGAGACGTATCTCGCTGAACCGTTTCTCCTGGAGGCTCCGCTCGACCTCGAACTCGTGGTCGAGCCTGCGAAGGACTGGCTTGGGCAGCCCTGGGCGGTCCATGTCGAACGATCCCTCGGGCGCGGGGACCTTCGAACGGAGACGGTATTCGAAGGAAGAACCTCAGGTGAGGGCGTGGCTCGTGCGATGCGCCAGAAGCGGGGCCACTTCACAGTCCGAATTTCCGATTCGGTTGGGCAGAAGATGCTCACAGAGCATGATCTGATCTTCAATTCTCCAGCCGACGCCCGGCGCGTGTTTGAGGTTCCTTGGGTCGAAGTCGAAGGGCGGATCCTGCTGGGCGACCGGCCGCTCCGGGCGACACTCTGGTTCGGTGGCAAATCTGGATTGTCGTCGATTCGCTTCGAGAGCGACGAGGAGGGTCGATTTTCGGGTGCCTTGAGCAGGGACGGCCATTGGCGGATCGACGTGGCGGCGGTGGCACCGCCGATCTCCCTGGAGCTTCAACGCAGGATCGAAGCTCGGGAAGGAAGAGCGGAGATCGAGATCGAGATTCCGAACACCCGCCTCTTCGGTCGCGTCGTCGGGGCTTCCGGGCAACCCGAGACCGAAGCCGTCGTTTCGGTTCTAGAGTCCGACGGTTCCAGCCAGATCCTTTTTGCCGAGAAATCCGGCCGTTTCGATGTTCGCGGCGTCGCGCCGGGCTTGGTAAGCCTTGGGGCCGAGTCACGTCGCGGTGGGCTCTCGAGCGATGAACAGGTGTTGCGCTTGGCGAATGGCGCCGAGATTGGGCCGATTGAGTTGGAGTTGCGGGACCAGGCGAAATTCACGGGCCGGGTCCTTTCGGCTCGCGGGGTCGAGGGGGGGGCAACGGTCACGGTGATCGGCGCTCGGCCGGCCCGGTACGGCTACGGGCGAACCCGTACCTCTCCCGATGGAAAGTTCGAAGCCAAGCTGCCAACGTCCGTCGAGGCCGCCATCGCCGTGGTCGGTGCCTTGGGTTCCGCGCTCACCGCCTTCGATCTCCGGCCGGGCGCATCGGTGGACCTGTTCGTACCGGGTGGAGGTGGGACCATTGAATTGGACCTAGGACCATCTCTCGGCCGGCGAGTCACGGAAGGCGATGCCTGGCTCATGCTGTTTCAGAACGGGCTCGAGCTCCCTCTTCAGACGGTCAGCGATTGGGCGCGATCGCACGGTGAGCCCTACTCCGATGGGGGTGTCAGCCGGGTTTCCGAGCTTGCGGCGGGAGAATACTTGGCCTGCGTGGTCCCTCTCTCGGCCCGCGCTCCTCTCACGCGATCCGGCTGGTCGCCCAACCTCGCGGTCGAATGCCGTTCCGGTCAGCTGGTTCCTGGGGGGGTGTTGCGGCTGACGTTTGGCAAGGGTGACGAAAAGTCGACGGCCGGCGGCTCCTGAAAAAGGGCAGGCCGTAGCTTGCGGGCAGGTGGTGCCACCGAGCAATCACCCGGAATTCGCCTGGTTGCCCGGCCGGTTGTGCCGTCGTCGAAAGGTCTCAGTTTCCTGTTGTCGGCGGTACAGGTTCCGGTTCCGGCAACGGTGAAGGGGAGATCTCGGCTTTGGGCACCGGCTTCCAGGTCGCGAATTCAAGAGCGTCCCAGGAGATCAGCCATCGCCCGCCTCGGCCGTTCCAGGCGGCGAGGTAGAGGCCGTTTCTCCCGGCTGCGAGGGTCAGGCGTCCGGACTGTTTGAGTGCCAGGCGGACTGTCTGGAGATCCGAGGTCACCGGGTCGTAGCGATCGAGCAGCAGCCCGTCACCCGTACCGTCCCCGGCCACCAGGAAATACACCTTGCGGTCTCGCCCCTCGACCAAGTCCAGGATCGCCGCCTGGCTGCGAAAAGCGGTCAACCCGGCTGGGCGTTCTTTGTCCTCGGCGACCTCTTTCCGCTCCGTGACCTTGCCGCCATTTACCACCAGGTGGACTCTCTGCTTCCCGGACGACGCCAACTGCTCGATGTCGTACGCGTACTGGCGTGCCACCCAAATGCGACCTTGGGAATCGGTAGCAACAAAGGTGGCATGTTGGGCGATGGCGCCGTTTAAATCGGGTCGTCGATCGGCGTACCCGGCAGCCGAGGAGTCGGCATACTCGGCCAGGTTGTTCCAACGATCGCCGTCGAATATCATCAGATAAGGGATCTGCCCTTTGCGTTCCCGCAGGACCTGATCGCTGCTGACCGCCAACGGCAGAAGCGAAACGATTGGATCTCCGCGCTGGAAGCCGATCCCGGAAGGGCGCCACTCGAGCGCCGGCATGGCCTTTTCCTTGCCGTCTACGAAACGCCGGATACCTAAGTCAGCCGAAATCAGCCATGCCTCGCCGCCAGGACTCAAGGCGGCTTCACGCACCAGTTGAGGGGCTTCGCCCATCACCTCCAGCTTTGCCGGCTCCCCGAGTTTCCCGGATCGATCCAGGGGGTAGACCTCTAGGGTGTCGGCACGAAGGAAGAAGACATTGCCTACCCGATCGGCGCGTACGATCTGCGGCCCGTCCCAAGTTGCCGCCGCTTCGCTCGCCACCAGCTCCGGCACGAGCTCTTTTTCGGGCGTTGGCACGGCTGCGGCTACCGGGGAGCTCAAGATGAGAGAAACGAAGATCGAGGACAGGGAGCGCATCGAACTTCTCCTCAGAGGGCGCGATCCCAGCAGGTTTCGATAAAGCCGAAGTATTCGCCGTTCGGGCCGTAGAACTCGCAGATTCGACAGTAGATGTAGTGACCTTGCCAGGTATAGCAGAACGTGGTTACGGCGCTAGCAGGGGCAGCTGAAGCGAGGGAAGCAAGGATGGTGAGGAAAACTACGAAAGCCAGGATCGCGCGGCGCCAGGTTCGCATGAAACGAATCCTCCGCTAGTAGAGCATCTTTCGGGCAGGGTAGTAGAAGTAGTTCGATCGTGTCAAGACATCTACTTCCGTTCAGTGAAGAGCGGCGCCAAATTATTGGCATAGGACTGCTATTCCGCGCCCACCCCGCGCCGTAAACGGCGCCGGACCCCGTTTGATGGCGGCTTTTTGAGGCGCCGTTGTGCCGAGCTGAATTTCGATGTACGCTGACCATAGTGCCGCTCGAAATTTCAAGGAGGCTTTTCGGCTGCGCGCTATCGCGCGTTCCCGGTTCCGGTTGGATGCATTGATGCATTGGAAACGCTGGGCCGTGGCGGCCTGTGACCTGATCAACTGCGACATCCGCTGCGAAGATGGCGGACCTCTTCCAATCTGACCCCAACCGACCGACCAGGAGGTTCAACATGTCACGCAAGTCACAATTCCTTTGGCCACTACTCGCCGGCCTTGCGTTAGCGGCTTTGCTCTTCACCAACCCGGCCGAAGGAAATGGCGGGGCGGCAGGCTATTCGACCGACGTTCAGATCTCCAAGAGCGAAAAGACCGTTGGTGCCTATTCCGTCCGGGTGCAGGTGCGCGATCTCGCGACCGGCGAGCTTGTGGCGGCACCGCAGATCCTCGCCCGCGGCGGTGACCGCGCCGAGGCGGAGTCCGAGCTGCCCGATGGCGCATCTTGCAAGATCGCAGCGACCCTGGACCCTTCCGCAAAGACCGCGACCTATTCCGTGGTCGTCACAAAGGGCGGAGCGGCGATTGCCGAGCACAAAGCCAGGGTGACGATCGAGTAGAAACCGCCGGCTCGCCGAGTTGGGGCCGGCTGGGGAGCTTCGCTCGGTTTGGCGCCCTTCCCTCCCGCTGTTTTCTCGTGCGTTCCGGCGGGTCCCGAAAAACGCAGGCGATTGCCGTCCCGGCCGGCAGGTGCCCGGGCGGGGCGGCTGACCTTCGGCGAAGCCCGGCTCGAAATTTTGGCTCGGTCGATCAACGGATAAATTGCGGCTTGACTAGGCATACGGCGCCTTCGCGTGCGTGTTGTGCACGCGGCATCGGCGCCGCCTTTGCCTGGATTTAGGTTTTATCGCTTTGACTGATCAAATTTAGGCGCCGTACGCCGCAAATTTGCTTTCCGAACCGCCACACCTCTACGCTCGGCGGAGCTTGAGATTCCAGGGTTTCCGCGGGTCGGATCGTGCAACAAATCTTTCGCGAAACGTTCGCGGACCGCAAAAATTTGCCATGCTCTCGCGCCAGAACTTGCAACGCACACGCGTTGCCCCCGCGGGCGCGGGGGCCATCTCGGCCGCCGGTTCGCACCGCGGGTGGGAAGGAGCCTTCGCATGTCACGCACGTACCGCCGACTCGTCGTCGCCAGCCTCGCCGCTCTGCTGCTTGGAGCCCTACCCGCCGCCGCCGCTCCGGCCACAGGTTGGAGCCTGTTCGAATCCTTTTCGCCGTTCGATTGGATTCGTGGGCTATGGGCCGAGACCAGGACCGAGATCAGCCCTTGGGGTCGGCCTGCGCCGACGGGCTGGAACGCGAGCCCGGGTGTGCCTCGGGCGCTCTGGGCCGAGAATGGGACCGAGATCAGCCCGTGGGGGCAGCCCGCACCAGAACCGCATAACACGGGGGCCGGAATCAGCCCGTGGGGCCTTCAGTAGGACCCCTACCTTTCGGCTTCCGCAGCGGCAGCCCTCACCCCCGGCCCCTCTCCCGACAACGGGAGAGGGGAGCCCAACGGGAGAAGCCCCTGGTCCGTAAGCGATGGCGAACGAGACCACAGCGCCCGTCCTTGACGGATTCTTGGGTCGGCCTTTTTCGGGGTTCCGGCGGCGTGGCTTTCGTGCCACAATCCGCTATCGAAATTGACACAATGGGACGCGAAGCGGTCGCGCAGGAACATTTTGGGAGGCGCCATGCCGGACACCCCGCACCTGACTCCCGTAGAAATCGCCAACCTCTGGGCCTTGGACCTTGAGGACGCCCGGTTTCGCGATTTCGTTGAGCACTTGGCCTACGGCTGTCCGGATTGCTGTGGGCAGGCCGGCCAGCTCCCCTGGCCATCGGCGATTGCGAAACTCCCCGCAGCCAATGACGATGAACGCGGTTTGAACCTCGAAAGGATGTACGACTTCCGCCTACGCAGCACCATGAAGAAGGCCGTCGCCTTGGGCGTCGAGTTCGTCGAGGCCCAGGACCAAGTCAAGGACGAGGTCGAGGGCTTGGTCGAGCTGGATGATCTTCCCTCCCCTCCCACCCAGATGCTTCTTTTCCTCCGGGCCAAAGCATGGCTGGCTGAAGCGCGCGGCGAGCGCCGTGAGGACCCCGAACGTTGCCTGTTCGCCGCGGTGCTCGCCGCCAGTTTCGCCGGTTCGGTGAAACCGGAGGAGCATCCTGAGGGAGAGGTGGCGAACCTGCGGACAGAAACCTGGACCGAGGTGGCTAACGCCCGGCGGTTGACCGGCGACTTCGAGAGCGCCGAAGCCGCCTTCCATCGAGCGGCCTCGACGGCGATCGAGGTGGCGCCGCTTCTCGAATCGGCCGAGGCGGCGGCACATTTCCTTATGGCATCTCGCCGACTCGTAGAGGCTGAAGACCTGTTTTCCTTCCTGCAAGGGATTCGTGAAAGACGCGGCGAGCGCCACGCTGCGGGTCGTATCTGCCTTGAACGGGGAACTGTTGCGAGATACCTCCTGGACGACTCGGCGGCTCTTAATTTGTTCCTGAGTAGCCTTGAGCTTCTTGACCTAACCGGAGACCCTGTCTCCGCACTAGCCGCCTTCCACAACACGATCGACTGTGCTGCCCGTCTCGGGCACTTCGAGACCGCCCTCGCCTGGCTCGATCGCTGCACGCCGATGTATGAAGAATCGGGCGACGAGATCGACCTCATTCGCCGCCGCTGGGTCGAAGCGCAGATCCAAGCCGGGCTCGGCAACCTCCCCTGTGCCGACGCCTACCTGCGCGCCGTGCGCGAGGCGTTCGAAGACCACCACTTGTTTTACCAAGCCTGCCTGGTCACCCTTGACCTCTGCGCGATCTGGATTCGCCG
The DNA here is from genome assembly GCA_031404815.1 of Holophagales bacterium. Lineage (GTDB taxonomy): Bacteria > Acidobacteriota > Thermoanaerobaculia > Multivoradales > UBA5704 > DASYKS01. The sequence continues at coordinate 70,982 of JANNIH010000169.1, read as the reverse complement.
CGGCAAATTCCGCGAGGTCGCCTGCGGTATCGAGGAAGCGGTCTCGACGTTCCAGGCGCTGAAGGTTCGGCGCGAGGCGCTCGCCGGCTTGCTGCTCCTCCAAGAAGCCGCTCGTGGCGAACAGGCGACCGTGGAATTGGTCCAAGCGGCGGGGGCGGCGCTGCGGGCGGAGGGGCGGTAGGGGGGGCGAAAGATAGGATGGGCCATCGGCCCTCAATAACAAAAAACGGCGCCCGGGGTTGCCCCCGGGCGCCGTTTCGGTTCGGCTCGTGGGTTGCCCTCTACCTCTAGTTCGCTTCCTTGATCCGCATGCTGTAGAACGAGCGCCAGACGAAGACCACGGAGATGGCGAAGAAGACGGCGGCGAGGATGTTGGTCGTCGCGTTCGGCAGCTCGATCGCCAGTTCGACGGCGAGGAGGCCGAAGAGGGTGGTGAACTTGATCACCGGGTTCATCGCGACCGAGGAGGTGTCCTTGAACGGATCGCCCACGGTGTCGCCGACGACGGTCGCGTCGTGGAGCGGCGTGCCCTTTTCTTTCAGCTCCACTTCGACGATCTTCTTGGCGTTGTCCCAGGCGCCGCCGGCGTTGGCCATGAAGATCGCCTGGTAGAGGCCGAACAGCGCGATCGAGATCAGGTAGCCGATGAAGAAGAACGGCTCCAAACAAGCGAACGCGAGGGTCGAGAAGAAGATGGTGAGGAAGATGTTGAACATCCCCTTCTGGGCGTAGGTGGTGCAGATCTCGACCACCTTCTTCGAGTCTTCGATCGACGCCTTGCCGGCCGCGTTGTCCAGCTTGATGTTCTTCTTGATGAATTCGACGGCGCGGTAGGCGCCGGTCGAGACCGCCTGCATCGAGGCGCCCGTGAACCAGTAGATGATCGCGCCGCCGGTCACCAGGCCGAGCAGGAACGGCGAGTGGAGGAGCGACAGTTTCTCGAGGTTCACCGTGAGGCCCTGGGTCAAAACGACGATGATCGAGAAGATCAGGGTCGTCGAACCGACCACGGCGGTACCGATGAGCACCGGCTTGGCCGTCGCCTTGAACGTGTTGCCCGCGCCGTCGTTGGCTTCCAGGTTGTGCTTCGCGCGGTCGAAGTCGGGGGTGAAGCCGAAATCCTTCTTCACCTCCGCCTTGATGTTCGGCAGCGTCTCGATCGTCGACAGCTCGAACACCGACTGGGCGTTGTCGGTGACCGGGCCGTACGAGTCGACCGCAATGGTGACCGGACCCATGCCGAGGAAGCCGAACGCGACCAAGCCGAAGGCGAAGACCGCCGGGGCGATCATCAGTGCGGAAAGCCCGGTTCCCGCGACCCAGGCCGCGATGCCCATGAGCGCCGCGATCGACAGGCCCATCCAGTAGGCGGAGAAGTTGCCGGCGATCAGGCCGGCGAGAATGTTGAGCGAAGCGCCCCCTTCCCGCGAGGCGGTGACCACCTCTTTGACGTGCGCCGACTCGGTCGAGGTGAACACCTTCACCAGCTCGGGGATCACCGCGCCCGCGAGCGTGCCGCAGGTGATGATCGTCGAGAGCTTCCACCAGAGAGTCGGGTCGCCGCCTAGATTCGGGATCATCAGCCAGGAGGCGAGGTAGGTGACGCCCACCGAGAGGATCGAGGTGAGCCAGACCAGCGAGGTGAGCGGCGCTTCGAAGTTCATCGTCTCGGCGTTGCCGTATTTCGCCTTCGCCAGCCCCTCGTTGATGAAGTAGGAGGCGCCCGAGGTGATGATCATCAGCACGCGCATGACGAAGATCCAGACCAGCAGCTGGATCTGCACGGCCGGGTTGCTGACCGCGAGGAGGATGAAGGTGATGAGGGCGACGCCCGTGACGCCGTAGGTCTCGAAGCCGTCCGCCGTCGGGCCGACCGAGTCGCCCGCGTTGTCGCCGACACAGTCCGCGATCACGCCGGGGTTTCTTACGTCGTCTTCCTTGATGTTGAAGACGATCTTCATCAGGTCGGAGCCGATGTCGGCGATCTTGGTGAAGATGCCGCCCGCGATGCGCAGCGCCGCGGCGCCGAGCGACTCGCCGATCGCGAAGCCGATGAAGCATGGGCCGGCATAGTCGCGCGGTACGAACAGGAGGATCATGAGCATCAGCACCAGCTCTGTCGAGATCAGCAGCATGCCGATCGACATGCCGGCCTTGAGCGGGATCGCATAGGTGGGGAAGGGCTTCCCGCGCAAGCTGGCGAACGCCGAGCGCGAGTTGGCGAACGTGTTCACCCGAATGCCGAACCAGGCGACCAGGTAGCTGCCGGCGATGCCGACCAAGCTGAACAGCACGATGACCGTGACCTTGATCGCGGAAAAATCCCGTAGCCAGCCGAAGTAGAAGATCATCACGGCGCCGATGAACAGCTCCAAGCGCAGGATGAACTTGCCCTGGGTGATCAGGTAGGTCTTGCAGGTCGCAAAGATCAGCTCGGAGATCTCGAGCATCGAGCGATGCACCGGCAGGTTCTTGAGCTGGCTGTACATCACCAGGCCGAAGACGATGCCGAGCGCGCAAATAACCAGGCCGCCGAGCAGCAGGTTGTGGCCGTTGATGCCGAGGAACGTCTCGGAGGCCAGGTCGGGCAGGACGAGCTCGGCTTCGCTCGCCGTGGCGGGTGCGGCCTGAACGAGAGTCAAAAGCGCCGTGATCGCAAAGAGGCCGAGCAGCCTCCACGCCGCGCTTCGGCGTTGTGTCGATGCAGCCATGAAGTTCCCCCTCACTCGGGCTCTTTTTAAGAGCGGCCGAGTCGGTCATTGAATTGCTGATGTGGATCGTGGGCCGGACCGAACCCTCGTCACCAGGCATTTCCCTGCCCACGCGCGAGGCGCGTGCGCTAAGAACCTGCGAAGAGGGCATTGCCCGTCGTGTTGCGCGGATTCTAGGCGGTTCGGAGGCCCGTACGCAAGGAAGGATGCACCTGGCGGGCACCGCTTGTGCACGCATGGGGTAGAAACAAAGGTGTGAAGAGTATTTTGTAACCTTGCTGCGCTGCCGCAATCGTGGCTTGGCGGCCGAGGATGGAAGAGGTAAGACTTACACGAACGGCAGCGTGTGTTGAAATTTCTTGCCGTCTCGAAGCCGCGAGTTGACGGAGTCGAGGACCGCAGCGCAGGCACGAGATGTGCTGAAGTTCGATCTGACCCCCCGCCCAAGCTCGGGAATGAGAAGTCCTTCCGTGGGAGAGTTCTGGAATGCCCATTGATCCGTTGGTCAAGAAGAATTGGATCGAGGTCCAGCAGCGTTTCGCCTGGCCGGTCAATGCGATCGGTTTGCGGATCGATCCCAAGGACGACTTCACGATGAAAGCCTGGCGCGCCGAAGGGCTCGATCAGCACGTCAAGAAGGCTTGATCGTACCTTCGTCGGCGTCCGAGAGAGCGAGAGAGATGAGGGGTGCGGTGACCGAGGGGGCAGGACTTCTCCAAGAGGCGGTGCAGGCGGCCAAGCGCGGCGATGGCGGTGCCGCGCGGAGTTTGCTCCTGCGCGCGAGCGAGCTCGAAGCGACGAATGACCTAGTCTGGCTCTGGCTCGCTCACCTGTCGACCTCGCCGGCCGACAAGGCGAGCTACCTGCGGCGCGTGCTGGCGATCCACCCCGGCCACGAAGTCGCCCGCGCCGAGCTTGGCGATGCCCTGCGCAGCGAAGGGATCGCCGCAGCCAAAGCGGGCTCCCGAAAGCGCGCGCGCGAGCTGCTCCTAAGCTCGATCGAGCTCGACCCGGGTAAGGAAGATTCGTGGCTCTGGCTGGCCGCGGTCGCCGCGACCAGAGAGGAGCGGCGGCGCTATCTGGAGCGGGTGCTCGCGATCGATCCCCGGCATCGTCAGGCGCTCGCCCTGCTCGATCTTCCGGAGCTGCGCGACACGCTCCCCGAGCCGCTGCGCGCCGCGCGCCGCTGCCCGCTATGCCGGGGTGTTGGTTTCACCGGCGAGCGTTGTTCTTGGTGCCGGGCGCTCTTTTCGCTCGCCGATTTGAAGGGGCTGATCAAGAACGGGGAGGTCGATCGCGAACTGGTCATTGTCGGCGTGCGCCGGTTGGAGAGCCTGCCCGGGGGGAGCGACAACTTCGATGTCCAACTCGCTCTCGGCCTAGGGTTGCTGAACCTTGGCCGGGTCGACGACGCGATCGTTCCCCTCGACCTCGCGAGCCAATTGCGCCCGAGCGACGCGCTGGTCGCGGCGCAGGTCGAGGTCTTGAAGCTCTGGCGCCGGGGGGCTGCCGCGGCGCCCCGCCTGCTCAATCGCGGCAGCGTGCTGGTCGTCGACGACAGCCCGACCGTGCTCAAGCTGGTGGCGAGCAGTTTGGAGCCCCACGGCTTTCAAGTGGTGACCGCCGCCGCGGGGCTGGAGGCCTTGGCCCGCCTACGGGAAACCCGGCCGGCCTTGGTCCTGCTCGACATCAACCTCCCCGGCATGGACGGGTATCAAATCTGCAAGCTGATCAAAGCGGATCCGCAACTGGGCAAGGTGCCGGTGGTCTTCCTCTCAGGCCGAGGTGGCCTGTTCGACCGGATGCGCGGCCGGCTCGCCGGTTCGTCCGAACACGTTCAGAAGCCGTTCGAGCCGCAGGCGCTGCTCGCGCTCGTGGAGCGTTTCGTCGCGGTTGCGGCAAGAAACTTGAAGATTGAATAGAGGAGAGGGACAGATGCCGACCGGTAAAATTCTCGTCGTCGAAGACAGTCCGACCGAGCTGACGATCACGACCTCCGCGCTCTCGGGGCGAGGCTACCGGGTCACGTCCGCGGTAAATGGGGAAGAGGCGCTCCAGAAGATCCAGGACGACCGTCCGGATCTGGTGCTGCTCGACGTCGTCCTCCCGGGCAAGAACGGGTTTCAGATCTGCCGGGAGATCAAATCGAAGCCCGACACCAAGGCGATCAAAGTGGTGTTGGTGACGAGCAAGAACCAAGAGTCCGACCGCTTCTGGGGGATGAAGCAGGGGGCGGACGAATACCTGACCAAGCCGTTCTCTCCTGAGGATCTGCTCGCGACCGTCGCGCGGCAGATCTAACGCGACGGGTCGCGGTCTTAAGCGGAGAGGGAAGCTGAGCGATGAGCGAGAGCGAGCAAGGGGAAGGGCGCGCGGAGAGCGCACCGGAGCCTGGAGGTGAGCCGGCCTCCGGCGTGTCGCTCGAGGTGCTGCTCGGCTCGATCGAGGCGGGCATCACTGCTTCCCTGTCTGTCGCTCCCGGGTCCGTTTCGCGGGTTGAGGCGTCGCGCACCGCCGGGCGCTCAGTGATCTTCGGGCTCGGGGCGACCCGCTGCTCATTGCCGATCGATCGGGTGGTGGAGATCGGCGAGGTCCCCAAAATCACCCCGGTGCCGAACGTGCCTCCTTGGGTGCGCGGGGCCGCCAATCTGCGTGGCGACATCCTGGCGGTGATCGATCTGCGCGCGCTGGTCGGCCTCCAGCCGTTCGATGCTGAACTCCGAGAACTCCGAGCCGGCCGCCTGCTCGTCGTGCGTTCGTCGCCGGGTTTGAAGGGTGAAGTCGCCGCCGGACTGATCGTCGATGCGGTCGAAGGGGTCGCGCGCCTCGATGACGCCGGCCTCGCGCCGCCGGGTGGGCCGATCGACGATGCCCTGGCCGCATTCCTGGTGGGGGTCCAGGTACACGAGGGGCGGTTGCTGGCCGCGATCGATCTCGACCTCCTGTTTGCGACCCCGGAGCTCAAACGCCTGCGTGCGGAGACCGCACCGGGCCCGGTGAGCTAGCCCCGGAGAGATCGCACAATGTTGGACAACGTTTTCGAGGACTTGACACACGGTTTCGCTTCGCCCGCGGCGAGCGCGGGCTGCCGGGCTTCTCACGCCTTGGCGGCGGGGACGAACTAGGGAAGGACGGTCATGCTCAAAAATTGGAAGATCTGGCAAAAGCTGACGGCGATCGCGGTGGTGATGGGATTGATGATCCCGGTGCTGCTCTATCTCGCCGTCTCCGCGCGCAATGAAGACATCGCCTTCGCGCGCCAAGAGATCCTCGGCGGGCGCTACCTGGCGCCGCTCACGCTGCTGTTCGCAAAGCTGCCGGAGCATCGCGGGCGAACCAACACCCTGCTCTCGGGCGACTCGGGGCAGCGCGAGCCGATTGCGGCGCTCCGCGGGCGGATCGACAAGGACTTCGAGACGGTGGCCGCGATCGATCGCGAAGCGGGTGCGGCGCTCGGCTCGACCGAGGTGTGGAAGGCCATCCGCCAGGAATGGGAGGCGTTGAAGAGCGGGGGGCGGCAGATGTCTTCCGAGCAGAACTTCGCCGCCCACACCCAGCTGATCGCGCGGATCGCGACGCTGATCGAAGACGTGGGCGACAGCTCGAACATCCGCCTCGACCCGATCCGCGATTCGTACTACTTAGGCGAGATCGTCCTGCTCTGGGGACCGCGCGCGATCGAGAACCGCGGTCAGCTCCGCGGGCTGGCCGGCGGCATGGTGGCGCGCGGTCGGGTGACGACCGATGAGTTGGCAACGCTCAACCTGTTGATCGCCCAACTCGACAGCTCGAACGCCCCGGTCGAACGCGCCGTCCGGTTGATCGCCCTGGACAACCCGGATTTCGCCGAGCAGGCGAACGGCCTGCTGCGCGACGCCGAAGAGAAGACCAAGAGCTTCGCCCAGCTGGTGCAGAACCGGATCCTGCGCGTAGCGGCACCGACCGTCTCGACCAACGATCTGTTCGCGGTCGGCAACGCCGCGATCGATGCCCAGAGCGCTCTGTCGCTGGCGATGGTCGACCGGCTCGGAATCGAGCTCACCGACCGGGTCGCGGGCCTCACCCGCGCCCGCAACCTGCTCATCGCGGGCTCACTGCTCACGGTGCTATTGGCAATCTTCCTCGTGGTCTACGTCACCGGCTTGATCTCGCGCCAGGTCGGCGCGATCTCCGCCATGTTCCAGCGCATCGGGATCGGCGAATTCGGCGTGCGCGCCAAGGCGTTCTCCAGAGACGAGTTGGGCGTTGCCGCAAGCTCGATCAACGCGGTCTTGGACAACACGATCGCGCTGATGCAGTCGCGCGACGAACGCGACCAGATCCAGAGCAGCATCATGAAGCTGCTCGACGAGATCAGCGGCCTGGCCGAAGGCGACCTCTCGCGCGAAGCGGAGGTCACGGCCGACTTGACCGGTGCGATCGCCGACGGGTTCAACACGGTGACCGGCCAGCTGCGCCAGCTGATCGGCAACGTACAAGAAACCACGCTCCAGGTCAGCTCGGCCGCGAGCGAAATCCAGACCACGACCGAGCATCTGGCGGACGGCTCGGAGGCGCAGTCGGGGCAGATCGTCGATACCTCGGCCGCGGTCGACGAGATCGCGCTGTCGATCCAACAGGTGTCCGAAAACGCGGTTTCCGCCGCCGGGGTCGCCGACTTGGCACTCTCCTCCGCCAAGCTGGGCGCCGAGGCGGTGGCCCGTACGGTCGACGGCATGAACGGCATTCGCGTCCAGGTGCAAGAGTCGGCAAAGCGGATCAAGCGCCTGGGCGAAAGCTCGCAAGAGATCGGCGAGATCGTCCAGCTGATCGGCGACATCGCCGACCGCACCAGCATCCTGGCGTTGAACGCTTCGATCCAAGCCGCCATGGCGGGCGAGGCGGGGCGCGGCTTCGCGGTGGTCGCCGAAGAGGTCGAGCGGCTCGCGGTGCGCTCGGCGGATGCGACCAAGCGGATCGGCGCGCTGATCCGCACGGTCCAGAGCGAAACCAACGAAGCGGTCCGCGCAATGGAAGACACGACGCGGGAAGTGGTCTCGGGTTCCGGTTTGGCGAACGCAGCGGGCCAGGCGCTCGGCGAGATCCAATCGGTCTCCGGCCGGCTCGCGGAGCTGATCCAGTCGATTTCGATGGCGGCCAAACAGCAGGCGCGCGGCTCGGATTCGGTCGCCAAGGCGATGGGCGACATCTCCGAGAACACCCAACAGACCGCGGCGGGCACCAAGCAGGTGGCGGTTTCGATCAAGAACCTGGCCGAGTTGGCCGACAACCTGCGCGAGTCGGTCGCGGCGTTCAAGCTGCCGTCGCGCGCGGCCTAGGGCGTCTAGGAAGCGATCTGCCGCATGCTCCTGTCCGGCGAAGTCGATCGTCCGGAGCTCCTCGCGCATGAGCTCACGGCGTGGCGTTCGGCGATCGCCGGGCGCTGCGGCCTCGATTTCGGGGCCGGGCGCGAGCGCTCCCTGTCTCGTGGCCTCTGGGGCCGGGCGCGCGAGGTGGGCGTTCGCTCCTATGCCGAATATCGGCGCTTCTTGGGCGCGAACGGTTCGGAGTGGCAGCAACTGATCGAGCGACTGGTGAATCCGGAGACGCGCTTCTGGCGCCACGCCCCATCGTTCGACTATCTTGTTGAGGCCGCTTTGCCCGAGTTGCGACGCGCCAAGGCTCTGCGGTTCGATTCCGGGCCGTTGCGGCTCTGGAGCGCCGGCTGTTCGACCGGCGATGAGGCGTACTCGTTGGCGATTGCCGGCTTGGCGGGGATCGCGCGAACCCCCGGCCTGTCGCCGCCGGTTCGAGTGCTCGGCACCGACCTCTCCGAAACGGCGCTCACCCGGGCGCGCCGCGGGCGTTACGCGGAGCGCTCGGTCTCGCCGCTGCCGGCGGTGCTCAAAGCGCGCTTCGTGCGCCCGGCCGATCCGGCGGACGCCGACCTTCGGTTGCCCTTTGAAATCGCCCCTGAGCTCCGAGACGCGGTGACGTTTTTGCGGGCGAACCTGACCGAAGAAGGTGCACCCGCCGGGCTTCAAGACGTAATCTTCTGCCAAAACGTTCTGCTCTATTTTCACTCCGACCTGCGCCTCGAAGTGGTCCGCAGGTTGGCCCGGCAGCTGGCGCCGGGTGGCTTTTTATTTCTCGCTCCGGGCGAGGTCGTCGGTTTGCGACTGCCGGAGCTCAACGGCCTCCGGGGGACCCAAGCCGCGGTCTACCGGCGGACCGAATCGCCGCCGCCGCCGGCCGCGGAGGAGAGCTGATGGCGCGTTTGATCGACCCCGAGATCCTCGCCGGTTTCTTAGCCGAGGTGCGCGGCTACCTGCCGCGGATCGCGAGCGCGCTTAAATTGGCCAGGATGGCCCAAGAAAGCGGCGCCATCGACCCGAAAACACTGGCCGAGCCGTATCGCCTGATGCACAGCATCAAGGGGGCGAGTTCGATGATCGGCCTCCAAGAGCTTGGGCACATGGCGTATTACGCCGAGCAGGCGCTCGACGAGCTTCAGCTGGGCGAGCGGACGCTCGACGCGCCGCTCGCCCAGCTGCTCGGCGAGCAGCTCGATCGGATCGACGCCTGCCTCGACGGGATCGGGCGAGACGGGCGAAGAGGCCAGGGCGACCCGCGAGCGACCGATTCGAGCGAGATGTTGGCGGCGACCGTCGCCGCCTTTCGCCGGTGGCGGGGCTTGTCGCCGGAGGGAGACGCGGCCGAGCTCGCGCCGCTTTTAGACCTGTCGGCGGAGCCGGAGGGGGAGCGCGTTTCGTCCTCTCCGTCGCCCGTCCGCCCGGGGATCGCTCCCGATCTCCTCGAGACCTTCCTCGAAGAGGCGCAAGAGCATCTGCAGACGATTTCGACCTCGCTCCGGGCGCTCCAGGTCGACCGAGAGGACCGCGCCGCTCTGCTCACCGTGCGCCGGAGCGTCCACACCCTCAAAGGGGCGGCGAGCCTGGTCGGGTTCAGCGAGTTGGCGCGGGTCGCGCACCGGATGGAAGACCTCCTGGACGAACTCGCCGACCAGGGAGCCTCGCCGTCGGATGACGATCTCGCGCTGGTGTTCCGCACCACCGATGCCTTGGAAGACCTGGCCACGGGCGGATCTCCGGCTCCGGCGGAGCTGGCCGAGCTCGCCGCGCGCTACGACGGCCGGGTGCCGGCGAGCGCACGGACGCCGGAACCTTTGCGTCTCGCGTCGCCACCCTTGCTGGCGGCACCTCCGGAGCTTTCCGGCCCGGGTTCCCTGCGCTTGGCGAGCTTCCTGTCAGGAATGACCGAAGGCCCCGGGCTGGCGCCTGAGGATCTCGACTCTGCCGCCGCACCGGCCGTCGACCGGGCGATCGGCGCGACGCTGCGCGTACCGTTGGAGCGTCTCGACGACGTGGTCCGCCTCGCGAGCGAGCTGGTGGTTCACCGCTCGGTGTTCGAACGCCACGTCGCCGATCTCGCCCGCCGGGTGGACGAGATGAGCGCGAGCCACGAGCGGTTGCGCCGTCTCGCCGGACGCCTGGAGGTGGACTACGAGGTGCGGGCGCTGGCCGGTTCGGCGGCGCCCCGGTTCGATGGGGTCAAATTCGACAGGGTCGAATTCGATGCGCTCGAATTCGATCGCTACACCGAGTTCCACCTTCTCTCGCGGGAGCTTGCCGAGACGGCGAGCGACCTATCGGCGGTGGGGGTCGAGCTCGCCGGTTCGCTGGTCGATTTCGACGGCGATCTCACCCGCCTGGGCCGCCTGTCGAGCGATGTGCAGAACCGCCTGATGCGCCTTCGCCTGGTGCCGCTCGCTCAGCTCTCCTCCCGGCTCCACCGGGCGGTTCGGGTGACCGCCGAGCAGGAGGGCAAAGAGGTCGATCTGGAGATCTTGGGCGAAGGGGTGGAGCTGGACAAGACGGTGCTCGAAGAGCTGGCCGATCCGTTGCTCCACCTGCTCCGGAACGCGGTCGCCCACGGCATCGAGCCGGCGGCGTTGCGCCGTGCGACCGCCAAACCCGCGCGCGGCCGAATCCGCGTGCAAGCGGTCTATGAGGGGACTCAAGTCACCGTTCGGGTGAGCGATGACGGCGCAGGGATGGACCCGCAGGCGCTCTCTGCCGCCGCGGTCGCGGCCGGTCACTTAAGCGAGGTCGAAGCCGCCGCGCTCACCCTGACCCAAGCGATCGAGCTCAGTTTTCTGCCCGGCCTTTCCACCGCCGGAGCGCTGTCCGAGGTTTCCGGCCGCGGCGTCGGGCTCGACGTGGTGCGCGCCGGAGCGCACCGCGCCAAGGGGACGGTCTCGGTCCGTTCGACCGCGGGGCGCGGCACCACCTTCGTGATTCGCCTGCCGATGACGCTCGCGGTCGCCCGCGTCTTGATGGTGCGTTCCAACGGCGAGAATTTCGCCGTACCGCTCGGGGCGGTGGCGCAGATCTTGAGAGTCGAGCGCGCGACGATCGAGCGTCTGGGGAGCGAGCCGGTGATTGCGCTCGACGGCCGGGTCTACCCGTTCCTGCATCTCGGCACCCGCCTCGGCCTTGCCCACCCGGCCGACGAATCGGCGCCCCAGGTGCCGGTGCTGATCCTCAGCTTTGGCGATCGCAAGGCGGCGCTCGGCGTCGATCAGGTCGGCCAGGCGCGCGAAGTGGTGGTCAAACCGCTCGGCCCCCTGCTCCGCCGAGTCCCCGGAATCTCGGGCGCCACACTCACCGGTGACGGCGAAGTGGTGCTGATCGTGAACCCCGGGGAGCTGGTGGGCGAGGAGGTGCGCGGGACGGGCGCTTTCGGTGCCGGCGGCACGTCTCTAGGAACGGTCGGAATGCCGGGAGCGCCCGGTCCGCGCCCGCTCGAAATCATGGTCGTCGACGATTCGCTCTCGGTCCGCCGGGTGCTCGGCAATCTGATCCAAGGGGTCGGTTGGAAAGCGATTCCCGCCCGCGACGGTTTAGAGGCGCTGGAGCTGCTCCAGCGTGGCGAGCGACCGCCGGACGTGGTTCTGCTCGACATCGAAATGCCGCGCATGGACGGCTACGAGCTGACCGCCACCCTGCGCGGGTTGCCCGAGTTCGCGACGCTGCCGATCGTCATCCTGACCTCCCGGGCGGGCGAGAAGCATCGGCAGCGGGCGTTCGAACTCGGGGCGACCGAGTATCTGGTCAAGCCGTACGAAGAGGCGACGCTGCTCAGCCTGGTCCGCAGACTCGCTCGCGAGGCAGGCGCTTCGTGAGCCGGCGTTCGACGGTGCTGGTGGTCGATGACTCGCCCTTCGTCTGCCGGTTGGTCGCGAGCTATCTAGGGGCGGAGAGCGATCTCCTCGTAGTCGGCACCGCTCATTCCGGCGCCGAGGCGCTCGAACGGCTGCGGACCTTGCGCCCCGACGTGATCGCCTTGGATCTGGAAATGCCCGAGATCGACGGCCTCGAGGTCGTCCGGCGCGCAATGGCCGAACGGCCGACGGCGATCGTGGTGATCACCGGCGCGAGCGGACGCTCGGCGACCCGGACCCTCCAGGCGCTCGACGCCGGCGCGATCGACTTCGTGCTCAAGTACGCGGCCGGCACCAAGATCGATCCGGAGGCGTTGCGCCGCGAGATCGTGGCCAAGGTACGTGCCGCGGTCGGAGTGCGGGTGGTGCGGTCGCTGCCGTTTCGGACTCCCTCCGTGGCGCCGTTGTCGGTGCCACTCACCTCCGCGGTTCGCGGCACTGAAGGCGCGCCCTTTCCAACTTTTTCCGGATCGCCCGGGATCGTCGTGATCGGCGCGTCGACCGGCGGGCCGCTCGCGCTCCGCCTGCTGATCGCCGAGCTGCCGGACGACTTTTCTTGGCCGGTGTTGATTGTTCAACACATCCCGGCGAGCTTCACCGGCGTGCTCGCGGCTCAGCTCGATCGCCATACCCGCCTTGCTGTACGCGAGGCGGAATCCGGAGAGCGTCTGCTCGCCGGGCGGATCTATGTCGCACCGGGTGGCCGACATCTCCTGGTCGGGCGCGACGGTCGTTTGGAACTCTCACGCGGTCCGGAGGTCGGCGGCCACTGCCCCTCGGTCGATGTGACCCTCCAGTCGGCGGCGCTGGCGTTCGGATCGCGGTCGGTCGGTGTCCTGCTCTCGGGGATGGGGACCGACGGCGTCTTGGGGCTGCGCGCGGTGCGCGCCAAGGGGGGGCGCAGTTTCGCGCAAGATGCCGCGAGCTGTGTCGTCGCCGGCATGTCGCAGCGGGCGATCGAGGCTGGGCTGGTCGAGGTTGTCGCACCTCCGGCTGAGCTGGGGCGGCGGCTTGGCGCGCTTTCTGCGGCGCGGTACGGGGTCTCGCCCGTTGGGTTGGAGCCCCCGGCCCACTTGCGTGCGGAGTTGCGCGCGGAGAGGAGCTGAACAGCGTGGCACGGATCGCTCATTGCACGGTCGGAGAGCAGCGGTTCGCCGTCGATTTGAACTCCCTCGAAGGGATCGAGCGGACCGATCGGCTCCAGCTGGCGCCGGGAGAGGCGGGGGGAGCCGCCGATTCGGCCGAAATCGGCTGGCTGCTCGGAACCGAGGAGGACGTCCCGGTTTTGAGCCTGGCGCGACTCTTCCGTAGGTCGAGCGAGCCGTTGGCGGTCGGGACGCGAGGCAGAGGAGTCGTGCTGGTGGTTGGAGGAGCCGGTGCCGGACGGTTCGGTGTCCTGGTCGATCGAATCGAGCGGATGGAGCGCCCCCCCGAGGCGATCCACCCTCTACCGGAGGCGTTTTTGCGCTTGAGGGTCAACGGGATTCGCGGGATCGTCCAGGCGGCGGGGGAGCTGTCGCTGCTGCTGGAACTTAAGGGCTTGAGGGGGTTGGGGGAGGGGGGGGCGTTTGGCGGAGACCGCAAGGATTTCAAGGACTTAAAGGAACGCGAGGAGATCGAGAACGGCGACCACGGCACGGGTCGGCAGGCGGCAACTCGGGTGCTGATCGCGGATCTGCTCGCCCGCGATTCGGGCGGCCGGCGGGTTTCGATCGGGTTCGCCGCGCCGCAAGTGGCGGAGGTGATCGAGGCGCTGCCGATCTTGGCCGTGCCTTCAGCGTCGGCTCATTTGCCGGGCATGATCCTTTGGCGCGATCAACCGATTCCGGTGCTCGACCTGGCGCGCCGGCTGTCGGGACCCGGTCAACTCCTCTGCTTCGATCTGCCGGCGGTCCGCTATGTCGTCGTAGCGGTTGGCGCCGTCCACGTCGCCGTTCCGGTCGGACGCGATGTCCGCTTCGAGCACCTGCCCCTGCCTGCCCGGCCGCTCGAACTGCCGCCGGATCTTGAGGTGCCCGCCCTCTTGGGCGGCTACGATCTATCCGGCTCTCGGTTGTTGATTTTTAATCTCTTGCGCTCGCTTGAGCTGCCCGATTTGGCATAAGGTTCGGCTTCAATGCACCGAATTTTGGTGATCGACGACAACCCGGACGAGCTGGCTCTCGCCGAGGTTGCCCTCTCCAGGGCGGGATTCGAGGTCCTCCTGGTCGATGAGCCGTTGCAAGCGGTTGCGATCGCCGCCGCGCACGAAGTGTCGGGGATCGTTCTCGATCGGCGCATGCCCGAAGTGTCGGGGATCGAGGTGCTGCGCGCGCTCCGAAGCGACCCGCGGACCCGGCAGATCCCCGTCCTCTTTCTGTCGGCCGATGGCGATGTGCTCTCCCGGATCGAGGGGCTGGAAGAGGGGGCGGACGACTATCTGGGCAAACCGTTCCATCCGGCCGAACTGGTTTTGCGCGTCGAGCGCCTGGTCGCGCGCAGCACGACCGAACTCCACAGCCTGGAAGGGAAGGTTGACGATGTCCCACTCGCCGACGTGCTCCAGGCGCTGGCGAACGGGCGCAATAGTGGCGTCCTGATCGCCGCCGTGGGTGAGATCGGGCGCCTGGTGATCACCGAGGGCGAGATCCTCTCGGTCTCCAAGGCGCGACTCACAGGACGCGAGGCTCTGGTCGACCTGGTCGCGGCGAAGAAGGGACGCTTCCGGTTTATTGCGCGAAAGACCTCGACAGAGCGGGCTGCTGCGGCGGCGCCGATCGACTTGCAAGGGGCGCTGCTCGAGGCGGCCTGGCTCGAAGACGAGCTCAAGCGGGTCGAACAGCACCTGCCCGCTGCCGGGGATCTGCTCTGGTTGCAAAGAGCGCCCAAAATGATCGAGAGCCTCCGCCCGCTGCCGGTTGACGAGGTGGCGGCGACCCTCCGCCGACGTTCGGGCTCCACGCTCGCAGAGCTCATGGCCGAGCTCGGGCTCGCGCCGAAACGGGTCGCTTTGACGGTGGCCTTGCTGATCGCAGAGGGGAGCGTCGCCATCGCCGGCTCGACGGTGCGCACCGAGGCCAAAGCCGAAGTGAGGAACGCTTGAGCGCCGGGAAGACCGGTTGGACCCGGCGGATCGCCTGGGTACTCGCGTTCGGCTCGGGGCTTGCCCTCGTTGCCGCTCTCGCTTTCGCGATCAGTGGGTCAGGTCAGCTGGAGCGCTGGCGGAAGGCGACCTTCTTCACCGAGAGGGGGGACGCGTCTAGAGAGCGCGGTCCGGTCGAGCTCGCCGCTGCGGCCCGGGCGCTCGCCGGGGTGGAGATCGCCGGGTTTGCTGCGCTCGCTCTCGCGTTTGGCGCAGGCCTCCTGTTTGGGTTCGGACGGCGTGGGGCGCGGGACTCCGCTTCGACCCGGCGGAAAGTTGAGACTTCCGAACAGCTGCCGCGGACCACCCGCCCGCCGATCGGAACGCTCGGCGACACGATGCTCGAAAGCCGCGAGCTGTTCGCGCAGTCCCATGACCTGGTGTTCGTGCTCGATGCCAACGAGCGCTTCGGCGCGGTCAACCCCCGGTGGAGCGAAGCCCTCGGCTATTCGCGCGAGGACGCTCTGGGACTTCGCTTCTCAGACGTTCTGCGCCCGGACCAGGTCCCATTCTGGCGCCAAATTTTCGCCGCCGCCCGCCTCGGCGAGCGCTCGCCGAGCTTCGAAGCGGTCCTGTTGTCCAAAGAGGGGAGAGAGATCCTGGTCGAGGGCTTCTGTTGGCCGCGGCTCGATCCGGAGGGGCGGTTCATCGAATTGCGCGGCCTGCTCCTGGACGTTTCGGATCGCCAGCGCGCCGAGCGGGAGCAGGCGCTCGGCGAGGAGCGCTTCCGCACTCTGTTTCAGCGTATCCCCTCGGCCCTGCTGATCTACGACCGGATGACCTTTGCCATCTTGGGGGCGAACGAGCGGGCGCTAGAGCAGTATGGCTATTCCCGCTCCGAAATGCTGGCCCTCCGCCTGACCGATCTCTTGGCGGCCGACGAGCGACCGCGGGCCGCCGCGCTCTGCGAGAACGGCTCGGTGGCGCTCGCCGGAGCCTGGAGCCATCACCTGCGGGACGCAACGTTGATCGATGTCGAGGTCACCGCCTACCCGACCGAATTCGCCGGTCGCGAGGCCTGGCTCTCGTTCGTGCGCGACGTCACCGAGGAGAAGAAGACGCGCGAGGCGCTGAACGACAGCGAGGAGCGCAATCGGGCTCTGTTCGAGAACAGCCTGGCGTTGATCTGCATCCACGACCTGGACGGCAAGCTGCTCGCGATCAACCCGGCCGCCGCCCAACGGATCGGCCTCGTCGCCGATCAACTGGTCGGCCGCAACGTGGCAGAAGGTCTGCTGCCGGCATTTCGTGGCCACTTCCCTCGCTACTTGGAGCAGATCCGCCAAAAGGGCTCGTCCCAGGGCACCATGCATGTCCGGAGCGCCACCGGCGAGGAGCTCGTCTGGGCCTACCAGTGCACCCGCTTCGATCGGCCGGGGGCACCCTCTTACGTGCTCGGGCACGCCTACGACGTCACCGACCGGCAGCGGCTGCATGCCGAACGCCAGGTCTACCTCGAACGGATCGAGCGCCAGAAGGTCGATCTCGAGCTGCGCAACCGCGAGGTGGAGCGGGCGAACCGGCACAAGAGCGAGTTCCTGGCGACCATGAGCCACGAGTTGCGCACGCCGTTGACCGCGATCATCGGTTTTTCCGACCTGCTCGCGGACGGCTTTGCCGGTGATCTGAACGAGACACAGGCGAACTATCTCGGCTTCGTCCGCAAGGGGTCGCGCCACCTCCTCCAGTTGATCAACGACGTGCTCGATATGTCGAAGATCGAAGCCGGTCGCCTCGATCTGGACCCCGAGGACTTGGATGTAGGGGAGGTGGTCGCGGAGGTCTGCTCGACGATCGAACCGCTGTTCAATGCGAAGCGTCAGAAGGTGACGAACCGGGTCCCCGGGCATTTGGTCGTTCATGCCGACCGCGTGCGCCTGAAGCAGATCTACTTCAATCTCCTGAGCAACGCGATCAAATTCACCGCCGACTTGGGGAAAATCGAGATCGAGGGCTCCGAGGTCGGGCGCTTCGTCTGCCTTTCGGTGCGCGACGAAGGGGCGGGCATCGCCCAAGAGCAGCAAGAGGCGATCTTCCAGCCGTTCCGTCAGGTGCCGACCTCCGGCCGGCGCGAAGGAACCGGCCTCGGCCTCGCGATCGTTCGCCGCCTGGTCGAGCAGCACGGCGGACGGATCTGGGTGGAGAGCGCGCCGGGGCGTGGGAGCACGTTCTCGTTTCTGCTCCCAACCTCGAAGGTGGCAGAGGTCCGGCCCGCGCCCGCTGCGGCCCTGCGAACCGAGGAGCGGACCCGGCCGATGATCCTGGTGGTCGAGGACGACGCAGCCTGGCGCGAGCTGCTGCAGAGCCAGCTGGCCGCGGAGGGATATGAGGTGGTCGCGATGGCCTGGGAGCCGTCGGCCGCGGCAAAGATTCGTGCCCTGGCGCCCGATCTGGTACTGCTCGAAGTGCTCTCGGGGCAGTTGGCGGGGTGGCGTCTGCTCGAAGAGCTGGGAAAGGATGCGGTCGAACCGGCTCCGGCTGTCGTCGTGGTCTCCGATCTGGACGAGCGCCGCCGCGGCTTCGCTCTCGGTGCCGTAGACTTTTTGGTCAAGCCGCTGGTGCGGGAGATTCTGCTCGAAGTGGTCGCCCGCCATGCCCCGCCGACCACGGCCGCCAAGCCGGCCCCGGTGCTGCTGGTCGATCACCGGCCCGACCGACAGCGCGCGCTGGCCGGTGCGATTCAAGAAGCGGGTTTGCGCCCTCTCATTGCGCGCGACGGCCGCGAGGCGGTGGAGATTCTCGCCTGGGTTCACCCTTGCGCGTTGGTCATCGGACTCGATCTGCCCGACATGGACGGCTATCAGACCGTGCTGCGCCTGCGCGCCGACCCAGCCCATGCCGAGTTGCCGATCCTCGCGCTCACCGCGGAGGGGAGCTCGCCGGACACCCTGTCCATCCTTTCGGGGCGCTCGCGCCTGCTCGAGGTGGCGGCGGTTCCCGATCCGAAGCGGATCGTGGAAGAGCTGCGCAGCCTCCTTAAGGCCTCTACGGAGCCACCCCTCGCGGTGGCCGGTTCGACCTCGCTCCCGCTTTCGGGGGCGTAAGCTCAAGGGAGTACATCTCATGCAAGGTATGCAGTCTGGTTTTGATCCGCTTCTGGTCGGGCTTTCGTATCTGGTTTCGGTGTTCGGTGCCTACACCTCGTTGCGCCTCGCGCTGCGCATGAAAACTGCGGAGGGGGGCTCCGCGGTCGGCTGGCTGGTCGGTGCGTCCTTCGCCATGGGGGGCGGCGCGATCTGGGCTATGCACTTCATCGGCATGGTGGCGTTCAAGATGGATATGCCGGTTCGTTACGACTTGGGGCTGACCCTCGCTTCGATGCTCCTCGCGATCGTGGTCACCGGCATCGGACTCTGGATCGTCGGTCGCGGCAGCGCGAGCCTCGGTCGCCTGATCGCGAGCGGTATCTTCATGGGGCTCGGGGTGGCGGGCATGCATTACCTCGGCATGGCCGCGATGCGCATGCCGGCCGAGATGATCTACGACACCGGCCTGGTGGCGCTGTCGATCGTGATCGCGCTGGTCGCCGCCACCGCGGCGCTCTGGCTCGCGTTCAATCTAGAGGGTGGGTGGCAGCAGGTCGGCAGCGCGCTGGTCATGGGAGCCGCCGTCTGCGGCATGCACTACACGGGTATGGCGGCGGCGACGATGAAGCCGAACGCCGAGGTGGCCGCCTTCGATCCGTCTGGCCTCACCGGCGACGATCTGGCGTTCTACGTCTCGCTCGCCGCAATCGCCATGCTTGCGATCCTCCTGTTCACGGCGTTGCGGGAAAAGATGTTCGGCGAGTCGCTGCTCGAGGGTTGAGTGGGGGCGAAGCAACCGTCGGGTGGGTCGTCGGTTGCGGCCCGCGGACGACTTCGGGCCACGGTGGCGATCGATGCTTGACGGCGCTCCTCCAGATCCGGGTGCGCCCTGTCCAGTGGAGGTTCTGCGCCTTGTGGAAGCAATCCGAAGTCTTGTCAACGCCGCCATCTCGCACCTGCCCCAAGGCTGAGTTCAGCTGCGGGGGGGCGGGCTTTCCGCTTCCCCGACCAGGCTTTGCCGGTCGCCGACAACCAGGCCTTGCTGCACCTGTGGGATACTCCGCCCGACATGAAACGCTCCTTCGAGTCGGCGATTTCCGCTTTCGGTGCGGCGGCGAAGCAGAAGCTCGCGAACGTCGGTGCCAGCGGCGAGCCGGAGGATCAGCTTCGTGCCCCCTTCGAGGGTTTGCTCAAGGAGATCGCGGAGCGGGTCGGCATTCCGGCCGGGAAGATCACTGCGGTGGGTGAGTCGGTCCTTCGGGATCTGAAGACTCGACCGGACTATGCCGTGACAGTCCACGGCGCACTGGTGGGTTTTGTGGAGCTGAAGGCACCCGGCAAGGGGGCCGATCCGCGGCGGTTCCGCGATCCGCACGACAAGGCGCAGTGGGAGAAGTTGCGCTCGCTGCCGAACGTGCTCTACACCGATGGCAACGCGTTCAGCCTCTGGCAAAGCGGCGAGTTGGTCGATGCCGTCATCCCGCTCCTGGGCGACATCGAATCCTCCGGAGCCAAGCTCCAGGCCCCGCCCGGGTTGCTCGTGTTGTTCGACAACTTTCTCCATTGGCAGCCCATTGCGCCGCGCAACGCGAGAGACCTGGCGCACATCAGCGCGCGGCTCTGTCGTTTCTTGCGCGACGAGGTGACCGAGCAGCTCGCCCTGGGCAATGAGGCGCTCACCGTGCTCGCGACCGACTGGCGCAGGCTGCTCTTCCCCGACGCCACGGACGAGCGGTTCGCCGACGGCTACGCACAGGCCGTCACGTTTGGCCTATTGATGGCGCGGGCGAAGGAAATTTCACTGGCCACCGGTCTTCACCAAGTCGCCGCCGAGCTGACGAAATCGAGCTCGCTCATTGGCGCCGCCCTCCGTTTGGTGACGGACGACGCCGAGAATCGGGACACGCTCCAAACCTCGCTCAAGACGCTGGTCCGCGTCCTCGATGCCGTGAATTGGTCCACGGTCAGCAAGGGCCGGCCCGACGCCTGGCTCTACTTCTACGAGGAATTCCTCGAAATCTACGACAACGACCTCCGTAAGCTCACCGGCTCCTACTACACCCCGCCGGAAGTCGTGAGCGCCATGGTCCGCCTGGTCGATGACGTTTTGCGGACCAACCGTTTCAGGCTCCACGCGGGCCTCGCCTCACCCGCCGTCACGCTGGTCGATCCGGCCACGGGCACGGGGACCTTCCTACTCGGCGTGCTGCGCAAGATCGCCGCGACCGTCGAGGCGGACGAAGGGGCAGGCTCGATCCGGGGGGCGATCGACGCGGCGGTAAAGCGGCTGATCGCCTTCGAGATGCAGCTCGGGCCGTTCGCCGTGGCCCAGCTTCGCATCCTCGCCGAGATCGTCGACCTGACCGGGGCGATGCCGTCAGAACCGCTTCGGATGTTCCTTACGAATACGCTCGGCAATCCTGAGGACGACGAAGGCTGGATCCCCGGCATTCTTGCGCCGATCGCGCAGTCGCGGAAGGCGGCGAACAAGATCAAGCGCGACGAGCCGATCACCGTCGTGCTCGGCAATCCCCCTTACAAAGAGAAAGCCAAGGGGCGCGGCGGATGGATCGAAGGCGAAAGCGCCGCGGCCGAGAAGTCCGCGCCGCTCACCGAGTGGATGCCGCCGCGCGAGTGGGGTGCGGGGGCGCACAGCAAACACCTGCGGAATCTCTACATCTACTTTTGGCGCTGGGCGACCTGGAAGGTGTTCGATCACCACCCCACGAACCGCGCGGGGATCGTCTGCTACATCACGGTCGCCGGCTTTCTCGGCGGGCCGGGCTTTCAAAAGATGCGCGACTATCTGCGGCGCACCTGCGATGACATTTGGGTGATCGACTGCTCGCCCGAGGGTCACCAGCCGGAAGTGGCCACAAGGATCTTCCAGGGCGTCCAGCAGCCCGTCTGCATCGTGCTCGCCTCGCGCTCCGCCCGGAGCGCCCCGACCGTTCCGGCGAAGGTGCGCTTCCAGGCACTGCCGGCCGGCACTCGTGGGGAAAAATTCAAGGCCCTCGACGAGCTGCGGCTCGATGCGAGCGCATGGATCGACTGCCCGGCCGACTGGCGCGCACCGTTCCTGCCGGCTTCGACGGGGGCCTGGGCGACGTACCCGAGGCTCGAAGACCTCTTCGTCTACAACGGTTCGGGAATGATGCCTGGCCGAACGTGGATCATCGCGGCAGATGCGGAGTCCCTCGAAAGGCGATGGAAGAAGCTAGTTGCCACCCCGAAAGAGCAGATGGACTCACTCTTCCAGCCGCACCTTTCAGGCGAGAAGCTCGGAGACAGACACAGCCAGCGCGTGGTGAAGCAAGGCCTTCCCGGCTACGAGCCGCGACTGAAGGCAGTTGCTGACGAAAGCGGCCCGTGCCTATCGCCAATCCGCTACGGCTACCGGTCATTCGACCGGCAGTGGATCATCCCCGACAATCGGTTGATCAATCGACCGAACCCTGAGATTTGGAGTCTTCGCTCGGATCTGCAGGTTTTTCTCACTGCTCTGTCTCGCACATCGCCCTCCTCAGGCCCTGCGCTCACGTTCACCGGCCTAGTTCCCGACCTCGACCATTACAGAGGCTCGTTCGGTGGCCGCGTCTTTCCACTCTGGCGCGATGCCAACGCGAGCAGCGCCAACCTTCCGCCGAACCTTCGACCGGTCCTCGCGGAGCGCTTGGGCCGGGCCGTGAGCGCCGAGGACTTCATCGCCTATATCGCCGCGATCGCCGCGCACCCGGCGTTCACAGCGCGCTTCGAAGACGACCTCAGAACCCCTGGCCTGCGCCTGCCGATCACCGCCGATGCCGCCCTGTTCACCGAAGCCGCCGCGCTCGGGCGCACTGTGATCTGGCTGCACACCTTCGGCGAGCGCTTGGCCGATCCCGAGAACGGACGCCCCGGAGAGCCGCCCCGGCTGCCCGACGCGAAACGGCCGCGCATTCCCGGGGAGGGCGCGATCCCGCAGGAACCTGAGGCGATGCCGAATACGATCGGCTATGACGCAACCACCCGGCGCCTACTCGTCGGCGGCGGCTACGTCGAGAACGTCGAACCGGCCGTCTGGCACTACGAAGTCTCCGGCAAGCGGGTGCTGCTCCAATGGTTCAGCTACCGAAAGCGCGACCGTGAACGCCCAATCATCGGCGACCGCCGCCCGCCCTCGCCGCTCGGCGAAATCCAACCCGACCATTGGCTCGCCGAATACACCACCGAGCTGATCAACGTGTTGAACGTTCTCGGTTGGCTGGTAGCCTTGGAACCGGCGCAAGCCGCGCTGCTCGAAAAGATCTGCGCCGGGTCGTTGGTCGGCGAAGAGGAACTTCGAGCCGCAGGCGCGCTCGAAACCCCGGCCGGGAAGAAGCCGAAACCGCAGGCCAAAGGGGCACGCAGTCTCTTTGATGTCCTGGAGTCATAGGCCCGATTCCCTGGAGGCCTCCCGCCAACCTCTGGCGGTGAGCCCATTGGGGCGCGTGGCGAGGCACGGTAGGCTTTTTGGAGGTGCGGTTCATTCTGAAGCGAAGGTGGGTTACCATCCGCGGTGGTACGAGACGTGGGGGTGGACATGAGATTTCGGCCCTACTGCCTGGTTTCTTTGCTCTCGATCGTCGCGGCCCCGGCGGTAGGGGCCGAGCGTGCGCCGTCCGCTTGTTCCCCCGAAGGAATCCAACGGGGGATCCTTTTGCTGAATCGAGAGTCCGGGGCTGCGAATTTTGTCCATGCCTCGCTCCTGGTCGACTGTCCGCTCGACCGCCTGCCGATCTCGGAAGGCTGCCGTAAGGAACTGCTCTACGAAGTAGAGCGGATCCGATCTCCGCTGAGGCTCAGTTTACGGCGCCCGGTCCTCGGCGACTGCTATCCGGCTCGAACACCCTGCGGCGCAGGCGAAACGCAGGTTCCTACCGATTCCAAGAAACCGCCCTGCGTACCGGAGCAGCCCGCTCCCCCGGCAGCTTCCGCTGCCGTGCCAGCGGCCTCTGAATCGCCGCAAAGATGTGACCGCGCCTTTGTCCGCAGCGCCCTGACCTGGGACGATCCCTCGCACGGTCGGCCGCTGTTCATCCCGCAGGAAGCGTTCGAGGTTTGCCCGCTTTCGGCACTTCTGACGAACCCCGCAGATCTGCGAAGGCTTCGGTCGGCGCTGCGGATGGGTCGGAGCATCAAGCTTCCGGCAGCCCAGCTATTTGAGGCCGCCGTTACCTTCGAGCAAGTCATTCAGAAGAACCAGAGCGTCCTTCTCGTTCGCCTTTGGAAAAAGCAGGTCGGGTGGAATGTCGCGGACGGTGAAGTTGTGACCCGGCTGGAATGGGTCGTCCTGGACAGGGTGCGAGCTCCTGCCGCCGGGAAATGGCCGCATAACGCCTTCTCTCTGATTCGGGGAGGTGAGATTTCTGAAGGCGGTCGAGTTGTACGGACTCCATCTCCCCTCAAAGACTTCCAGCTCGAGATCGACGATCATTTTCTGATTGCCGGCAAGAACTTCCCCTTGGACTCCGGGCGAATCGACGGGTTCCTGCTTCCTGTTCGTAACGGCCTTTTGGAAGCTCCTCCTGGCAGCTTGTTGGCCGAGGACCGCCCCAGGCAGCTTGCGGAGGTCCTGGATCGCGTGTTCCATCCCGATCCGGCGCGGCGTGCGGTAGGTACGCTGTGGGAAAAAGCGGACCGTTCGGTGGCGCGTTTCGTGCCGGCAAAGTTGCTCGAAAGGGAAGACTGGCAGCGCCTTCCGCTCGGTGCGGAAGGGCGCGAGAACCTGCGCGTCTGGGTGGAGGATGTGCCTCAGCGGCGCGACGTTACCTTTTCGGGTCGTCCGCCCGAATGCACGTACGAGCCTTCTCCTCCGCCTGCGGGTTCCGATCCGGATCGAACGAGCCTCCCGGGTCTGCTGAATCGGTTTCCTCTGGGGGTGCTTGGGGAAGTTGTCGCGACGACGGTCGGGTGGGACCTATCCAGCAAGCGGGTGGTGAGGCGCGTGGACGTAGTGCCCCTGGAGTTTCTCCGCGATACGACAGGCGCGGGTAGGGCCGGGGGAACGCTCTCGTTTCTCGAAGTCGGTGGCGACATGACACTGCGAGGCGCTCGAATCTGCACCCGGCCAGCGCCAGGCTTTCATCGCTACCAGGTCGGCGAAGAGCTGCTTCTCTTGGGGACACCGGCCCTGACCGAACCGCGGCTGATCACCGGCCAGTTGGTGTTTCCTGTCGATGGAGAAGAGGTGCGCTCTCAGCCCTACTCGCTGCTGGCGCCAACTGCGATGCCTGGAAGGTTGTAGGCCTCTCCGATTGCGAAGCACAAGTGAGTTATGATCAGCGGAGATGCAAGGCGCTGAGGTGCAAATGAAATTCTTGGTACTGCTTGTGGTCTCAGTCTTCCTCGGAGGCACGATGCCTTCGAATGGTGACAAGAAGGTGCCGAGCCCACCGATGCATCCCCTTCCCGCCAACTCCTTTTCCGCGGCGTGTACTCCGGAAAGAACCGAGGAAGGCATCCTGTGGAGCACCCGCGAAACCGGTATCGCCAACTTCATTGGCGCTTCCCTTCTCTCAAGCTGTCCTCTCGACAGGCTTCCGGTTGCTGAAAGTTGCCGCAAAACGTTTCTCTATCACGTGGAAAGAATCCGTTCACCACTAAATCTCATTGTGAGGCACCCTTCGATCGGGCCCTGCGGCAAGGCCTATAGCCCGCCCGGCGCGGGAACTGCGCCGGATGCGACGGATCTCGCGGGGGTGGTTGCGAAGGCCCCGCTGGTCGTTCGGGGTGAAGTCGTTGGGATCGAACCTGGTTGGGACTGTGTCAAGCGTGAGGTCGTTTCGCGGCTAGAATTCCGTGTCGATCAGGTGCTCAAGGATTTGAACGGAGCGACCGCCAAGAACCGCTACTTCTGGGCGCTCGAAATGGGAGGCTCTCTGCAATACCAGGGGTCTACCCTTTGCACGAGCCCACACGATGGCTTTGCCGTCTTCGAGGTGGGGCAAAAGGTGCTCGCCAGCGGCTGGGTCGATGACACCAACGGCCGTTGGATTGTCGGCGGCCTGTACCCGGTTGTTGGGACCTTGGTGTTTCCCCAACCGTATGCCGGCCTCCGGCAGGTCGAACCGGTGGCGCTCGATGTTCTCGAAGGTGGCATTCGGTGAGCAACGCTGACAGGGTAGTCGGAACCCTGGTCTTTCTAGGTCTTAGCTTCTGTGGTACTTACGGTTACAGTCAGACGTGCGTTCAGGGCGGGCGCCCTGACGGAGAATCTCCTACTCTCGCATTGAATACCGCACATATGATGGATCCTGCGATCCCGAGTTCAATCACTCTCTATGGGGACGAAAGCGCGCGAGCTTCCAAGACAGTTACGAGTGCGAACCTCGGGCAGGCAGTAGGAAAGTGGACCGGTGCGTGCAGTACCAGCGCCGCGATGCCGAGCCTTTCTGTGAATTGGGCGTCGCCGAGGCCGGCGGGCGGTGATGTTCGCGGCTCGCGAACCTGGTACTCGACGATCGAAATCCGGCTGCTGGCCGGAGTGGCGCCAGAGGTTGAAGGTAGAGCACCTAATCAATCGGTATCTCCCGCCGTTTGGTCGGCGGAAGCGAACACCATCACCCTATACGGCAAGTGCCCTTCGGATGGCACGTACGGATTGCCCTGTGTAGCCGATCGGTCCGGCGGGGATATCCTTTGGAATTCCGACTGGGGCGCGACCGCGATCGCTCATGAAATCGGTCATGCGCTCGGGCTGGGGCACGACAGAGATCAGTTCTGCGCTCAGCCCGGCTTGATGAAGAGCGTCGTGAAAATACCGGACGCGAACCTTTCAGTTCTGCCTGAATACTGCCGATTCGTCGACCGCGCCAACGACCCTGAATCGCGGTGCAATGGCGACAGCCCGGAATCGACCGAAACGCATCCATGCGAACGCGCGCGTTTCGATCGGCCCACCTTCGAGGGGCGATCGTTCGACTTCTGCTTGGAGAACCCGGTGGCCTGCTATGGGGAGGCGTCGCCACAATGGGGCTGGGGGGGTGGATCGAACTGCGACTACGCGTGCACGACGGTCACTACCGCTGAGGGCAGCTTCACCGAATGCCATTGGTATTGCAGCTTCCCGACCGTGATCGATGACAATGGCGAGTGGATCTGGAACCGGCCGAGCGGCTTGGCGCCGCGGGTCTCGTGGACGTTGCCGGTCGACGAAGCGTCGGTTGCCGGGGTGATCGACCTCTCCGGCTGGGCGGTCGATCTGGGCGGACCGGTCGCCCTCGCCTTCGCTCTCGACGGCGCGCCGTGGGTTCCTGTTCAGTTGGCCAAGGGCCTTTCGGCTCCAGAGGCCTGCACGGCCCCCTTGGGCATCCCTCACGGCGCGTGCAATCGCTTCGGCGGTTTCGCCGGCAAACTCGATACCCGTGGGCTCGCGAATGGCCGCCACGAGCTGACGTTGCTGGCGTTCGACGGCCTCGGGTGGCCGACCGCCGCCAAGCAGGCGTTCTGGGTCAACAACCCCACGTGCGAGACCACCCCGCCCTCGGTGCGGATCTCGGCGCCGCTCGCCGGTGCAACGGTTGGCGGCTCGGTTTCGGTGGCCGCGACGGCGAGCGACAACGTCGGCGTCTCACGAGTGGATTTCCTGCTCGATGGCGCACTCGCCGCGTCAGATGCCACGGCGCCGTATGCTTTCGCCTGGGGGTCGAGCGCTGCGGCCGATGGGCTCCATCGCCTGGCCGCCCGGGCGTTCGATGCGTGCGGAAACCTCGCGACCTCGGCGGAAGTTTCGGTCACGGTGCGCAACCTGGTGCCGCGGGTCCGAATCGTCGCCGCCGGTCCGGTGACGGTCCCCTCCGGTGGGACGTTCGCCTTTCCCGGCACGGCGCCGGGAGTCGCTATGTCCCGGCTGTTCACGATCACCAACGAGGGCCTGGTTCCGCTCACCTTAAGCAACCCAACGATGCTCGTGGCGGGTGCCGGATTCGCGCAGATCGAGAATCCGCCGGGAACGATTCCGGCCGGGGGGAGCGGAACGTTTCGGTTGCGTCTTCTCCACTCGGTTCCCGGGTCGTACACGGGATGGGTGAGCTTGGCCTCCAACGATCCCGCCGGCCCGTTCACGTTCACGCTTACCGGTTCGGTGGTGGCAGTCGCCGCCCCGCGGATCGGCGTCAGCGCACCCGGAGGAGTGGTGGTCGCGAACGGCGGCTCCTACCCGTATCCCGCGACCGCTTCGGGAGTGGCGGTCTCTCGCCTGTTCACGATCACCAACTCGGGGACCGCGCCGCTCAACCTCTCGAATCCGGCGACGCTGGTCACCGGCGCGGGGTTTTCGGAGATCGAGGTGCCGGCCTCAGTGATTCCAATCGGAGGCACCGCCACCTTCCGGATTCGCCTCCAGCACGGCACGCCGGGGAGCTACCTCGGAACGGTTCGCATCGAGAGCGACGATCCGGCCGGGGCGTTCACGTTTTCGATTTCAGGGGTTTTGAACTGACCTGCTTTCGCCCATAGGTCCTGAAGAGGTTCGGAAGGCGCGAGCGCGGGGGTGCAGCCGAGGCCGAATCGCCGGCACCGCTCGCCCCGGCGGCTATAATGGCGCGATGACGATTTTGGCGGAGGAAGCGCAGGGCCTCTTGGAGAGCGCTGGGGTGGCGGCCGAGGTGAGCCGCCGTCGCACCTTCGCGATCATCTCTCACCCCGACGCGGGCAAGACCACGTTGACCGAGAAGCTCCTGCTCTACTCGGGGGCGATCGAGTTGGCCGGTGCGGTGCAGCAGAAGGCGCAGCAGCGGCATGCGCGCTCGGACTGGTTGGCGATGGAGCAGAAGCGGGGGATCTCGGTGACCTCGACGGTGCTCCAGTTCGAGCACGCGGGGCGCTGCGTGAACCTGCTCGACACGCCGGGCCACCAGGACTTCAGCGAGGACACGTTTCGGGTCCTCACCGCGGTCGACAGCGCGGTCATGGTGCTCGATGCGGCCAAGGGGGTCGAGCGCCAGACGCTCAAGCTGTTCGAAGTCTGCCGGCGCCGTGGCTTGCCGGTGCTCACCTTCGTCAACAAGATGGATCTCCCCGGGCGCGAGCCGTTGGAGCTGCTGGACGAGATCGAAGAGGTCTTGGGGATGGCGGCCGTGCCGCGCAACTGGCCGATCGGCGCGGGGCGCGAGTTCCAGGGGGTGTACGAACTCGAACAGGGCCGGATTCTTCGCTTTGAACGGGTGATCCGCGGCGAGCGGGCGGCGCCGGTACAGGTGGCGGCGCTCGCCGATCCGGAACTCGATCGGCTGCTCGGCGAACGGCCCGCCCGCGAGCTGCGCGACGACGCGGAACTCCTGCGCGGAGCGGCGCCGCGGTTCGACCTCGGCCGCTACCGGGCGGGGTTGCAGACCCCGGTCTATTTCGGCAGCGCGCTCAACAACTTCGGGGTCGAGCCGTTCTTGCAGGCGCTGGTCGAGCTGGCGCCGCCACCGACGCCGCGCGCGAGCGATCGAGGGATCATCGATCCGAGCAACGCCGCGTTCTCCGGTTTCGTCTTCAAGATCCAGGCGAACATGGACCCGCAGCATCGCGACAGCATGGCGTTTCTGCGCGTGGTCTCCGGTCGTTTCGAGAAGGGGATGGCGGTCGATCATCAACGGCTCGGCCGTCGCCTCCGCCTGCCGCGCGCGCACCGGGTCTTTGCCCAGGAGCGGGAGACGACCGAAGAGGCGTTTGCCGGCGACGTCGTGGGACTCGTGAATCCGGGGCTGTTCGTGATCGGCGACACGGTGAGCGACGGGCTGGGGCTGACCTTCCCGCCGCTGCCCCGCTTCGCTCCCGAGTTCTTCGCCCGCATCCGCCCGGAGACGACCGACAAGAACAAAGCGTTCCAAAAAGGGCTGCGCCAGCTCGAAGAGGAGGGGGCGATCCAGGTCCTCCACGAGAGCACCGCGGTGCGGCGCGAGCCAATCCTCGCCGCGGTGGGCGAACTCCAGTTCGATCTCGTCCAATCGCGCCTGGAGCAGGAGTACCGGGTTCCGACCCGGGTCGATCGCCTCCCCTACAACTCGGCGCTCTGGGTGATCGCGCCACCGCGCCAGACCGTCGAGCTGATCTGGCCGCTGCGCGGCGTGCTCCGCGTCGAAGATCGCGCCGGCCACATCGCCGCCCTCTGCGAGGGGCGTTGGGTCGAAGATCTGCTGATCGAGAAGAACCCGAAGGTCAAGATGGTGCGCATTTTGGAGGAGGTGGGAGAGGGTGCGCCGGGCGGCGGGACGCCCTGACCGATAGTCACCCTGCCCGCGGCGTGCGGCTTTCCAATAGCCGTTGACTATGAGATAGAGTCCTGCATGGGGAGGAATGAACCCATGTCAGACGATAGCCAGCGGGGGATTTGGTTGGAGGTCAGTGAAGCACGCTTCGAGGGCGGCGATCCCGGGAAATGCGAGGTGCTTCTCAAAGCCGATCGCAGTTACCCTAGGCCGATCTGGTGGCCGGTTTCGGTCAAGGCCTTGGCGCCCGACAAAGTGGGGTTTGACGCCTACAAGGCGATCGTTGCCGAGATCGACAAGAAGCGACTCGTGCTTGCGCAGTTGGGTTGCAAGGCACTCCTCCCCACCGAGCCCCACGGCGGCACCGCCGAGCCCTCTGGCGGTCCCCACGACCTTCAGTGTATTGCCCTCCGATTCCAGACCCCCGAGCTCGGGAGCCGTTGAACCGGGGCAAGCGCGTGGCCCGCACAGTCGCCCTCGGCGCTCACCGCTTGCCTATGCCGCTCGACGCCTCGCGCGCCGAGCGGCTGCGGCGCAGCCGAGAGATGCTCGCGCACGCGCTCACCCAGGAAACGACCGTTGCCGTGGTGGGCAGCGGCTGCTCGACGCCGCTCGGCTACCCCACCTGGAACGGTCTGGCTCAGGAGCTGGTGGAGAAGGCCCTCGCCACGCTCGCGGAGGGAAGTTCCACCGACGATCGGGTCGACCCGCGTCGGCGCCTGCTCGCCTTCCAGGGCAGGTTGAGTGCGCCGCAACGAATCGATTCGCCGGAACTGATGTTTGCGATCGGCCTGGCGAAGCGGGTTCTCACGCAGAACCCGGGTGCGGGCGACCTCTACCTTCGCTATCTCGTGGATCGCTTCCGACCCATGACATCGCCTGTCGGCTTCAAGCACAACCCCCACCGGGCGCTGGTCCGGATGCCGATAGATCGGTTTGTCACCACCAACTACGACTGCGAGATCGAGCGCGCCCTAAAAGACGAGCGGGGCATCGTCTGGGAAGACTTCCGGATCGAGACCGCGGTCGACCTCGCCCGTCGTGCTCGACCCCCGCTCTCGTTTACCCAGGAATCGGACAACCTCGAACAGCTGGCCCTGTTCGCACTGGCCGGCGTGAGCGACGCTAAGAACATGGTCTTCCACTGCCACGGCCGCTACGACCACCCCGAGTCGGTGATCGCGACGGAGGCGGACTACCAACGGTGGTATTTGACCGAGGAGGGCGAGGAAGAAGCGGCGCCGGCTTTCTTGCAGACCTTCGACCTGCTGTTCAACTCGAACCCGATCCTCTTCGTGGGCTTCGGCCTGGGCGACGAGGACCTGCTGCGGCCGCTGCGGCGGATCGCCGCGACCACGCCGGAGCGGGCGCCCTTCCGCCCTCTGTTCGCGCTGCTCCCCGAAGCCGCGGACGGCGAGGACTGGAACCGCCACGAACAGCTCTTCGAGCGCTACGGTCTGAACGTAATCCCCTTCCCGGCCCCCGGCGGTAGAGGGGCTGAGAGCTGGGGCCGGGCGCTCTGTACCGCGCTTACGCAGCTGGAAGAAGAGCGCCTCACCTGGCGAGACGGCTGGTTCGAAAAGCCGATGTTCCGTACCGTCACCGTTCGCGCCCGCCCGCCCGAGCCCTACCGGCACTACAGCGTGGACCCGCGGGGGCATGAGACCCTCGGCCGCGCGCGGGTCGAGCAGATGATTCAGGTGCTCAAAGAGGAAGCCCTGGCCGGCGCCCGGGTGATCGGTTTGGTCGGTGCTGGAGGCACCGGGAAATCCTGGCATGCGATGCGCCTGCTGGAAGAGCTGCAACGCGAGACGAGCGCCTTCGCAGGGTTCTTCTTTTGGAGCTCCTACTACGCCGACGACTCGCTCACCGGCCTCGACCGAATGCTGGGGTATATCGACCCGCATGGCGACTGCACCGTCTCCCGTCTCACCCGGCTCCGCGAGGTCCTAACGAAGAGCCGGTACTTGATCGTCCTCGACGGTTTCGAACGGCTGCTGCGACCGACCGAAGAACCTGAAATGGGGCAAAGCACCGACCCCGTCACCAAACGGCTACTGGGGTACTTCGCCGAGTCGACCAGCCACAGCACGCTGGTGTTGACCAGCCGTCTCTGGCCCGAGGACCTCGCGCTCGAAGATCCCGCTATCCGCAGGCATCTCCTTACCCGGATGCGAACCGGTGACCTCGAGGACGTCGAGCCGTTCAGCTGGCTCGACCGCGCCGAGGTTTCGGCACTCTGCTCGCTCCTCGAAGGGCATGCCTATGCCCTATTTCTCGCCGGGCGATTCATCCGGCAGGGCTCACGCGCCGAGGCGCCGAAGCGGTGCCTCGATCTCCGGCGCGAACTCGCCAAGGGCCACCCTTCCAGCCGCCTGGGCCCGATGATCGACCAGGCGGTAGCGGCAGCGGGCCAGGAGGCGGGCCCCCTGGCCCGGGCGCTGCTCGAACGGCTGGCGGTTTTCATGAGCCCGGTCAGCGCGGAGACGGTGGAACGCTGCCTGGCGCTCGCGGCGGAGAGCACCGACTCCGGCGCTACGATGCCTTCGGCGGCCGAGATGATTGAGCGGCTCGAGAAGGGGGGGCTTCTCTTCAGGGTCGCCTCGGGACCGACCGAGCGAGAACCGCCGGCTTTCACCGCTCACCCGACCGTCCGCAGCCACCTCTTCGAGCAGGCCGATGAAGTCGGGCGGGACGTGCTGCCGAACTTCACCCTCGCCGGTTTCACCTCCAGCCGGGCAGCCGTGCATCCAGGCTCCCAGGCGACCGCCCAGCGGGTGCGCCAGCTGTTCGAGCGTCTCCATGGCGAGGCGGAAAGGGCGCTCGAGGCGGGACGTGTCGACGTGGCGAGAGAGCTCTGCCGAAGCCTGTTCGGAATGATGCGCTCGCGTATGGAGAGCAACACGGTTTCCCGCTGGACGACCTACGGCGAATACCTCCGTTACGGCTTTCGCCTGGTTGATCTCGCGAAACGGCTCTCACCGGACCTCTGGAGTTTTCGCGAGCCGCATGAGCTGCCCGAGATCGAGCATGCCGACGCGCCGCTCTATGCCGACGAGCTGGCCTTCGTCTACAACGACATCGGCCTCACGCTCTGCGCCGAGGGCTACATGCAGGACACCCTGGACATCTGGAAAGAGGGTTACGAGATCAACCGCATTCTCGAGGGCACCGCCGAAGTGCCGCGTTACACCCTCCAGTCGCAGCTCCATCTCGGGCACACCTTTCTGGAGCTGGGGCAGCTCACGGTGGCAGACCAGTATCTAAAGGAAGCGGAGCAGACCAACTACACGGTAAAGGACCTGGACTATAGCGGGCGGATCCTTGGCTACCAGGCCTTGATCAGCTATTACCGCGGGCACCTTGATGCAGCGGACACGATGTTTGCAGAAACGCTGCGGAAGCTGAGAGAGGCGGGAGGTAACCCTCGAGCCCAAAGTTTTTTCTTGAATCACCGGGTCAAACTGGCGATGGTGCTTAGGCGTTTCGACCAAGCCGAACTCTTTGTCCAGTCGAGCCACGCGCTGGCGGCGAGCATTCGAGCGGAAGACCTGCTCGCCTACACCCGCGCAGCGCTTGGCAGGCTCTTTCGCGAGCAGGGCTCTTTCGAAACCGCCAACGGTGAGCTTCATGCCGCCCTGCGCGAAGCGCGTCACCTGGGAATTCGTCGGCTGGAGGCCGAGGTCCTGACCAGTCTGGCCCGAGTCGCCTTGGCGCTCGGCGATACGGCGCTGGCGCGCCGGAGGGCGATGGCCGCCTTGGGCATCGCCAACGAACTGGGGCTGGGGTTGCGCAAGACCCAGAGCCTGCTTCTGCTGGGCACCGCGACGGTCAAGGCCGGTCAGGCACCTCTGGGTGCCGCCTACCTTCGGCTGGCGAAAAAACTGGGGGAGGAGCAGGGGTACCGGCTGCGCAGCCGGGAAGCCGAGCAGCAGCTTCAAGCCTTGGGGCAAGAGGCGCCGCAGTGGTGACGAGCGTTCAGACGAGGACCAGGTGGAGAATTCCGCGTAAGAGAATGCCCACGGCGGCGCCCAGGATGGCCGGGCGTGCCACCGATGCGACCCGCGGCCCGGCCGAGATCAACACCGAAACCCCGACGAGATCGAGCGGGTTGATCATGAACCCGGCGATCCGGTTCAGCTCGAGGGGGCTCATCCCGCCCTCCTTGAGCAGGTCCATCGCCACCCCAAGCATCGCCGTACCCCCCGCCAGATACTTGGTTGCGATCGGTAGCACGACTAGGCCGGTTAGGCCGGCGCTCGCTAGAGCCGGCGACAGCCCGCGGCTCAGTAGCGAGATCGCTCCCGTGGCCTCCAGGGTCTTGGTCAGGCAGATGGCGAGGACCAGGATGGGAATCGAGCGGAGGGAGAGCTGCACTCCTTCCTGGCCGCCTTCGACGAGCAGCGCGAGCACGCCGCTCGGGCGCTCCGGAGTCTCGGGGGCGGGGGTCTCGGGGGCTGCGCTGTCGTCCGAACGAAAGAGAAGGTAGTAGGTCACCGCAGCAGCGGTGAAACCACCGACCAACGAGGTGAGCCAAATCAAAGGAAGAGAGAGGCCGACGGCCAGGAGTGGAAAGACGGCGTTGGCCTGCGACAGCGTGAGGATCATCGCCAGGGTCGCGGCGATCCCGCGCCGGGAGGTGCCGCTCTTCTCCATCACGGCCAGGGTCGCGACCGGCGCGGCGTAGCTCACCAGAAGCATCTGGAGAATCGCAAAGACCCCCACTCCGGGAACGCCGAAGGGTCGAACCACGGGAGCCAGCAGCCGGGCGACGAACGCCAGGACCCCCTTTGCCTCGAGCAGTCTCATCACGGCCATCATCACGACCATGACAGGCAGCAGGACGTACAGGGTTAGATCGATCGCCGACTTTCCCGATTGAAGGACGATTTCGACGAGGCGTTCCAAGTTCTCTCCCCTGCGATGAGGGCTGCAACGAGTTCTGGATCAGGAGCAGTTCGAGCGAAAGATAGCACCTCGCAAGCGCGCTCCCGGCAGCCGGTCGCAGCCCAAGCCGTCGCGCTTGCTCAGGCATTGAGGCGGTCGGTGGTAAGGTCGGGACCACACTTCAGATCGGAGCTGCCGTTGACCGATCCTTTCGAGTCCATCGACTTTGCGGGTGGCCGTTTCGCCCTCATTCGCGAGACGGAGGTCGAGAGAGCGTTGCCCTTGAGCGACGCCATCGCCGATCTCGGTGCCCTCCTGCGTGAGACTCCCGAGGATCAGCTGATCAACCAGCCGCGCGTCCGCGTGGTCCCGCACCAGCGCGATCAGGCTTGGCTGCACACCCTGCGCGGGTCGCTGCCGCTCTTGGGCATCGCGGGTGGCAAGGACTACTCGAGCCTCGGGTTCGAAACCCCGGCCATGTGGGTCACCGTCGTCTCGCTCGCCACCGGGCTCCCGATCGCCCTGATCGAGGCCGACTACCTGAGCCGGATCCGCACCGCGGCCGTGACGGCGGTCGCCACCGACCTCCTGGCACCTCAGCACTTAGAGACCCTGGCTCATTTCGGCGTGGGCAAGATCTCGGAGCAGCTGGTGCGGGCGCTCCTGCTGATCCGCCCCTCGCTGAAACGGGTGCTGCTGGTACGACGGCAAGCGCAGGAACCGCTGCCGGACTGGGTGCATTACCTGTCGCCCGGGGTCGAGATCCGCCAAGCTTCCGCGGAAGAGGCGGTGAGCCAAGCCGAAATCGTGACCACGGCGACCCGCAGCAAGAACCCGGTAATCCCGACCGGCGCGGAGATGCCCCTCCTGCGCCATCTCAACCTCGTCGGTTCGAACCACCGCGACCGGCGCGAGATCGATTCGGATCTGATGCGTACCTTTCTCCCGCCCCACGGCTTCGTGGTGGCGGATGATCCGGCGCAGGCAGCCATCGAGGCCGGGGAGTTGATCGGGCTAGGATCTGAAGTCGACTGGCCGAGGCTGCCCTCGCTGGCACGACTGGCCCGCGACGCCGAGCTACAGGAGGAGGCCAAGAACGCGGGCCGAACGGCGTTCAAGTCGGTCGGCGTGGGGGTGATGGATCTGGCGATCGCGGCAGCGGTTTTGGAGCGTCTCGGGTTGGTGCCGCAGGTAGGCCAAACAGCAGGGGGAGAGAGGTAGCCCCATGGACGAGTTCATCCATGCGATCGATCAGGGTCTGAAGGGCGCAGGGGACCGGGTCGTGTTCCTCCAGAGCGACCAGAGCTGGACTGTGGACGAAGCAAGCTTTGCGGTTGACTTGCTGGCGCAGTGGCTCAAGAGGCGATGCAAGCCTGGGGATCGGGTTGCCGCCCTTAGCCGGAATGCTGTAGAGGTGGTGCTTCTCGAGTGGGCCGCCTACCGACTAGGCTGCATCTGGATCGGCATCCCGGCCCGCGAGCGTACAGCGACCAACGTGGAAGGCATCCTCTCGAACTTCAAGCCGCGCCTCTTGGTGCTTGATCGCAACGCTGCCTATGGCGATAGCTCGTTTCCCCGCGAGGTTGGGCAAGAGATTGCGCCTCCGCCCGGCCTCGACCGCAGCCGCTTCAGAGCCCTGTGGCGAGAGAAACCGCCAGGCAGGGAGCCACATAACTTCGAAGTTGGGCGCGAGGGAGATCGAGAAAAGATCCAGATCCAGCGCCTTCGCTACTCCTCCGGTTCCACCGGCGAGTCGAAAGCGGTTGCGTACAGCAACGGGACCTCGTTCGCTATCCTCCAGATGATTCGGGAGCTGATTGTTAGCAAGGGCACCGAGGAAGCGGTTGTTCACGCCCTCCCGATGACTTGGGCCTCCGGGTCACTCATCGCTCCAGCGCTCTGCGAAGGTCGCAAGACCGTGCTGCTCGAGTCTTGGGACGTTCGCAAGTATGCCCTTTCCGTCGCTCAGGAGAAGAGTGTGCTGACCTTCCTCACGCCCGGACTCGTTGCTGAGCTGGTGCGTTTCTCCCAGATCCACGGAGCCGGATGGGCTCATAGCCTGAAACGGGTTCTGGTCGCGGGAGGCCCTCTTCCAGTCTATACACTGCGCCGGGCTAGCGTGTTGTTCCCCAAAGTCGAGTTTCTGGTCACCCTCGGGATGACGGAGGCCTCTTTTCCGATCACTCTTCACCAAGCCACCGCGGACGATACTCGGCCTGGTTCCAGTGGGCCGAGCTTGGTTCCACTGGGCCGCCTCACCGATACCTATAAGAAAGGGGGGAGTAAGCCCAATCCTGAAACAAATGAGCTGCTTATTGCCGGCGGGGCGCTCGCAGCAGGAATCTGGCAGCCAAGCCAGGGTCCAGGTGCCAGTGGAACTCTCGAAGCTCTCTCGCTCTACGCCTCCGGTGATCTGGTGGCAGAGATCGCGAACGGTGTCCTTCACTACCGC
Source organism: Holophagales bacterium (assembly GCA_031404815.1). GTDB lineage: Bacteria > Acidobacteriota > Thermoanaerobaculia > Multivoradales > UBA5704 > DASYKS01. Next base: position 34,346 of record JANNIH010000169.1, on the reverse strand, counting down.
GGGCGCAAGTCCACCCCTTGGACAAGCGACCGGAGTGTTCCTCCCCCCGACGCCATCGAGGCAGTGGTCAACGAGTGCCCCGGTGTGCGCCGGTGCCTCGTCGACTGGCTGCAAGCTGACAAGGATCAGGTGGTGGCGCATGTCAGGGTTCAGCCCGAAGCTGGCAGCCTTGACGTACGCCGGGTCGAGGAGTTCTTCGACCAGCATCGCGACGAGGCCTGCCTCTCGCAGGTTCGGCTCGAAGGGACCGAAGTTGCACCCGTGGAACTCACCCTCTCGGGGAAGGTGCTTCGTGTTCCCCGGAAGCCCGAACCGTAGCCGGAAAATTAAGTGACTCGTAAACCTGAGAACGAGAACAAGAACATGCTAGGTGCGGCTGCCAATTCCAGCTCCTCATGGAGAAAGTACGACCTCTCTGCGATCGCCAACGGCCCGCTCTATTACTACGTCGGCGCTGGCCTGTCGATGGCTTCCGGGCTCGTTGGCTGGAGCGAGATGGCCAGTTTGGTTTGGCAATATCGCAAGTCTTACGAAGATAAGAGGAGACCTGGGACTCCTCCGGGCGATATCGCTGAGCAGAATGAGCGTTACCTCGACAGTTTTGTGACCCAGAGAGCGAGCCAGGGGAGTCGCGTCAAGCTCCTCTCCCGCAAGTCAGAAATGCTGATCACCGAGGGGCGAGCATTGGGCCGCGCCGCTCTGCTCAACATGCTCCTGCGGTACCGGTCCCCTCTCGTCCGCCTGGTACCCGGCTATAAAAAAGTCGATGCCCGCCCGGAAGCTAAGCCGCGCCTCCGACCCGGAGAGGAGCCGACCGCGGAGGACCTCGCCGTCCAGTCCCTCTTGTGGGAGAGCGGCTGTCACGGCATCCTCACTTCGAACTACGATCTCTTGCTGGAGCATGCCTTCTCGCTTTTCAAATACGGTGTCGCCCTGCGCTCGTACCGCTACACGGCCGATCTGTTGCGCTATGTCCTGAGCAACCGGCGCTTCGTGCTACACCTCCACGGTGACATCAACGACATTGCCACGATGCTGTTCCGACCTTCGGGCGCTTGGGCAAAGTGGTGCCCTAAGGGCCTTGGCCTCCCTATGGTCCCTGGAAGCACCGGTGACGACCTCAAGCGCGTGTACGCCAACATTCTCAATCGTGGGCACGTGATCTACCTCGGCTGCGGCTTTCGCGACGACACCATTCGCCAGCTCCACAATGGCTGGGACAGCCAAGTGACCACGCCAGGCACGACCCGGCTCGCGCTGGTGCTGAAGTCTGAGATCGAGGAAAGGGATGTAAGACCTGACTTCCCGAAGATCAAATTCTTGACCTGGGAAGACCCGAAGGAGGTGCGGGAGTTTGTGGAGCGCGTCGTTCTCATCCGCAAGGAAGCCGGCTGGAGAGAGCACCCCAGCCTCGAGGCCACGGACCTCCACCGCCAGCTCTTCCTCTCCCGCTCGCCGGCAACGTTGCGCCGGAATCTCCGCACCGAGCCCTGGACCTGCAAGGCCTTGAAGCCCTCATGACCAACCCCCTCCTCCTCGCCCTCTGCCTGCTCGCCGGCATCCTTCTGCGCTGGACGGCCAAGATCTCTGCGGACGGCCACAAGCCGCTCAACGTCTACATCATCTACGTCGCCCTGCCGGCTCTGGTGCTTCAGCACGTTCATTCGTTGCGTCTCGAACCGGGCTTGTTGATGCCGGCTTTGATGCCTTGGCTGGTGTTCGGTGTGGGAACCGTGCTGTTCCTGCTGCTGCTGCGGGCTGGAGTGATCTCGCGTTCGACGGCCGGGGCGCTCATCTTGACTTCCGCGCTTGGCAACACTTCGTTCGTCGGGCTGCCGATGATCGAGGCGTACTACGGCAAAGATCTCTTGGGTGTCGGGCTGATGGCGGACCAGCTCGGTACGTTCATGTGCCTGAACATTCCGGGCATTATTCTCGCGGCGCGGTTGGCGGCGCGCGAGGGCGAGACGGCGGCGGTGCGGGAGATCGCCCGGAAGATCCTGTTCTTCCCCCCCTTCCTCAACCTGGTGGTGGCGCTCCTGCTGCGGCCGGTCGAGTACCCGGTTTGGGTCGACGCTTTGCTTTCCCGGTTGGGCGACACGCTGACCCCGCTGGCGCTCGTTTCGGTGGGGTTACAACTGCGCTTAGGAGATATCGGCCGTTTGCGGCGCGACCTTGGGCTCGGGCTCTGCTACCGGCTGCTCGCCGCACCGGCGCTTGCGCTGCTCGTGTTCGGCCTGCTCGGCGGCGGCCGGGGTTCGGTGTTTCAGGCCACCGCGTGCCGGTTTCGTTCCTCACCTTGTACGCCTGGTTCCATCTCCTCGCGCTCTTTGGCTAGGGCGGCCTTGATGGAACCTTGGCGGAGGCCCGCGGGCGACGCTTTTCTACGCACTGGTTCTAGGCCTAGCTTAGCGGCCGGCCAGCAGCGCCGCCAGCGGGGCGCGAATCTCGTCCGCCATTGCCTGGTGCCCTTCCGCGTTCGGGTGGACCATGTCGAAGAAGAGCGGCTCTCCCCCGGTGCTGAATCGTGCCGTGGTGTTCAAATCGACGAACGGAATGCCCTCCTGGGTGAGGGCCTGCCGCACCTCGGTGAGGAAGCCGGCGAAGAGGGCGGGGTCACCGCGTTCCCCCATCCGCGTCCAGGTGGCGAGCGCCTGCCGTTCCCCTTCCGGCGCGGCCCGGCGGGTCGAGATGCTCGGCTGGAGGACGACCAGGAAGGGGATGCCCCGGGCGGCCGCGACACGCCGCATCTCGCCCAGATTGGCGAGGTAGGTGTCGGTGATGCGGCGCGCCAGCTGCGGCAACTCTTCGCGCGCCTCGGCCGGCGGCGGCTCGGCGGCGCCGCCTAAGGTCAGCAGGCGCAGCCGGTTTTCCACCAGGAGGAAGACGTCCCAATTGAATCCCGTCGGGACGCCGGCGAACGGGGCGCGGGTGGCGGCGAGCATCGGCACGTTCAAGTCGTTCCAGCCGTTGAGGGCGACCACCGCCGCCGGGGCTACGGAGGGGCCGCGGTGGACGAGCTCCGCCAGCTCCTGGCCGGAGAGGAAGCCCACCACCGCCGCGTTGACCATCTGGAAGCGGGGCTCCAGCGCCGCCAGCCGGGCGGTATAGAGGTCGGCGTCGCCGGCCAGTCCGAAGCCGAAGCCCGCCGAGCCGCCCAGGAAGAGCACCCGCGGCCGGCGATCCGCTTCGTCGAAGCCGCCCCGGTGGCCGTGGGCATCGATGTTGAAGGCGCGGGTCCGCTGTCCGGGGGCGTTGCGGTAGAGCGAAAAGGGGTCCAAGGCCAGCTTCAGACTGCCTTCTTTCTCCGACAACCGGCGGCCGAGGTGGTCGACGATGGCCAGAGAGTATTCACCGGTGTCGTTGAAGACCGGAGGAGCCCCGCGCTGCGCCAGCCGGCGGCTGAGCTGCCAGGCGAGAGGAAGGCAGATCGCGGTGGTGACGGCGATCACCACGACCGCCGGCCGGATCGAGAGTCGAGGGCGCGCCGGAGCGCTCGAGCCCTTGGCCTTGGATTTTTTCTTCGAGGGCGCAACCGGATTCGGTGTCGGAGCCGCGGGTGGCGCGGGCGACCGGCGGACGAGCAGGAGAAGGAAGGCGCTGTGCAGAAGTCCCGCCGCCAGGCCGGCCCAGACGGCGATCCGGGCGTGGAGCTGCCGGCGACGGTGATCGCGGAGAGGCTGGACATCGTCGATCTGCAGCACGCCGTCCGCCGTCGTCACCAGCAGGCGCAATGCGCCGTCTTCCACCCGGAAGTCGGCCCGGCCGTCGAGGGCGTGCCAGCCGGCGAAGCCCTGAGTGCGATCCCAACGGCGAAGGCCGGCGACCGGTGTCGCGAGCTCGATGCTGTGCAGCGCGATCTCCGGCTTCCCGCCACCGAAGATCCGGACCAGGCCGGGGCGGATCTGGAGGCTGTCGACCTCGACCGGAATCGCCACGGTGACGGTTTCCCGGTGGGCGCCGCCCGAGGCGAGAGAAAAGGTCACCGAATCGGCAACCTGAAACGGCCGCCGGTTGGCCGTCCACCACACCTCCCCCGTCCACGCCGCGGCACCCGTCGGGCTCTCGATTTCGAGGCGTAGGAAGAGCTCCCGCCGGCCCTGAAGAGCGAGAAAGAAGATCAGCCCGAAGAGGATTCCTCCCCAGGCGAAAGCGACGACGCTTAAGGCTCTGCGGCTCACGGCGGCGATCGTAGCACTCGATAGTCCGGCGATCGGCCGATCTTGCCGGAGGTCTCGTCCCAGGTGAGGGGTCGCCGCACTCCACAAGAACCTGCGGTTCCACCGCAAGCTCACCCCGTTCGGCGGCGGCCGTGTCCTTAGGTCAAAGTGGGTTCGCGCGCCGGCCCGGCCGGCTCGGTCAAGGGCGGCTGGAAAAAACACTCGACAGGCGACATGATCCCCTGACCGATTCTGCGCGAAGAACCGCGCGCGGCCGACCGCGCGGGCTTAAGGAGACGACGGATGGAATGGCTCGTTTACATCGTCATCGCGGTTCTTTTCGTCGATGGCCGCCGTCGGCTGAAGGAGGTGGCCGATCAGGTCGGATTGGAGCGGGAGGTTCACGACGGCCTCCTGAAGCGAATCGCCGCTCTGGAGGCCCTGGAGAAGGGCCGGACCGGGAGCGGCGCCGTCCAGCCCGCCACGGCCCAGCCCGCCACGGCCGCTCCGACGGGAGCCCTCGCGCCCGACCTGCCCAAGCCTCCGATCCCGGCCCCGATTCCGATCCCGGCCCCGATTCCGATCCCGGTCCTCGCACCGCCGCCCCCGAGCGCGACTCCTGCGCCACCGCCCCCCGTCCTTGCTCCGGCGCCCTCGCCCCTGGTCGACCGTGCCGGCACGCCGTCGCCCCGCCCGCCGATCTCTCCTCAGCGACCCTCGCCACCACCACCGCCACCGATAGCGCCGAGCCGGCCTTTCGACTGGGAGAGCCTGGTGGGGGTCAAGCTGTTCTCCTGGATCGCGGGGATCCTGTTTGCCTTGACCGCCATCTTGTTCCTTCGCTACTCGATCGATCACGGCTGGCTCAAACCGCCGATCCGCATGGCCATGGGGTTGGCGATGGGGGCCGGCCTCCTGGTGCTCACGGAACTCCGGGTGGCGCGCCGCTACGCCATCACCGCCAACGCCCTGGGAGCGGCGGGGATCGTCGCCCTGTTCTCCACCCTGTTCGCCGCCCACACCCTCTGGCACCTGCTGGGACCGATTCCCACCTTCGTTCTGATGGTACTGGTCGCCGCCGTGGCGGTCGGGCTGTCGATTCGCAACAACTCTCTCTTCATCGCACTGCTCGGTCTGGTGGGCGGCTTCGCCACGCCGATTCTCCTCGCGACCGGTGAGGACCGTGCGATCGGCCTGTTCGGCTACCTGCTCCTGTTGAACGCCGGCCTCGCCTGGGTGGCTCTGCGCAAATCGTGGCCGGTGCTCTCGATCCTTTCGCTGGTCTTCACCACGCTCTACCAATGGGGGTGGGTGTTCAAGTTCCTCGATTCGTCGAAGCTGCCGCTGGCCCTGGGGATATTCCTCATCTTCCCCCTCTGGGCCTTCGTCGCCCCGGCACTCCAAAGGAGATTCGCAGGGGAGACGGAGCGCGGAGCGGGCGAGGATGAAACCAACCTCTTTGCGCGGACGGCGGCGGCGAGCGCCCTGCTGCCCCTGGCCTTCGGATTCTACCTGGCGGCCGTCCCGGCCTACGGCGTGCGCTACGGCCTCCTCTTCGGCTTCTTGTTTGTGCTGCGGGTGGGGCTCTCCACGGTGACGGCGTTGCGCGGACCGCGCGGGCTCCATACCTTCGCCGCCGGGTCGAGCCTGCTCGTCTTCGCCCTCTGGTTCGGGGTCTCGTATGCCAAGGCCGAGGCCTGGCCGGGGATTCTCGGTTTCGTTACCCTCTTCGTCCTTTTCGACCTCGTGGCCCCCTGGCTCGCCGACCGCCTGGACCGGCCGCTCGGCGAGGACGACCGCGGTGCTTTCGCCGGGCCGCTCCTGCTCTTCAGTTTCCCGGTGCTCCTCTACCTGGAGCCGACGGCTGCCGCGCCAGGCCTGCCGTTCGCCGTGCTGTTCGCCCTGCTCGCGGCGACCGCCGCCTGCGCGTTGCTCTACGAAAACGGCTTGCTCTACTCGATCGGCGCCTTCTTTGCGATCGCCGCCGAAGCGGTCTGGTCGGCCCGTTCGCTCACCCCCGAGCGACTCCTCCCGGGGATCTCGATCTATGCCGTCTTCGGGCTGTTCTATCTGGGTGTGCCGATGCTCGCGCGGCGGCTCGGCCGGCGCCTGCCGCCCGCGGGGAGCGGGGCCTTGCTCCTCCTCCTCTCGCTCGGCCTCCTCTTCTTCCTCGCCGCCGGCCCGCTCGCCCAGGCGGCCCTCTGGGGACTCGCGCTGCTCCTGGTGATCCTGAACGCCGGGCTGTTCCTCGAATCCGGGAGCCTTAACCGCCCCCTCCTCGCGTTCGCCGGGACGATCCTCTCGTGGCTCCTGATCGGCGTCTGGTGGGCGACGGTGCCGCTCGCCGCGAGCCTGGTTCCGGCCCTTTTCCTGGTCGCCGGTTTTTCTGTTCTCGGCCTGGTCGGCAATCTCTGGCTGCGGCGGGGGGAGGCTGCGGGGGCGAGCGAGGGGGTCGAGAACGAGGCGCTGGCTGGCGGGCCCTACCTGGCCCTGGTGGGCCACGCCTTTCTGCTCGTGATCGCGAGCCAAGCGCGGCTCTCGATCCCCCCTTGGCCGCTGCTCGGGGTCCTGCTTCTCCTCGACCTCGCGGCCGGCGTCGCCGCGCTCTGGCTGCGCCGGGCCTCCTTGTGGATCGCGGCGCTCGTCGCCTCCGATGTCGTCCTCTTCACCTGGGTGGCGACGGCGCAGGATGCCCCTTGGCCCTCGGTCGCCCTCGCTTCGGCGCTCGCGGTTTCGGCCCTCGGCCTGCTCTGGATCGGCTTGGCCCGCCGGGTCGCCCGCCGCGCCGGCCAACCCGAGCGGGACGGCGCGGGCGACCTGTTGGGGAATCTGCCGGGCGATCTATCGGGCGATCTATCGGGCAGAATCGGCGCAGGCGCGGTCGCCGGTCTTTTCCTCGGCCAGGTCGTCGCCATCGCGACCGGGATGGCCGCGGGTGCCCCGTCGCTCCTGTTCCTGGTCGCCGCGCACGTGGCGTTCCTGCTCGCCCTGCTCTACCTCTCGGTGCGGATCGACCGGGCCTGGCTGGTTCCGATCTCGGTCGCGTTCACCGCCGCCGCCATCGCCTTGTGGCAAGGCCGTTGGGTAGAGGGCACCCCGTGGTGGCATGAGCTGGCCTTCGCCGCTGCGCTCTATCTCCCGTATCTGGCGTTCCCCCTGATTCTTGGGCAGCGGGCACGGCACCTGCGCCAGCCCTACCTCGCGGCGGTGCTCGCGAGCCTCAGCTTCTTCCTGATCGCCCGGCATGCCCTGGTCGCCGGGGGCTTTTCAGCGGTGATCGGGGCGCTGCCGGTCGGACAGGCGATCGCCCTCGCGGTCCTGCTCGCGCGGCTGGTGCGGATGGAGCGCGATCGCCCCGAGGGGCCTGAGGGTGTGGACGCCGCGCGCGACCCGGGGCGGCTCGCGCTGGTCGCCGGAGCGGTCCTCGCCTGCCTGACCGCGGCGATTCCTCTTCAGCTCGACCGCGAATGGATCACCATCGGCTGGGCGCTCCTCGCCGCCGCCGCGCTCGCCGCGCTCTACCTGCGCATCCCGCACCGCGGATTGCTGATCTGGACCGCCGGCCTACTCGCCGTCGTGTTCGTCCGGCTGGCGGTGAATCCGGCCGTCCTGGCATACCATCCGCGCGGTGGTCTCGCGATCTGGAACTGGTACCTCTACGCCTACCTCGTGCCCGCGCTCGCGTTCTTCCTCGCCGCCTGGTTCCTCGCCCGCGGCGACGACCGACTGGCCGGTCCGCCGCTGCCGCGCCTTTCGAGCCTCGCGGCGGGCGGTGCCGTGGTGCTTCTGTTCCTCCTGATCAATATCGAGATCGCGGATTTCTTCTCGCGCGGCACGAGCCTCACCTTCGGCTTCCTGACCGGTCAGGCGACGCTCGCCGAGGACCTCGCCTACACCCTCGGCTGGGCGCTTTTCGCGATCGCCCTGTTCCTCGCCGGGATCGTGCGGCCGAATCGGGTGGCCCGGATCGCCGCGATCGTCCTGCTTCTGGTCGCGGTGCTCAAGGGGTTCGTGCACGACATGGCGAATCTGGGCGGCCTCTACCGGGTCGGCTCGTTCGCCGGTCTCGGCCTCTGCCTGGCCCTGATGGCGGTGTTGATCCAGAAGTACGTCCTGCCGCGCCGGGAGGCGAAGTGAACCGGCCCCTTCGCTGCCTCCTGGCGGGCCTGTTCGCAACCACGGCCTTGACCGGCGCCGGGACCGGGCGCGAGCCTCGCTTCCGCTACGAGCGCCCGGTCCTCCCCGGTGCCGCGGGCGCCAACCGGCTGGATCCCGACATCGCGCTCCTCGGCGGTGCCGCCCCTCTCGTCTACGAGCCCGGAAGCGGTGCCGGAGAGCTGGGACCCTTCCGCGGTGGGCTCGCCGATCTCCGACTCTTCGACGCCGCAAGTCGGGAGATCCCCTACCTCCTGGTGGCTCCCGCCCGCCGCGAGCCGCAGTGGCGCACCGGGCGGCTCCTGCCGATCGCCGCGACCAAGACCGCGAGCGGCTTCGAGGTGGATTTGGGGGAGTCCGGAACGATCGACCGGGTGCGGATCATCGGCCTGCTCGCACCGTTCCTCAAGCGCTTTCGGCTGGAGGGAGGAGGGGACCGCAGCCGCTGGACCCTGCTGGTCGCCGCGGGGACGCTCTTCGACCTGCCGGAGGAGAGGCTGCGCCGAACCGACATCGATCTCCCGGCCGGTGACTTCCGCTACCTCCGCCTGACTTGGGATGACGCGTCGAGCGCCCGCCTGCCGCCGCCGGGCGGGGCGGAGGCCCGGCTCGTCGACTCGGTCGAGCCGGGGCCGCCGACGCGGGTCGCGGTCGCCTTCGAGCGCCGGCCGAGCGAACCGGGCAAGAGCCGTTTCCGCCTCCGCTTGCCGGCCGCCCGCCTGCCGGTGCTGGCGTTGGAGCTCGAGGTTCCTGGGGGAGCCGGGGGAGCCGGGGGAGCTGGAGCGAGCCTGCTGCGCGCCGCGACGGTGACCGAAGGCCGGCTCGGGATGGGCGGTGACGTCATCGAGATCGTGCCGGTGCGGCTCGGGGAAGCAACCCTGCGGCGGGCGGTGCGCGACGGCCTCTCGGCCGGCGATCTGCGGATCCCCTTGACCCTCCCTTCGGGACCGGACCTCGAGTTGACCGTCGACGACGGGAGCAACCCGCCGCTCCAGCTCGCCGGGGTGAGCGCGGAGTTCGCTCCGCTCCCCTGGATCTACTTCGAGGCTGCCGACACTTCCCCTTTGACCGCCCGCTTCGGCGACCCCCGTGGTTCGGAAGTGCCGGCTCCCCGGTACGACCTCGAAGCGCTGCGCAGCCAGGTGGCTCGCGCCTCTGCCGCCCCGGCGCGCTGGGGGACGGTCCGGGACCTGGCGCCCGCGGAAGCGGTGGCTGTGGCGAGCCCTCTGCCGGCTCTGGGGGCGGCGGTCGATCCCGCTGGATTCCGCCACCGGCGAGAGGTTCCGGCCGCTCCGCCGGGGCTGACCGCCCTGCTCCTCGATGCCGCGGTCCTGGCCGGCAGCTCGGGTCTTGCCGATCTGCGGCTCGCCGACGCGGAAGGCCGCCAGGTCCCCTACCTTCTGGAGCGGTGTGCCGAGCCCCTGTCGCTTCCCCTCCCCGCCCTGGTGCGGCAGGAGAAGAAGGGCGATCCGCCGTCGCTCTCCCGGTATCGTTTCGAGCTCCCTTATCCCGCGCTCCCCGCCGCCCGGTTGGTCCTCTCGACCCCGGCGCGGGTCTTCGCGCGTGAAGTCCGGCTGGTCGAGGTCCCCACCGCTTCTCTGGAGCCGCGGGGGGACCGCGAGCCCGGGGAGCGGACGGTGGACCAGGCCGACTGGCGTCATGCCGATCCGGAGATCCCGGCGCCGGCGCTGACTTTGGACCTGCCGTCGAGTCCGGGGACCCGCTTCGAGCTTCTGGTCGAGGAGGGGGACAATGCCCCCCTCCCGCTCGCTCCGCCTCACCTGCTCCTGCCGGCCAGCCGCCTACGCTTTTTTTACCCCGAAGCCCCGGCGGGGCACCCTCTGCAACTGCTCTACGGCCGGCCGGGGTTGCCGCCGCCACGCTACGACCTGGCACTGCTCGCCCCCCGGCTCTTGGGTGAGGCCGCGCACGAGATCGCCCTCGGGCCGGAGCCCCGCAAGGGTGCGGAGCCGGACGCCGGGGCTACGGGAAGCAAGATCTTCTGGGGTGCCCTGGTCGCAGCGGTTCTGGTGCTCTTGGTCGTCCTCGGCCGAATTCTACGCCGCCCCCCGGAAGGCTCGGCGGCGGGCTGAAAGTTTCACGACGGCAACCGACGGTGCCGACTTCCCGGCCGCCGAGCCCGGAAAGCTGACCGCCGAATTCGCTTTGGCGGGTGCGCGGAGCGATTTTCCGATCGCCGAATTGCCTTCGCTGATTGAGCGGACCCCTTTTCTGACCGCCGAATTCGATTTTCCGATCCGCCAAGTCGCTCTGCGAATGCCAAAGCGAATTTGCGGATGCCGCGACCCCTTTTCTCGGCCGGAAAACCCCTTCGCTGACTCCCGAATTCGATTTTCCGATCGCCGTAATCCCTCGGCTGACTCAGAACGTCAATTTGTGGACCACAAAGCGAATTCGGGACTCAGGAAATCGCTCCGCTCTCCCAGAAAACCCCTTGCGGCACCCAGAAAACCGAATTCGGCGCACGTTCTACCCATCCTGCCGGACACCCCCAGGCTTCTCCGAGTCGCATGACGCGTCCCGTCATTCACAAATGGAGTTTTGCCATGAGAGACACCAGTTTCGCGGACAAGATCAGCCAGTGCGAGATCACGCTTCAGAGTCTGGAAAGCGAGCTGCCCAATATCCCGGGTGGCGAAACCTATGTCGCTGAAGTGCGGCAGCGGGTCGAGGCCCTGCGCGTCTCGCAGGAAGGCGTGCAAACGCTCCGCGGTCAGCTGACGGAGGCGGTGATCGTCCGCCAACAGCGCGACCGGGAGGCCAGCGAATCCCTCCGGAATCTCGCGGCGGTCGTCCGGGCGAAGTTCGGTTTCGCCAATCCGGTGATCGAAAGCTTCAACATCCGCTCCGAGCACCGGGCGAAGCGCGGTCGTAAGGCGAAGGCGAAGCCGCCGGTTACCGCACAAGCCGCCTGATCTCGCAGGGTGCGCCGTGTGCACCGTCCCGGGGAGCTCCCACGGATTGCAGGCACGGCCCACCCGACGATCCACGAGATCGGTCGGTCGGTAGAAGGTCGCAGTTTCGAGGGTGGGGCTTGGCCGGCCTCACCCTTTTTTCTTGGGCGCAAGTGGCGCCGGCCGGCTGGCGACGGGCACGTAACTCGGTTTTCACGTGGCACCTGTCCCCGGGAGGTCAGGCGTTTCGGTTGAGCCTGCGAACGCGGACCACCTTGGCCGGAAGGGCCAGAATCTCCGGATCGCCGGTGATGACGGGCGCATTCTCGATCCGGCCGGTGGCAACAGCGAATGCGTCGGCATAGGAGAGAGGGTGCATCGCTTTGACTCGCGCTGCCTCGAGGACCAGTGATTCGCGAGCCGGTACGATGTCGATCGGCAGCGCCTTCACCTGGCGGAGGCGTTCCTCGGCCTGCGCCTCACCGGTGAGTTGGAGCAGACGATAGAAGACCTCACCGAGGTTGACCACGTTTAGGAGCAGGCGGAGGTTGCCGCTTTGAGCGCGCCGGAAATAGCGGCGCATCACCGCCGCGCCAGGTTCCTCGGCGCGCAGAAAAGCCAGGATCGCCCAAGAATCAACAACCGCGACGGTGCCAACGCTCATCGGCTTCGATTTCGGCTTGGTGCTCGGCTTCGAGCTCCGCGAGGGGATCCCCTGGGAGATCCTTCAAACAGCCATAGAGGCTGTCGATGGAGTCCTCGGCCTTAAGCGGCATCAGGCGCACGGCACCATCATCCATGACCTCGACGGCAAGTGAGATCCCCGCCGCCCACCTGAGTCGCTCGCGCACGGGCTTGGGAATGACGACTTGACCTTTGCTGGTGACCCGGGTTGCGGATTTCATGAGCGCCATCTTACCAAGGATGTAAGACGACGTCCATCGGGCCTCCACATCACGGCCCTACCGGCGCGGTCGAGCCGGCCAAACTTCATCGGCGGACCGTCGCAATCCATCCGTCCCGATCAGGGCATTTCCGATAACACCGTCCACTGCGAGACCGCCGGGCCGAAGTGCCAGTCGCAATCCCTCCGTCCAGATCAGGGCATTTCCGACAAGAAAGCCGAGGACGACACTGTTGCTTTCCTGCTAAACGAGTCGCAGTCTCTCCGTCCAGATCAGGGCATTTCCGACTGCTGCCTCTCCAAGGCCTTGATTCTAGGCCGTTTCCGGCCTCGATTTCCGCAACCTCCCAACTTCCGCTTCCGTTACGCGCCATGGTGTGCGCTCTTCGACCTCCGTCGATCGACCTAAACGATTGTCAACGAACGACTTCCGGCTCCACCCGCAACCTACCCACCAAATTTCCCTGCCCGGCTAAAAAGTTGGCACGCCGTTTGATTCGCCAAGAGCCCCTCAGATCACGTACACCTCGGGGTCAACCGACAAAACGCCCAGTCCGAAGATCTGGACGTTGCCTCGGCAGTCGGCGCAGAGGCGGTAGATCCGTACGCTGGATGAACCGGGCTTTCAGCCCTTAGATCATGTCTCCGTCTATTGCCTGGGGCGATGCCCCAGTCTGGTATAGGGCCGCGCCGTTGGCGCTCAAGGAGCCGTCTTTGGAAGTTCTATCGCGCAAGCCCAGCACTTGAGCAATGGTGCCGCATAACGCCACCCAGGTGACGCTTGTCACTTCGCTTCGAGAAGGGCCGAAGGCCCGCCCTATACCAGCCTAGGGCAACGCCCTAGGCTTCCGGTCAGCCCGCCGAGGTGAGGGCCGAAGGCCCGATCTATCAGCTCAATCCCAGGTGTAGCGATCGTCGAAGGCCACACCGTATTTTGTGAGGAACGCCCGGTATTCCTCTTGGAACGTGCGGGTCCGATGATGTTCCTCCTGATGGTCGATGTAGGTCATCAACGAATTCAGATCACCGGGGCCGACCGAGAACACGCCGTAACCGCGCTGCCAGGCGAAGCTGCCCAGATCAGGGGATTGGGTCTTGAGCCATTTCGAGGAAGAGGTCTTCAGCTCTTCGACGAGGGCGGCGATGGTGTGCGTTCGCGAAAACCGAAGGGCAAGATGGACATGGTCGGCAATACCCCCGACGCGATGGCATTCACAGCCGAAGTTTCGGGCGACGGTCGCGAGATAGGCATGGAGAGCAGGGCGAAGTTCCGGACCGAGCCAGGCGTGACGGTCCTTCGTGCTGAAGATGAGGTGAAGGAGCACGTGAGAAAGGGACTGTGGCATAGCAGACGCTGGATGAACCGGGCTTTCAGCCCTGGGTTGATCATGTCTCCGTCTATTGCCTGGGGCGATGCCCCAGTCTGGTATAGGGCCGCGCCGTTGGCGCTCAAGGTGCCGTCTTTGGAAGTTCTATCGCCCAAGCGCAGTACTTGAGAAATGGTACCGCATAACGCCACCCAGGTGACGCTTGCCGCTTCGCTTCGAGAAGGGCCGAAGGCCCGCGCAATACCAGCCTAGGGCAACGCCCTAGGCTTCCTTGACATCACCGCATCAACGCACCTATCGTGACGCCTATGCGTACCACACTCCAGCTCGACGAAGACATCTACTGGGTGGCCAAGAGCTTGGCCCAGGCCGAGCGGAAAAGCCGGTCGTCGCTCTCCTCGACGTGAATCTCTTGGTTGCCCTTGCTTGGCCGAACCACGTTCACCACCGGTTGGCGCATCAGTGGTTCGCTCGCCATGCGGAAAACGGTTGGGCCACGGCTCCTGTCACACAGGCTGGATTCGTTCGCCTATCGTCGAACCCACTCGTGACGACGGCGGGGTGATCCTCGTCGGCCCCGAATCGCACTGACCTCGTCGATGTTTCCCCTCCCCGCCCCTCCGGGTGAGGCCTTCGCCCATGGCCCGAACAATCAACCGATCCAACGTGGCGGCTGTCATGCCTGACACCAGTTTCACCTCGCGGCGGTAGTCCGGGCGCGGTGGGGTCCATCGTGGCGCGGTGCGATTGGTTTGGCCACTGCCGCCCTCAGTCGTGGATCGACCGGTCCTTGGTTTCCTTGAGGAACAGGGTGCCGACGACCACGGTCAAGAGCGCCACGCCGATCGGGTACCAGAGCCCGGCGTAGATGTTGCCGGCCCGCGCGACCATCGCTGTGGCCAGGAGCGGCAGCAGGCCGCCGAACCAACCGTTGCCGATGTGGTAGGGGAGCGACATCGAGGTGTAGCGGATCTTGGCCGGGAAGAGCTCGACCAAGAAGGCGGCGATCGGACCGTAGACCATGGTGACGTAGAGCACCAGGATGAACAGAATCAAGATCGTCATCGGATAGTTGATCCGTGCCCGGTCGGCGGTGGCCGGGTAGCCGGCGGCGGCGAGTGCTTCTTTGTACTTCGCCTCGTCCCAGCCGGTGAGCTCGACGTCGCCGATCCGGGTGACCACGGTCTTCCCCTCGACCGCGGGCAGGGAGGAGAACGAAAGGCCGGACTTGGTCAGAAAATCGCGGGTGCGGTCGCAGTCGCTGTAGCGGGTCTTCGGTCCGGGAAAGACGTGGAACTGGCAGTCGTCGGCGGCCACCGTGATGGCGTGGGTGGCGGCGAACTCCTCGAGCCCCGGGTTGACGTAGTGCGTGAGGCCGGCAAACAGCGGGAAATAGGTGAGGGCCGCCAGCAGGCAGCCGCCGAGGATGATCTTCAAGCGTCCGATCCGGTCCGAGAGGCGGCCGAAGACGAGGAAGAACGGCGTGCCGAGCAGGAGCGAGATGGCGATCAGGGTGTAGGCGGTCAGATAGTCGAGCTTGAGCGCGATGGTAAGGAAAAAGAGGGCATAAAACTGCCCCGTGTACCAGACGACACCCTGCCCGGCGGTGGCGCCGAGCAGCGCCAAGAGAACGTATTTGTTGTTGGGGTAGTGGAAGAAAGATTCCGTGATCGGCGCCTTCGACGCCTTGCCTTGGGACTTCAAGAGTTTAAAGACCGGCGACTCTTCGAGCTTGAGGCGGATGTAGACCGAGAAGGCGAGCAGGAGCAACGAAACCAGGAAAGGGATGCGCCAACCCCAGCTGGTGAACACCTCCGGTTGCATCAGGCCGCGGCAGAGGCCGATCACCAAGAGCGAGAGGAAGAAGCCGAGCGTCGCCGTGGTCTGAATCCACGCGGTGGCGCGGCCCCGTTGGCGATCGGGCGCATGTTCGGCCACGTAGGTTGCGGCGCCGCCGTATTCGCCGCCGAGCGCCAGACCCTGGAGCAGGCGCAACGTCACCAGCAGAATCGGCGCCGCCATGCCGATCGATTCGTAGGTCGGCAGCAGCCCGACGCCGAAGGTGGCGGCACCCATCACCACGATGGTGATCAGGAACGTGTGCTTGCGGCCGACCAGGTCGCCCAACCGGCCGAAGACGACCGCGCCGAACGGCCGCACCAAGAAACCGGCGGCATAAGTGGCGAAGGCCGACATCAACGCGCCGGTTTCGTTCCCTTTGGGGAAGAACAAGCCGGCGAAGAACGGCGCGAGGGTCGCGTAGAGATAGAAGTCGTACCACTCGAACACAGTGCCCAGCGACGAGGCGAAGATCACCCGCCGCTCTTCGGCCTTGGAGACGATCTGCCCCTCGGGCAGGGTGGTGGTGGCGGTGGTGGTCGGCATGTAGGTTCCGGAACGGCGAGTGCCTAGGCTGTGTCCAAGAAGCTTGCGGCGCGGGGGCGTGAAGCCGAGATCAGAACAGCCGATCCGTCTGGCCGAGCAACCGCTTCGCGTCGCGCTGAATGTAGGCCTTCCACGCCGGCGCATCGGAGAAGTCTTCCGGGTCGCGGGTCGAAACCCAATCCAGGTCCGAGACGAAGCCCTCGCGGTCCTGGGTCAGAACATGGAAAAACCTTGCCCGACCCCAGCGGAGGACCAGACGATTCGGCCCCATCTCGACGGCGCGCGCAAAGGATTGTGCCGAGAGCTTCCGGTCGCCGCCGAGGCTCTCCGGGAGGACGAAGTAGTAGAAGGCGCGGGTGAACGGGACGGCGCCTTCGGCCCAGCGCTCGTCGAGCTGCTCCATGCGGTCGAGCAGCGGGTCGAGATGGGTGATCCAGCGCACGTTGATCACCCGGGCCGGTCCGGACATACACTCTTTGAAGTCGTAGAGCAGGGCGGTCATCCAGACCATCATGGCGCCCATCTCGCGTAGGTTGAGGGCGCCGCTCGCTTCCCAAGGGCGGGCGCCGCCGTCCGCCAAACGTCTGAAATCGGGGTTGGTGTACATCGCCCGCTCGGCCAGCCGCATCGCCCGCCGGTAGCGCGCGCGTTTGGCCCCCCGCGCCTCGGTGTAGGCGGTCGCCATCAGAATCGAGTGATCCGCGAGGGCGACGAGCGTGGCGTAGCTCTGCGGTTCTACGGCCAACACCTTCTCGTATTCGGCCATGGCGGTGCGCAATCCGCCGGCATCCACCGCCCGCTCCGACGCCTCGCGGGCCTGGGCGAGATCGGCGTCTGATGCACTTTCGCTCGCGCGGGTCGCCCCGTCCGCCGCTCCGGCCGGTCGCCAATCCGGTCGCCAGCGCAGACATGCCGTGAGGGTCGAACCGATCAGCAGCAGAGCGAGGGCGCGAGCTGGGCGTGATGTCATGGGTTCCTCTCGGGGGCCAGGCCGCCGGTCGGCGGGCCGTCTTTGTAGAGCACCAGCGCCGCATACAGGGCGCGATGCACCGGTGTCGCGAGGCCGAGCCGCTCGGCGCGGCGGACCACGGCGCCGCTCAGCCAGTCGAGTTCCAAGCGCCCGCCGCGCAGAAGGTCCTGCGCCATCGAGGCGCGGCCGCCGTCCGGCAGGGTGTCGACGAAGCGGAGGCGCTCCTCGACGAAGTCTGCCGCGACCGCGACCCCTTCCGCTTGCGCGAGAGCCGCGACCTCGTGCATCGCGTCGGCGAGCAGTGCCCGGGTGGCCGGATGGGTCCGCACCGCGCCGACGCTCTGGCGGGTGACCGCGGTGACCGCGGAATTGGCGGCGAGAAAGGCGAATTTCTCCCACGTCGCGCGGCGAATGTCGGCGCTCGCTTCGGCCTCGATGCCGGAGGCGACGAACGCCGCGACCACCCTCTGCACTCGGTCCGATACGCCGCCGTCGAGCTCGCCGATCCAGACGCGTTGCAAGCGACCGGAATGGACCACGACCCCCGGCTCGGAAAGATTCGCGAGGATGTAGGTGACGCCGCCCAGCACGTGATCGCGGCCGACGACCGCGGCGAGCGTGTCGTCTTTGTCGACGCCGTTCTGGAGCGACACGACGACCGTCTGGGCGCCGATCATCGGCTTGATGGCTTCTACCGCGGCGTCGGTGTCCCACAGCTTCACCGCCATCACGACCAGATCGACCGGTCCCACCTCGCGCGGATCGGTGGCGACGTTCACGCTCGGGAGGTGCAGGTCGCCGAGCGCGCTTTGGACTCTCAAGCCGCCCGTCCGCATCGCCGTGGCGTGGGCGCCCCGCGCGATGAATGTGACCTCATGCCCCGCTTGGTGGAGCCGTGCGCCGTAGAAGCCGCCGACCCCGCCCGCCCCCATCATCGCAATCTTCATCGGTTCGTTCCCGGCTTTGGTCTGCGCATGGCGCGACTGTACTACCGTCCCGTCCTCCCGCTCCAACCTTCTGAGGCCTGCTCAGGGTCTCTGGCTCTGGACGGCGTCGAGCATCTTGCCGAAACCTACACGTTCATCGGACGGGATGAGGCTCCGAGGTAATCCTGCCCTGTCGGGCCTGCGCGAAGATTACGATCGCGGTGTAGCCGGAGGCGACGAGGCTGAGTACGATGAGAAAACCCAACTTCGCCACCGTCGGGTTGGCCGAGAGCATCAGGACCGCGAGGCCCGCGCCCACCACCAGCACGTTGGCGGCGACGCGCAGGAAGACCGCTCCGGGCCCCCCTTCGACCGACTCCTGACCGAAGGCGAGGTGGATTCCGTAGTCGAGACCTACGCCCACGCCTAGAGCCAGGAAGGACGAGGTGGCCACTCCCATTTCGATGCCGAGCCATCCGGCCGCCCCGAGGACCAGGAGCAGCGCCCAGATGTTGGCGGCGATGCATTGGAGGGTTGGCCCCCAACGACCGGAGGCGAGACCCAGGACCAACAGCGAGACGAGCAGGGAGAGTCCGACCGAAGTCCCCTGGTTGGTCACGATCGATTCGATCAGAACCGCTCCCCGTTCAGCGCTGCCGCCGATTCGCGCGCTCACTTCGCCTGGCGGGAAGTTGCGGCGCACGGCGGTTTCCAGCGCGCGGTGGACTCGGGTCGCGGTTGCGTAGTCGTCGCTCGCCACGCCGAACATCAGCCGGGTCGAGGTCTCCTCTCGATCGAGAAACAGACGTTCCAACGTCTGTTCGTTGAAGATCCGATAGGTTTCGATGAGGCGTGTCACTTCGGTTCGGGACGCCGGAATCGGAGGTCGCGGCGCGGCGGGGTCGCCCAGCTCCCAGGCCCGGTCGCGCACCAGGTCGACGATCGAGATCGAGGCGGTCACCGAGGGGGTCGCCGCGACCTCTCGTTGGAGCCGTGACAGCTCGGCCAACAGCTTCGGCTCGCTCCACGGGCGCGCGTCGCGACGGGTGAGCATCAGGTCGAACTGATAGAGCCCGACCGATTCCTTTTCGAACCAGTGGACGTCCTGGACGACGGGGTGGTCGGGCCGGAAGTTGCGCGTCCAACCGTCGCCGATTTGGAGGCGAAAGAGGCCGGGGAGGAGGAGGAGCGAGAGCCCGATCGGAAAGGCGCGGCTGCGCAGGAAGGGCACGGCCGCCTCGAGCGACCAGGTGCGCTCGCTCCAGCGCGGACGGGCATGGATGGGCACCAGGGCGAGGACGGCGGGGACCAGGGTGATGCTGATCACCCAAGAGATGCCGAGGCCGATGCCGGCCAGGAGTCCGAACAGGCGGAGGGCCGGAGCGTCGGTCGCGAGGAACGAGGCGAAGCCGATGATTGTCGTGAGGGTGATCGCCGTGCAGGGGAAGAACAGGCGGCGCAGAGATTCCCAGGCGAGTGCCGCGGCCGTGCGCTCCGGGTAGACGGTCCGCAGGCGGAGGAACTCGCCGAACATGTGGATCTCGTCCGCGATTCCGAGGACGGTGATCAACACCGGGATCATCGCGGTCATCAGCGACAGCGGCTGGCCGAGCCGCGCGAGGATGGCGAGCGTGAGGACGACCGTCGCCATCGACTGGACCACCGCCAGCGAAACCAGGACCCAGGAGCGGAACAGGATCCAGAACAGGATGCCGATCAGCAGAAAGCTCCATGGGAGCAGACGCAGAAGGTCGGCGAAAATAGACGTTCCCAAGGCGTTCAGTACAACTTGCCGGCCGATCAGCCGGACGCGATAGGCCCCCGGTCGGCGGGCGTCGAGATCGGCGGCGGCCTGCCGCACCAGGGGAACGATCGATTCCACCCCCGCAGCGGAGAACGACGGAAATTCGAAGAAGTACGCGCGGCGCGATCGGCCGGCCGCGATCTGGCCGGTCGTCCCGGTGAGGAGCAGCGCCCGGTCTATCCAGGCGGCGCCGGGCGGATGGAGGAGATAAGGTTCTCCGGCCACCGGTTCCCTGCGGAAACGTGCCCGATACAGCCGATCGAGCATCAGCTTGTCGAGGTTGTAGTCGGCGGCGATCCGGCCCATGAAAAACCGCGCATCGTCGATGAAGACCGGGTCGGTGACCTCTTTTCCTAGCCCTTCCAGCGCGATGATCAGTCGGTCGTCCGAACCGAATGTCGCGCGCACGCTCTCGTCCGTTGCCAGCACCTCGCTCCGTTGCGATAGGAACTCCAGGTCGTTCACTTCGATCCGCAGCTCTCGGAGGGGCCAGGCCAGGAAGGTCGTCGCGACCGCGGCGGCGGCGAGCGCGCCGGCCAGGAGCCAACGGAAACCGCCGAGCGGGCGCATCAGGAGTCCACCCGGGTACCGGTCGGCGCCGGGCAGAAGAACTCAACCTCGGCGCCCAACCCCTCGGAGGTCAGCTCGCCGGGATCCAAAAAGTCGCCATCTCGATCGTCATCATCGAGCAGGCCGTCGGGTCCGAACGACCAGATCGGCGGGCCGCCCGGCCCGGGACGCCCCGGCTGGCCCGGGGTCAGCTCGCGCCACCGTTGTGCGGAGACCGATCGCGCGAGCCAATGATCGGTCGAGATGCGCAAGAAAAGCCGGCACAGGCGGGGGTCTTGGGATGTGGCGGAACCGATCGCGTGTCCTTCGAGATGGCTCCGGCGCTCCTCTCGCCCCTCAGGGATCTGGGGGAGCGCACGCCAAGAGGGGACGGCGACCGGAAGCACCTGTCCACCCGGATCGGTCACGCTCGAATACCCCGCCGCAGGGAGGGGCTCGGTCCGCCAGGCCTGCCAAAAGATCAGCAGCAAGGCCAAGACGAACAGGACCGCCATCCGGCGCTCCATTGCGTGTTGCGAGGCCATTTCGAGTCGGGATTCGAGGAGGAACGAGGGAGACCTGCCGGTTTGCCGGCCTCCCTCGATCGGGAAGATTTAGAGGATCGTCGCCGCCTGGCCAACCGGAAGATCGAAAGCGACCTTGCCGGTGGAATCGAGCAGCTGAACCTTGCTCGCGAGCGAATAGGCCGTGCCAGAGGGCGGCGGGAACGCCGCGACCGAGGTGCTCAAGAGGGTAACTTGGCCGGCCGAGCGATACTTCTTGCCGTTCACGTCAACGTTGAGGAAGACGTTGATCCGCTGGGTGCTGTCCTGGCCCGATGTGTTGCCGATGAAGGTGCTCGTGGAGGGGGTGCGGGTCTTGTCCAGAGAGAAGGCCACGCTGCCCAGGCCCGTGACGGTGCCGGTGGACGTGAAATCGACGACGCTGAACGCGAAGCCATTGGAGATCTGGCTACCGACCCGAGCCGTGATCGAGCCGGTGGTCGGGGCGAACACGCCACCGATCGTTCCCACCGGATTGAAGGTGTGCCCCATCTTGGCGAGCTTCACACAGATCGTACCCGGTGCCGGAACCGCGACCGCGGCCTGCGTCGACATCGTAAAGACCATCCCCACTCCGATCACCGCGAGCGTCATCGCGGTGATGCCCAACAACTTACCTGACCTCATGCTCATTGGCGCATCCTCCTGTTCTGAAGCGTGAAAGGGCTCTTTCGGTGTTCGCCCTCTGACTACCTAGAGTGCAGGTCGGCCGAAAAACGCGCCGCTTGCACAAGAGTCGGCCCAAATCGCTTCCAGAAGGGGAGCTGTCCCGGGTTGCCGGCTACTCGGCCGCCTTGCCCGCGCGGATCTGCGCCACGATCGCTTTGGCCAGGTCGTTGGGCACCGGGATCGTCAGGTGGTACTGCTGGATCTTCCAGGTGCCATCGATCTTCTCGAGCACTCCGCTGCCGCGGCATTCGCCATAGGTCGCGCTGTCGAGCAGCTCGTCGAACCAGGCGACCCGCCCGTCCCCTGAGAGGTCCACATGGCGGTTCCGAGGTACGAACGTCCAGGCCGTGCCCTTCGCGAAGTGGGGATGGGCAAACGCCCGGAACGCCGTTTTGTCCCACCGCTCGGAGGCGTCCGTACCGAGGAACACACCCGCAGGGGCGAGCAGTCCGAAGTAGGCCTCCTCGTCCGCTTGGGCCGCCGCGGTATGAAACGCGTCGAGCGTCTGTTCGATCGCGGCGGTCGGGGAGTTGGGGGAGGTCGAGGGCGATGCCTCGGTCGCTCCGAGGGTAGGGGCGAAGAATAGGGTGAGGAGAAGGGCGAGGGTTGTTCGCATCGGGAAGTCCTCCTAGATTGCGATTCAGACCGGGATTCTCGCACCATTGACGACTTTCGCTCGCCGCAGGATCGCCGTGGATCGAGCCGGCCGGATGGTAGAATCGGGCGGTCGCCTCTCTACCATCCGCTCTCGGAGGCCTTTCATGGGTCAACTCCTGTCGGGCCTGTCCGGCTTGGGGATCTTCAGTTTCCTGCCCGGCATTCTCGCGCTGGTAGCGATCGTGGATGTCGTCCGCGTGGGCGCGAGCTGGTACTGGATCTGGATCATCCTGATGTTCCCGGGGCTCGGCGCGATCGCCTACTTCGTGGTGGTCCGGAGCGGCTGGCTCTCCGGCCGGACCGGCGCGCTCTCGCCCGCCACCGCGCGCCGGCTCCAGGCGCGGCGTCGCATCCGTGAGCTGGATGTCCAACTCGTCCACTGGCGCGGCCCGGCGGTCCTGGCCGAGAAGGGCGACGAACTGCTGGTGCTCGGCCAATACGAGGCCGCCCTCGCGCACTTCCTGGAGGCTCAAAAGAACGGCGGGGCGATCGAGGACGTCAATTTCGGCCTCGCCCAGGCCTACCAAATGCTGGGTCGATTTAGAGAGGCGGTGCCGCCGCTCGATGAGTTGGTGAAGACCACCCCCGACGCCTACCTCGGCCGCGCCCGGCTGCAGCTCGGCCGCTCCCTCGACGAAAGCGACCAAAAGGAACGTGCCGAGCAGGTCCTGCGCCAGGTCTTGGAGCGCCGGACCTCGATCGAAGCCCAGGTCCGCCTGGCTCGTTTGCTGCTCGCCCGCGGGGAACAAGTCGAGGCGCAGCGCCTTCTCGGAGAGGTAAAAGCCGATGCCGCCGTCTTGCCGCGCTACCTCCGCCGCGAGCACGGCGCCTGGATTCGCGCCGCCCGTACCCTGCGTTCTCCGACCGCCCGCCTGCCGCGCCCGGAGATCGAAGGGGGAGAGAAACGTGGCCGCCGCCTCCGCCTCGCGCTCGCCGCGGCCGGTGCCCTGATCGTGGTCCTCTGGGTTGGGAGTTGCGCTTTGGGGGAGATCGAACGGTTCGCGGCGCAGCAGCAGCAGAAGAAGATGCAGCAGGAGGGGGTGGTGCAAGGTTCGGAGTAACGCGTTCTCGCCTCCCAACGCCTGAGCTTTTTGGAAGATGCGGTGTGCGGGCGGGTCGTCATCGTCTCAAAGACCCGCCGAAACCAACCATCCAAGGAGACCGACCATGAGTGAATACCAGCTGAAGAAGGCTCGCCCCGGCGTACGCTCTTTAACCCTCGCCGTCGGTGCCACCACCGACTTCAAGGATCTCGTGAAGATCCTGGAGCGGACTCTCACCGTACCGGAGTTGCCGGGGGTCCGTGGCTGCGCCCCTTGCCTGTCGGGCCTGGATCGGCTGTTGATCCAGGACGAAACCCTTTCGACCCTGCGCTGAACCGCTCCCCCCTCCGTCCGCTCACCGCCCGCTTCCGCGTTGGACAAAAGAGGAGAGGCCCGCGATGCACGAAGAACGAGCCGCCATTCCCAAGCTGGGCGTCGGCCTGGCCTATCAGCCCGCCCTCCGCCCATTTCTCGAAAGTCGGGGCGACGCGTTCGACTATCTCGAAGTCGTGCCCGACATCCTCTGGACCGATCTCGGGGTCGGCTCGACTCCGCGTTACCTCGACGACTCGGGTGGGATCGACTTCCTGCGCCGGGTGGCGGCCGGCCGGCCGATCGTGCCGCACGGCATCGGTCTGTCGATCGGCACGGCGCACCGTTTCAACCGCGGCCAGCTCGACCAGATCGAGAAGTGGCACGGCTGGTTTCAGTTTCCCTGGCATAGCGATCACCTGGCCTGGAACCTCGCCGAGCACGGCGTCGACGAGCTGAACGCCGGGGTCACGCTGCCGCTGCCCCGCGACCGGGAGACCTTGGAGGCGCTCGCGCCGCGGGTGGCCGAAGTGCGCGGTCGGCTGCCGGTGCCGTTCCTGCTCGAAAACAACGTCTATTTCTTCACCATGCCCGGCGAGCAGATGAGCGACGCCGAGTTCTTAAACACCCTGTGCACAGAGACCGGTTGCGGGCTCCTGCTCGACCTGCACAATGTCTACTGCAACGCCCGCAACCACCGGACCGACCCCTACCGCCTGCTCTCCGAGCTCGATCTTACGAACGTCGCCGAAATCCACGTGGCGGGCGGCATGGAGCACGAGGGGTGGTATCTCGACGCGCATTCCGGACCGCTGCCCGAGCCGGTCTGGGAGCTGCTCCGCCACTGCCTGCCGCGCTGCCCGAACCTTGGGGGCGTCACCTTCGAGATGCTCGGTTCCTGGTATGTGGAGATGGGCGCCGACCGATTGGCAGAAGAGCTCGACGCGTTGCGCGAGGCTTGGCATCGAGACCAGCCGGCCCCGGCGCCCTGGGCGGAGGTAGGGTGTTGAGCGCCGCGGCCTTTCAGGCGGTATTCGCCCGCCTGGTCATCGATCCCGACTTCCGTGACGACGTCCGGGCGCGCGGAGCGGCGGCGCTCGCCGCGGAGCTGACCGATCTAGAGCGCGAGCGTCTCCTGTTCGTCGCCGCCGATTCCGGCATGGACGTCACCCGCACCCTGCACAAGGGGTTCCGCCTGAGCAAGCTGCTGGGGCAGCTGCCGCTCACCTGCGCCGCGCTCGGCAAAGAGGCGTTGGCGCGTGAGGTGGCTGAGTTCTGGCGGCAGAACCCGCCGGTCAGCTTTTACTACCTGGCCGAGGCGGTCGCCTTCTGCGACTTCCTCCTCGCCCGTTTGGAGGAGGGGATGGAGTTCCCCACCCCCTACCTGGCCGAAGTGGTGGCCTGGGAGCGCGCCGGCCTGGAGCTGCAACGCCCGCGCGCCGCGGGCGTTGCGCCGCCGCTCCAGATCGTCGAGTTCACCCACGACCCGCTGCCGTTGCTGATCGCCCTTGGCCGCGGCGAACCGGTAGAGCCGATCGAGCGGCCCTGCCTGATGATCGGCGGCTATGAGGGCGGCAAGGTCGAGTGGCGGTTGGCCGAGGCTGATTGATTGGCCGGTTCACCGTCATAAGGGGGGAACAAAGGGTGTGAGGCCCGCCTTGCCCCCACACCCGTAAAAGACTTCGAATGGCGATGCCTGCCGACCGACGGCTTACCCGACCCCGCCAGCCGGATCGGTCGCACGCGCCGTGGTTGGCGAGCGATCGAGGCGACGGGGCCGGCTGCGGATCGGTGAGACCCGGAACTGCACCAGGCGCTCACTTTTCGTGCCGAGAATGGCCTTGGTTATGCCGCGTAGGCGCCGGGCCAGCTCACGGCCGTTGTCGACCATCTCGCGAAGCTCCTGGGTCGCCTGCTGGCGACGGGCGGTACAGGAATCCTGCCGTGCCTTCTGCGCGCGGACCTGATCCATCGCGGTTGCCAGCGCTTCGCGCTGGGCTTGCGCCCCGGTCTGGACGCTCTCGTTGTCGTTCGCCGCTTCGAGAAGCAGTTCCCAGTCACGGAGGAGGTCGGCAAAAGAGTTGGGTGTGTTCGCCATGATACGGTTTCCTTTCTTATCCGGCCGAACGCGGCGAGATTGCCGCGTGGCCACGCCCCGCGGGGCGCGAGGTGAGTTCTACCGCGAGGGGTTCCGAGAAAACGATAGGTCGGACAAAATTGTTTTTCGCCGCCCCGCCCGCCCCACGACGCGCGAGCGATCGCGGAGCGAACACGAGCGAATTCCGGGGCGCTCGGAGCGAGTTCGGATAGGCCCGCACCCGGCTCGCTGTGTACCGCAGCCGACGCCGAGCCGTCCAAGGCGTTTTTGAGCGGTCGGCAGCGGATTCGCGACCTTCGGGAGCGAGAGCGGAGAGTTCGGGGCCGGATCGAGAGACTTCCCGAGCGAGCCGCGAGAGTCTCAGAACCGGAGCGCAGGGTCTCGCATCCGGCTGCGAGCCATCCAAGGTAGGTTTGAGACTTCGGGAGCCGGATCGCGAAGAGCGGGAGCGAGCTGCGAGGCTCTCGCGTCCAGCCGGGGGAGCCTCGGAGTCTGCTGCGGACCGCTCAATATGGGGGTGGGCGGCTGTGGATCCGCCCGCGACCGCTCACGATTCGCCGCCAGCGGCTCACCAGCCGCTGCTGATCCCTGCGAACCGGCTCCGGGCCTCTCGGAGCGAGATGTGAGCCGCGGGGACCCGGCTGCGAATCGCTCAAATCAGCGGTGAGAGGCCGCGAGCGAGCTCGCGAAGTCTCGGGTCCGGTCGCGAATGGCTGCGGGCACCCTGCGAACCACCCGGAGCCCGACGCGTACGATTCGGCGCGATCTGCGGAGGGTCGCGAGCCGGCTGCGAACGATCGCGCTCTCGGGCGAAGAGAGCGGGAACGCGATGCGAAGCAGCCGTCAAGAATCGGGCAGACGAGAAAGTCTGCGACTCTCTGTTATCGTCCAACTCAGCGAACATCCCGGGATCGGCCGAGTGGAGCCGAAACGGAAAGAGGTCCTCTAACGATGATCGTCGAACTGAGCGAGCGAGACGCACAATATCCGGATCTGACGCCGGGCCAAACGTACCTCGTCCTTGGCATTGAGGCCGAGGATCTCCGGATTTTGAACGACCAGGGAAGGCCTTACCTCTACCCGCTCGAAATCTTCAAGGTCGTCGATGCCCGTGAGCCGGACGACTGGGTGAACGAACTCGGCGAAGATCAAGAGCGCTACGCCTATCCGCCCGCGCTCAACGGCTCTGGATTCTTCGAGGACTACTTCGACGGCAAGAACGATGTGGTCGCCATATTCTGGCGTGTGATGAATCGTCGGCTCTCGGCTGCCGCTTGAATAGGAGATCGCACCCAATGAGCCAGATCACACTCACCATCCCAGACGAAACCCTGGTCGCCCTGCATGCGACCCAGGACTCCTTCGGCCCGGAACTTCGCCTAGCCGCCGCCATCAAGCTCTTCGAGGTCGGCCGGCTCTCGTCGGGTGCCGCCGCCAATCTCGCCGGCATTCCGCGTGCGCTATTTCTGATGAAACTCTCGCACTACGGGGTGGCTACCTTCACGCAGACCGAAAGTGAGCTACGTCGAGACCTCGAGAATGCCTGAGGTTATTTCCGACACGTCTCCGATTCAATACCTCCATTAGGTCGGCCATCGCACTGGCGCTCGAAAGTGCCGATGCGCTCGTACTTCTCGACGATGCCCTGGCGCGACGCCAGGCCGAGCTACTCGAAATTCGCTGCACCGGAACGGTCGCTTCAACCACGGTCCTCCGCCTCAAGCGCGTCCGCCCATTCAGCGAGGCCCAGGGTCGCGAGCGCGAGATTTTCTTTCTGGGCGGATTGGGGAAAGCGAGACAGGTCCCAGCGCTTGGCATCGGGTCGAGGAAGCAGAATCAGTCGGACCGTTTCGCCCTGCCGGAGGGAGAGGGGCTCCGCCGGTCTGAGCAAGCCTTGGTCATAGAGAGCATCCACGGTTCGCATGCTCGGTAGAATACTAGAAGCGCGGTCCTTGTCCATATCGCGGACCGCCAACTCTCGAAGGACTTCGAAGGACAAGGGAGCCCGGCGCCCCTTCCGCCGCGCCGCCTCAGAATTGACAGATCCCCCTCATTCCCGTAGCCTTCCAGGTCGCGCCACCCGCTAAAGGGGCTTCGATGCAGATTTGGCTGGAACAGGTTCGCGAGGAGCCCCTCGCGTGGACGGAAACGATCGTCGTCGCGGTCGGGGATTTCGATCGCTCTGATCTGGTTGCGATCAGCCCGATTGCGTGCTCGGGTCGGCTGGCCTTTGCCGAGCCGGGGTTTTTGCTGACCGCTGAGCTGACGTACGAGCAGACGCTCGCCTGCTCGCGGTGCCTGACGGAGCGGGTGGAGCCGATGGCGCCGACGATCGAGCTTCTGGTTTTGCAGGGCAAAGAGCTGGTCGAGGACGAGGAGCGGGAGCTGGGGGCGCGCGATCTCGGGGTCTGGCAGGTCGAGGGGGACAAGTTCCGGACGGAACCGGTCTTTACCGAGCAGGTTCAGTTGAACATCCCGATGAAACCGCTCTGCCGCGAGGACTGCCGGGGGTTGTGCCCGACCTGCGGCGCGGATTTGAACGCGGGCGACTGTAGCTGCGATCGGGGGGTGAGCGATCCCCGCTGGTCCGGTCTCGCGGCGTTGCGCGAACAGCTCGGCAAGGCGGAGGGCGGGTCTTAAAGTCGCTTGAACGAAAGAAGCCGTGTAGATTCCGGGATTCCGGCCGACGAATAGGGCCGGTTGCCTGAAATTGATCCTGACACTGATGATACCCACCGAAGGCGCCGGAACTACAAGTTCCGCGAGACTTTAGAGGTCGATCGACGATGCCTAATCCCAAACGCCGCCATTCCAAAGCCCGCCGTGACCGTCGCCGCGCACACGACGCCCTGCCCCGGCCGGCCACTTCGAACTGCCCGAACTGCGGCGAGTCGAAGCTGCCGCACCGCGCCTGCGGTGCCTGTGGCTTCTACCACGACCGCCAAGTGATCGAAGTCGCCGACAAGGCGTAAAGGCCCTCGATACCCCAAGGGAGCCCTCTCGGGCGAGCCGCGTTGGGCTTGGCTCTAGGCCTTTCGTGTATCCGGGGTAAATAGCCTTGGGCCGGATGTCGGTGGACTCGAGGTTTCCGGCCTTGCCGTTTCCGGACTAGAATCGGCGCCACTCCTTGGGCCAAGATCTGAATATGATGCGCATCGCCGTCGACGCCATGGGGGGAGACTTCGCACCGCGCGCCGCGGTTGAGGGTGCGTTCCAGGCGGCGGTCGAGGACGACATCTC
The DNA here is from genome assembly GCA_031404815.1 of Holophagales bacterium. Classification (GTDB taxonomy): domain Bacteria; phylum Acidobacteriota; class Thermoanaerobaculia; order Multivoradales; family UBA5704; genus DASYKS01. Next base: position 5,668 of record JANNIH010000169.1, on the reverse strand, counting down.
GATCCTCCTGGTCGGCGACCGCGAACGGGTGGCGGCGGAGATCGCCCGCTTGGGCGATCCGCGCGGGCGGATCGAAGTGATCCACGCCGAAGAGAGCATCGGCATGGACGACCCGGCGACCGCCCCGTTGCGCAAGAAACGCCGCTCCTCGATTCGCCTCTGCGCCGAGTTGGTACACGAGGGGCGCGCTCAGGGAATGGTCACCGCCGGCCACACCGGCGCCGCGATGATCGCCGCCAAGGTGGTGATCGGCACTTCCGCCGGGGTCGATCGCCCTGCGCTCGCCGCGGTGGTACCGAGCGCGCACGGGCGCACCGTCCTGCTCGACGTCGGCGCCAACGTCGATAGCAAACCGAACCACCTCCGCGAGTTCGCCGTCATGGGGCATTTCTACGCCCAAGAGGTGATCGGCACCGCGTCCCCGCGCATCGGCCTCCTATCGATCGGCGAAGAGGAGAACAAGGGGAGCGAGCTGACCCGCGAAGTGTTCAAGGTCTTGAAACGCACCGGCCTCCACTTCGTCGGCAACGTCGAGGGGGGCGATGTCTTCCAAGGCACGGTCGATGTCGTGGTCTGCGACGGCTTCGTCGGCAATGTCCTGTTGAAGAGCGCCGAAGCGCTCGCCGAACTGCTCGGTCGGATGCTTGGAGAAGAGATCGGCAAGAGTCGCAGAACCCAGCTCGGTTATGCCATCTTGAAGCCCGCGATCGACCGCTTCCGCGCCCGCACCGACTACACCGAGTACGGCGCCGCCCCCCTGCTCGGGGTCGAAGGGGGCTGCTTCATCGGCCACGGCCGATCGACCCCGCGGGCGATCCGAAATGCCATCCGCCGGGCGGTCGAGTTCGCCGAGGCGCAGGTCCACGAAAAGATTCGCGACAAGTTGGCCGAACTCCACCGCCAAGAGGCGAGCCTGCTCGCCGGGCCGGTGCAGCCGGAGGAGATCCCCGTAGGATGAGCAGCACGATGCCGAGTGGCCCGTTGGCGCGCACGCACGCCTTCGTCTTTCCCGGACAAGGGGCGCAAAAGGTGGGGATGGGGCGCGCCTGGGCCGAGATTTCGCCCGCCGCGCGCGACGCGTTCGCCGAGGCCGACCTCGCGCTCGGGTTTCCGCTCACCACGCTCTGTTGGGAAGGGCCGGAAGAGGAATTGAACCTGACCGCCAACACCCAGCCGGCGCTGCTCGCGACCTCGATCGCGATCCATCGCGCGTTGGTCGAGAGGGGGGTGCCGTTCGCGCCTGTCGCCTTTGCCGGGCACTCGCTCGGCGAATGGTCGGCGCTGGTCGCAGCGGGCGCGCTCGATTTCGGCGCTGCGCTTCGCCTGGTGCGTCGGCGCGGCGAGCTGATGCAGGAGGCGGTGCCGGTGGGGGTGGGCGGCATGGCCGCGATCATCGGCATGGATTTGGATGCGATCGCCACGGTGGCGGCCGACGCGACGGCCGGCCACCCGGACGAGGTCTGTGCGATCGCGAACCTGAACGGCCCGGGGCAGACCGTGCTCGCCGGTCACCGGACGGCGATCGACCGCGCGGTGGAGCTCGCCAAAGCGCGCGGCGCACGCAAGGCGACGATCCTCGCCGTCTCGGCGCCGTTTCATTCGCCGTTGATGCGCCCGGCGCGCGAGGGGATGGCCGAGCTGCTGGCCCGAACCGTGCTCTCGGATCCGCGCGTGCCGGTGATCTCGAACGTCGATGCCGCCCCGGTCACCACCGGGGACGCCGCGCGCGACGCGTTGATCCGCCAGATCGACAGCGGCGTCCGGTGGGTCGAGTCGATCCGCTACATGGCCGAGGTGCTCAGCGTCGGGCTGTTCGTCGAGGTCGGTCCGGGCACCGTGCTCGCAGGGCTCAATCGGCGAATCGTCGACGGCATCCGGGTCGCTTCGACGGGCGAGCCGGCGCAGCTCCTAAAGTTGCTCGCGAGCGGCAGCGAAGAGAACGAGAGCTAGAAACGAGAGGGAGACCCGCATGGAAAGCCGACTGGAAGGAAAAACCGCCCTGGTCACCGGGGCGTCGCAAGGGATCGGCGAAGCGATCGCCAAACGCCTCGCGCGCGACGGCGCCAGGGTCGTCGTCGCGGCACGGAATGCCGAGAAGCTCGCGGCCCTGGTCGGGGAGATCGAAGCAGCCGGCGGGCGGGCGCACGCGCTGAGGCTCGACGTGGCCCTGCCCGAGACGATCCCCGAGCGGCTCAAGACCTTGCCCGAGGAATTCGCGGGCGTCGACATCCTGGTCAACAACGCCGGGATCACCGCGGACAACTTGCTGATGCGCATGAGCCTCGACGACTGGGAGCGGGTGCTGCGCACCAACCTGACCGGGGCGTTCGCGCTCACCAAGGAGCTGGTGCGGGGCATGATGAAGAAGCGTTGGGGCCGGGTGATCTCGGTCTCTTCGGTGGTCGGTCTGATGGGCAATGCCGGCCAGGCCAACTACGCGGCGTCGAAAGCGGGGCTGATCGGTTTCTCAAAATCGGTCGCGCGCGAGCTCGGGAGTCGCAACCTGACCGTCAACGTGGTCGCCCCCGGCTACATCGAGACCGCGATGACCGACGCGTTGCCCGAAGCGAATCGCGCCGAGCTCGCCGGTCAGATCGCCCTCAAGCGGTTGGGCCATGTCGATGACATCGCAGGGGTCGTGGCGTTCCTGGCGAGCGACGAGGCCGGCTACATCACCGGCGAGACGATCAATGTGTCCGGAGGGCTGTACATCTGAGCGCTCCTGCTCATCAAGTCGCTGATTTCAATAGGTCTCTCTTACCTCTCGAGCGCTGTCAACCAGGGTTCGCCGTGGACGGGCCGAGAGCTTTGTGTTAGAAACCTTCGCCGGCGGATTTGGTCACACAGGTCTATTTCTCGTACTACAAGAGGAGGGCACCACCCATGGCGGTCAGTGAAAAGGTCAAGGGCATCATCGTCGAACAGTTGGGTGTCGACGAAGAAGAGGTTACTTTGGAAGCGAGTTTCACCGACGACCTCGGCGCGGATTCCCTCGACATCGTCGAGTTGGTCATGGCCTTCGAGGAAGAGTTCGGCATCGAGATCCCGGACGAGGCCGCCGAGAAGATCGGTACGGTCCGCCAGGCCGTCGAGTACATCGAAGCGAACGCCGGAGAGGCGAAGAATTAGTTCGTGCCGCGGGCTTATGTTTTTTGAGCTCGCTCCCGATTTCCACGCTCAAACCTTGAGCCAACTCGAAGAGCCGACTCCTTGAGCCTACCGAATCGCCGTCGTGTCGTGGTCACCGGTGTGGGTCTCGTCTCCCCGGTGGGGATCGGGACCGCCGAGACCTGGAACGCTCTGCTCGCGGGCAAAAGCGGGATCGGGCCGATCACCCGGTTCGACACCACCGACTATCCTTCGCGCATCGCCGGCGAGGTGAAGGGGTTCGATCCGCTCGCCTTCTTCGACAAGAAGGAGGTCAAGAAGAGCGACACCTTCATCCACTATGCGGTCGCGGCGGCGCAGTTTGCGCTTGAAGACTCGGGGCTGGTGATCGACGAGGCGAACGCCGAGCGGGTCGGGGTCAACATCGGTTCCGGCATCGGCGGCCTGCCGTTGATCGAAGCGACCCACAAGACGTTGCTCGAGCGGGGGCCCAGCCGGGTGTCGCCGTTCTTCATCCCGGGGCTGATCGTCAACATGGCCGCTGGCCTGGTCTCCATTCGCTGGGGTGCCAAGGGGCCGAACACCGCGCCGTGTACCGCGTGCACGACCGGTCTGCACGCGGTCGGCGACGCGTTTCGCTTCATCCAGCACGATGACGCGGACGCGATGATCGCGGGCGGCGCGGAGGCGGTGGTGAGTCCGCTCGCCGTCGCGGGCTTCTCGGCGATGCGTGCGCTCTCGACCCGCAATGACGATCCGGAGCGCTCCTCGCGTCCGTGGGATCGCGATCGCGACGGGTTCGTGATCGGCGAAGGGGCGGGGATCGTGGTGATGGAAGAGTTGGAGCATGCCAAGAGGCGCGGCGCGCCGATCTACGGCGAGGTCGTCGGCTACGGTATGAGCGCGGACGCGTACCACATCTCGGCGCCCCATCCGGAAGGGGACGGCGCCGCGCGGGTGATGAAGATGGCGCTCGCCGACGCCGGGATCGGCCCTGAGGCCGTCGGGTATATCAACGCCCACGGCACCTCCACCGAACTCGGCGATTTGGCCGAGGTAAGAGCGGTCAAGAGAGTCTTCGGAGACCACGCCTACAAGTTGGCGGTCTCGTCGACCAAATCGGCGACCGGCCATCTGCTCGGCGCCTCCGGAGGGTTGGAAGTGGGGATCCTCGCGCTCGCCGTGCGCGACCAGATCCTCCCCGCGACGATCAATCTGGACCACCCGGGAGAGGGGTGCGATCTCGACTTCGTCCCCAACACCCCGCGCCCCACCGATCTGGAATACGCGATCACCAACTCGTTCGGCTTCGGTGGCACGAACGGCGCCGTGATCTTGAAGCGCTACCGGCCCCACGCGTAGGCGGCCAGTCCCCTTGCTCGGCCCTCTCTTGGGTCACTCCACTCGACCTCGCGATCGAACTGCTCTGTCATCCGGCGGCGGAAGCGCCTTTGCGGGCCATCGTCGGGGCAACTTTTTCCTCCGGTCCTACGTAAGGAGGTTCTGAGCGTATCGATCCCCCAAAGAGGAGTCTCCAGATGAACGCCAACCTCAGAACCGTCCGTTGTGCCGCCGCGCTGCTGGTGGCTCCGATCGTCTTTGCCGTGGCGGCCCGGGCCGATGAACTCGGGAAGCGTTCCTTTCGGGTCCAGCTGCCGGCGTCCGCGGGCGCCCAACCGATCCGGCTCGCCAACCTAGCCGGCCGCATCGAGCTGGTACCGGGGACGGCCGACCCGATGACGGTCGAAACGACGGTCTACGCCCAAGGTCGCGACGCAGCGGAGACCCAAGGGCTGCTCGGAAAGGTCAAATGGGTCAAAGGGAAAGACGCCAAGGGGCGCGAAGAGTGGGCGCTCTCCTATCCGGTCGAGAGCTACCGTGGTTTCCACTATCCCGGCTCCAACAACACCGACGTGCCGTCGTTCTTTGGCTCGATGTTCGATAGCGCCACCTCCACCCTCTACCGCGGGGAGAAGGTGCGGATCTACGGCGCCCGCCGGGCGGGCATTCCGACCCTCTACGCCAACGTCCGCGTCGCCATGCCGCCTTCGGCCAAGATCTACATGCGCAACGTCGTCGGCCCGGTCGATGGCGCCGCTCTCCGCGGCGATCTGACGATCGACACCGGCTGCGGCGACGTCAAGGTGGCATCGTTCGAAGGCAACCTCTTGATCGACACCGGCTCCGGCGATGTGAAGGTGGGAACGGTGCGCGGCGAGAGTTCGATCGATACCGGTTCGGGCGATGTCACGGTGGCCCAGCTGATCGGTAACGGCGGAATCGACACCGGTTCGGGCGATGTCCGGATCGACCGGGTTTCGGCCGGCAAACTGTCGATCGATACCGGCTCGGGCGACGTGAGCGTCAAGAACGGCGCCGCGGGCCGGCTGGAAGCCGACACCGGCTCGGGCTCGATCGAGGTGCTCGGGGTGGAGATCGAAGAGCTGGCCGCCGACACCGGTTCGGGCGACGTGTCGGTTCACAGCTCGCTCGCCAAGACGCGCCGGATCTCGATCGATACCGGTTCGGGTGAAGTATCGATCCGCGCCGGCCAAGCCGC
>JANNIH010000168.1:0-12974 GCA_031404815.1 Holophagales bacterium | reverse complement strand
GCCGGTCGGCCATCTGCTTGTCGTTCAGCATGCGGGGGAGGGGCCCGTCCCCGGAATCCAATCGGTTGGCGATCCGCTCGGCGGTCTCGAACGTGCCGACCATCGATTGGCGCAGCCGCTTGCCGGTCGGCGACTCGGAGGTCAGCTCGCCCAACAGCCCTTCGCCGCGCTCCATCCGGCCGAGGATCGTTGACAGCGAGTGGGAGATTTCGACCACGTTGCTCATCACGTCCTCGCCCGAAGCGACCAGGGCATCGACGTTGGTCAATTGGCCGGCCGGGATCTTGCCCTCGGACTCGACCCTAGGGTAGGGCGCGGAACCGGACGTCAGCTCGATGTATTTGTCGCCGAGCAGGCCGAGCGTCTTGATCCGCGCCTCGGAGTAGGGCAGGTCGCCCTTCGGGCCGGGGAGAGGACGGCCATTGGCCGAAGCGCGAATCCGGTCTTCGTAGCTGCGGTCGACCTCGATCCAGACCCGGATGTTCTCGACCGTCGGGTCACGCGGCAGGGTGACCTTCTCGACCTGGCCGACCCCCACGCCGTTGAGCTGGACCGGGTTGCCCGGTTTGAGCCCGGAAACCGTGCGCAGGTCGATGTAGTAGCGGTTCTTGCGCTCGAACAGGCTGCGCCGGTCGCCGATCAGGAGGACCGCGGTGCCGAGGACGGCGACGCTCGCGAGCAGGAGCGCGCCGACCCGCAGGGTGGAACGCTGGCCTTGGGTCTTATGCGGCATGGGCGACCTCTTCGCGTCCGGCGAGAAAATCCGCGAGCTGGCGCGGGCCGGAGGCATCGGCTTCCCGCCAGTCGCCGTGGAATATGAACCGCGCGTCGTCGAGGAACGCCAAGCGGTCGCCGATTCGGCGCGCCAGCGCCACGTCGTGCGTGACGACCACGGAGGTTACGCCGAGGTTCTCCTGGATCGACTGGATCAACCGTCCGATGGTCGCCGAAGTGATCGGGTCGAGGCCGGTGGTCGGCTCGTCGAACAGCATCGCTTCCGGGTCTAGCGCGAGCGAGCGGGCGAGCGCCGCGCGCTTCTTCATGCCGCCGGAGAGATCCGAGGGCATCTTCGCCTCCACCCCTTCGAGGCCGACCAGCGCGAGCTTGGCACGCACCGTCGTCTCGATGTCCGGTTCGGACAGGGCGGTGTGCTCGCGCAGGGGAAATGCGATGTTGTCGAAAATGTCGAGCGAGTCGAACAGCGCGCCACCTTGAAACAGCATGCCGATCCGGCGCCGGATCGGAAACAGGTCGCGCTCCGTCCGGCCGGAGACGGCAAGCCCGTCGAAAAGGACATCGCCCGCGTCGGGTTGCTCGAGGCCGTTCAGTTGGCGCAACGTCACGCTCTTGCCGCTGCCCGAGCGGCCGAGGATCACCAGGCACTCGCCGCGCAGGACATCGAAATCGATCCCGGCGAGGATACGGCGGTCGCCGTACGACTTCGTGAGGCCGCGGATTTCGAACAGCGCGTCGGTCACCGGAAACTCTCTCTTCAAGTCAGGAGATAGAACAGCTTGGTCAGGAGGGTGTCGGAAACCAGGACGAGGATCGAGGAAAGGACGACGGTGTTCGTGGTCGCGCGGCCGACGCCGTCGGCCCCGCCCTGGGAATTGAGCCCATTGTAACAGCCGATGATCGCGATGAAATAGGCGAAGAAGAAGGTCTTGCCCACCCCTGAGAAGACATCGGCCAGGGTGAGTGAGTCGAACACGTCGTTCAAATAGAACCCGGGCGCCAGGCCGAGCTGGAGGACGGCGACCAAGAGACCGCCGAGAATGCCCAGGGCATCGCCCAGGATGGTGAGGGCTGGGAGCATGATGAGCGTTGCCACCAGCTTGGGCACGACCAACTTTTTGACCGGGTCGACCGCCATGGCGCGCAGGGCGTCGATCTGCTCGGTCACTTTCATCGTGCCCAGCTCGGCGGTCATGCCGGCGCCGATCCGGCCGCCGACGATTAGTGCGGTGAGCACGGGGCCGAGTTCGCGCACGAGCGATTTCGAGACCACTGTGCCGAGGTAGTACTTGACGCCGATCGCGGGCAGGCTGTACGCGGTCTGAAGGGCGAGCACCATGCCGGTGAAGATCGTGGTGATGCCCGCGACCCCGAGCGAGCGGACGCCAATCTGTTCCATCTGCGCCAGCCAGAGCCCCTTTTCGTAGGGCGGTGAGATCATGGCGCGCAATGCCCGGCCGGCGAGGATCGTGAGGCCGCCGGCCTCCTCCAGAGTATGTCGGAGGTTCACTTGCGGATCATCCACCATGAGATGGCGTGCACAGCGCCAAATGCTAAATCCATGGCGGCGAGCGGCCAGAGGCCCGAGAGGCTCGGGTCGGACCACGCCGACGCTCCGAGCACCGCCGCGCCGAGCAGGCGGCCGGCGATGGCGACCAGAATGATCCCGGTGTAGCGCCGGAGATCGTGGGCCGCGGTGAGGTAGAGCGCGGCGAGCATGAGCAGAAAGACCGCGATCAACCGGAGGTAGAAATCCGCTCCCGGCAAGGGCAGACGCAACAGCCGGTGCGGCAGGTCCGGGGCCACGACCATGATCAGCGCGAACGCCGCATCGTAGATCGCGCCCAGGACCAGGCTCGCACCGAGCAGCCGGATGAACAAAAACCGGCGCGGAAAGTTCATCGCTTCGAGCATCGAGCAAGATTCTAGCCGCAAGCGGCGCAAAGTCGGTGGACGGGCCGGAAGAGGCGAGGGAGAATGGCGGGCGATGACCGAGAACCGAGCGCACCTGCCGACCGACCCGCTGCCGCGTTTTGGGGCCAGGGCGTGCCTGATGACCCTCTCCGGCAACACCTGGTTGCTGTTTGCGAGCATCCTGCTCGGTTCGCTCGCCGTGCCGGCCTCTTGGGTGCCGCCGCGCGGAAGTTGGGGTTTCATCCTGATGCGTTTCTGGGCCCGCGGGCTGCTCAAGGCGAGCGGTGTTCGAGTTTCGGCCGACCTTTCGCCGGAGATTGAACCGCTGGGAAACTATGTCCTGCTCGCCAACCATCAGAGCATGTTCGACATCCCGGCGCTGCTCAAGACGGTGCCGGGTCCGGTGCGGATGATGGCGAAGCGGAGCCTGTTTCGGCTGCCGTTCTTCGGTTGGGGATTGCGCGCCGCGGGTTTCGTGCCGGTCGATCGAGACGACGGCAGCAAGGCGCGCCAGGCGTTCGCGGCCGCTTCGGCCCACCTTCAGGCGGGGACCTCGATCCTATTATTCCCCGAGGGAACCCGTTCGCGGACCGGCCGGCTGCTCGAGTTTCAGCGCGGCGGATTTCTACTCGCGATCCGCCACGGGCTCCAGATCGTACCGGTAGGTATTCGGGGCACCCGACAGGTCCAGCCGCGCGGCAACTGGGCGATCCGTCCGGGGCCGGTCGAGGTCCGCTTCGGCGCTCCGATCGATCCGAGGGCGTTCGGCGTGCGCCGCAACGACCAGCTGATCGAAGAGGTCGAGCGGCGGATCGCCGAACTGTCGGGGCTCTCGGTCGGGGGCGACGGCGATTCGGGAGGCGCCGCAGCGCCCTAGATTTCTTCCGGAGCGGAGCTGCGGCTATTTTTCGCCGCGGTGGAAGAAGCGATGGAGCCGTTCGTGGGCGCGCTCACGCAGCCGCTCGATTTTCTCCCACAGGTGCGGCCAACGGAGGAAGACGCGGCGCATCAGGCGGTAGATCAGCTCGTTGTCCAGAGAGAGCAGCGCCGCGCCCGAGACGATCGTAAGAACCCCCTGGATCCCCGGGAGGACCAGCCCGGCGACCCCGATCAGGATCAGAACCCAGCCGATGACGAAAATGCCGATTCGGACGGCGAGGCGGAGCCGGGGACGCGGCGGAGGGGGCTCGATCATCGCGCCTACTCTAAGCCTTGGTGGCTTCGGTTTGACAAATCGGATTAGGTCAGTCCAGAATCTCTTCTAGATATTGAGATCGAGTCTCAATAAGGTGAGGCCGATACCAACCTAGAGAAACCCGATGACTGCGAACCGTGAGAAAGAACAGTTCCTGGCCTATCTGCGCGCCGCCGGGCATCGGGTGACCTCCGAGCGTCTGGCCCTGTTCGACGAGATCTTCGCGCAACATGGTCACATCGATGCCGAAGAGCTCCACGCTGCGATGCGCTCTCGAGGCCTCAAGATCTCACGAGCGACCGTCTATCGGAACCTCGACCTCTTGGTGCTGAGCGGCTTGGCGAGCAAGCAGCGGCTTGGAGGGACCGGAGATCGGCGCTTCCTTTACGAGCACCTCCATCGCGGTCAGCATCATGACCACCTGGTTTGTGCCTCCTGTGGCCGGGTGGTCGAGTTCGTGAGCCCAGGAATCGTGGCGCTGCAGACCGAAATCTGCCGCGCTCACGGTTTCGCCCCCGGCCACCACACCTTGGAGATTCGCGGTTTGTGCAACGCCTGTGCGGCTCCGGGGATGGTCCTCGGATTGGGCCGACCGGTGGTGGCGGAGCCGGTGGGAGGTGGCATCGGTGTTTGAAGCCCTCGTCATCACGCTCCGGGAGGGAATCGAAGCGGCCCTCGTGGTCGGAATCATCGTCGCCTTCCTGCGCCGACAGGGGAGCGATCGTTATCTCTCCTCGGTCTGGGCCGGCTTGGTCTCAGCGGTCGCCGCGAGCCTCGCGGGTGCGTTCGTCCTGTACCGGGTCGCGGTGAACGAAGAGGTTTTCGAAGGGCTTCTCTACGTCGGTTCTGCCCTGCTGGTCGCGACTCTGCTGATCTGGATGTGGCGCCATTCGAAGGGGCTGGCCGGCGCAATGAAGGGCTCGCTGTCGCGGATCCTCACGCGGGAGAATTCGGGCTCGGTTCGTTTCGGCCTGTTTCTCTTCACCTTCCTAATGGTGTTTCGCGAGGGGCTGGAGACCGTTCTCTTCCTCTCCGCCGTCTCGCTCACCACCACGGGGTTGCAGTCGTTTCTCGGCGCCTTCCTCGGCATCGCGGTGGCCGTCGCGTTCGGCGTCCTGTTCGTCCGTGGCAGCCTGCGGATCGACCTTGCGCGCTTCTTTGCGGTCACCGGGATCGCGCTCTTGATCTTCACCGTCCAACTGCTGGTCAACGGCTATCACGAGCTGTCGGAAGCGGGTTGGCTGCCGGCGAACGAAACGACGATGGCCACGGTCGGCCCCCTGGTGAAGAACGAGTTCTTCTTCCTCGCGGCGGTGCTCGCTCTGCCCCTTCTGATGCTCCTGATCCCCGGCTCCGCGAAGCAAACCGCGACCACTCCGGCGGACCAGGCTGCGACCGCCGCCGACCGGCGGCTGGTGAGGGCGGCCGAGCAGCGCCAGGCGCGTGCCCGGAGCATCGCGGGCGTGCTCGGTCTCGCGATTCTCGCCGTGCTCGGTCTCGGATGGGTCTATTCCGCCAAGCCCAAGGCGCTCTCTGCGGCGACCTCTCTGGTCGTATCCGGCGACCAGGTAACGATTCCGCTCGCCGAGCTTGCCGACTCGAAGTTGCATCGCTACAGCGTCGAGATTGGCGGCCGGTCGATCCGCTTTATCGCGATTCAGGTGGCCCCCGGTGAAGTCGAGGCCGCGTTCGATGCCTGCTTGATCTGCGGCCCGCATGGCTATTACCAGGAGGGCGTCAACATCGTCTGCCTTCACTGTGGCTCCGCGGTCTACCCGCCGACGATCGGCCAACCGGGCGGCTGCAACCCGATTCCGCTCAAAGGTGAGAGCGTCGGTGGCAACTTGGTCATCGCCGCTTCGGACCTGGCCGCGAGCAGCGCGTTTCCTGCTGCGGGTGGCGCCATGCCGGGCATGTCCGGCCACGCCGGCCACGGCGGGTAAGAAAGCGGGAGGAGAAGCCGATGTATTTCCGCCTGCTCGGCGAATCGCTGCGCCGGGGTACGCGCCGCAAACTGCTCGCGGTCACCGCGATCGCCTTGGGAACGCTCGGCGCGAGCGCGCTCGCCGAGGTGTTGCTCGCTTCAGGAGATCGACTGGCGGCGGAACTCGGAACCTACGGCGCAAACCTGGAGGTCGTCGCCGCTGCCGGAGCCGAGGGAGGGGCCGTGTCCGCCCGCTTTGCGGCGAGCGACCTGCTCCAGCTGCGCAAGATCTTCTGGCGGAACAACATCGTCGCGGTCGCCCCGCTTGTCGAGGTTCGAGTGCGGATGGCTAACCTGGCCGCCGGCCAAGTTCCGGGAGGGGCGATCGTGGCGCCGCTGGTCGGCACCTGGTTCGACCGATCGATGGACGCCGATTTTCGTACCGGCTTGCCCAAGGTGAGGACCACCCTGCGGATCGTCGGCCGGTGGCCGGCCGACGAGGCGGATGCCTACCCTGAGGTCGCGCTCGGCCGGCGTCTCGCCGCGCGGCTCAACGCGAAGGAAGGGATGAACATCCGTGCCGAGCTGGGTGGGCGGAGCGCGCTCTTCCGGGTCGTCGGCCGCGTCGAGAGCGGAGGCGAAGAAGAGGAGCAGGCGTTCGTTCCGCTCGCCGCCGCGAACCAGCTGGCAGCGCCCGGTGTGCCGCTCGATCGGATCACGCGCGCCGAGCTGTTTGCCATGACCACGCCGGAAGCCTCGAACCGGAAAGATCCGGCGCGGATGACCGCAGCCGAATACGACGCCTGGTATTGCACGGCCTACCCCTCGTCGATCGCGCACCAGATCGGGGAGGCGATTCCCAGCGCAGAGGCCCGCATCGTTCGTGGCATCACCGAGGCCACGGCCGAGGTCCTCGGTCGCTTGCGCGCGGTCCTCGTGGCGCTCGCTCTGGTCGCCCTCTTGGGCGGCGCCGTGGGTGCTTCGGCGGCGATGACCGCGACCGTGCTCGAACGGCGCTTGGAAGCCGGTCTGCTCACCGCGCTCGGCGCGCCGCGTCGCCAGGTGGTGCTCTTCTTCCTTTCCGAGGCGGCCCTGCTCGGCCTGGTCGGCGGCCTACTGGGCGGTGCCGGCGGCTTGTTGGCCGGTCGCTGGGTGGGCTCCGGAGCGCTCGGCGTCGCGGTCCCTTGGGCGCCCGTTCTGCTCCCTTGGGCCATGCTGCTCGGTTTGCTGCTCGCGGTCGTGGCGGGCCTCTTGCCGGTCTTCCGGGCGCTCGATCGTTACCCTGCCGCAATGCTCAAGAAAGCGACCGCTTGATGCTCTTGCGGTTGGTGTTTTCGAGCCTGCGGCGCCGGGTGCGCCAACTCGCGTTGATCCTCGCCGCCGTGGCGGTCGCCGCGGCGACGGTCGCGGCGCTCGGTGCGTTCGCGAGCCGGGTCGAAGTTTCGCTCGGGCGCGATCTCGGGGCGTTCGGACCGAATCTGACCGTCCGCCCACAGGTGGGTGGACCGGATTCGATCCCCGGAGCCGAGGCGGTGCGGGTTGCGGCCATCGCGGGCGTCCTTTGGGTCCATGGTCCGGAAGGGGCTGCCGTCCTGGCGGAGAGCCCCGTGGCGCGCCTGGAAGTGCGCGTCGAACCCTCGCGGCTCGACGAGATTGCCCGTGCCATCGAGTCGCAGGTTCCCGGCGTCGAGGCGCGCCCGCTGCTCCGGGTCAGTCGGTCGGATGAGCGGGTGACCCGCCGGGTGCTCCGGCTGCTTGGAGCGGTCTCCGGCATTTCGCTTCTGCTCGCCTTGCTTTCGGTCGCGGCGGCCACCGCGGCTCTGGTCGGCGAGCGGCGGACGGAAATCGGTCTGATGCTCGCGCTCGGCTGCTCGGTCGGTCGGGTCGGCCGCCTGCTCGCCGCCGAGCTGTTGCTCGCGGCTCTCGCGGCCGCTCTGGTCGGCGATCTGCTCGGCGAGCTGGCAGCTCGCGACCTGGCGCGCCGTCTGCTCGGTGCGCTCCCGCCGGGCACGTCGATGATCTCGGGTGCGGGGCTCATCGGGGCCGCGACGGTCGCGGTTTTGGTGGTGGGCGTATCGATGACCTTCGCGCTCTCGCGCATCGGTCGGCTCGATGCCGCCCGGGTTCTGAAAGGGGACTGACGGTTGAGCGAGACCACCACCGCTCAACGGGCAGCTCCCGCCGCTTGGAGCGCCGCTCCAGGCGCCGGTCATTTGGTCGAAATCCGCGGCCTGTCGCGCCGCTTCGGTGCGCTCCCGGCGGTCGACGACCTGTCGCTCGATGTCGGCTGCGGCGAATGGATTGCGGTCACCGGACCCTCGGGTTCGGGCAAGACGACGCTGCTCAATATCCTCGCCGGGCTCGATCGGCCGTCCGGCGGTTCGGTGCGGGTCGCGGGCGTCGATCTCGCGCAGCTGTCGAGCCGCGACCTTTCGGCCTACCGCCAGCGGACGATCGGCCTGATCTTCCAGCAGTTCCATCTCATCCCGTACCTCTCGGCGGTCGAGAACGTGATGCTCGCGCAGTATGTGCACAGCACCGCCGACCGCGGTGAGGCGGCCGAGGCGCTCGAACGGGTGGGGCTCGGGGCCAGGTTGGGCCATTTGCCGAGCCAGCTTTCGGGGGGCGAGCAGCAGAGGGTTTGTATCGCCCGAGCCCTGATCAACCATCCGCCGCTGATCCTCGCTGACGAGCCGACCGGCAATCTGGATGCGGTGAACGAAGCCGTCGTGATGCGCCTGCTTTCCGACCTGCACCAACGGGGGCATACGCTCGTGATGGTGACCCACGCGACGGCGATCGCAGCGCGTGCCGATCGGGAGGTTCGTCTCGAACATGGGCGCCTTGCCCGGCCAGCCGAGACCGTGTCCGAGGCGGTGCCTGCGCTCGCCGAGATCTGGCGTCTGCTGGTCGAAGAGCACGCCGCCGTCTCGGTCGCCCGGCGCGGGGTGGCGGACCTCCTCTCTGAAGGATTCCTGTTCTTCTCCGAGGGCAAGATCGCTTTTTCCGATCACGGCCGTGCGCAGGCCGCCACCGCGGTGCGCAGAATGCGCCTCGCCGAGGTGCTGCTCGCCCGCACGCTCGCTTCCGGCGGCAGCGAATGCGGGGGAGAGAAGCCGATCGCCGACGGGTTCGAGGATCAGGTCTGCACGTTTCTCGATCATCCGACCGCATGCCCACACGGCCGGCCGATCCCCCCCGGGATCTGCTGCCTCCGCCCGGCGGGAGTTGCGGCGTGAGGGTAGTGGGCTGGATCGCGCTCGCGGCTTTCGGAGGTGTACTGGCCGCCTCGTCGCAACCGTCCGCGGGGTCTGAACGGATCACTCGACGCCTGGCCCTGATGGGCACGACGCTCGATCTCGAGATCGTGGCCGGGTGCCGAGCCCAAGCGCTCGCCGCGAGTGAGCAGGCCGTGCTGGCGATCGAAGCCGCAGAGCATCGCCTGTCGACCTGGCGCTCCGATTCGGAGCTTTCGGGGCTCAACCGCGCACTCGCGGGGGTTGTGGTCCCCCTGGCTGGCGCCCTGGCCGCAGACCTCGAAGCTGCACTCGAATGCGCGCGAGAAACCGACGGCGCGTTCGATCCGACGGTCGGACCGCTGGTCGAGGCTTGGGGATTGCGCCGAGGCGGACGGCGGCCGAGCGAGACCGAGCTCGAAACGGCCCGTTGGGCCACCGGTTTCGCCGGCTTGAAACTCGGTAAGGATGCCACCGGGCGGCCGACCGCCACCCGGGAGCTGGCCGGGTTGTCGATCGAAGAGGGGGGCTTCGGTAAGGGCGCGGGGCTTGGCGATGCGCTTGTGGCGCTGGCGGCGGCCGAAGGCGTTGAGAGCGCCCAGCTCGATTTCGGCGGCCAGGTGGCCATCTTTGGTGGCCGCCCCGCCCGGATCGCCCTCGCCGATCCCGATCGACGGGAGCGGGAGGTTTTGGAGCTCTCGATCGACCGTGGTTCGCTCTCGACTTCGGGCAACGGCGAGCGCGGGATCGAGATCGACGGCGAGCGGTTCGGCCATCTGCTCGATCCGCGTACCGGCCGACCGGCACCCGATTTCGGCAGTCTTACGGTCTGGACCGACGACCCGCTGCGCGCCGATTGCCTTTCGACCGGGCTCTACATCTTGGGTCCCGAGGGCGCGTTCGCATGGGCGGCCGCCCACCCGGAGGTCGAGGTTCTTGCGCTGATTCGCAACCGGACGACGAAGGGCGAGCCGGGCCCGGTGCGCGCCCTGGCCTCGGCGGGTTGGCGCGGTCGGTTGCTCTCGTTGGTCCCTGATCTCGCGATCGAGTGGCCACCGATCGACGGCAGCAACGTAGGAAGGAAGCAGAAAGGTCAGAAACAACCGGAGGGGGCGAGCCGTGGGCTGGAACCTGGAGCCCGTCCCCTCCGCTTACAAGCGCGCGGCCATGACGCCACGCCAGAGGAAACTCTATATGAAGAATCGCAAGTCTCTCGCTCGAAGTCTCGCTCTCGTTGCGTTGCTGTTTGGGGGCGCGGCGGCGTTCGCCCAGGCCCCGCCCGCCGGAGCGCCCTCTCCGGACCGGATCGAACAGCTGGAACGGGAGGTCGCCGCGTTGCGCGCCGCGATCGCCGAATTGGCCAAACCCGAGGCGCCCGTCCAGGTGTCCGCCGACCGCCTCGCCGAGGTCGAACGGAAGATCGACGTGCTCGCCGCCGAGATCGAGAAACTGAAGATCGGTGAGGCGGCGGTCGCGGCCGACCGGGGCGACAAGGGGATGGGGCCGGCGGCATCCAAGGTCTATCGCACTGAGCGTGGCATCTCGATCGGCGGCTATGGCGAGGCGCAGTACCAGAAGTTCGAGGACTCGCGCGACAACGGCGCTCCTTCGGGGCGGACCGACCAGGCCGATCTCCTGCGCGCGGTGGTCTACTTCGGCTACAAATGGAACGATCGGCTTCTGTTCAACTCCGAGGTCGAGTTCGAGCATGGCGGAGAGGAGGTGGGTGTTGAATTCGCTTACCTCGATTACCTCTGGAAGCCGCAGGCGAACCTGCGGGGTGGCCTTCTTCTGGTGCCTATGGGCTTCGTCAACGAACTCCACGAACCGACCGTCTACCATGGCGCGAAACGGCCCGATGTGGAGCGCCAGATCCTCCCCTCGACCTGGCGCGAGAACGGGCTCGGCCTCTATGGCGACGTTGGGCCGATCACCTATCGCACCTACCTGTTGAACGGATTCGACGCTTCGGGCTTCACGGCCTCCGGGCTGCGCGGTGGACGGCAGAACGGCGCGGAGGCCAAAGCCGAGCGCTTCGCCTGGGTCGGTCGCGCCGACTACACGGCGGTGCCGGGCCTGCTCGCCGGTGTTTCGGCGTACGTTGGCGAGGCCGGGCAGGGTGAAGGTGCCGCGGTCGGCACGCAAATCATCGAAGGGCATGTCGAATGGAAGCGGAACGGATTCGAGCTGCGTGCGCTGGGTGTGCAGGCGGACCTCGACGATGTCGCAAAGCTGAACGTCGAACTGGGACTATCCGGAAACCGCTCGGTCGGCGAACGTCTGGTCGGAGGCTACCTGCAGGCCGCCTACGATCTTTTTACCCTGTTCCCGCAGGGCGAGCAGGCGCTGCTTCCGTTTGCCCGCTTCGAATCCTTCGACACCCAGGATCGGGTGCCGGTCGGTTTCGCGAAGAGTCCGGCCAACGACCTCGACGTTCTCACCCTCGGCCTCTCCTACAAGCCCATTCCGCAGATGGTATTTAAGCTTGACTATCAGGACTACGACAATGGTGCCGGCACAGGAATTGATCAGCTGAATGTCGCTTTCGGATACGTCTTCTAGACACCGCAGCGGGCGGATGGTCGAGTCGAAGCTCGCGGGCCTCCTCCGGAAGGGGAGCCTCGCGGGGCTTGCGCTCGTCCTTTGGCTCGCAGCGGATCCCGCTGCGGGCAAGGTCTTCCTGTCGGTGGACGAAGCGCTCCGCTTGGCCTTTCCGCAGTGCCAGGTGGCCAGGCGCACGGCGTTTCTCACCCCCGACCAGCGCAAGAAGGCCGCAACGCTCGCCGGTGCCGAGATTCCGAGCGCGTTGATCGATCGTTCAATCGCGACCTGCGCCGGCCAACCGGGGGGCACCGCCTATTTCGACACCCATCGGGTGCGCACGCTGCCTGAGACCCTGTTGGTGGTCGTCGATCCGGCCGGCAAGGTCGCGCGCCTCGAGGTGATCTCGTTTCGGGAGCCCGAGGACTACCTGCCGCGCGGTCCCTGGTACGCGCAGTTCCTTGGGGCTGGGCTGGACGGCAACCTCGACCTGAGGCGCTCGATTCGGCCGGTCACCGGGGCGACCCTCACCGCCAACGCAACGCTGTCTGCGGTGCGCCGCGTCCTGGCCGTCCATCAGGTGTTGGCAGGTGTTGGAACGGGCGAAGGGCACCCGAAGTGAGCCGGATCGAAGCGTGGTTTCTCCACCTTTCGACCGCACTGGTCGGTGGCACCGGCTTGGTCTATGCCTGGATGCTCTACCTGCTCGAGCCGGCCGATCCGTTCGCGGTCGCCCACCATCCGCTGCAGCCGCTCACCCAGCATGCCCACGTCGTCGCCGCGCCCTTCCTGATCTTCGCCGTCGGCCTGATCTGGCGCCGCCACGTCTGGTCGGGTTGGCGGCTCGGCGTCCACGAGCGTCGGCGGAGCGGTCTAGCTCTTGCCCTCACGTTCGGCCCGATGGCGCTCTCCGGCTACCTGCTCCAGACCTCGGTGGGCGAAACCTGGCGCAAAATCTGGGTGGTCCTGCACGTCGCCGCGAGCCTCCTCTGGCTCATCGGCTACCTCGGGCACCAGATGCTGCGGTGGCAGAACAACCGCTCCAGCTGAAGGACACCCTTACGCCAGGCCGAGTTCTTCGAGCGATCCGGCGGTCAGCAGCCGCTCGGCCAAGGAGCCCAGCTCTTCGGTCGAGGTGATCGCCTGGACCCGCTCGACCGCCCGGCCAGGGAGGGACGGGAAGCGCCGCCTCAGCAGGCGTATAAGAACCTCGCGCGTGCCTTTCTCTTGGCCTCGTTCCAAGCCTCGTTCCAAGCCCCGCTCCAAGCCCAGCTCGACACCCCGTGCCTCGACCTTCTCTTCCCAGGTAATCGGTCGCATCTTTGCCTCCGGTCCGGTTTCCGCCGCTCGCAGCTTTGCATACTCCGCCGCAGCGCCGCCGTCCAATTCTAAATACGTTGCCACCCCGTTGAATAGTCTGTAGCGCGAC
>JANNIH010000167.1:0-62126 GCA_031404815.1 Holophagales bacterium | reverse complement strand
GCCACGCTGGCGGGTGAGTTGATCGGCACCGGGCTGGCGACGCCGAACCGCTACGACCACCTCACGCTCGACCCCGCGCTCTGCCCCTGTCTGCGCGGGCAGATGGACGCTGCCGAGCGCGAGGTGCTGACGGTGCGCTGGGTCGAGGCGATGGGCAGATATGCCAGGTTCCTCGACCAGCAGCGGAGCCAGAACGCCGAAGTCGCGGCGACGCTGACGCTGCTGGAGCTGCCGAACCTCATTGCGCTGCTCGACGGCTTGCAGCGCGCGGGGGATGCGACGGCGACGATAGCGCTGGCCACTTCGCTCTACAGCCTGCTGTCAATGCTCGGCAAGCCGCGGCTGCTGGAGCGCGTGGGGCTGGTTCGCGACGCTGCGGCGGCGGCGTTGGGTGACGCCTGGAATCAAGCGCAGTTCAACGCGGCGGGAACCCGGATTGAGCAGCAGCGTGGCGACGGGCGCCTGAGCGAAGCCTTGGCGGGCGCACAAGCTTTGCTGCAGCGCACCCGGGTGGGCGGCGGGCAGGCGTATCCCGACGCCGACTACGACCTGGCAAAGGCTTGCTGGCTCCTGGCTCGCGTGTTGAGGACGGCCGGCGGCTCGGAACAGGCCTTGCCGCTGCTGGACGAGGCCCGCCAGCGCTTCGAGGCGGTGGCCAAGGAGGATCCCGGCCAAGGCGCCGAACAGATGGCGTCCGCCTGCTTCGCGGAACAAGGTGACTGTCTTCTCTACCTGGGCCGGTTCGACGAAGCGGCAGCGGCCTACGAAGAAGCCATCCACCGCGCCGAGCAACTCGGTGACGACCGGGGCGTTGCCGTAGGCAAAGGCCAGCTTGGGACCGTCCGCATGTATCAGCGCCGCTACCCGGAGGCACTGGCGGCGTATGCCGAAGCGCGCGAGCGGTTCACGCAGTTGGACGAACCGGGCTCCGTCGCGGTGTTCTGGCATCAGACCGGCATGGTGTATCAGGGCGCGGGCCAGCCGGAAGCGGCGGAGGATGCTTACCGGAAATCGCTCGCGATCGAGGTGCGGCTTGGAAATGTCTCCGGGCAGGCGCGCACGCTCGTGCAACTGGGGAATTTGTATGACGATGTCCTCAACCGCCCCGAGGAAGCCGCCGCCTTCTACCTGCAAGCCGCGGACAAGTATGTCGAAGGCCGCGACATGGCGTACGAAGGGTTGGCGCGAAGCAACCTCGCCATGACCCTGCGAAAGCTCAACCGCCTCGACGACGCGCGGCAGGAAATCCACCGGGCGATCGAATGCAAGACGCAGTTCGGCCACACGTCGGAACCGTCGAAGTCCTGGTCCATCCTCGCCGACATCGAGACGGACGCCGGCAACCCCGCCGCCGCCGCAGAGGCGAAAGCCAAGGCCATCGCCTGCTACCTTGCCTACCGCCGCGACGGCGGCGAGAACCACGACGGGCCGGGCCGCCTCAGCCTCGCCGTGACTCAAGGCCTGCTCGGCGGCGACCCGGCCCAAGCCGCGTCCCTCGTCCAGCAACTCGCCGCCAACCCCGACGCGGCGTGGCTCCTCCCTTTCATCCACACCCTCCAAGCCATTGTCACCGGCAGCCGCGACCGCACGCTGGCCGATGCTCCGGAATTGTCTCCCACGATGGCCGCCGAGATCTTTTTCTTGATCGAGACGCTGGAAAAGGCGGGCCGGTAGGCCCGTGGCGAATCAGCCCTTGGGGAACGACACCGGCTGCGGCGATCCTGTCGCCATCGCGCGCCCCACTCCTCGATCCTCCCCCACAGGGGAGGAGGATCGCCGCCGCCGAAAATGCCAGACCCGAGATCTTCATCATCTCGAACGAGAGTTCCCGGTCGGCCCAGAGGTCGGCCCAGGCGGGGATCGGATTCAAGTCGAGATTGGTGGCTCTCAAGAGGAGCATGATCTCGAGATGGGTGAGGCGATCCCAGAAGGGGGCGGCGGCCAAGAGGGGAATGGCGATCTCGCATTGCTCCGGCGTCGAGGCCCAAAAGGACAGTTGCTGGAGGTGGGCGAATTTCTCGAAGACCCTTCCCGCATCCTCCAGTCGACAGCTGGGTAGGAGGCTCAGATTCGTCAGCTCGGGGAACTCGAGCGCGTCGAAGAGTTCCTCCGACAAGACGCTCGACTCGTCCGTGAACAGAGTGCGGAGATGGGGCGCCCGCCGTTCGAGGTCGCGGTGCCCCTCGGCGAATCAGGTGGGGCCGGGTACTGTGAACTGGTCGTCGTCGGTCATCGCGTCGTTTCTTCCCTCTGTGGACCTGCGGAACATTCGGGCCGGTGGTATCCTTTTTTCGCTGTGGACAACCTGACCAATCCTCTCAAGAAGCCAGTCACCCTGACCGTTGAGCAGGGGATTCGGCGAGCGCAAGAACTCGTTCGCATCTACATTCCAGAAGGGCACCAGCTTTCCGAGGAGCTGATAGCCGAAAGACGAGACGAGGCTTTGCGGGAGTAATTTCGTGCCGGAGGCTTCGGCTCTCTTTAAGAGGCGGCTCGCGGCCAGCCCGCGAGGACCGACCGATACCAAGCCCGCCGGAAGGCGACCACGCCGGGCAACGCCCGCAGCGAGCCGCGCAGCTCGGGGTGTTTGGCGAAGATCGCGAGCGCGCCCGTCCAGGCTTTGAGCGGTGCGGTCGCCGCGAGCAGCTTCGGCGACCTCCAGGTCGGGCCGGTGCCGAACGCCTCCGGGTGGCGCGCTCTGAAGAGATGAAAGTTCGAGCCGTACCAGGTGGCGTGCGCTTCGAGCGCCGCACGATCCGCTCGGACCGCCGCGTGCTCGACGATCGCGTCGGGCACGAACGCGGTGGGCAAGCCGGCAGCCCGCGCGCGGAGCACCCAATCGAAATCCTCGCTGGTGGTGAGTGCCTCGTCGAATCCGCCGATCGCGTCCCAGGCG
The DNA here is from genome assembly GCA_031404815.1 of Holophagales bacterium. GTDB lineage: Bacteria > Acidobacteriota > Thermoanaerobaculia > Multivoradales > UBA5704 > DASYKS01. The sequence goes on along the minus strand of JANNIH010000167.1, from coordinate 59,230 downwards.
TCGCGCCGGACGGCGAGGTTCAAGCTGCCGATCGCCCCGCGGGTGTCCGCCTCGGCCGGTCGGTCCGAGAGCAGCTCATGGAACGAGGCAATGTTGTCGGCCAGAGCCCAGACGCTGGTTTCTTCGGGACCGCGCGGAAAGGTCACCGCTCCCCCCGCGACGGGTGTCTGATCGAGCGCACACCCAAGCCGCTCCGCCCAGCCCGGAAACGGTCGGCAATCGGAATCGATGAACAGGATCTTCTGGCCCCTGGCTTCGGCCACCCCGAGGTTCCGCGCCGCCGCCGGGTTCACCCGCTCCGCCGTTTCGATCCACCGCACCGAGCCATCCCGTGGCACCAGCCCCGGCCGGTCGCTGCCGACCACGATCACCTCGTGCGACGGGCGCAAGATCCACTGCGCCCGGATACCCACGAGGGTCCGTTCGATCCAGGGCGAATCGAGGTTGGGGATGACAATCGAGAGAGAGGGCATCGCGGCGGGAGAGTGTACCGCCTTGGCGCGGTCCGGCGGGTGGAGCGCTCGTGAGTCCCTGCCGTAGAATGACTTAATGCCTTCTCCTCGCCTTCGCGCCCTCCTTCTCGACCTGCGGCTTTATCTTCCCGTCGCCTTGGCGCTCGGGCTGGCCATGAACGCCCTCGGCCATCTGCTTTGTCTGGCGTACTTCAAATATTGGTGGCAGGTGGTCACCTGCTACTGGGAGTACGTCGTACCGGTCGCCCTCCTCCTGCGCAGTCGCTCGGTTATTGACCAGCTCGGCTGGGGGACCGTGTCGATGATTCCGCTCGAGCTGGCCGGTTATGGCCTCGGGACCTCGCTGCCCTGCCCGGGCAACGTGATCGAGGCGATGCTCGGCGTTCGCAATTTTTCACTCGCCATGGTCGTGATCTGTGGGGCGCTCCCCTGGGTGCTGAATACGCTGGTCGGCCGGATCGCGCGCGAGGCCACGTCGGTTCGACGGGAGCCGCGCTCGCGGCTGGCGCTTGGCCCTCCCGGGGGGTGACACAGAGGTGCTAACCTACCCACGTGGGAGGTGTCTATGGAAACCCAAGAGTTGACAGTGCTCCTGCCCAGAGGCGACCTGGAGTTCGCCAGGCAGTATGCCAAGGCGCACCAGATTACAGTGACTGAGCTGATCGACCGGTACTTGAGGTCGCTTCGCGGTGGTTCCCGATCCGGAGCGATCCATCCGGACGTGGAAAAGCTGTCGGGTCTTATCCCGGCCGAGGTGGATGTCCTCGCCGAGTACCGCGAGCACGCTGCAAGAAAATATCGATGAGGTTAATGCTTGATCTCAACGTACTGCTGGACGTGATGCAGCGGCGCGAACCATTCTACGCGGCCTCCGCCGAGGTCCTAAGCCAAGCGATTGGGGAGTCCCATACGGCGTGCCTTCCGGGTCACGCCCTCACGACACTCCACTACGTAGTGTCCAAGTTCGCGGGGCGCGATCAGGCAAACGGCGTGGTGGACTGGCTGTTGGCCCACGTCGAAGTCGTACCGCAGGGCCGGAAGGAGTTCGTTCGCGCAAGAAGCCTCGCTTTCGAAGACTTCGAAGACGCAGCTCTTGCAAGTGCCGCCGAGGCCTTCGGTTGCGAGCTGATCATTACCCGAAATCTAGCGGACTTCGATGCTTCCCCTGTGCCTGCGGTCACGCCAGAGGAGTTCTTGCTTGAGGATCGTTGATGGCCTCGCTGGCTATTTGGACAATCCCGAGCAAGCATTCGCTTCTCGCGAGCCGTCAAGAGGGCCAGCGCGCTGCGATCCTCGCCCTCGGGAACTGATCACCGCGCGCCCTGGATCAGCCGCCCCCAGTGTTGCGGGCGGAGCCCTTTCATCTTGCGGATGCGCTCTTCGGCGAGGCGCTCGGCGGCGATTTGGGTGGGGATCTTTTCGGTGCGGGAGATCTCGAAGACGCGCATCATGTTGTCGAAGATCCCTGTGGCCATGCGCTTGGCCCGCTCGCGGTTGTAGCTCGGCATCAGCTCGTTGTAGACGTTGATCAGCCCGCCCGCGTTGCCGACGAAATCGGGGGCGTAGAGGATGCCTCGGGCGTGCAGCTCCGCGCCGTCGCGGTCCTCGTCGGCGAGCTGGTTGTTCGCGGCTCCGGCGACGATCCGGCATTTGAGCCGAGGGATCGTCTCGGGGTTGATCGTGGCGCCCAGCGCGCAGGGGGCGACGATGTCGCAATCGACGCCTAAGATGTCGGCCACCGGGACGACCTCGACCCCCGCTTCGCGCGCCCGCTCCAGCGCCTGGGGGTAGACATCGGCGCCGAACACCTTCGCCCCCTCCTCTTGCAGATAGCCCGCGAGGTGGAAGCCGACGTTGCCGAGCCCTTGGATCGCAACACTTTTGCCCGCGAGCGACGCGTCGCCATAGGCCACTTTGGCGGCCGCCTTCATGCCCTGGAGAACGCCGAACGCGGTCACCGGCGAGGGGTCGCCGCTGCCGCCCATCGCGTCCGACACGCCGGTCACCCAACGGGTCTCGGCGAGGATCGTCTCCATGTCGCGGACGCTCGTGCCGACATCCTCGGCCGTAATGTAGTCGCCGCCGAGCGAGTCGACGTACTGGCCGAAACAGCGCAGCAACGCCTCCGTCTTGTCCTTCTTGGCGTCGCCGAGGATCACCGCCTTGGCACCGCCGAGCGTCAGCCCGGCCGCCGCCGCTTTGTAAGTCATGCCGCGCGACAGGCGGAGAACGTCTTGCAAAGCCTCGTCGGTGTTGGCATAGGGCCACATCCGAACGCCGCCCAAACCGGGGCCGAGAACCGTCGAGTGGACGGCGATGATCGCCTGTAAGCCCACGTCGGGGTTCGAGCAGAAGACCACCCGTTCGTGCCCCATCGCCGCCATTTCTTGGAAGAGACCCATGCCCGCTCCTTGGTGTCACCCATCGCCCAATGAATTGTTCGAACCGAGAGGAACAGTGTAGCCGCTCCCCCTAAAGGGGGACAAACCCGGCGGCCGTCAGATCGGTGGCCCGACCCCTTCCGCGCCGCCCCAGAGTTCGGTGACCAGCATCGCGGCCATCACGAGCGCGCCGCCGAATGCGAGTTGGTGGCTCCAGACCTCGACTCCGAGGGCGATCGAGAACGCCGCGGCAAACACCGGCTCGAGGGTAAAAATCACCCCCGTCTCGACCGCCGAGAGGTGCTGTTGGGCATAGAGCTGGCAGAGGAACGCGGCGGCGGTCGCAAGCACCCCCGTGAGCAGAATCGCAAACAGGGCATACGGTGTGAATTCTGCGCGGGTGGGCGGCTCCAGGAGGAGGGACGGTGAGGCGAGCAGGGCGATCAACCCGAACTGGACGATCACGAGGCCGAGCACCGGCGCGCGGGCGACGGCGCTCTCGACCGCCAGAACGTAGGCCGCGAAAACGAACGCCGAGATCAGCGTGAGCCCATCTCCCCAGGTGAAAGCGCCGCCCCCTCCGGCCGTCGGACGGAACAGGACCCACAGCCCCATCGCGGCCACCACCGAACCGATCGCCGGTCCAGGGCGGATCGTCCGACCGAGCAGCCTGCCAAGGAACGGCACGATCACCACCGACAACCCGATCAGGAACGCCGAGCGAGAGGGAGTCGTCCCCAGCAGGCCATAATTTTGGAGCCCGAGGCCTAGGAACAACAGCAGGCCGAGCATCGTTCCCTGCTGGAAGGTCGCTTTGCGCCAGGCGACCCTGCGGGCGAGCGGTAGGAGCAGCAGCAGCGCGAGCGCGAACCGGATCGCCATCAGGTGGAACACGGGCAGATCCGCGATCGCCCGTTGGACGATCACGAAGGTCGTGCCCCAAATCAAGGCCGAGAACAGGAGCGCGGCGCGCGCGCGGAGGCGGATGTTGGGCATGAGGGGAGGGGCGGCCTCTAAAAGAGGAGGCCGCCCGAGAGATGGGTGGGGTCTACTTCACCAACCGCAGGTCCGGCTCTGGTTCTGCTCCTTCAACCAGACCAGCAGCGGCTGGAAATAGTCGACGATCGCGGTCGCGTCCATCTGCCGGCTGCCGGTGAGCGCTTCGAGCGCGTCGGGCCAGGGGCGGCTAGCGCCCATCGCGAGCATCGCTTCGAGCTTCTTTCCCGCTTCCTTGTTGCCGTAGATCGAGCAGCGGTTCAAGGGGCCCTCGACTCCCGCGGTCTGGCAGAGCGCGCGGTGGAACTGGAACTGGAGGATCGCGGCGAGGAAATAGCGGGTGTAGGGGACGCTCGCCGCCACGTGGTACTTCGCCCCGGCGTCGAAATCGGCTTCGGTGCGCGGGATCGGCGGCTGGATGCCCTGGTACTTGCGGCGCAGCTGCCACCAGCTCTCATTGTAGTGAGCGGGCGTGATCTCGCCCGAGAAAACCTTCCAGCGCCACTGGTCCACGAGCAGGCCGAACGGCAGGAACGCGATCTTTTCGAGCGCGCGGTCGAGCAGCAGGCCGATGTCCTTCGAGGGAGGGGGTACCGTGTCGATCAGTCCGAGTTTCTTCAGATACTCCGGCGTCACCGAGAGGGCGATCGTGTCGCCCACTGCCTCGTGGAAGCCGTCGTTCGCGCTGTCGCGGAAGAAGTTCGGCTGCCGGTTGAAGGCGCGCTGGTAGAAGTTGTGACCAAGCTCGTGATGAATGACCTGGAAATCCTCGGCGTTGACCTGGATGCACATCTTGATCCGAAGATCCTCGACATTGTCGAGATCCCAGGCGCTCGCGTGGCAGACCACCTCACGATCCTTCGGCTGCACAAAGAGCGAACGCTCGAAAAAGGTCTGTGGCAGCGGCGCGAAGCCGAGCGAGGTGAAGAAACCCTCGCCGTACTTGACCATGCCGAGCGCGTCCGTTCCCTTGGCTCGCAGCCGCTCGGTCAGGTCGTAGCCGGGATCGGCGCTCCCCGGAGCGACCAAAGAGTAGACGTTGCTCCAATCTTGCGCCCACATGTTGCCCAACAGGTGCGCCGGGATCGGCTCGCCGGGCTTGACCACGCCGGTGCCGTACTTTTCCACCAGCTTGGCGCGGACGTAGCAGTGGAGCTGGTCGTAGAGCGGCTTGACCTGATTCCACAGCCGGTCGACCTCTTTGGCGAAGTCGTCCGCCGGCATGTCGTACTTCGAGCGCCACAGGGCGCCCATGTCGCGATAGCCGAGTTCGCGCGCCCCTTCGTTGCCGAGCTCGACGTAGCGCGCGAAGCGCTCCTTCATCGGCGGCGCGATCGAGTGCCAGCCATTCCAGGCCTCGAGCAGCTCCTTGGGGTCGTGGCTCTCATCGATCGTGTCGGAGAGCTGCTCTAGGTTCAAGCACTCCTTGCCCGGCGGGCAATACTTGCCACGGCCGTAATCGGCATCGAGCGAGGCGGTGATCTGCGATAGCTCCGCGGTCTTTTTTGGCTCGCCGGGCGCCGGAACGGTGAGCGACAGCTTGAGAAATTCGAGCTTGCGCCGAACGTCCGCCGGGAGCGTCAGGCCGTCGTAGCGCGGTGCCTTCTTGGCGTATTGGACGGCGGCGGTCACCGCGCGCTCGCCGGCCTTGGCCGCGAGCATCTCGGTGTCCAGGGTGATGAAGTTCTGCTGCACCCAACTCGCGCGTTGGGCTTCGAGGCCGAGCTCGATGAGGTGTTGCTCGGCTTCCGCGACAAACTCGGTCGCCTCTTCGATCGTGGGGGCGGCTGAATCCGGCTGTGCGCCCAAGGGCGCGGCGGTGAGGGCGATCGCGGCAGCGCCGAAGCAGAGACCGAGAACGCGATGGATGAGGTTCTGTCGAGACAGCATCGAGGTCCTCCCGAGAGGGGTTCGTGGAATGGCGGCGCGGCGCTTCAAGCGCGCGGCCGGTTCAGCTTGCGAGCGCGGCTTCGATCCGCTCGATACCGCGGGCAAGCTCTTCGATCGAGGTCGCGAACGACAGGCGAATGTGGTCGTCGGCACCGAACGCCGAACCGGGAACGACGGCCACGCGGGCGGTCTCGAGCAAAAATTCGGCGAGCTCGATCGAATTCGTCCGACCGGGCGCGAACGCTCCGGTCGCCCGCGGGAAGGCATAAAACGCGCCACCCGGGGGGGCGCACGACAGGCCGGGAATGGCATTCAGTCGTGGGATCAAGAAATTGCGGCGCTCTTGGTAGATCGCGATCATCCGCTCGACCTCCGGCTCGGCGTGCTCGATGGCCGCGAGCGCACCGACCATCGCGAACGAGGTCGGGTTCGAGGTGACGTGGCTCTGCACCCCTTCGACCGCGGCGATCAGCTCCGGCGGCCCGAGCACATAGCCCACCCGCCAACCGGTCATCGCGTAGGTTTTCGAGAACGAACCGGCGAGCACGACCGTATCGGGAAACTCGGCCGCGAGGGCGGCCACGGTCGCGATGTTTGCGCCGTCGTAAACCAGCCGGGCGTAGGTTTCGTCGGCGATCACCAAGAGACCCCGTGCGGCGGCGCCTGCGACCAACGCCCGCAGCTCCGGCGGCGTGATCAGCCCGCCGGTCGGATTCGACGGCGAGTTGATCAGGATCGCGCGGGTCCGCTCGTTGACCGCGGCGAGGAGCGCTTCGGCGTGGAGGGCGAAGCCGTCTTCGGGCGAGGTGGCAACGAGCACCGGCGTGCCGCCCGCGAGCTCGACCTGAGCCGGCAAGCTGACCCAACAGGGGGAGGGGATGATGATCTCCACCCCCGGCTCGGCGAGCGCCATCGCGAGCTCGAACAGCCCCGCCTTGCCGCCCACCGAGATCACCGTCTCGGCGGCCGACCAGGGGGAGCCCCAGCGCTCGGCGTAGTGGCGGGCGACGGCGGCGCGCAGCTCGGGCGTTCCACTCCCTGCCGTGTATTTGGTGAAGCCGTCGCTGAGCGCGGCGCGCGCGGCTTCGACCGCGACCGCAGGCGTAGGAAAGTCGGGCTCTCCCGCGCCCAGGTCGATCAGATCGACCCCTGAGCGTTTGAGCGCGAGCGCGCGGCGCGCGACCTTGAGCGTGGCGGATTCGCCGACGCGAGACATCCTCGATGCGAGTTTCACGGCCGGGATGGTATCAGAGCGGGCCAGAGCGGGCAGGTGCGCTTGGCGAAGGGTACAATCGTTGTCGGCTTCTGGTTCGAGGCGACCCCTATGCACGCGATCTCCCTCCGCCGCTTCCGGCTCGACGATGCGGAGCGCCTGGTCGAAGCGGTACGCGAATCGGTCGGGCAGATAGAGCCCTGGATGCCCTGGTGCCATCCGGGCTACTCGATCGACGAGGCGCGCACTTTCATCGCGAGCGCCGAAGGGGCCTGGGATGCCCGGACCGGGTCCGAAATGGCGATCGTGGCCCCGGATGGCGCGGGCGGCGACCGGGCCGAGCGGATCCTTGGGGTCTGTGGGTTGAACCAGGTTCGGCCCGGCGGGCGGATCGCAAATCTCGGCTATTGGGTACGGACCGGAGCGACCGGCGCCGGGGTGGCGACCGAGGCGGTGGCGCGGCTCGCCCGTTTCGCGTTCACCGAGACCGAGCTGGTGCGGTTGGAGATCGTCGTCGCGGTGGGCAACCCCGCGAGCGCCCGGGTGGCCGAGAAAGCCGGGGCTCTGCCTGAGGGGATCGCCCACGATCGACTCTACTGCCAGGGTAGGGATCACGACGCCTGGATGTTTGCGCTGCTCCGTTCGCGGGTCCCAATCTAGGGGTGCACCTGCGTGTGCGCCGATGGTGCTATTCTTGGTTTCGCCGGGGCGAACCGCGGCCTCCGGCTCGTTAGCGCGGGCGGACCCGGATGATCCCTTGCCTGCCACGCCCGCGAGCGAGCCCCAGGCACCCGCCCCGGCGCTCCGACTCGCGTCCAGGTGGCGCCCCGCCCGAGGAACTCGAATGACTTCCCACCGTCACCTGCTGCTTTTTTCGCTCACCCTCTTTTTCGCCGTGCTCTCCGGTCCGGCCGGGGCGCAGTCGAACCCGTTCGATCCGAACAAAGCGAAGCTGGTGCTCGAAGCCGATCGCACCTCCTACGCTCCGGGCGGCGCGGTGACGCTGATCGCCGCGATCACCGTGGAGAGCGGTTGGCACGTCAACAGCGACAAGCCGACGTTCGAATACCTGATTCCGACCCAGCTCGCCATCGAACTGCCGACCGGCTGGGCGCCCGCGGAGATCACCTATCCACCGGCCAAGATGCAAAAGTTCGCCTTCGAAGAGCAGCCGCTCTCGGTGTTCGACGGGACAGTCACCGCGCAAGTGCGGTTCTTTGTGCCGGCCGGCTCGACCGCGAGCCAGGCGGCGATAGCCGCGACGCTCTCCTATCAGTCGTGCAACGACCGCCAGTGCCTGCCGCCGACCTCGGCGCAGGCGCGGCTCGAGCTGCCTCTGGGTTCGGAGGGCGCGCCGACGGCGGCCGCCGCCAAGCTCGCACCACCGGCGGCGAAACCAGCGGCCAAGACCCCGGGGCGCGGGCTGTTCGGCGTGCTCGCGCTCGCCTTGCTCGGCGGCTTGATTCTGAATGCCATGCCCTGCGTCTTGCCGATCCTGTCGCTCAAGATCTTTGGCCTGGTCCAAAGCGCGGCCGGCGGGCGCCGCGAGGTGGCGCGCGGGATGCTCGCGACCTCGGCGGGCATTCTGGTCTCGTTCTGGGCGCTGGCGGGCGCCGCGATCGCCGCCCGCTCGGCGGGCGCCGCGGTCGGCTGGGGGGTGCAGTTCCAGCAACCGGGCTTCGTCGCTTTTCTCGCCGCGATCGTCGTGCTCTTCTCGTTGAACCTCTGGGGGGTGTTCGAGATCCCGCTGCCGGCCCGGCTCGCGCGGATCGGTGGCGGGCAAGGGCGGGAGGGGACCGCCGGGCACTTCGTGTCGGGCCTGTTTGCGACGCTGATGGCGACCCCCTGCTCGGCACCCTTTCTCGGCTCGGCGCTCGGATTCGCGCTCGCCCAGAGCGCGGGCACGATTTTCGCCACCTTCACGGCGGTGGCGCTCGGTATGGCGCTCCCTTACCTTCTGGTCGCCGTGGTGCCGTCGGTCGCCCGTTTCCTTCCTCGCCCGGGGGTCTGGATGGAGACGCTCAAAGGAACTTTTGGCTTCCTGCTCGCCGCCGCCGCCGCGGTCTGGCTGTTCTTCGTCCTCTCGTCTCAAGTCTCGCCGCAGGTGCTCGCGCTCGTTCAGCTCGCCCTGCTCGGGCTCGCGCTGATCGCCTGGCTCGGCAGCCGCGGCCGCTACGGCCGGCTGCGGCCGGTCGCAAGCCTGGCGCTGGTTGCCGCCATCGCCGGTACGGTTTGGCTCGCCGGCAGCTCCACGGTTCCCGCAGGAGCCACGGTGCGCAACGGTGCCGCGGCCCAGAAGTTGATTCCTTGGGTGCCGTTCGATCGCGCACAGGTCGAGACGCTCGCCCGAGGGGGGCAGGCGGTGTTCGTCGATGTCACGGCCGATTGGTGCTTCACCTGCAAGGTGAATGAGCGGCTGGTGCTCGAAACGCCCGAGGTCGCCGGGGCGTTCAAGGAGCGGGGCATCGTCGCGATGAAAGCCGACTGGACCAACCGCAACGACGAGATCGGCGCGTTCTTGGCCGAGCACGGCCGCTACGGCATTCCTTTCTATGTCCTCTTCCGCCCTGGGGTTCCGCCGCATGTGTTCAGCGAGCTGCTGACCCAAGAGGCGGTGCTCACCGCGGTGCGCGCGGCAGGGTAGTTTCTCGCGATGCCGACCTATGTGATCGGCGATGTCCACGGCTGCCTGACCGAACTCGACCGGTTGCTCTTGGCGATCCGCTTCGATCCGCGCTCCGACCGACTCTGGTTCTGCGGCGATCTGGTCAACCGCGGGCCCGATTCTCTCGGCGTGCTGCGCCGGGTGAAAGACTTAGGAGACCGGGCGCTCGCCGTTTTAGGCAACCACGACATCCACCTCCTCGCCCGCGCCGAGGGTTTGGGCGAGCCGAAGCGGCGCGACACGTTGGACGCGATCCTCGAAGCGCCCGATCGCACGGACCTCCTCTCCTGGCTGCGCGCCCGGCCGTTGCTCCACCGCGAGGGGGAGTGGCTGCTGGTCCACGCCGGCCTCCACCCCGACTGGACGCCGAACGAGGCCGCGGCCCTCGCCGCCGACGCGAGGGAAGGGTTGAGGAGCGAGCGCTACCTCCGCCTGATCGACCCCGCGCGCGTAACGCCGGGGATCTGGCACGCTTCGCTGCGCGGCAACGAGCGGCGCCGCTACGCCCTGGCGGTCCTCACCCGCGTCCGCACCCTCGAGCGCGACGGGCGCCTCGCCACCTACAGCGGCCCGCCCAACACCGCGCCACCCGGTCTAACCCCCTGGTACCAGCTGCGCCACCGCCGCCCGGACGGCCTCACCGTCCTCTTCGGCCACTGGGCCGCCCTCGGCTTCCACCGCGCCGACCGCGCCATCTGCCTCGACTCCGGCTGCGCCTGGGGACGCTCGCTCACGGCGATGCGGCTGGAGGACGGGGAGGTGACACAGGTGGCTGTGGGGGGGGTGGCGGCCAGGCTGAACACCCCGAAGGGCATACCGACCGCAGGAGGGTAGAGACGTCCCCAGTCCCCAACCACGAAAGAACCGGGTCCACCGTCGTCGGGGCGTCTCCGAGAAAAGGCGTGGCATAAACAACCACGAATGCCAATCGGACGCGCCATCCAGGGAATCGGTAGGGCGGCCGGGGGTTACGCAGGCCGCTGCGGGGGTTCGTGCAGACCGCACCAATCGTGGCTACGCCGGAGACGCCCCGACGGCCAGCACCCGGGTAGGATCGTGGTTGCGGACTGGGGCGTCTCTACCGCACTGCGGGCATCGGCCCTTGCGCCCCACCCCCGTGCGCACCTCACGCCACGGACGATAGAATGTCGCCGATCTGTAACCCCGACCCGATCGAGGAGCCCGATGAAACCAGCCGATATGTTTCGCCTGACGCCCGGCAAGAGGGTGCTGTTTCTGACCAAGGATCCGGACCTGATCCGCCGCCAGTTGGCGGGCGAACTCGATTTGCAGATGGCAGATTTGTCGGTGGGCGATCTGCTCGACGACATCAATACCGACGCGATGACCCCGGCGTGGGTCTGCTTCTCTCACCGGCCAGAGGACATCGCGCGCGATGCGTACGCCGGGCTGATCGTCGATGGCAAGCGGCTTTTCGAGCGCGACGCACTGATTGACGGCAACTTCGAGGTGATCGTCTCGGGGTACAGGAAAGGGGTCGGCAGCTCGCGCGAGACCGCCGTTCAGGCCGAGAAATGGGGCGGCATCCGCCTCGCGATAGCCGCCTCGTTCGCCCCGATCCACGCGGGCAACAACATCAACCAGGGCGTCTTGATGGGCGACCACGAGAAGCTGCTGCGCCTGCAAGCGGGGGAGGGGATTCCGCTCGACGAGTTTTGCCACGGTCATGACCCGATCACCCAGTTGGTGATCCGCCACGGCGGTCTGTTCCCGTTTTCCAAGGCGCTCGCGGCGGGCGCGATCGACCTGCCGAAGCCGGACACCGGGCCGCGGCCGATGACCATGGTGGAGAAGATCCTCGCTTCGAAGACCCTGGGCGAGGGCGAGAAGTACTTGAAGCCGGGTGACGCCGTGGTCGTGCGGGTCGATGGCGGCTACAGCCACGAGTTCACCACGGCGCAGGTCCATTACTTTTTGGAACAGGAGTACGGCGCCGACTACACGGTGCAGAACCCTGAGCGCTTCGCGGTCTTCGAGGACCACTTGATCTACGCCGACGAGGTGCCGAAGATGCGCGCCTTTTCGGGCAAGATCGAGACTCTGCGCAGGCTCCAGCGCGAGTTCCAGCGCCACACCGGGGTGCGCGATTTTTCGGCCCAAGACGGTATCTCGCCCGGGATCTGCCACGAGATCGCGCGCGAAGCGTTGATCGAGCCGGGGGACTTCATTCAGGCGACCGACAGCCACACCTGCATGGGGGGCGTCAACAACGCGCTCGCCTGGGGGGTGGGGGCGACCGAGTACGCCGATCTCGCCTACGCCGGGTTCACCCAGGTCGAGGTGCCGGAGTCGATCCGCTTCGAGCTCGAGGGGAGGCTGGTGCCCGGGGTCACGGCCAAAGACGTCATGCTCTACATCCTGCTCCATTACGCCAAGCCCGAGGCGACGCTGAACCGGGTGATGGAGTTCACCGGCCCGGGCGTGGCGACGCTGTCGATGGACGAGCGGGCGACGCTCACCAACATGGCGACCGAGTGCGCGGCGCGCACCGCGATCGTGATCGCCGACGACGAGACCTTCCGCTGGATCGCCGAGTGGCGGCCGGGAACCGACGTCGGTCGCCTGCGGGAGAAAGCGGTGGCGCCCGATCCCGGGGCCGAATACGCGGGGGGCGTGCATACGGTCGATCTGTCGGCGATCCGTCCGATGGTCGCGCACCCAGGCGATCCCGACCGCGGCATCCCGTCCGATCCGACCAACGGCGAGCTGGTCGAGGCGCTCGGGGAGGTGCCGATCGAGATCGCCTACGGCGGCAGCTGCACGGCGGGCAAGATCGACGACCTGGTCTTCTACCACCAGGTGGTCAAAGAAGCGGTGGCTGCGGGGCTCAAAGTGGCGCCGGGGGTGAAGTTCCTGATCCAGTGCGGCTCGATGGCGGTCGAGCAGTTCGTCCACAAGAACGGCCTGGACAAGGCGTTCGAACAGGCGGGCGTGACGCTCATCCGCCCCGGTTGCGGCGCCTGCATCGGCTGCGGGCCCGGCGTTTCGGACACCGCCGACCAGGTCACCATCTCGGCGATCAATCGCAACTACAAAGGGCGCTCCGGTCCCGGCAAGCTCTGGCTCGCCTCGCCGCTCACGGTCGCCGCCTCCGCCTTCACGGGACGGATTACGGCGTATCGGCCAGGGATGTTCAGCGCAGCGGCGGTAAGGGGGTAGGTTTATTTCATGGAAAGGCTGGGAATGTAGCCCAGCTCCTTGACGATCTGGCGCGCCTCGGCAACTTCCTGCTTCGAGATCTTCAAGGTTCGGCGGATTTCAGCGGGGCTGGCGGGCTGCACGATGTACCGGCCCGTTGACAACTTCCGGTATTTCTTCGGTTCCAGTTTCGCCTGGTCACTCATGAGGTGATTTTAGGCCAACTGCGAGACCAACGGCGAACCGTGCCGTTAGTAGGGTGGTTCTCGCTCTCGGCCCAGCCCGGTGGCGAGCGCCTCTGCATGTCATTCCTGGAGTTTCTTCCATGCCTCGTAGGCGGCCCAGGTCGTGGTCACAAGCCAGGCCGCGGCCGCGGCGATCAACGCCCAACGCCAGCTATAGCGGATTGCGTGGAAAAGCGTCAGGCGGTGGTCCCTGACAAATTCCCCAGCTTTGCTGGTGGGGTGCTCGGCAATGCCGTCAAATCCCACCCGGAGCGCGCTCTTCTCGGTGTCAAAGCTCAGATGGGTCAGCCGTGCCTGCGAGAGCCCGCCTAGACCCAGGTCTTCATCCGCCTTGATGGTCACCGGCGGAATGTCGGGGTAGTCGGGATAGCTGAGCTTGGCCTCACCCAGCAGCGGTGAGGTGAGATCTCCTCGCAGGCTTTCCTCAAGAAGCTCCAACGAGGCGAGAGGCAAGTCCGGTTTCTCGGGGAACATCTCGGCGGCCTTGCCCCGGGCCGGGGTCACGATCAGGACCAGCCCGTTCTCGCCGCTCGTGAGGTCGAGAAACCGGTGAGCCTCCGGAACCCGCGCGCGCCAGGTCAGGGGGGTGACCTGGAAGGGAACGGCGACGTTCTCGGGCGCAACGAAGTCGGCCACCAGCTCGAGATCGGCGTCGAGGGCGAGGTGCAGGTTCTGGGGCGTCTCGATTTCCAGGCTCACGGCGGGCTCACGGCCAGGAGAGACCTCAAGAATCACCTGCGAGTCCGGTTCGAGATAGATCTGATCGAGAGTGCCGGCCTCCGCCGCCTCCGGATCAGGATTGCGCAGGGTCAGCTTGGCCTCCGGGTCACGGCACGAAAGCTTCACCGGGCCAGTGTGTGGGAGCTCGCGCCAGGCTGCGGCGGGAAAGGTCGGTGGCTGTGTCTCCGTCCCGGGCACGAGCTCTTGCGGGTCCGCGACCTTGAGCGTCTCCGCGGCGAAGGCCACCGTGCCGCAATCCTCGATGACGAGAGACGAGAACGGCACGGAGCGATCGAGGATCTCACGGCGCTGCGCACCCCCCAGGGTAAGGGCCAGCCGGGTGGTCGCTAAATCGAGCTGAACGCGGGTCGGCAGGTGCCAGAAGGTCGAGAGCCCCACCAAAGGCAGCAGGATCAAGGTCGGCAGTATGAGCCAAAGCCACGGGCGCCGTCCCCGGCGCGCCATGGTGGCCGCGGTCCTGGGGGTCCCGGCCCTCATCTCCAGGAAGCCCGATGGAAGAAGACCACCTCCTGAGCGAGCCGGTCGTTGTTGTCGAAGTAGCCGGAGAGGACGAGTCGGTACTCCCCGTCCGGTTGCCCCTGGGCAGGCCAGATCACGGTGAACGGGCTGCCCGCCGGCTCGCGGTTCTGCGGCCGTTTGAAGACCTCGCGGTCGCCCCGGTAGATCTTGGCCGTCACATACGCCGCGCCGTTGGTCTTGAAAGTGAAGCGGTAGCCGCTTGCGGCCGTCGGCTGCTGCGTCTGGAAGAGCACTGCTGGGGCGACTCTCTCCTGTTTGGATGGGCCTTTCGAGCTGCTGAGGCGCACGACGGCGCCGAGGTCGGCCAGGGTGACTCCGCTCAGCTTCCGTAAAACGGTCTCCGTCGGCCAGGTGTACTCGTTGAACGTCCGGGGGCGCCAAGGCGCCTTGGGCACGACCTCGTCGAGCCAGTAGTAGAGAGACTTCGGCCGCGGTTGGCGGACGGTGATCGCCACCGGCCCGGCGGCCGGGAGGAAGAACCTGAGATGAAGCGCCGGAGGCCAGCCGGAACCCGCATCCTCGCGGCAATCCACGAGGGCCGAGAGAAGCTCGACGTCGTTGCCGCTCACCGGCTTGGGCTTCAAACCCTCCCGCCGGTCGCCGCGGTTCTGGTACTGGAGTTTGGGGTCGTACTGGGCCAGGATCGGCAGGGCGATGAGTAGGGAGGCCGCGAGGGCCACCCGCCGCTCGAGGCGCCGACAGCGCTTTGGATCTGCGAGCATGGTACGACGATTGTAGCGTAGCCGGCCGGGCGAAGCCGTGTCACGGGTGTTCGACCTGCTCCGCGGGAAGGAAGAAAGGAAAAAAGGGTCAAAGGGCAAAGATCAAGGCTGGCGGCGGGGGCCGCGGGCGCAGCGGAAGCCGATGCCCCTGACCCCTAACTCGAGCAGGAACCAGTCCCGGTCTGCTGAGCGCAGGACCCTGGGCGGGTCGTCGAACGCGCCCCCCCGCAACACAAGGTACTCATCTGTCGCCGGGCCGGTTGGATCGCTCTGCGCCGTGGCCGTGTAGTCGGCGGCGTACCAGTCCGCCACCCATTCCGACACGTTTCCGTGTATATCGTAAAGGCCCCAGGCGTTGGGCTTCTTCGTGGCGACGGGGTGCGTCGTATCGCCCGCATTTTTTTCGAACCAGGCGTAGTCACTGAGGCTGTTCTCATCGCCGGCGAACGACCATGCCGTTGTGCTGCCGGCGCGTGCGGCATACTCCCACTCCGCCTCGGTGGGCAGCCGGCCACCGAAATGCTCGCAGGCCGCTTTTGCTTCGGTCCAGGTGACGCCCGCCGCCGGCAGTTTGTCCTCCCCCTGATGTTTAGGTTGGAAACGGCGGTATTGGGCGTTGGTAATCTCTGTCCGGGCGAGCCAGAACTCTTCGCTCAGCCTGACTTGGTGGGCCGGCTTTTCGTCGGCCCAGGCCTGCGGGTCGTCCTCGGCTGAACCCATGGTGAAGGTTCCTGGGCAGATGCGGACGTAGTCGATGCCGTTGTCGGTGACCGACTGACCGGGGACGCAGGCTGCTTCGGCTGGGGGCGGGGCGGGTTTCGCAGGGGTGCTCGTGACCGTGCTGGTCTGTGAGCCGAGAGATCCTTCCCAGCCAGTGATCGCATCCCGGGCCACCAGAGCCTTGACCGCAAAAGTTAGATGCAGATTCTCCTCAACCACTACGCCGAACACTCTTCCTCCGTTACCCAATACCGGGGCACCTGAGATTCCCTCTCCAGCGGGCTGGTCTAGTTGCAAAAAATTGCCGGTGGGTCCTGCGAATGTCCGCCGCAGAGTGAGAGGGGCCTCGGCCATCTCCGGGAAGCCGATGAGGAACACGTCCTCACCTCGTCGAAGCTGGGTTTCGGTCACGAAGCTCAGCGTGGTCACCCCCGCCGGGAGGTCGCCGCGCACTTGAAACACTGCCAAGCCGCGCGAATTGCCCGCTTCCATCCCGAGCACGATTCCGGCGGGGAAGCTCTCGGTGCGATCGGCGGCGAACGTCACCCGGAGTTGCTCCACGCCCTGGATGACATGCGACGCGGTGACGATCGTCGCTTTGCCAGGGGCAAGACCGACTACGAAGCCACTGCCTTGCACCCTGGAGCCATTGCGTATTCCGGAGATCCGCACCACGGCGGAGATGGCGGTGTCGAGGTCATCTGGTACGGTGGCGAAGTCCTGTGGGAAGCCTGCGGTTGGGAGCAGTAAGAGCAGAACGATGACGGCGCGATTCACCATTGACTGATTGGTTTCTGGCGTTAACGTAGTGAAGCAGTAAGATAGCTCATTGGCCAGAGTCACGGGCGCAGCGGAAGCCGATGAACCTGTCCCGGTCCCCGGGCCGGACCCTGACCCGGACCGCGGAGCGCAGGACCCTCGGCGGGCCGTCGAACACGCCCCCCCGCAACACACGCGACTCACCTGTCGCCGGTCCTGCCGGGTCGGGTTGCGCTTCAGCCGTATAAGGGGCGTACCAATCCGCCACCCACTCCCACACGTTTCCGTGTAGGTCGTAAAGGCCCCAGGCGTTGGGCTTCTTCGTGGCGACGGGGTGCGTTGTATCGCCCGCATTTTTGTTGAACCAGGCGTAGTCACTGAGGCTGTTCTCATCGCCAGCGAACGACCAGGCCGTCGTGCTGCCGGCGCGCGCGGCGTACTCCCACTCCGCCTCGGTGGGCAGCCGGCCACCGAAATGCTCGCAGGCCGCTTTTGCTTCGGTCCATGACACCTTGGCCGCCGGCAGGTTGTCTTCCCCTTTATGATCCGGCTGGACGCGGCGGTACTGGGCGTTGGTAACCTCGGTCTTGCCGATCCTGAATTCGCTCAGCCTGACTCGGTGGGCCGGCTTTTCGTCGGCATAGGCCTGCGGGTCGTCCTTGGCTGAGCCCATGGTGAAGGTTCCTGAGCAGATGCGGACGTAGTCGATGCCGTCTTCGGTGACCGACTGGCCGGGGACGCAGGCTGCTTCGGCTGGGGGTGGGTCGGGAGCTTGACCGCCGAGCCGGACCCCCCAGCCCTCCAGAGCCGCACGGACCACCACGGCCTCGACGGCGTAGGTCGTCTGATCGTCAACGCCGGTGACGACGCCCACCACCTTGCCATTTTGGAGCACCGGGCCACCGGAGAAGCCCTCCCCGAGCCCTTGATCGATCAGCAGGGAGGTCCCGTCCCGGGCCGACAGTGTTCTTTGGGTCGTGCGTAGGGAAGTCGCCATCAAAGGAAAGCCGAGCAGGTACAGAGGCTCTCCAAGGCGCGGTCGCTTCTCGACCTCGAAGCTCAAGACGGTTACCCCTGCAGGGATTGCGCCGCGAACCTGGAAAACGGCCGGTCCCTTGGGGTTCTCCGCGTCCATCCTTAGGAACCCTCCGGCAGGGAAGCTCTCGGTAAGGTCCGCCGCGAAGGTCACCTGGATGTTCTCGAGGCCTGCTATCACGTGGGAGACAGTGACGATCGTGGCCTTGTCGCGATCGAGGCCGACCACGAAGCCGCTGCCACGAACCGTAGAACCGTTGCGGATACCAGAAATTTGGACCACTGCGGCGGCGGCGGTGTCGAGGTCCTGCGGCAAGGCTGCAGCCGGCAGCAGGAGGAACAGAAGTATGGCGGTACGAGTCATCATTCGATTCGCGGACGATGGAGTAGGTTGGGTTCCAGGATATCCCATTAGAGTCTGAAGAGGCCCTGATGATGCCTCCGGAGATGGACCAACCAGCGGTAGCCGCAGGGGGTTTTAAGGCCTCCCAACCCCCAGATCCCTCGCTCTCGCTCGGGATGACGATAGCGGAGATTTGACCCTACGGGGTCGTCCGAGATGTCTGCCTGTGTGAGCACGAAGTGCCCGCGTGGTAACTTTCCCTCCGCCATGATCCCCCGTCAGCGTTCCGGTGCCATCGTCTGTCCGAGCTGCGGCCGCCTGGTCGATGTCTCGGAGCCCAAGTGCATCTATTGCGGCCGGGCGCGCCCGGGGCTGTTCGGGTTTGTCGGCGTGCTCCAGCGGTTGGGCGAGGACCTCGGGTTCTCGCAGATCATGATCGGGGCGTGCATTCTGGTCTACGGGTTGATGCTCTGGTTCGACCCGAGCGGCATTCGAAGCCAAGGGCTGCTCGGCTTTCTGGCACCGAGCCAGCCGGCGATGATCGCCTTTGGCGCGAGCGGTTCGTGGCCGATGTTTGCCGCCGGTCACTGGTGGACTCCGCTCTCCGCCGGGTTTCTTCACGCCGGCCTCCTGCATTTGGCCTTCAACATGATGTCGCTGCGCAATTTGGCCCCCGGTGTTGCGCATCTCTATGGTCCGTCGCGAATGGTGATCGTGTTCACCGGCTCATCGGTTTTCGGATTTCTGGTCAGCTCGGCGGCGGCACTGCTCAACCTGCCGATTCCGGGTTTGCGCGGCGGGCAGCTCACGCTCGGCGCCTCGGCCGGGATCTGCGGCCTGCTCGGCGCGTTGATCTACTACGGGCGGCGCACCGGCAACACCTACATCAAGAGCCAGACCTGGAACTGGATTCTGCCGCTCTTGGCCTTCGGGTTCCTGCTGCCGAACGTCGACAACTGGGCGCACATCGGCGGCTTTGCCGGCGGCTGGCTGCTCGCCATCTGGTTGAACCCGCTGCGCGAGGAGCGCGCCGACCACACCCTGGGCGCGATCGTCTGCCTGGTGGCAGGCGTGGCGGCGGTCGTCGTCTCGGTGGTCACCGCGGTTCGTTAAAGCGCGGTTTCTCCGCACGCTTCTTCGGGTGTAGGCTCTCCCCTTACCTTTTCTTCAGTCCCGGGCCGACCGCCGCATTCGGCACAGCCCGGGGGACGGTTGCTCCGACCCAAAGGAGGTCTTCCATGTCTTCCCTCTCCCGCACACCTTGGATTCTCGTCCTCGGCCTTTCCCTCTTTGCCGCCATCCCCGCCGGTGCTCAAGCCACCCGCACCTGGGTCTCTGGGGTCGGCGACGACGCAAACCCGTGTAGCCGCACCGCCCCGTGCAAGACCTTCGCCGGAACGATCAGCAAGACGGCGACGGGGGGCGAGATCAACGTCCTCGACCCGGGTGGCTTCGGTGCCGTCACGATCACCAAGTCGATCACCATCGCCTCCGAAGGGATCACCGCCGGAGTCCTGGTCTCCGGCACCAACGGCATTATCGTCAACGCAGGCTCAGGCGACGTCGTCCTGCGCGGGCTCGATTTCGAAGGGCTCGGTACCGGCTTGAACGGTATCAGCTTTATTTCCGGAGGTTCGCTCACAGTAGAGCGCTGCACGATCCGGAACTTCAACCAGAGGGGGATCGACTTTGCGCCGTCGGCCAAGGCGCGCCTGACGGTGACCGACACCTCGATCCGCAATCAGAACAACGCGACCAACGGCGGCGGTATCTGGGTGCATCCGGCGGGCGGGATTGCGACCGTGGTGCTCGACCGGGTCACCATGGATCGCAACCTGTTCGGTCTGCGCATTGAGGACAGCTCGCGCGCCACCGTGCGCGACAGCAGCGCTCTCAATAGCACGAACGAGGGTTTCGCCGCGATCGGCACCACCGCGGGGCCTACCCTGTTCTTGGTTCGGGCGACCTCATCGTTCAACGGCACGGGTTTGCGCTCGGAAGGGCTCGCGACGGCGCGCATTACCGATTCGACGTTCATCGGCAACACGAACGGTTTGGTCGCGGCGAGCGGCGGCGCTTTGATCTCATACGGCACCAACGAAAACGACGGCAGCGGCGCACCGACCATGACGGTTTCGCGGCAATAGCGGGCGGGCACCCGGCAGATCTGGGGCGTCGTGAAACGAAACGAACGCCATCGCGCCTAAAGATCTGCTAGGTTCAACCTCCGAGCACAAAAACGCAGCACCCGCGCCGATTTTTCCGCGCGATTTCGAAAAAGGAGATTGTGAATGGACATCCGATCCTCCCGCCTCTTCCTCGCTTTGGCAGCCTTTCTTCTGGTTCCCAGTCTCTCGTTCGCGCAGGCGACCCGCACCTGGGTTTCCGGCGTCGGCGACGACGCAAATCCGTGCAGCCGCACCGCCCCGTGCAAGACGTTTGCAGGGGCGATCTCGAAGACCGCCGCCAAAGGTGAGATCAGCGTTCTCGATCCCGGCGGCTTCGGCGCCGTGACGATCACCAAATCGATCTCGATCGTCGCCGAGGGCGACCTCGGCAGTATTTTGGCGTCCTTCACCAACGGCGTCGTGATCAACGCCGCGGCGACCGACACCGTTGTCCTGCGGGGTCTCGATATCGAAGGGGCCGGCACCGGCCTGAATGGCATTCGTTTCATCGCGGGTGGCGCGCTGCTCGTTGAAAACTGCACGATCCGTGGCTTCACCCAGCGCGGGATCGACTTCGAGCCCTCGACGGCCGCCCAGCTGTACGTTCGCAACACGTCGGTCTTCGGGGCCGCCGGCGGCGGGATCTTCATCAAGCCGAGCGGCGCCGGTTCGGTGAACGGCTCGATCGACGGCAGCCAGATCGGGCGCAGCAGTTTCGGCGTGCGCGTCGAGGGTGTGGCCAACATCGCCGTCAGCAATACCGTCGCGACCGCGAACTCGACCCAGGGGTTCGAGGCGGTCAATACCGGGGGCGTCCTCGGTTTGAGCATCTATCACAGCAACTCGATCTCCAACGGCGTCGCAGGGGTGCGCGCCGATGGCGCGGGCACGAACGTGCGGATCGCCGATTCGACGATCTTCGCCAACCCCAATGGAATGGTGGTTGCAAACGGCGGCCAGATCATCTCGATCGGCGATGTCCGCAACAACGGCAACGTGATCAACGGAGCGCCGAACCAGACGTTCGCGCCCCAGTAGTCGGGCGTCGGACCTGGCCGTAGCTGCCAAGCGGCCGGTTTCTTGAGACCGGTGGTGCCCGGGTTCACGGGCGCCGCCGGCTCCTTCTGTCGTTTTCGCGAGACTCCTGTTTGGCGCTGGCGCCCGGGTTCGGTAACCTTGGGGCACAAGCCCCCGGGGCATTCGCTCCCCAGCTGTCGCTAAGAAGGAGATCTCATGACCACGACGCTCGCGCTCGACCTTTCCCCTCCGGACGTCGCCCAGGATGGGGTGGGGTCCATGGCGTTTCATCTGGTCGGCTCGGAGATCCTGCGGATCGCGGGGGAAGTTCGGGTGCTGCGCGAGAGCGGCGCGCCGATCTGCGACTTGACGGTCGGTGATTTCTCGCCGCAGCAGTTTCGCATTCCGAAAGCGCTCGAAGAGGCGGTCTGCCGTGCGTATGTCGCGGGCGAGACCAACTATCCGCCGTCGGACGGCATTCCGGCGCTGCGCCGGGCGGTGGCGGCGTTTTACGAACAGAAGCTCGGACTCTCCTATCCGGTCGAGGGAATAGGTATCGCGTCGGGCGCGCGGCCGGTCCTCTGGTCGAGCTATCAGGCCGTGGTCGAGCCGGGCGACAAGGTGGTCTACCCGATCCCGTCGTGGAACAACAACCACTACTGCCACCTCACCGGTTCTTTGGGGATCGCGGTCGAGACGACCCCCGAAGCCGGCTTTCTGCCCACCGCCGCCGATCTCGAACCGCATCTGGGCGACGCCCGACTGTTGGTCTTGAACAGTCCCTTGAACCCCGCGGGGACCGGATTTTCTCGCGATGCGCTGGGCGAGATCGCCGAGCTGGTGGTCGCCGTGAATCGGCGGCGCCAAGCCTCGGAACGCCCGCTGTTCCTCCTGTTCGATCAGATCTATTGGCTGCTCGCCGCGGCCTCGGCGCCTCATTTCACGCCGGTCGGTTTGGTTCCGGAAGCCGGCCGTTACACGATCTTCGTCGATGGCATCAGCAAGGCGTTCGCCGCGACCGGCCTGCGCGTCGGCTGGGCGGTCGGACCGCCCTACCTGATGTCGCGGATGCGCGACCTGATCGGCCATGTCGGAGCCTGGGCACCGCGGCCGGAGCAGGTCGCGACCGCGGAGGTGTTCGCCGATCCGGACGTGGTCGAGGGACTGGTCGAGCCGATTCGCTCGGGCGCCCTGGCGCGGTTGGAGGCGCTCTACGCCGGTCTCGCGGCACTCGGCCGCGCCGGGTATCCGGTGACGGCGCTGCCGCCGGCCGGCGCGATCTATCTGTCAGCCAAGTTCGACCTGCTCGACCGGTTTGGCAGCGACGCCCTGATCCGCCGGTTCCTGCTCGAAAAAGCGGGTCTCGCGGTGGTGCCGTTTCGCGCCTTCGGCTATCCGCACGACTCCGGTTGGTTCCGCCTCTCGATCGGGGCGGTGTCGTTGGCGGCGATTGAGGCGGCCCTGCCGCGCCTACAGGCGGCCTTTGCGGAGCTCGGCTGATGAGGGTGATGGCGGCGGCCGGGTGATCCTGGAGCCACCCCGGTCGCTCCCTGCGGCCACCGAAGACGCGACGCGGCTTTCGCTCGCGCTCCTCCGCTCGACGCTCGAGTCGACGGCGGATGGCCTCTTGGTGGTCGACCGGGAAGGCAGGATCGTCGCTCACAACCGCCGGTTCGGCCAGATGTGGGGGATCGCCGAGGAGATCCTTGCGGCGCGCGACGACGCGGCGGCGATCGCCGCCGTGCTCGGCCAGCTCATCGATCCGGAAGCGTTCCTCTCCCGTGTGCGCGAGCTGTACGCCGCCCCGTACGGCGAGTCATTCGACATTTTGCGTTTCAAGGATGGCCGCGTCTTCGAGCGCTTCTCGATCCCGCAGCTCGAAGCCGGTGAAGCGGTCGGCCGGGTCTGGAGCTTCCGCGACGCGACCGAACGGGAGCGGGCGCGTGCGGCGCTCGCCGCATCCGAAGAGCGCTACCGCAGCCTGTTCGAACGCCACGTCGCCGGCCTTTTCCGCAACAGTGTCCAAGGCAAGATCCTCGATTGCAACGATGCCTTCGCGCGGATTCTCGGTTACGGCTCGCGCTGGGATCTGATCGGGCGCGACGCCCTCGACCTGCATTTCGACATCAGCGAACGAGAGCGGGCGATCGCCGAGCTGCGCGAACGCTTAAGCCTGTCCGATCGCGAACTGTGCATGCGCCGCCGGGATGGCAGCCCGGTCTGGGTCGCCGCCACCGAAAGCCTCCAGGCCGGTATCGACGGCGGCCCCGATTTTCTCGAAGGTTCGATCGTCGACATCACGGAGCGCCGGGAGGCCGAGCGGCAGATCTTCCATCTCGCCTACCACGACGCTCTGACCGGCCTGCCCAATCGGGCGCTCCTGCTCGACCGGTTGAACCTGGCGCTCGCCGATGCGGCGGAGAGCGACGGCGATGTTGCGGTGTTGTTCCTGGATATCGATCAATTCAAACGGGTCAACGACACGCTCGGACACAGCGCGGGCGATCGGTTGTTGCAGCAGATCGCGTCCCGGCTGTTGCGTGTCGCGAGCCGGGACGAGACGGTGGCCCGGGTGGGAGGTGACGAGTTCATCCTGCTGTTGCCGCGGCTCGACGATCCGCGCCGCGCCGAGGATCTCGCCCGGCGGATCTTGCGCGCGGTCGAGGAGCCTCTGGAGATCAACGGCCGTCGGCTGTACGTCACCACGAGCATCGGCATCAGCCTGTTTCCGACCGACGGAGCGGACGCCGAAGCGCTGCTCACCGGCGCCGATGTCGCGATGTATCGAGCCAAGGAATTGGGCCGCAACGGCTATCAGCTCTGCTCGCCCGACCTCTCGGCGCAGGTGTTCGCTCAGATGACGCTTGAAAGCGAACTCCGGCTGGGGATGGAGCAGAACGAGTTCGACCTGTTCTACCAGCCGCAGATCGAGCTGGTGACCGGCCGCACAGTCGGTTTCGAGGCGCTCATGCGTTGGCGCCACCCGACCCGCGGCCTGGTCCCTCCGTCCGAGTTCATCGCCGCGGCGGAGAGTTCGTTTTTGATCGGCGCGCTCGGCCGTTGGGCGCTCGTCGCCGGTTGCAAAGAGGCGAGCCATTGGCCCGTCTCGGCTCGGCTGGCGGTCAATCTGTCGCCCCACCAGCTGGTGCGTGGAGATCTCTTGGGGACGCTCGACACGATCCTTGCCGAGACAGGCCTCGCGGCCGACCGGCTCGATTTGGAGATCACCGAGAGCGCGGCGGTGGCCGATATCGACCGCACGGCCCGCCTGCTCGCCGCGATCCGCGAGCGCGGCGTGCGCATCGCGCTCGACGATTTCGGCGCCGGCCATGCTTCGTTCTCCTATCTCCAAAGGCTGCCGCTCGACGTGCTCAAGATCGATCGCGAGTTTGTGCGCGGCCTCGATGAGGGTCGGCAGGGACGGGCGATCGTCACCGCGATCATCGAGCTCGCCCGCGGGCTGGGCTTGCAGACGATCGCCGAAGGGGTGGAGACCCCGGCGCAGCTCGACTTCCTGCGCGAGCGCGGCTGCGACCTTTACCAGGGCTTCCTCGCCTCGGCCGCCTTGCCGAGCGCGGCCGCCCGGCGCTGGCTTTCCGGCAGCGGCTGAGGCTTGGCGCCGGCCAGGCGGCAGTTTCGTTCATCTTTCCTTCATCTCCCGAGGAGTAGGGTGCGGGCGACCCGACTCGACCAGCCGGGCGAGAGCCAAAGGAAATTCATGCCCAGAACCGCAAGCCCCTCCTGGTTCAGCCGCCTGTTCGCGAGCCGATTTCGTTTCGCCTTCGTTTGGATCGCCTTCCTCTGGCTGCTGTTCCTGGTGACCCGCCTGGTGCTGCTCGGCGTGCAGCACGTGCCGACCGAGAACGGAATCGGCTCGACGCTCGCAGCACTCGGCAGCGGCGCGCTGCTCGACCTGATGGCTGCGCTCTGGGCGGCGCTGCCGCTGATGCTCTACCTCACGTTGGTGCGAGAGCGCTGGTTTGTGCGTCGCGGGCAGCGTCTGTTCCTTCACCTCGGGCTTGGGATCGCCATGTTTGCCGCGCTGTTCATCGCGGTCGTCGAGCTGTTTTTCTTCCTCGAGTTCAACGGCCGGTTCAATTTCGTTGCGGTCGACTACCTGATGTTCCCGACCGAAGTGGCCGATAACATTTGGCAGAGCTATCCGACCGGCAAGATCGTCGCGGTGTTGCTGGTGGTGACGCTCGGCTTGCTCGCAGCACTCCGCGGGCCGCTCCGGCGCGCTTGGGACCAGCCCGCCCGGTTGCGGCAGCGGCTGCCCGGGTTCGGGGTCTATCTGGCGCTGCTCGCCGCCCTCACCTTCGGCCTGCCGCCGTCGCTGCCGGAAGTCTCCGCGGATCGTGCGGTCAACCAGATCGCCGCCAACGGCTATCTTTCGTTCGTCGCCGCGCTCGTAGGGAGCAACGCGAGCTACGAGGGGTTATATGCCACCCGGCCCGACGCCCAAGTCTTCCCGCGGCTCCATCGGCTGCTCACCGAGCCGGCCACCGCGCCGGGGTCGTTCGTCGCGAATTCGACCCTGCGCGAGGTGCACGGTCTTGCACTCGCTAAGGCTTGGAACGTGGTCGTCGTGCTCGAAGAGAGTTTGGGCTCCGAGTTCATCGGCGCACTCCATCCGCGGCCGGTGAGCCTCACACCGAGCTTCGATGCCCTGACCCGCGAAGGCACGCTGCTCACCCACGCCTATTCGACCGGCAACCGAACGATCCGCGCGATCGAGGCGACCACCTCGTCGCTGCCGCCGCTCCCCGGCATCTCGGTGGTGCGGCGACCGGCGTCCAAAGATCTGTTCACGCTCCCCGGCCTGCTCCGGGCGCGCGGCTACCAGACGCTCTGGGTCTATGGCGGGCGGGCGCTGTTCGATGGGGTCGGCGGGTACTTGTCGAACAATGGGGTCGATCACATCTTCGAGCAGAAGAACTATCCCGACGGGACGTTCACCACCGCCTGGGGTGCCGCCGATCAGTCGATCTTCGATCAGGCGCTGCTTCAGATGGATGCTTTCGAGGCGGCGGGACAACCGTTCTACAACCTGATCCTCTCGGTCTCGAACCACCGCCCGTACACCTTCCCCGAGGGGCCGATCCGCCCCGACCCGAAGCTCAAGCGGCGCGAGAACGTTGTCCGCTACGCCGACTGGGCGCTCGGCCGCTTCATCGAGCAGGCCAAGGGGCACGCCTTTTTCGATCACACCCTGTTCGTGCTGATGGGCGACCATGGCGCGCGGGTCTACGGCGCGGAAGCGATTCCCTTGCCGAGCTACGAGGTCCCGATTCTGTTTTTCGCCCCGGGGCTGGTGCCGGCCGGGCGACGGGTCGATACGCTCGCCTCGTCGCTCGACCTGCCGCCGACCATTCTCGGCCTGTTGGGACTGAGCTATGAGTCGCGTTTCTTCGGCCACGACATCTTCCGTATCCCGCCCGAGCAGGGGCGCGCATTGATGACCCACAACAACGAGATCGCCCTGATGCGCGGCGGTCGGATCGCCGTGCTCGGCCTGCAAGGGCGCACTTCGCTCTATTCGGTCGGCGCGAACGACCAGTTCGTGCCGATCGTGCATCCCGACCGCGCGGGGTACGAGCTGATCGAAGACGCGATCGCCTACTACGACGGGGCCGACCAGCTCTACCGGACCGGCGGCTACCAGCTGCCGCCCCCGCTAGAGCGGCGGGCGGAGATAGAGAAATGAAGCCATTTCCGAGGCCGATTCGGGCTGTGCTTTGCGTTGCACTCGGTTGGGTGGCGGTCGGGGCCGCTTCGCAGCCACTCTTGGCGGCGGTCGCCAATCCCGGCGAAGACATCGAGTACCTCACCGAGCACCTCCCTGAAAGCGCGATGAACCTGCGCTATCTCACCCTGCCGCTTTCGGCGCCGACTCTCGCTCTAAGCGCGCGGGGAGAGTGGCAGATCGAAGCCCAAGTTGCCGGGGCCAAGAACGGCGGCGGCTTCATCAATGTCGGCGGCGCGCTGTTCGGCCTCGGCGCCACGCGTACACTCTCCGATCGATGGGGGCTTCAGGTGGTCGGCTTCTACGACGCGATGACCTTCTCGGGAAGCTCCGGTCGCGATCTGTTCCGCCCGCTTTTCCGCACGGACATTCCGCTCGACCTGCCGGAGTTTGCGACCTTCTCCAATCCCCAGGGCGACCTCAAGCACTTCGGCGTCGGCGGGGGCGTGGTCTGGCAGCCAGGCGGCCGGGCGACCACCTGGACGTTCGGCGCGCTCTGGGAGCGGCTCGACCTTTCCGGTTACACGCTCGATTATCGGCTCGTGACGGGCAGGAACGCCGGAGTGTCCGGCGTGCTGGATCACAGCGCCACTTACGATTTCGTCACTCCCTACATAGGCTGGCGCCACGAGCGCCCCCTGGGCAAGAACTGGACCCTGGCGCCGCGGGTGGTCGGCGCGCTCCCGCTGCCGCGGCAAGGGTTCGTCGGGCGGATCACCGGCCCCGGCTTCGATCTTGCCGGGGAGACCGGAGGCCTTCACATGGGCGACGGCTACGTCGGCGCGGGGGTGGTCTTCGAGCACGCCCGAAACGGCTTCGGCATCGACCTCGGCTCTACGCTCTACCACTTCGGTGCAGAGCGGGTGATCCACAAGGGGATCGATCAACCAATCGTGCTCAACTTCACCTGGCACACACCGCGGCGGCCGGGTGCGTAGCTTTCCTTCCCAGGCCTTCAGCCTGGGCTGAGGTAACGCGGCCCTTCAGGCCGCAAAAAACAACCCGCCTGGGATGTCTAGAAACCGGTCTTCGACGTCACGAGGTACTGGACTCGTTTGATCGAGCCGTCGCCGTCCAGGGGGAACGCGAGGTCGATATGGACGACCGAGCCGAGCGATGAGCGGCTGGAGCCGAGGCGGAGTCCGAAGCCGATGTCTTTGAGCAGGCCCTGAATTCGTGCCTCTTTCACCTGATCGCTCGACCAGGTTTGGCCGGCATCGAAGAAGACCGCGCCGCCGATGTGAAAGAGGCGGAACGGATACCATTTCGTGAACAGCCGCTGCTCGAGCGACAAAAGCAGGCGGCGGTCCCCTTCCTGATAGCGCAAGGGGTAGCCGCGCAGGCCACTGTCGCCGCCGAGCAGCAGCTGGTTTTCCGGATCGAGGCGGCGGGTGGCGTCGGCTTCGAGCGACGCGAGGAACAGCTGATCGCCGAAGTTCCGCACGTAGTAGCGCGCTCGCGCTCCGACCTGTAAATTGCGCCCGCCCCCCGCTCCATAGCGGCCGGAGGCCGTTCCTGACAGCAAGAACGTCTGTTCGGCGTGGGCTGGCGGCCGGTAGCCCCAGCTCG
Source organism: Holophagales bacterium (assembly GCA_031404815.1). Taxonomy (GTDB): domain Bacteria; phylum Acidobacteriota; class Thermoanaerobaculia; order Multivoradales; family UBA5704; genus DASYKS01. Next base: position 30,869 of record JANNIH010000167.1, on the reverse strand, counting down.
CCGTGCTGTCGAACACCCCTTCGGTCCGATCGGCGCCGAGCGCGGTGGTAGATACCCCGAACCGGGCATGAAAACGCCGTCCGAGGGAAAGATCCTCGGCGCGGCCGAGTTGGTCGAAGTTGTGCGTCTTCAGGTAGTCGTTCCCCACCGAGTCGAACGCGACCCACGGGTAAGCGAGCGTGCGTTTCGGCGGCAGAACTCCAAGCGCCGGCCGGTCGAGATCGGGCGCGAACCGATTGCGCTCGAAGGTGAATCCGAGAGAGAACCGATGGACCCTTGCCTCTTTATCGGCGGCGCCGCTCGGTCCGTTTCGGATGCGCGACCGGCCGCCATAGAGTTCGAACCGGTCTTCTGTGTGTCGAAACGATTCCGAGACGCGCCCGAGCTGGTAGAGCGAGTCGATCCGATCGTTGGACCTCGCGGAGAGCCCGGCCGCCCAGCGGCTGTCGAAAGAGAAGAACGGCCGTTCGAGCTCAAAGCTTTTCTGATCGCCGTCGCTGTTGGTGGCGTACCCGAGGTCGAGCAATATGCGGCTGTGCCCCACGTTCGGGTCGCGATAATGAACCAGCGACGACGTTCGATCGACATCGGACGACTGTTCGAGGTCCAAGCTCTGGCCGGTGCCGAACAGGTTGGTGTCCTGGATCTGGAAATGGGTCGAGTTCGTACCGCCGCTCCGGCTGACCCCGCCGCCCCCTTTGAGCGTCCAGAGATCGCGGGTGACCACCTCGAGATCGACTTTGCCGTCGACGTACCGGGCGACGCGGATCTCCGGGTCATAGAAGTAGTGGGTTGCGCGCAGCATGCGCTCCGACTCCTCGATCTTCCGCGCCGAATACGGATCGCCCGGCCGGAACAGTAGGAGATCCTCGATCACGTTCGACCGCGTCGTCCGGTGGAGGCGATTCGCCGCCCGGAACAGCTTCCGGTTCTCTTCCGGGACGTCGGGGTCGAAGATGTTATGGACTTTGAACGTCACCTCGCCGATCGTCGCGCCGTTCCGCTCGAGCTCGGAGTCCGAAGGGGGAGGCTCGTCTGCCCGAGCCGGGGCGGAGACCCCGACGACCAGAGCGAACGCAAAGGCGAACCCGCCTGCGATCAAGTGGGGGAGGAGCAAAGCGCGGGAGATCGAAGTTGCCCTCATCATCACTACGTCTATCAGGTGCGGCATGAAGGCCAGATGAAGTGGAGCGAAGCGAATACAATAGGAAACCGAGACCCTCCCCCATGACCTACGACCCCGACCGCGCGCTCGCGCTGCTTCGCCTCGGCTGCGGCCGGCCGGAGGCTCGGTTTCGCGAGGGCCAAGAGGAGGCGATCCGTTCGGTCGTCGAGCGGCGCGGGCGGCTGTTGGTGGTGCAGAAAACGGGATGGGGGAAGAGCTTCGTCTATTTCATCGCAATCCGCCTGCTGCGCGAGGGGGGGCACGGTCCGGCGCTGCTGATCTCGCCGCTCTTGGCCTTGATGCGCAACCAGGTCGCGGCGGCGGAGCGGATGGGGGTGCGCGCCGCCACCATCCATTCCGACAACCAGAGCGAATGGGCGGGGGTTTTTGAAGCGATCGGGCGTGACGAGGTGGACATCCTACTGATCTCGCCCGAGCGGTTGGCGAACGAGACGTTTCGTTCCGGCGTGCTTGCCGATCTCGCCGGGCGGCTCAGCCTGTTGGTGATCGACGAGGCGCACTGCATCTCGGACTGGGGGCACGATTTCCGGCCCCACTATCGGCTGCTCGAACGGATCGTGCGCTCCCTGCCGAAGAGTCTTCGGCTGCTGGCGACCACCGCGACCGCGAACGACCGCGTGATGGCCGACCTCGAAAGCGTGCTCGGTCCCGACCTCTCAATCTCACGCGGCGAACTCCACCGGCCGACGCTCTTACTGCAAACGATCCGCCTCCCCAGCCAGGCGGAACGGCTCGCCTGGCTCGCCGAGCAGGTGCCTGCCCTTCCCGGGCATGGGATCATCTACACCCTCACCGTGCGCGACGCCGGGCTGGTCGCCGATTGGCTCCGCTCGCGCGGCCTCGCCGTCGCGGCCTACACGGGCGAGACCGGAGACGCCCGCGCCGGCCTCGAACAGGCGCTGCTCGACAATCGGGTCAAAGCGCTCGTCGCGACCCCCGCGCTCGGCATGGGTTTCGACAAACCGGATCTCGCGTTCGTCATCCACTACCAGGTGCCCGGCTCGGTCGTCGCCTACTATCAACAGGTTGGCCGGGCCGGTCGCGCGCTCGCCGCCGCCTACGGCGTCCTGCTGAGCGGGGTGGAGGACCTCGACATCACCGACTGGTTCATCGAGAGCGCCTTCCCTACCCGCGCCGAAGTCGGTTTGGTGCTCGGCGCTTTGGCAGCTGCCCCTCAGGGGCTCTCGGTCCCCGAGCTGCTCGGCCGGGTGAATCTGAGCAAGGGGCGGATCGAGAAGACGATCGCGCTCCTGGCGCTCGAGTCGCCCGCGCCGTTGGTCAAGCAGGAAACCAAGTGGCGGCTCACCACCTCCACCTTGAGCGCGGAATTCTGGGCGCGGGCCGAGCGGCTGACCGCGCTACGTCGCGACGAGCAGCGCCAGATGCAGGAGTATGTCGCCCTGCCTTCCGGCCACATGGAGTTTCTGATCCGTGCGCTCGACGGCGATCCGGGAGAGATGGCGGCCCCTGCGCTCGACCCGCTCCCGAACACCGTCTCGCCTGCTCTGGTCCGCGCGGCGCTCGCGTTTCTCGGTCAAACCGATCTGCCGATCGAGCCGCGGAAAATGTGGCCGACCGGGGGCATGCCGCGAATGAAGCTCAAAGGAAAAATCGCCGCCGAAGCGCTCGCCGAAACGGGTAAGGCGCTCTGCTACTTGCGCGATGCGGGTTGGGGTGTCGCGGTGCGCGAGGGGTTCTCCTCGGGCCGATTCGCCGACGAGCTGGTCGAGGCGTGCGCCGCCCGCGTGCGGGAGTGGAACCCGGAGCCGGCGCCCGCTTGGGTGACCTCTGTTCCTTCCAGCCGTCACCCAAATCTCGTGCCCGACTTCGCGCGCCGCCTGGCCGCCGCGTTGGGCCTGCCGTTCCGGGTGGTATTGAGTCGAGCCGAAGAGCGCCCGGAGCAGAGAACGCTGGCGAACAGCACCCAGCAGGCGTGGAACGTCGATGGCGCCTTCGCCGTGGTGGACGAAGCGCTCCCCTCCGGGCCGGTGCTGCTGGTCGACGACCGGGTCGATTCGCGCTGGACGTTCACCGTCACCGCCTGGCTGCTGCGCACCCAACGAAGCGGAGAGGTCTGGCCTCTGGCGCTCGCGATCTCCGGGCACGACGGCTGAGCCGTGCGCTACCGGCAGATCCCGGCCCGTCGCCGTTTCTGAGCCAAACAAAAAAGGGCCGGCAGGTTCGGGGTGCGTCGGAGGGAGCGCCGTACCCAATCCTGCCGGCTTAAGGAGGAGAGCTCGGGCGACCCTGAGGCGCGAAGAGGGGACCTCGCGCTGGCGGGTCGTTTGGAGTTCGAAGGAGAGCCTAAGCCCTCGCGGGGGTGGCGACACGGGCGTTGGGATCAAGGGCGCCTGCGGTGGGGCGAACGGGTTTGCCCGAGGGAGCAACGCAGGGCCGCCGCGCCCGCAAAGCCCTGAGGTTACGGTGCCCGCAGGGCGTAGAGACGTCCCCAGTCCGCAACCACGGTCCTGTCCGGGTGCTGGCCGTCGGGGCGTCTCCAACGCATCAACCACGACCAACGCCAACAACGCGCGATGGGGTCCGATGGGTAGGCCAATGTGGGTTTTCACGCCAACGGCTGCGGCCGTGGTAACCCGGAGACGCCCCGACGGCCAGCACCCGGAGAGGAATGTGGTTGCGGACTGGGGCGTCTCTACCCTCTCTCGCATAAACTGGGCTTCCACTCCCGAGGAGGCCCGATGAAGCGCCCAGCGACCTATGAAGACTCCAACCTGATTCTGCGTCTCTACGAGCTGCGCCGTGAGGAGCGTCTGCGCAAGGCACGGGCCTGGCTCGTCTCGTCGTTTTTTGCCCGTTCGTACGCCGAGTTCCAGGCGCTCTGCCCGCCGGGTTCGGACGAGAACGCCTCGTTCCGGATGGTGGCGAGCTACTGGGAGATGGCGGCGTCGTTTGTGACCAACGGCGTGCTTCATCCGGAGCTGTTCTTCCAGAGCAATACCGAAGCCCTGCTGGTTTGGGAGCGCATCCGCGACGTGGTCGCCGAAGCGAGGGTACAGACCAAGAACGCGAACATGTACGCCAACCTGGAGAAGGTGGCCAAAGAACTCGGCGCCTGGATGGATCGGAACTCCCCCGGCTCGTTCGCGGCGTTCTCCGAGCGGATCCGCACCCGCCCGGCGGCGGCCGAGGTGAAGGCGTAGTCGCCTACACCCGGTACCCGATCCCAAGCAGCATCTTGCTCACCTTGTCGAGCTCTTGGCGCGGCGGGAGCTGGAAATCGAGCGCGTCGGCGACCCGGCCGATCACGTTGAAGGCGGCGCAGATGTAGATCGCGTCTGCGATGTCGGTCTGGGTGAGCCCGTACGACTTGAGTTCCGCGGCGTCGGCCGGGCCGATCGAAGCGGGATCACTGTTCAGTTTTTCGAGGAAGACCAGGGTGGCACGGTACGCAGGATCGAGATCCGCGATCCGCCAATCGCCCAGCACCTTCTCGGTCAGCTCCGGCTCTGCGAACGCCGCGACCGCGGCGTGAGAGCCCTCTCAGAAATGGCATTGGTTGAGCTTGGAGACGAACGCCGCGAATAGCTCGCGCTCACCGACGCTCCAGCGCGAGTGGCCGCGCAAGACGCTCTGGATCACAGCCAGAAACGGCCGGCCGAAGAAGTTCGGGCGGTAGAGGAAGGTCTGGATGATGTCCAGGCGCTCGACCCCGCGGAGAGTGCGGATCAGCCAGAGCTTTGTGCGCTCACGCCAACGGTGGCCATGATCGAGGGCGGCGAGACGCATCGCTCTAGACCTCCTGCTCTAACGCCGCAAGGCCCGCGCGCAAGCGGGTGAGACCGGCGCCGAGCGCGGCCGAGACGGTGGCTTCGAAGACCTGGTCTTCGCTGTAGCCGGCGCGCAGAAGCTCCTGCGTATCCTCGTCGGTCACCTGGTAGGCGTGGCGGTGGACTTTGTCGGTGTAGCGGTGGAGCAACCCGGGCATCGACTCGCCGTCGGCGATGGCGCGGCGAACCTCAGGGGTGAGAGTGCCTCGGCTCGACAGGACGCTTCGGATCAGCCGTCGCATAGGCGACAGATGTCGTTCGGGCATGGGCATTCTCCGAGTTGAGAGACCGGGAGCTTCCGACCTCGGCTGTACGGTGCTGCGGGATGCCCATAGCGTGACACGTTTTCGAAGATCTTTTCAACTACCAGCTGCAAACTCGCTGCGCCCAAGGCCGGGAAAGGGAAATTCGGGGCTGGGAATTCGGGCGGCGGAACCGGCCGGCCCTGAGCTTTCGCGCAGGTGCGCGTCGGCGACTTCGGCGATTTCACCCGCTTCCCGGCTGCGCTGTTGGCGGAGGAGTGCGTCGGCCAGCTCCAGGGAGACCTGGGCGGTGTCTCGGTTGAGCCCCTCCCGGGCGAGGCCTTCGCGCGCGATCCGGAAGGCGCGCTCCGCGCTCACCAGTTGGCCCAATCCCAAGGTGATCCGCCCTTCGACCCAGGCACGGCGCGCTTGGACCCGGGGTGCCGGGAAACGCCGGTAGACCGGACGCGACTCCGCGAGCAGGCGCCGACCGGCGAGGTAGAGGCCCGCTTCGGCCAGGAAAGAGATCAAATTGTGGCGGGCGACTAGTTCCAGGCCCGGTTCGAGCGCCGGTTCGAGCAGTGGAAGAGCATCGCGCAGTCGCTCGATCGCCCGCTCGAGGTTGCCAGTGGCACGCGCGAGATCGGCGAGCGCCACCTGGCAGCGGCCGGCTCTATGCGGTTCACCGGCGGCGCGGAAGATATCGAGCGCCCGCAAGAAGTGATGCTCGGCCTCGTCGAGCCGGGACTGCTCGCGCTGGAGCGCCGCCAGAAGCGTCCAGAGCTCTGCCCGTTCCAGCGGATCGCGGGTGCCCGAGCGCAACAGGAGTTCGGCCTCCTCGCACGCCCGCTCGGCGCCGAACAGATCGGCGCCTGCGCTGCGAGACCGGGCGATCTGGGCAAGGCAGCGCGCGGCGAGATCGGCGAGCCGGGCCGAGCCGTAGAATTCGCTGTCCAGTCGGTCCACTTGGGAGCGGGCGAGAGCGCCGAGCCGTTCCCCTTGGCCGGGATCGTGCGGCAGCCGCTCTCGGCTCGCTTCGAGCAGCACCTCGACCATGCCCCACGAACGGCAACGTGGATCTTCGCCGAGCGCCCGTTCGAGCAGGTCGAACGGGCGTTGGCCGATCTCGTGCCAAAGCTCCGCCGCATCGGCACGCTCGTGCTCGAAGGCGCGGGCGCGTGCCATCAACTCGCGCGAACCGCGACCGAGCGCCAGAGTGTAGTCGGGCCTTCCGGTCCACCGGAGGACGCGCCCGAGAGGGCGGGGGTTCACGGCCTCGTCGGCGACCAGCGCCTGGGCTCGGGTCTGGCAGTCGCGGCACGAAACGAGGTGGGCGAACGCGCGGTCGAGGCCGGCCCGCTTCAGGCTGTCGACCAGGCGTTCGAGCGCCAAATCGTCGGGGTGGATGCGCGGCATCGGGATCTTACGTCCGCGAGAACCGAAGCGCGACTGGAAGCCGCGACGGAAGAGAAGTACGAGACTCCATGGGACAACAGTTGCGCGAGGAGGGGCAAACCGAGACAGCTCGGAGGAAAGTTGTCGGGCAGACACCGGGCAGACACCGGGCAGACACGCAGGTCTGCCCCAACGATGCCGTCGCCAAGTTCCCAAACGTAGGGGCGCACCTGCGTGTGCGCCCTGGTCGGGGCCGCCGAGGTCCGCCGCCCAGAGGCGGACGGGGCAGGCCTGGTGGCCTGGTGGCCTGGTGGCCTGGTGCCTCTCCTCGCCCGGTCAGCCGGCGCGTTCGCTCGCGAGGACCGCGCTGTCGCGCAGCTTGCCCGCGGCGGGGGAGAGCGGCGCGTGGGTGAGGATGCGCTGGATCCGGTCGAGCGCCTTCACCGTTTCGCCCACCCCCTGGTAGAGCACGATCTCGCCGTAGAGGTCGTCGGCCAGCTTGTTCAACCGTTCGAGCACCACCGGCACGTGTACACCTTCCGGATAGCGATGCAGGTACTCGGCGCCGTTGGCGAGATCGTCGTAGACCCTCACCTGGGCGGCCAGCCGCTCTTCGGCCTGGCGGCGCACTTCGGGTTCCTTCTCGCGGTCGACCAGGTCTTGCAGCGCGGCGAGCATCTCTAAGCTCGGCGCCATGTTGCGCAGACCGGTGCGCGCTTTGGTTCCGGCCGGGCTCTCGGGTCCCGCTTCGAACGCGCGGAGGTACTGCGCCACGGCCTCCGTCTGGTTGCCCAGTCGGGCATAAGCATTGCCGAGCGCGAGCGCCACTTCGGGCACCCGCGGCGATTCCGGATAGTTGGCCAAGAACGATTCGAGAAACGACGTCTCGTAGATGCCCCCTTCGAGCGTCTCGATCGCTTTCGGGTAGGCATCGCGCGATTTGGCGTCGAGGTCGGTGATCTCGGCGTCTAGCTTGGCGAGCAGGGGGCTCTCGGGGGTGAGCCCCGCGACCTGTTCGCGCTGTGAGCGGTAGCTCTGTAACACCGCTCCATAGTCGCGGGCGAGAATCGGTTTGGCCAAGGTGTCGTCGCGCAACACGTGGAGCCTTTCGAGGCGCAGCGACTCGGCGACCGGCCCCGTGGGCCAGGCGGCGAGCGCCGCCGCTTTGACGAAACCGAGTTCCGGCCCTTTCGGCCGGTTGCGCTCGATCCAGGTCATCAGCTGGCCCTGGGTCTTCTGGCGCAGGGCGTCGCCGGTGCCGCGCTCCTGGATCTTCAGCTCCGCGGCGCGGACCTCGGCCGACTTCGCCCGATCTTCGGCGAACGGATGGGTCTGGAGGTAGCCATACTCGCGCGATTGCGGCGCCCGCGCGTTGAGTAGGTTCCAGAACTTCTGGGCGCCCGCCGGGTCGTAGCCGGCCGCCGCCGCCAGCCGCTGCCCTTCGTCGTCGGAATCGTCCTCGTTCTCGCGGCTGTAGCTGCGCAACAGCAGCTCGCTCAACACCATACTCGCCGCGGCGGCGCCCTGGATGATGTTGCCTGAGTTGTCTCTCGTATCGAGCGGGTCGTGCCCGGGGTTCGGTGCCTGGCGGGAGCCGCCGGCGCCCACGATGACCCCGAGCAGCAGGGCGTTGCCGAAGATGCTCATCAGCGTCGCCTTCTTCTTCATTTTGAGGTAGTGCTCGTGGGTGACGTGGGTGATCTCGTGTCCGAGCACGTTGGCCAACATGTCGTCGTCGGGTTCGAGATCGAGCATGCCGCGGGTGATGAAGATCTGTCCGCCGGGGAGCGCGAACGCGTTCGGCACCGGCATATCGACCAGGCCGAACGAGAACGGGTAGCGGTCGAAGTCCGCTTCGGCGAGCAGCTGGAAGGCGATCCGGTTGACCCGTTCGAGCGCCTTCGGATTGTCGTAGGCCCCGTACTCTTCAACCGCCTGCTGTGCCGCTTTGACGCTCTCCGCGAACAGGTCCGGCTTGCCCGGCTTGCCTCCGGGCTGGCTCGCCGATGGGCGGGAGGTCGGCTCTCCTGGCCCTCCCGGGCCGCCTTCGGGGCCGCCTTCGGGGTCGACGCCCGGCGACGACGGAACCGGATCGGACGACGGGATCGCTGCGCCGATCTGCGCCAGGAGAGACGAGGGAGCCGCGAGCGCCGCGACGAGAATCCAGGCGGCCAGACGGTAAAGGCGCGAAGAGGGGCTTCGACGGAACGTTCTCATGGGCGAAGCTTACTCCCGGGAAGTGCCGCTCGCGCGGCGGACACCGAAACCAGGATGCACGGCCGGTGCCCGGGGGACCTATTGCGACTCGGGTGGATCGGTATACCCGAAACGGAAAGAGAACCGCCCGAGCGCCCGCACCGGTTGGCCGTCCACGACGAACGGCCGGAATCGCCACCGAAGCGCGGCGGCAAGGGCGGCCTTGTCCATTCCCATGAGTGCCCTGAGAGTCCGGGCGCAGGCGACGCGACCGCTCTCGGTGACGACCACCTCGACTTCGACGGTCCATTGGACGCGCGCCCGCTTCGCAATGGTCGGATACTCCGGCATGGGGCGCTCGATGGAGCGGGCGTAGAACGGGGCCGCGGATTCGCGGAAAAGGTCGGGAGCTTCGAAAACAGCCTTCGGGTCGTTGCCCTCGGTGCAGACCGTTTCGAGCCAATTCGGATCGAGGTCTCCGGGAGCGATCGAGACGCCGCTCGTCACCCGCATCTGGGCCAGCCGATCACGGCGGGGGGTGAGGATCTGGCCGGTTTCGAGATCGACCGCGATCTCGTGCTCGGTTTCGCCGTGACGGAACGTGAGGAGCAACCGGTCCCGCTCGTCGTCGAGCGCTGCCGACAGAGGACCGACCCAGCCGCCAGAGCTGGTGATGGTCAGAGTGTTGAGGAGCACCTCGATATCGCCGGGTGTCAGGAGGTCGCCCAGGGCCAGGCGGCGGACCACGCTGCCGTCGGCCCGATAGATGACGGTGTTGCCGCCGGGGCGAAGATCGGATCGCGACGATTGGGGCTGGCGGAGATCGAACCCGACCACGTAGCGGCCATCGTCAGCGACCAGGAACTGCTCGGGAGCCGCCTCTTCGGCGAGCCGAAAGGTCGAGATCCGATCCTCCTCGCCTTCGTCTGATAGGGCGAGTAGCGAGCCCGTAGGCCAAGGGTCCGAGGGGTCGAACGCTCCAAACTTCGCAAGCTCCGAGAAGTAGCGCGCCCGGGCCTCCGGATGGCTCGGCGGAAGCTCGAAGGCGTAGTGGCCGTTGGCCGAGAGGGTTCGGACGGGATCGCAACCGTAGCTCCGGTTGCCGGAGATCGCCTGGTCGAGAAGATGGAGCGCCACGAGCTTAAGGTCGTTCGGAGTGGCCTGGAACTCGGCGGGAAGGATCTCGGCCAGGGCGTCGGATCGGTTCGCCAAGGGTTCCGCATAGGGAGAGGGGTCGTAGGTTAGAACTCCGCCCGAAGAGACGGCGATCAGGACTCCGCCGTCGGAGCTTTCGAGGATTTCGAGGCGAAGGTCGTCCCCTTCCGGGTCGATCGCGATCCGGTTCTGGCCCAACCGACGGATCGCCGCCGCGAGGAGTCGATGTTCCAGCCGTTGTGCCTCTCTGAGATCTGCCAAGGGGAGGGCTGCACCGTCCACCGTCACCGTGAGCGCCACGGCCTCCGCACACTGGATCGGCCGGGCCTTGAACGACACGGTGCAAGCCGCCGAGTGTTCCGGCCAGCCAAGGCCGAGAGCCAAGGAGACGAGGACCCAACGATTCTTCCGCAACATGGCAACCGACCTCCGCCGAGACATCCTCTGCGGAGCCTGACTGCAAGCGCCGGGCCGCGCCGGTTGCCCCGCCGATGAGGGGGAGAACGTCCGCTTCTGGGGGCGCACACGTCCTCCCGGCGCGGCGGTAATCCAGGAGCTTACGGCGCGGCCGGTTCGCCGGCCGGCGCGTCGGCCTTGATCGCCGGTTGGAGCAGGCCACCGGAGATGATCAGCCGAACGCCCTCTTCAATCGACAGCGGACAGTCTTTGACCTCGGCGCTCGGCGCCACGACCAGGAAGCCGCTGGTCGGGTTGGGAGTGGTGGGCACGAAGACGAACGTCAGGTCCTCAGTCTCCTGCGCCACACCGGGCCACGCCGCGAAACCGGTGACGAAGCCGAGCGAGTAGACCCCTTTGCGCGGGTACTCGATCAGGACCACGCGTTTGAACGCCTCCGCCTGATCGCGCGAGATCGCCTCGAAGATCCCCTTGGTCGCGCCATAGACCGAGCGGGCGATCGGGATGCGGCGGATCAACCCCTCGACCGCCGCGATCGCCCGCCGGCCGGCCAGGAACGACGACACCCAGCCGAGGGCCAGAATCGAGGTCAGCGTGAGGACGACCCCGAAGCCGGGCACGTGGAACCCGATCGCCCGCTCGATCAGCGGCGCGAAGATGCCGTCCATGAAATGGAAGAGCAGCCAGAGCACGTAGCCCGTGAGATAGAGCGGCGCGAGAATCAAAAGGCCGGTGAGGACCAGGTTGCGCAGTCGGTGTTTGCCGCCTTTGGCGGCTGAGCCGGTCGGCGGAAGGGTGAGGGGAGAGGGGAGAGATTCGAAGGGAGGGGGCGTCATCGTTCCGATTTGAACACGAGAACGCCCCCCCGGCTTCCCGGCTCTTGTGTTTGAGGCTTCAGGAGAAGCTCACCCACCCGCATTTCACTTCTCGGCCGCCTTCAGTTCGACCAGGTCGCCTTTCTGTGCGTCGCCCGAAAGCAATTTGGCGCGAGCGAAATGCTCGTCGGTGATCTCCTCAATGCGCACCCGGCCGACCTGTTTGCGTTCGAAGCGCACGATCCCCGACTTGCCGCCTCCCGGCGCGCGCTGGACCCGCACCACATCCAGCTCCTGCCCGACCTCTGCGCCGTCGTGCGTGCCGATGCAGAGGTAGAGCGCCGCGCCGTCCTTCTCGATGATCGATCCCTTCATCAGGTAGCGGTGGTAGACCGAGGGCTCCTTCTCCTCGGCACGGACAGGCAGCGCTGAAACCAGGGCCAGAGCACCGAGGGCGAAGGAAACGATCCGAATGGCTTTGCTCAACATTGTGGTTCTCCTTTTCTTTCCGCGCCGAAGCGCTTGGTGGCGGGGGGCAGGCCGGAGCCTTCTGCCCCTCGGGTTCAGGGGGTCGCAGGCATTGGTTCAGCCTCAAGGGTGGCGCTTTCGCCGGTCGCCTGCCGCAGCTCGCGGCGGCGCCACAGCTTGTAGATCGCCGGATAGACCAGCAGCTCCAGAGCGAAGGAGGTGACCAGGCCGCCGATCATCGGCGCGGCGATTCGCTTCATCACGTCGGAGCCGGCGGAGGTCGACCAGAGGATCGGCAAGAGCCCCATGAAGGCGGCCGCGACGGTCATCATCTTCGGGCGGGCGCGCTTGACCGCGCCATGCACGATCGCCTCGTCGACGTCGCTCTCGTTGTTCAACCGGCCGCGTTGTTTCGCGTCGTTCCACGAGATGTCGAGGAAGAGCAGCATGAACACGCCCGTTTCGGCGTCGAGGCCGAGCAGCGCGATCATTCCCACCCAAGCGGCGATCGAGACGTTGTAGTCGAGCAGCCAAAACAGCCAGATCGCGCCGATCGCCGAGAACGGGACGGCGAGCATGACGATCATCGACTTGAACGCCGAGCGGGTGTTGAGGAACAGCAGGGCGAAGATGAGCACCAAGGTGATCGGTACGACCACCTTGAGGCGCTCCTTGACCCGGATCATGTTCTCGTACTGGCCGCTCCAGGTGAGCGAGGTGCCGGCGGGCAGCTTCACCGCCTTCTCGACCGCCTGTTTGGCATCACCGACGTAACTCCCGACATCGCGGCCCGCGATGTCCACGAACACGTAACCCGCGAGGAAGCCGTTCTCGTCGCGCAACATCGAAGGACCCTGGATCAGCTGGATGTCGGCGAGCTGAGAGAGGGGCACCTGCGCCATCGTCGGGGTGGCGACCAGGACCCGACCGAGCCGCTCCGGGTCGTCGCGCAGCTCGCGCGGATAGCGCACGCTGACCGGATAGCGAGCCCGTCCCTCGATCGTGGTCGAGACGTTGTCGCCGCCGATCGCCGTCACGATCACCTGCTGCAGATCGTCGATCGTCAGACCATAGCGGGCGAGCTGATCGCGGCGCGGTGTGAGGTCGAGGAAATAGCCGCCGGCCACCCGTTCGGCGAAGACCGAACGGGTTCCGGCCACACCCCGGACGGCCTGTTCGATCGCGGCGCCGATGCGCTCGATCTCGGCGAGGTCGGAGCCCAAGATCTTGATCCCCACGGGGGTCCGCACGCCCGTCGTCAGCATGTCGATGCGCGCCTTGATCGGCATCGTCCAGGCGTTGGTGACCCCGGGGGAGGAGAGAGCGCGGTCCATCTCCTCGACCAGTTCGTCCCACGAGATCCGGTCGGGCCAGAACGGCCGAAAGGCGGGTTTGGTCCAATCGGGCCAGGCCGAATACCACCGCTCCTTGGGCCGCCAGCGATCTTCGGAGGTGAGCACGACGGTCGTTTCGAACATCGAAAACGGGGCGGGATCGGTCGAGGTGTCCGCGCGACCGGCCTTGCCGAAGACCGTCGAGACCTCGGGGAACGAGCGCAATACTTTGTCCTGGGCGGTCAGCAGCTCCTGCGCCTGGGCCACCGAGATGCCGGGCAGGGTGGTCGGCATGTAGAGGATCGTCCCCTCGTTGAGCGGCGGCATGAACTCCGAGCCGAGCTTAAAGTAGACCGGGATCGAGACTCCCACCAGCAATAGCGCCGCAAGGATGACCGCCTTCGGGTGCTTGAGGACGAAGCGACAGGCCGGCTCATAGATGCGGAAGATCGTGCGGCTGATCGGATGACGCTCCTCGGCGTGGTAGGTGCCGACCAACGCGCCGGTCGCAAAGCGGGCGAGCCACCGCGGCCGGAAGCGGAACGGTTCGATCCGCGCGAACAGCATGCGCAGCGCCGGGTCCAAGGTGATCGCGAGCAGAGCCGCGATCGCCATCGCCAGGTTCTTCGAGTAGGCGAGCGGTTTGAACAGGCGACCTTCCTGGTCGACCAGCGCGAAGACGGGAAGGAACGCCACCGCGATCACCAGGAGCGAGAAGAAGACCGACGGGCCGACCTCCTGCAACGCTTCGAGTCGCACCTGGTGGAAACTTCCCGGGCGCCCGCTCTCCTGCCAGTGGCGGATCTTGTTGTAGGCGTTTTCCACCTCGACGATCGCGCCATCGACCAGCACGCCGATCGAGATGGCGATGCCGGCGAGCGACATGATGTTGACGGTCAGCCCCATAAAGTACATCGGGATGAAGGCCAGGAGCACCGCGATCGGGATGGTGAGAATCGGCACCAGCGACGACGGGATGTGCCACAGAAAGATCAGGATCACCAGCGAGACGATGATCATCTCGATCACCAGCTCGTGCTTCAAGGTCTCGACCGCACGCTCGATCAGCGTCGAGCGATCGTAGGTCGGTACCACCTCGACCCCCGCCGGCAGCGAAGCTTTGAGCTCCGCGAGTTTCGCCTTGACCCGACCGATCACGCTGAGCGCGTTTTCGCCATGGCGCATGACCACGATGCCGCCGACCACGTCGCCCGTGCCGTCGAGATCCGATACCCCGCGCCGAATCTCGGGGCCGAGCTCGATCCGCGCCACGTCGCGCAGCAACACCGGCACGCCCTGGGCCGAGACCTTGACCACCACCTGGCCGAAATCATCGGTGCTCTTGGCGTAGCCGCGGCCCCGGACCATCACCTCGTGACCCGAGATCTCGAGCAGTCGCCCACCCACTTCGTTGTTCGAGCGCTTTACGGCTTGGACGATCGCGTCGAGCGGGAGCCCGTAGGCCGCCAGGCGGTTCGGATCGACGATCACCTGGTACTGGCGCTGGTAGCCGCCGATCGAGGCGACCTCGGCAACCCCGGGGACCGACTGCAAGGCGTAGCGTAGCGTCCAGTCCTGGTAGGAGCGCAGCTCGTCCAAGGAGTGCCGCTTCGTGCGATCGACGAGTGCGTACTGGTAGACCCAGCCGACGCCGGTTGCGTCCGGCCCGAGCTCGGTGCGCACGCCCTCCGGAAGGCGAGATTGGATTTTCGACAGGTATTCGAGGACGCGCGAGCGGGCCCAGTAGAGATCGGTCCCGTCCTGGAAAATGACGTAGACGTAGGAGAAGCCGAAGTCGGAGAAGCCGCGGATCGCCTTGACCTTCGGCGCGCCGAGCAGGGTCGAGATGATCGGGTAGGTGACCTGGTCTTCGAGAATGTCGGGGGAGCGGTCCCACCGGGAGTAGACGATGACCTGGGTGTCCGACAGGTCGGGCAGCGCATCCAGCCGGATCCGCCCGAGAACGTAGACCGCGACGGTCACCAGCACCGCCACGACCCCGAGGACGAGGAGCCGGTTCTCAGCGGAAAAGCGGATGATGCGCTTGATCATGGCGTTCCTCCCCTCGACTTAGGGTCAGCGGTTGGGAACCGGCGGTTGCGGCAAGGCGCCGTCGCCCTCCGGGGGCGGTGCCGTCCGGGCTCCCGCCAGAGCGGCGCGCAGCTTCGACTCGGAATCGAGCAGGAAGTTGGCGCGTGTCGCCACCCGCTCCCCTTCTCGAAGCCCGGACAGAACGACCGCCCGGCCGGCCCCGCGGATTCCGACCTGCACTTCGCGCGGCTCGAAGATTCCCGGTTTGCTCTCGACAAAGACGATCTGTCGGAGTCCGGTGCTCAGGACCGAGTCTTCGGGTACGGTGAACCCCTCGTCTCCCTCCAACCCGCAGGTCACATCGACGAACATGCCGGGCTTCAAAAGACCCCCGGGATTGGCGAGTTCGAAGCGCACCTTGAGCGTGCGGCTTTCGAGCGACAGCGTCGGATAGATGAAGGTCACCTCGCCCTTGAGGACGCGGCCGGGGTCGGAGGGGAGCCGGATCTCCCCGCGCTGACCGACCGCGAGGAGCCGCGCTTCGTTCTCGTAGAATTCGGCCTCGACCCAGAGGTGCGATAGGTCGGTGAGCGTGAACAGCTCGGTTCCGGGTTGGACCTCCATCCCCTCGATCACCTGTTTCGCGCTCACGAAGCCGGAGGCCGGGGCGTGGAGCGTGACCGTTCGCTGTGCCTGGCCGGTCTGCTCCAGCTTCGCGAGCAGGCTCTGCGGCACGTCGAACAGCTCGAGACGCCGACGCGCCGAGGCGACGAGATCCTCTCCTCCGCGCCGCACCTCGGGGATGCTGGACGCCGCGAAGCGGGCGGCGGTCTGGCGGGCCCGCAGGTATTCTTCCTGTGAGGCGAGCAGCTCCGGAGAGTAGATGGCGAGGATCGGCTGCCCGGTGCGCACCGCCTGCCCGGTGTAGTTGACGTACAGCTTTTCCACCCAGCCGGCGATCTTGGTGTGGACGTGACGAACGCGCCGCTCATCGGGCAAGACCAGCCCGACCGTGCGCGTCGTCCGCGCGAGACGCTCGCGCACGACCGGTTCCGTGCGCACGCCGGAGAGCCGGATGCCGCTCTCGGTGACCGTTACGTTCGCGAAGCCGGGGACGACCGGCGCCCCGCCGGTCTCGTCCGCGTAGACCGGCACATAGTCCATGCCCATCCCGTCTTTCGCCGGGACCGGCGAGGTGACGGTCGGGTCCATCGGGTTGCGGTAAAACAGCGGCTTGCGCTCCCCGGCCGCCGGGCTCGCGCCGTCGGGCTTTCCGTCGCGCGGCTTGGTGCAGCCCGTGGTCGGCAGGGTGAGGACGAGGCATCCGAGCACCCCGAACACCCAGAAAACGAACCGCAGCGCGGATGAGCGATCGATTGGGCGGTGCATGGTCACTCCTTGCCCCCTGCCGGGGCGGGACGGATGCCGGCCAGGCGGTCGAATCCGGCCCGGGCGACGAATCGGTCGGCTTCGCGACGTGCCAGAGCGACCCGCGCTTCGAGCCAGAGCCTGAAGTCTTCGATCACGGTGGAGAAGTCGCCGCGTCCGTTGAGATACGACACGCGGGCGGCGTCGAGCGCGGCACTGGTCTGCGGCAGAATCCCCTCGCGATAGCGGGTGGCCTGCGCGAGAGCGTTGGTCCAGGCGGCCCGCAGCCGGGCCGCTTCGGCGCGCGCCATCGCTTCGGCATCGGCCAGCTCGAAGCGCGCGCCTAGGAGCTCTTGCTCGGCCGCGCGCAGCAGCGGGAGCTGCTTGCTGCGTCGCCAGAACGGCAACTCGACCCCGAAGCGGGCGATCAGGGCAGGATCCAGGCCGCCGCGCGAGGCGAAGCCGGCGCCGGCCGAGAAGTTCGGTTTGAGATCGAGGCGGGCCTGCTCGACGCGCCGCTCCGCCAGCCGCACCCGCGCCGCCGCGCTCGCGACCTCGGCCGATCCGGCGACCGCCAAGAACTCGGCGTCGGCACCGATCGGGGGCACCTCGGGCAGCGATTCGACCCCCCCGAAGGAGCCGCCACCGGGTCGATCCAACCAACGGTTGAGTTCGGCGACCGCCGCCTGCCGTGCGAGGAGCAGGTCGCCCTGATCCCCGGCGATGCGTTGCGCCGCGACTTGGATCTTGAGAATCCCCTCCTGGTCGCCTTCCCCGGCCGCGTAACGACTGTGCGCCGTCTCCTCCAGGAGATCGACCAGCTCGGTGGCGGCGGCGAGCGACTCGCGCTCGCGGTCGAGCGCATAGATGCGGGCGTAGAGCGTGGCGATCTCCGCTGCCACCTGCCGTTCGAGCGCCGCGAGGTCGGCCGCCGCCCCCTCCGTCTCCGCGGCCGAGACGGCACGCGAGGCGGCGCGTTTGCCCGGGTAGAGCAGCCCCTGGCGCACTTCGAAACCGAGCATCGAGTTCTCGTCCTTACCGAGCGTCGGCCGGAAGCTGACGTTTTGCAGCGAGGTCTCGATCATCGGATCGGGCAGCGCCCCAGCGGGAGATTCCATCTCGCGCCGGGCCGCAACCGAAGCGCGCGCCGCGGCGAGGGCGGGCGACCGTTCGAGCGCTTCTGCGATCAGATCCGCCACGGCGGGGGCAGGGGCGGGAGATGTGGCCGCGCCGCCTTCGACCGCAAGAGTGGCCGAGGGTGGAGCTTGCGCCCAGGCGGAGTGCCAGGAGAGTAGGATCGCGACGGCCGCCGCCAGGGCCGGCGCCGTAGGTATGCGCACCATGAGGTCCTCCTCAGAACGGATGGAGCCAGAAGCGCCGGCCGAGATGGCGGCGCTCCGCGGTCAACGCTCTGGAGGCCTCAGATTCTGAGGATGCAGTTTCGAGCGAGCGGGGCGAAAGTACAGACCGGACCTGCCGCGGCGACGCGCAGAGCGGTCGCATCGAACCGGTGGGCGAGGGCGGCCGGAACCACCGCAGTCGCCGGAGCTGCGGTATCCGGCAGCACCGAAAGTTTGGTCTGGGTTGCCCACGGCGCGGGGCTCGGCCGACAACAGGACGCTGCGATCTTGGTCGCGGCGGACGGACAGTTCCCGCGCTCGTTCCCGGAGCCGCCCATGGTGCAGTCGCCCATGGCGCAAGCCGGCCGGCCGGGCGCCCAGCCGGGCAGCAGAGACGCGATGGCGAACGCGATGGCGAAAAGGCGGACGGAACCCTTCATTGCGCCTTGAGAGTACAACCGCACCTCAGCAACGCAACGCACCCCTGGGGTGGGAAGCTCCCTACCCTGGTGGGTGGGTGGGTGGTGGATGGCGACCTACTGGACAGGCGGTGCCCTCCGTGGCACACTGATTCCGTGCGGCGGCAACCTCTTTTCTCCCGAGCCTTGACTCTGCTGGCTCTCGTAGGGCTCTTGGTGTCCTTGGGCGCCGGGTGCGTTTGCCATACGGAATCGGAAAACGGCTCGATGCACCACTGCCGCGCGGAAGCGCCCGTCCAGCGGTTGACGGCTTCCTGCTGCTGTGTCGACGGTGCTCCGACGGCGGAGGTTTCAGAGACCATCCGGCCCCCGGTCAAGCTCGAAAACTCGGCGCTCGCCGCCGAGGCTCCCGCAGTCATCGCCTCCGCACCCGATGGCGCAATCGAGCTTCGCCGCACCGATTTCGGCATCGATCGATCGCCGCCCCCCTCCTTCGAACGCCCCCTTCGCATCTGATCGCTCCCCCGGGTCGGGCCTTTTAGCCCCCCACGGGATTCGTGTCGATTCCGAGTGCGCCGCACTCGGGGATACGAGTCTCTTCACCCAGGAGAGATCGACGATGCTACGCCTCAGTTTACTTTGCCTCGCGCTCGCGGTCGCCGCGGCGGGTTGCGCAACCACGAATCCCCAGGGAGCGTTCTCCGACGCGTCGCGGCCGGTCGCCGAGCGCACCTCCCTCGAACCCGCCTGGCCGCGCGATGCCGTCGCTTCAAGGGATCTCGCCGCCCGGGCCAAAGCCTTACTCGCCGAGCCGATGACGCCGACGAGCGCGGCCCAGGTCGCACTCTGGCAGAACCGGGGCCTCCTCGCCGATCTCGAAGAGCTCGGCATTTCGCAGGCCGACTACGCGCAAGCGACCCGGATCGCGAACCCGTCCATCGACTTTTTCGCGCGCCGCCCGAATCAATCCGGCCTGGTGACCAACGTCGAGAGCGGTTTGATCCAGGATCTCCTCGATCCGCTCCTCCTGCCGCTGCGTAAACGGATGGCGGCGGCCGAGCTCGAAGCGGCAAAACTCCGGGTCGGTCAGCGGATGCTCGACCTGATCGCGGAGACGAAAGAGGCATTCGCCGAGCACCGCGCGGCCGACCGGCTGGTCGAGCGTCTCGGTGTGATCGTCGAGATCGAAGAAGCGGCCTCGACGTTCGCCGAGCGCCAGCGCGCGGCGGGCAATTTGCCGCAGCTGGACCTCGAAGAACAACAGGCGCTGCTGGCGGACACGAAAATCGAAAGGGTGCATGCCGAGGTCAAGGCGCGATCCGCCCGCGAGAAAATGCAGCGGCTGATGGGCCTTTCAGGCGCCAACGTCGCAGACATCGAATGGAGATCGGCGGACATGTCGCTCGATCCGCCGACCGAAGAGCTGCCCGCGAGCGGTCTTGAATCTCTGGCGATCCGCGATCGGCTGGATCTGGGCGCGGCCCGCGCCGCGGTCGATCTGGTCGGTCGCGCCCTCGCTCTGCGGCGGGCGAACCGCTTTTTCCCCGGCGGTGTAAACGTCGGCATCTCGCACGAGCGCGATACGGATCGGGTTCGGGTTACCGGGCCGGTGCTCGGGATCGAGCTGCCGATCTTCGACACCGGGGCCGCGTCGATCGCGAAACTCGAAGCGGAACACCGGCGCGCCGAGCGGCAACTCGAAGATCTCGCGATCCGGGTCCGCTCCGAGGTTCGCGAGCAGGCGGATCGCTTCGTCGCCGCCCGCGACCTCGCCCGCTATTACCGCGACACGGTATTGCCGCGCCGGGTGCGGATTCTCGATCAGACGCTCCGGCACTACAACGCCATGCTCAAGGGGGTCTACGACGTCCTGCTCGCCAAGCGGATGGAGATCGAGGCCGAGAAAGCGGCGATCGAAGCCTGGCGCGACGCCTGGATCGCGCGCTATTCACTGGAGCGCGCCCTCGGCGGCAAGCTGCCGGCGAGTGCTGCGGCGGAAACGGCACCCGCCGCCGTATCCGAGCCTCCGCCAAGCCCCGAACCCGCAAACGCGCACGACCACCACGACTCCCACGAACCACCCGCGGCACCGGCCCCGCCGAGAGGAGAACTTCGATGATCAATCGCCGCGCCTGGTTTCGACGGACCGCACTCTTTACCGGGGCGACCCTGGCCGCGCTGCGCGGTCGAGCGAACGCACAAACCGCGGCCGATCCGCACGCCGGCCACGCCGGTATGCCGGGCATGAAGATGCCCGTGCCCCCCGCCACCGTACCATCGAAGAATCCTCACGCGGGGCGCGTCAAGATGGCCGCGGCCCCGCTCCACCGGGGCCCGAGCTCGTCACCCGGAACGGACGCGGCGACGCGAGCTGAAATGCTGCGGCTCCGCCGCGAGCTCGGCTACACGCCGGTCACGACACCGAACGGCCGCACGCTCCCCTGGAGGATGAAGAATGGAGTCAAAGAGTTCCACCTGATCGCCGAGCCGGTCCAGGTCGAGTTCGCGCCCGGCATGGTGGTCAACGCCTGGGGCTACAACGGTTCGACGCCGGGACCGACGATCGAGGCGGTCGAAGGGGATCGCGTGCGCATCCTGGTCACCAACCGGCTGCCCGAGCACACTTCGGTCCATTGGCACGGCGTCTTTCTTCCGGCGGGGATGGACGGTGTCGCCGGCCTCAATCAGCCGCATATCCAGCCCGGGGAGACCTACGCCTACGAGTTCACCCTCAATCAGTGGGGGACCCAGATGTATCACCCGCACGCGGACGAGATGGTTCAGATGGCGGTCGGCATGATGGGTTTTTTCATCATCCACCCTAAGCGGCCGGAAAATCCGCCGATCGACCGCGACTTCTGCATCTTCCCGCACATGTGGGCGATCGATCCCGATACCGCGACGCCGAATCCGAGCGTGATGCTCGACTTCAACCTGTTCACCTTCAACGGGCGCGCGTATCCCGGCACCGAGGCCATGATCTGCCGGCTGGGCGATCGGGTGCGCATTCGCACCGCGAACGTGTCGATGACCAGCCACCCCCTTCATATTCACGGTGTTCGGTTCTGGGTCACCCAGACCGACGGCGGGCCGATTCCGAAGAGCGCTTGGTGGCCGGAGACCTCGGTGAATGTCGCACCCGGGCAGACGCGAGCGGTCGAATTCGTCTCCGACGCTCCGGGCGACTGGATCTTCCACTGCCACAAGACCCATCACGCGATGAACGCCATGGGCCACAACATCCCCAACGTGCTCGGAGTCGATACCCGGGGCGTCTCCGAGCAGATCGAACGGCTGGTCTCCGGCTACATGACGATGGGGACCACGGGCATGTCCGAGCACGCCAAGCACCAGCAGCACATGGCGAGCCTGCCGAACACGCTGCCGATGATGACCGGCGAAGGGCCTTTTGGTCCGATCGAAATGGGCGGCATGTTCACGTTGATCAAAGTGCGGGCAGGGCTGGAAAGCTACGGCGATCCGGGCTGGTACGACAATCCGGCCGGCACGGTCGCGTACAGAGTGGAGACGCCGGCAGACCCCGCGAATCCACCGATCGAGGAGCCGATGGAAGGGATGGAGCACGACCACGACCACGACGGTGCCGACCATGGCCCGAACGGTTAAGTTCCTGGTCGGTTTCCTCGCGATCGTCGGAGTCGCCGCGATCGGCGGTGGGCTCGGATTTGCCGCGATGGGCATCTCGGCTCGACGCGAGCCGCCGACCATCGAGGTTCGCCTCGCACGCATCGTGCGGCACCTGCTGGTGCCGCGCGCCGCCCGTGCCCGCGTCAACCCGGTTTCGGCGACCCCCGAAGGGCTCGCGGGGGCACAGGCGCACTTCGCCGATCACTGCGCAAACTGCCACGGCAATGACGGCAAGGGGGACACCTCGTACGGCAGGAACCTCTACCCGCGCGCTCCCGACCTCACGGATGGCGCGACGCAAGACCTGGCGGACGGCGAGCTCTTCTACTACATCGAGAACGGCATCAAGCTGACCGGGATGCCGGCCTTCGGCACGGGAACTCCCGAGAACGAGAGGCAGAGCTGGGAGCTCGTTGCCTTCCTGCGCCGCCTGCCGCAGATCTCGCCCGTCGAGCTGGCCGCGATGGCGCGCCAGAACCCGCGTTCGCGCGAGGAGATCGAAGCCGAGATCGCGACGGAAGCGTTCCTCCGTGGCGAGGGGGAACCGGTCGCCGCCGTACCCGGACACTCGGAGAAGAACGGGCATTGAAGTCCAAACCGATCGATTGAGCGAAGCTCAAGGAGACCGACTTATGAACAGCATGATCCGAAATCGATTCCTGCTCCTCACCTTTGCCCTCGCCTTCACGCTCTCGGCGCGCACGGCGACCGCCCACGAGGGTCACGCCCATTCTGCAATGGGAACCGTCGCGGCGATCACCGCCGAACGCCTCGACGTCAAGACGGCGGAAGGAAAGGTCGAGGCGTTCGACCTCACCGCCGCCACCAAGCTCGATCGCGCAGGTAAGGCCGAGCCGTGGGACAAGGTCACCGTCGGCGAGCGCGTGGTCGTTCACTACAAGAAGGAGGGCGCCAAGAACGTGGCGCAGCACGTGCAGCTTGGGGCGAAGGAGCGTGACGTTTCCTCTTGAAACTGTTCTGGAGGCCGGCGATGACGCAAGATGGTTGGTAAGCAGGGCTGGCGGCTCTTCCGCCGCCGGTCCGCCCACCGGGCGGAGGGCGGATGAACACAACGATAGCCGGCAGGATCTTGGCCGTCTGGGCCGGCGGCGGATGGCTCGCCAACTTTGCCTGGGAAATGCTCCAGATGCAGCTTTACGGAGAGTTCGAGGGCGTCTGGTCGCGGTGTTTCCGGGCCTCGCTGGGCGATGTCGCAATCCTCGCCGTGCTCTACGGCCTGATGGCGTGCGCCGCCGAGGACTTTATCTGGTTCAAGCGGCTGAGCCCTTGGCGTCTCTCCCTGCTGGCGGCGCTCGGGTTTCTCGTTGCGGTGCTCATCGAGCAAAAGGCGCTGTCGGCCGGCGCCTGGAGCTATCGACCTGGGATGCCTCGCGTTCCCTACCTGGATGTCGGGTGGTTACCCGTATTCCAAATGATCCTGATCCCGCTGGGTCTTGCCGGACTCTGCCGCTTCTGGGCACTCCGGGAGGGTCGCTTCCATGTGTAGGAGCCGGATCGGGCAGGTCGGGATTGTCCCGGCGGCAAGTTCTGCATCGAAGAGCGCAGAGTCTGCCGCCCGCAACTTCCTGCCGCTGCGGAGGGTGTGCATCCCGGCCCAGGAAACCGCCCCTGCACCCCACGGATCGGGGTGACCTCTGGCATACGCCTTGCGCTGTCGTAGGCGCAGGTACATGCAACGAAGGTATTTCGCCCCCCATCCGCGCCTGACTGATCCAATTGGCGCCGGCTCTCGCGGCCCCACGGTCGCCCGAAAGGAAACCACACCATGAAAAGGAAACATCTCAAGGTTCTCGTTCCCGGAATCTTCACCGCTGCCGCGCTCGCGCTGGCGGTTGGCGTCGGCGCCCAAACATCTCCCCACGCCGGCCACACCCCGGCCGCAAAGAGCCCCGAGGCGGCTCCGATGGCAGATCACAAAGCGGACATGAAGGCGGGCTGCGAAGCCATGATGGCCAAGAAGCAGGAGATGCAGACCAAAATGCAGGAGATGGACGCTACGCTGGACAAGCTGGTGGCGGAAATGAACGCCGCCAAGGGATCCAAAGTGGCTGACGCGATGGAAAAGCCGTTGGCGGCGGTGATCAACGAACTCGTCGCCCAGCGAAAGGCCTCCCACTCCATGACGAAGGAAATGGACGCGGCGATGATGGCGCACATGATGGGCCACATGGATATGCACGGCACCAAAGGCAAGATGGAATGCCCGATGATGAAAGCGGGCATGACTCACTAAAGCCAAGTCGTGTGGCCCCCTACGTCGGGGCGTCTCGAATGAACCTCTCCGCCCGGCCCGCTCCCGGGCAGTTCCTGAAGCCACTTGTCACGTAACCGAAGGGAGTCTGTTTGCGGCATGAGTGTAGACAGCGACTCTCCGCTGAGCAGCACACACGCGGGGCAAACCTACGTGTTCTGCTCCGCCGGCTGCAAGGCGAAGTTCGACCAGGAGCCTGATCGGTACGCGGTGCCTGCCGAGGAAGAGAGCCAGCCATGATGCACGACGGTGGTTGGTTTGGGATGGGCGGCATGGGGCTCTATTGGCAGATCCCTATTTTGATCGTGGTCGTCGTGATGGTTGCATGGCTTTTCGCCAGGCGGCGGTCGGTGGGCCGCCGCTAGCCGCCAAAGGAAGGTTCTCGCTCACAAGAACCGTAGGAGGAGGAGTGAAATGAGTTGCTGTAGTGATGTGATGAAACCGCTCGAAGCGGCTTCGTGCTGTACCAAGCAAGACACGGCGGCGCAGGCTGCACGCGCGATCCGTGATTCAGGCTGCGGCTGCGCGCCTGTGGTTGAAGACACGGAGACCCTCAAACTGGTCGGCGTCGTCACCGAGCGCGACGTGTGCTGCGGTGTGGCGGCTGCCGACCACCGCGCTTCCGAAGTCCGAGTCGAAGAGATCATGCGGCCCGCGTCTGCCTGTTGTGACGCCGATGCGCCGGTTGAAGACGCGCGACGCAAGCTCCACGAGCATCGCGCGACGAGCCTGCCCGTCGTGGACAAGGCGGGCGCATGCTGCGGGACCGTCAGCGCCCACCATCTTCAACCGTCGAGCGATGCCGACACAGGGCGGGAAGAAGCGCCATGAAGTCGGAACGCGGGATCATCATCGTCACCGGCTCCAGTGGACGAATCGGCGACGCTGTGATGCGACGGTTCTCCGGGCGCGTCGACGAGGTCGTCGGGTTCGACCGCGAGGCGCCCCAACCGGCGCCGCCGGGCTGCGTCTATGTCTCCGTCGACATCACGTCCGACGAGAGCGTGCGGGAAGGGCTCCGCACGATCCGCGGCCACCACGGGGTACGCGTCGCCTCGGTGATTCATCTCGCGGCCTACTACGACTTCTTCGGCGAGCCGAGCCCCAAGTACGAGGAGATCACAGTCCAGGGGACCGGTCGGTTGATCCGGGAGCTCCGCGCCCAGGACTTCGAGGTCGAGCAGTTTGTCTTCTCGAGCACGATGCTCGTCCACCGTCCCGGCGAGCCGGGCGATTTCATCAACGAAGACTGGCCGATCGAGCCGACCTGGGCGTATCCCGAATCGAAAGTCCGGACCGAGCAGCTCATTCGCGACGAGCGGGGCGACATCCCGGCGGTTCTGCTGCGCATCTCCGGCGTCTACGACGACCTGACTCATTCGATCCCGCTGGCGCAGCAAATCCAGCGTATCTATGAGCGAGACCTCACCAGTCGGCTCTATTCCGGCTCGACGGCGCATGGCCAGGCCTTCCTACACATGGACGACCTGGTGGACGCCATCGAGCGGGTCGTAGAGCTCCGAGCCGACCTGCCGCCGGAGCTGCCGATTCTGCTCGGCGAGCCGGAGGCGCTCAGCTACGACGAACTCCAGCACACCCTCGCGCGACTGATCCGCGGTGAGACCCTGGAGACCCTTGAGATCCCCTCCGCGCTGGCGCCTCTCGCGAAGGCGGGCGCCTGGGTGCTGGACCACATTCCCGGCCAGGAGGGATTCATCAAGCCGTGGATGATCGACCGCGCGAACGACCACTACGCGCTCGACATCACGCGCGCCCGCACGCTGCTCGGTTGGGAGCCGAAGCGCTCACTGCGCGAAACGCTGCCGAAAATGGTGGCGGCTCTCAAGGCCGATCCGCTCGCCTGGTACCGCGAGAACAAGCTGGAGCCGCCGTCCGAACTCGAGAAGGCGGGGAGGAACCCCGAGTGAGCCCCCCGCCGCATCCCGAAGGGCACGCGATGTCGCACCCGGACGGCTCGGCGGTTTTGCCACCTGACGCGAGGATGCCGCCGCACAAGGGCATGGAGACGGCTCCCGGCGGGGCGACGATGATGATGACCATGGCTCACGGCCAAGGTGGCCAAGGTGGTGCCTGGCCGCATTTCGCCAACATGACGTTGGGCCTCTGGCTGATCACGGGTGCCTTCGCGCTCGGCTTAAGCCGCGCGCTTCAAGTGAGCGACGTGGCGAGCGGCGTGCTCGTCATCCTGCTCGCCGCGCTCTCGCTGTCGCGCCGACCGTTCTGGAAGTTCTGGGCGCCCTGGGCGAATTCCTTGGTGGGCCTCTGGCTGCTCGCCGCCCCCCTCGTCTTCTGGGCGCCGACGGCCGCCGCCTACGCCAACGACACGCTGGTCGGCGCGCTGGTCGTCGTGTTCGCCATCCTGGCGCCGGGGATGCCGATGGCCGCGGGGATGAGCATGGCGCCGGGCCCCGAAGTGCCGCACGGGTGGTCCTACAACCCCTCCAGCTGGCCGCAGCGGGCGCCGATCATCGCGCTCGCCGCAGTCGGTTTTTTCCTTTCTCGCCATATGACCGCGTTTCAACTCGGCCACGTCGCGACACTCACCGACCCGTTCTTCGGGCTCGGGACAGAGAGCGTGCTGACCTCCGAGGTCTCGCGCGCCTTCCCGATCCCGGACGCGGGACTCGGCGCCTTCGCCTACACGATCGAGTTCCTGATGGGCTTCATGGGCGACAAGTGCCGGTGGCGGACGATGCCGTGGATGGTCGTGTTCTTCGGCATCCTCGTCGTGCCGCTCGGCGTCGTCAGCATCACGCTGGTCGTCCTCCAGCCGATCGCGGTCGGCGCCTGGTGTACCCCTTGCCTCATCGCCGCCGCCGCAATGCTCGTGATGATCCCGCTCACGCTCGACGAGGTCGTGGCCATGGTCCAGTTCCTGCTCCAGGCCCGGCGGGAGGGGCAGCCGTTCTGGCGCACGTTCTGGCTGGGGGGCACTCTGCGCAGAGCGCCGGACAGCGGTTCGGTCCGCCCCGACGTGGTGAGTGCCCAGGCGATGGTCTGGGGTATGTCGATGCCCTGGAATCTGCTCCTGAGCGCCGGCTTCGGCGTATGGCTGATGTTCACACCCTCGGTGCTCGGAAGCGTCGGCGTGGCCGCCCACAGCGACCATCTCGTGGGAGCGCTGATAGCGACCACCGCCGTGATCGCCCTAGCCGACGTGGGCCGCGCGGCGCGCCTCCTCAACATCCTCTTCGGTGTCTGGGTGATCGCCGCCCCGTGGATCCTCGACGGCGCTACGCCCGCCTCCAGGTGGAGCGACGCGATCGTCGCGGTGCTGGTCATCGTCCTCAGCCTCCGGCGCGGTCCGGTAGTCGAGCGCTACGGAACCTGGCAGCGCTCCGTTCGGTGACTCGGCGGAAGGGTACTCGAAGCCGGTGCGGCGCAGCAGTCCATCGGGCTGCAAGCGCATGGACCCCAGAGGTAGGAAGGCGAGACACAAATGACCAAGGATCCAGTCTGCGGGATGCCGGTCGACGAAGGGCGGACGGCTCACACACTCACTTACCAGGAGACGCCGTACTGGTTCTGTTCCGAAGGTTGTCGCGCGGAGTTCCTGCGCTACCCCGACGAGTACGCGCGGGCGCCTGAGCCGGAAAGCGAGTCCGAGGATGTGTAGGTTCCTCTGCTACGTCGGCCCGCCGGTCTTGCTGGCCGACGTACTCCATCGCCCGACTCATTCGCTGATCCTCCAGAGCTACAAATCGCGGGAACGAAAAGAGCCCTTGAACGGCGACGGTTTCGGAGTGGGTTGGTATGCGCCGGACGCGGGACCGATTCCCTGCGTTTTCACGAGTCTCACCCCGGCCTGGAGCAACCAGAACCTGCGGCATCTCGCCGAGCATGTCAGATCGCCTTGTTTCTTCGCCCACGTGCGAGCGGCCTCTCCCGGAATTAGGGTTGGCGAGGAGAACTGTCATCCGTTTCAGAACGGCCGGTATCTGTGGATGCACAACGGCTCCATCGAGGGATTCAGCCGAATCAAACGTCGGCTGCGGGAATCACTCCCAGACCCGCTCTATGACGCGATCCAGGGCACGACGGACTCCGAGCATGCGTTCGCCCTGTTTCTGAGTTTTCTTGAAGACCCGCACCAGCCTATTGGCGGGGAGGAGATGGGGCGCACCTTGATCCGGACGGTGGCCCAACTCGAGGAATGGCGGATCGGCGCCGCCATCGCCGGCCCTTCCTTCTACAACTTCGCTGTGACCGACGGCAACTCCGTCTCGACGCTGCGGTACGTATCCGATCCCAAGGTCGAGCCCATCTCGCTCTACTTCGCATCGGACCGACGTTACGAGTGCGTGGATGGCGTCAGCCGACTGGTGGCGGCTGCGGTCGGCGAGCATGCCGTCGTCATCGCCTCCGAACCCTTCACGGACGACCGCACCGGGTGGGTCCGCGTGCCGCCCAATCACACGTTGACCGTCGGGCCGGATCTCCGAGTTCAGGTGATGCTGATGGAGCGCTCGGGCTAGGGAACGCGCGGGCCGGGCGGAAGGTCCGGTTTGACTTGTTCCACCCGCAGGCTCTCGCGGATCACCCGCGCCGCATCCCGCCAGTAGCTCACGTGGTCGTCGTCGGTCACCACCAACGAGGCTCCGGAGGCTGCCGCCACCTCGCGAATCCGCGCCAGCGGCGTGATCAGGTCGCGGCGTCCGTGGACGAACGTGAGTTTGGCGCCGAGCAGTTCGACCGCCGGCTCGATGGAATGTCTCAGCACGACATCCACGCTGCCATGCAGGGAAGGCCAATAATGAAGAGCGCCGTCAGCGGCGACCGCGGAAGGAAGGTCGGGACGAAGCCACGGCGCCAAGTGCGCCGCGGCGGGCAGAAATGCGGTGTGAAGGAAACATATGAGCCTGGCCAGCCGGCTATTGCGCGCAGTGAGACCGGCGAGGGATGACATCTCGCCGATGCTCTTGCGCGCCTCGGCGTCGCTTCGGTAGAGAGGCGTACCGAAGAGGACTACATGGCGGACCGAGTCGGAGTGCCGAGCGGCGTACTCGGCAGCCAGCATCGCCCCGAAGGAGTGTCCGACCAGGACGAGATCTCTGTGCGCTCGTTGGGACGCGAGCGTTCGCTCGATGGCTTCGAGATGCTCTTCCAGGGTGTACTCACTCTCCGGCCACGGAGAGCGCCCGAAGCCGAGCTCGTCGACCAGGAGAACATGGACCCCGGCGTCAGCGAGCGAGAGCGCACCCGCCTCGCGCCAGTAGGTGGTCGTTGCCATCATGCCGGGAAGGAAGATCAACACCGGACCCGGCGCGGGACCCGCGCTCTCTACATAGAGCAGATCGCCGAGCGTCCTTCGCTCGGCCCGCACTCGGCGCATTTGGTAAGCGGCGCACGCCTGGGTCAGGAGCGGACCGAGGACCAGAGCTGCCACGGCGATGGCTGCACGCCACCTCCGTCGCGCTCGCTTCGGTGAGATCGGGGATTCTGAGGATCCGCCGCGCGGTTCGGCGACTGCGACGGGCTTCGATCCCCATGTCCACCGCGACGACATTTCTAGGCTCCCGATGGGCCCTGGCAGGCGGTGAACGGCGGGTTGACGCGGAAAATCAGGATGCCGTCTCCGGAAAACGCGGGGGTGAGAAACTGGCGGACCTCGGGTGATTCGAATCCGCTGCGGCGAACCTCGAACCAGCTCTTGTCTACGACCAGCGTGTTGACCCCGAGGTTCAGGCTCATCATGCAGAGCAGGCGCTCGGAGGGGAAGCTGGTGTCGATGTCCGCCTGGAACATCCCGTAGCCCGAGGGGAAGTATCCGGAATAGCCGTTGATCAACGGGCGCCGGTGCCAGGTCTGGGCGAACATCCGCCGGGCGTCGCGCTCGTAGTCCGAGACGTGGAGCCCCTCAGGGAAGGGAACCTGGGCGACGATCAGGCGGCCGGGCTGTGCGCGCAGCCACTCGGTCCAGTCGCTCTTCGCGGTGCTTGGGGTCGGCGAGAGCGGGCCCGGACTCGCCAGGTTTTCGGCCGCGGCGAGCAGCCCGAGAGCGACCGCGAGCACCGGCCCGGTCGGTCGCTTCCAGGCCGCTAGCCTCGCCAGCGCTAGCGCCGCGAGCACGGGGAGGAGCGCTTGGGCGACCGCCGCGGCGCGGAACGGGCTGCGCAGCGTGCGGAGTCCGGGGACGATCTGGCGCAGCGTTTCAAACGGCTGCCAGCCGGCGATCTCCAAATGGAGCCCGAGCGCGAGGAGCCCGCCCACGACGACCGAGCCCGCGAGGAAGGCGATCCAGGCCCGCCGCTGCCGGGCGCGCCACGCGAGGATCGCACCGACCAGAGCGAGCCCGGAGACCAGCGCGCCGGGAAACAGGCCTCCCGTGTCGCCCGCAGTCGAGCTTTCGAGGGGCGGAAACGGGACCCGCGCGGTCGAGGGGCGGGTGGCGAAATCGGCCGGCCGGGCGGAGAGGGCGCGCACGGTCTCCTCCGAACGGGTGAAGCCGTATTTCTCGTGGATGCGGGAGACCGGGAGGATCATCGGCAGCAACGCGATCGCCCCGAGTGCGCCGATCCCTGCGAGTGTCGCAATCGCGCGCAGCCGGAAGCGCTGCTCGAACAGGGCGACCCCACCCGCGGCGAGCACGAACGGCAGGCAGAGGAGTGCCATCTGCTGCGCGGCGAGGAACTGGATGGCAAACCCGGCCACCGCGACCGCCGCCGGGTGCCAGCCGCCTTCCTTGCCGAAGCGGACCAGGCCGGCGAGCGCCCAGAGCGCGCCGAACAGCGGCAGCACCGGGAGGACCCCGAGCACCTTGGCCGAGTAGGGGAG
>JANNIH010000166.1:0-3210 GCA_031404815.1 Holophagales bacterium | reverse complement strand
CGCGCCTGCCCCCTTCGAACGTCTCCGCGGCGAATGGCGCTTCCAGCTCCTCCTCCGCTCCGCGTCGCTGCGCGACTTGCACGGCATCCTGCGCGATGTGCTGGCGCAGGTTTCGTTCGCGGCGGATTTGATTGTGGATGTGGATCCGCAGCAGTTGCTGTGAGGGCCGGGGGTGCGGGAGCTTGCCTGCTGACGCGCCTGGAAATACACTGTAGTGCGTCGTACCGGGGAGGTCGGGATGCGGTTCGAATGGGACTCAAGGAAGGCAGCGGCCAATCTGCGCAAGCACGGCGTGTCTTTCGAGGAGGCGCGCACGGTCTTCTTTGACGAAGAGGCTCTGATCTACGACGACCCGGACCACTCCGTCGACGAGGAACGGTTCCTGATCCTGGGAATCAGCCAACGGCCTCGCGCTCTGGTCGTAACCCACTGCCTCCGCGATGAGGAGGAGATCATCCGCTTGATCTCCGCCCGCCCGGCGACGAAACGCGAAGAACGGAACTACTGGGAGCAACGCCGATGAGAGCCGAATACGACTTCTCGACCATGGAGGGTCGCAAGAACCCTTACGCCCGACGCCTCAAAAAGCAGGTGACGATCCGCCTCGGTGAGGATGTGCTCGCCTACTTCAAAGGCATGGCGGAGGAGCAAGGGATCCCCTACCAAAACCTGATCAACCTTTACCTGCGCGACTGTATGGCGCAAGGGCGCAAGCTTTCGCAGACGTGGGACTGACCCGGCGCTCGACCCGCCGGGTTCGCGAAGTCGTTCGCTCACCCCCGCGCGTGGCGGGACCTGGGTGCCGAAAGGGTGCGATTCGCGCGGACCGTCTTGACCAGCGACTTGATCCGAGGATGATCGAGCAGACGCGCCGTCTCCTCGCCCGTCGCCTCGAAGGCGAAAGCCCCGGCGCTGGCGAGGACGACGGGCTCGGAACCGAGCAGCTTCGCGACCTCGGCGCCCATCGAATTCTCAGCGAGTTGAAGCTCGATCGCTCAGGGCTGATCGACAAGGTGCGAAAGACGCTGACGTGACGAAAATCATGGCGCCGTGGAATCTAGGCTTATAGCAGGGGTCGAGACTAAGAGTCGATTAACATTCTCGGGTGTTCCGCGTGAAGCCACTTTGGCCTCAGTGGTCGAAGTTAGAGCCTATGCGGGGGGCGGAAGATCGTTCGTAGTGCAATTCCGCAACGTCCCCATCCAGCGGCCATGACGACTTGGGTCCGGCCAAAAGTCTCACAAAAGTCCGAGCCGAAGTCGGATCGGCCCTCCCTATACACGGCACTCGCCACGATCGTGGGAGTTGTGATTGCCCTCTTTGCGTGGCTTTTTCCTCGCCCCTGGCGAAGCCCTAAGCCGGCGACGGCCGAGACCCCGATTCAACAGCAGGCCCAGACCCCGACGGTCGTCTCGGATCTTGGAGTGTACGGTGATTCAGTCTCCGCTACTAACGGGGCGGTGGCGGACATTCCGCCGTCGAGTTCCCGGCCCAGCTCGGCGGGAGATCCTCCGACGATTGTCGAGCCGCCACCACCCAAGCCCAAACCCGAGCCCTACTCGACCACTTTCACCTTGGCAGAGGGCCGCCAGAAGGTTCTCGCGCACGGCGACCTCTCGGTTTCGGGAGAGTTCAACCAGGTCGGCCAAGAGGTGGTCCCGACGCTCCATCTCCAGGCGCGCGGACGCGAGCCGGAGGATTTCCCATTGCTCGCCGCGGGTGGACGTTTCGAGATCGCCGTCGGCGGCCGGACCTACGTGGTTGCGGTCCTGAGTGCCGACTCGGCGACTCGGCAATTTGAGATCGAAGTAGACCTCGTTCGCTGAACCGGTGCGTAGGCTTCTCAACGGCCGAACGGCAGTCGGTAGGCCCCCACGAGGCGCCTTGCGCCCCAACGGATGGTAATCTTCTCCCTGGGACTCTCGAAAATCCCGGAGGCCGACCATGACCCAACGTCAAGCACTCCATGCCATCGTCGATGACCTCCCGGAGGATGAGCTGGCCACCGCGGAGCGGGTCCTCGAAGCCCTCCGTGCGACCGCCGACCTTGCGGTTGTGGCGGAAGGCGACGGGGACGACGATTTCGATGGTGGATTGACCGAGGCCCGGGCGGCGGCCGACCGCGGCGAAGGAATCACGACGGAAGAGCTTCGCAGGCGCCTCGGCATCGCATGACCTGGCAGATCCTCTGGACTGCCCCCTCGGAGCGAGATCTGGCTCGGCTCGACCGTAGGGATCAAATCCGCATCGTCGACGCCGTAACACGATATGCCACGACCGAAAGGGGCGACGTTCTGGCACTCGCTGGTGCGAAACCGCCCGAGCTTCGCCTTCGAGTCGGTGCCTGGCGCGTTCGTTTCCGCCGCGACGCGGCGCAAGGGACGCTCTTCATCCTGCGTGTTCTGCCGAGGGACAAGGCCTATCGGTGATCTTAGGGACGAACATCGACGCCGCGGAGCGGATGGGTAAGCTCCACGATCGCCTCAAGGCCTCGGGGTTCGAAGGGCACGACCTCGAGGTACTTCTGGTCCGCCTGCTCTTCTGCCTGTTCGCGGACGATACGGGGATCTTCCAGCCGGAGCAGGCATTTCGAGACTGGCTCGACCAGCGCACGGCGAAAGACGGTAGCGACTTAGGGCCGCGGCTGACGCAGCTCTTCCAGGTGCTCGAGACGCCGTTGGCGAAAAGGCAGAAGGCGCTCGACGAGCAGCTGGCAGCCTTCCCATTCATCAACGGGAAGCTCTTTGAGGAGAGGCTTTCGGTCCCCGACTTCGACTCCGGGATGTGCGATGCGTTGCTCCATGCGGCGGCTCTGGATTGGGCACTGATCAGCCCCGCGATTTTCGGCGCGCTCTTCCAGTCGATCATGGACCCGAAGGCACGGCGAAACCTGGGCGCCCACTACACTTCGGAAGAGAACATCCTGAAGTTGATCGAACCGCTCTTCCTCGACGATCTCAGTGCCGAGCTCGCGGCGGCGAAAGGGAACACGAACAAGCTCTTTCAGCTACAGAAGAAGCTGCGTACGCTGACGTTCCTCGATCCGGCTTGCGGGTGTGGCATCTTCCTGAGGACAAAAACCGCGACCGCGGCCACGACCGCCTCTCCGAGTTCTCGAACCGGGTGAACGCCCACCCCCGAGCCCGCTCGCTGCGCATGACCGGCCCCGCGCCTGCCCCCTTCGAACGTCTCCGCGGCGAATGGCGCTTC
>JANNIH010000165.1:0-17076 GCA_031404815.1 Holophagales bacterium | reverse complement strand
GAAGCCGCATGAGGCTCCCGCCACCCTGAAAGGAGCCCTCTGCACTCCCCGCCGCGCCGCCCGGCCGCCTCCGGCCACCGAAAAAGTCGGATTTTGGCGCTGACGATCCGGCCCGCTCGGTCTAGCCGGTGGATTTGGGATGCCTTGAGCGCCTTGACCGGAGCCCCCCAAAGAGGGTAATCTGAACCAAAATCTACAGGAGGATCTACATCATGAAAAAGCTCGCCGTCGCTCTGTTGGCGCTCGTACCGACGATCGCCTCTGCCAACGTCTTGAGTGTGAAGCAGACCTCGCCGGCTCCCGGCGCTCAGCTGAGCCCCGGCCAGGTCGTCCGGATCTCATGGGACGTCGAACTCTTGGACGACGCGCAGCTCACCGGTTGCGAGCAGGAGATTTTCCTCTCGCTCGACGGCGGGGTCAACAACCACTATCGGTTGACCCAGATGATGAGCCCCGATGTGCGCTCCTTCGATTGGGTTGTGCCGCAGATCGCCGCCAAGAACGCCGTTTTCGACCTGCGCTTCGGATGCGCCGAGAGCGAAGAGCTGTTCACCCTCACCCCTTGGAACCCGCAGGTCCAGTCGCGGTTCGTCATCTCGGGGAAGGGGCGCGGCGACAAGTTGGGCACACCGACTCTCGACAAGCTGGTGGCGCTTCCCGGCGAAACCGTGAATCTCAGTTGGTCCAGCTCGATCAAAGATCTCGTCCGTTACCAAGTGCTCGCCTCGTTCGACCAGGGCTCCCACTTTTCGGCGATCGGCAACACGCGCAAGAATTCGCTCGCCTGGCGGATTCCCGAAGGTGCCGCCGGGAACGTGATCTTCCGGATCGTCGCTCACAAGCAGAGCGGTGGCTCCTTGAGCAGCCCGATCTCGGTTCGCGCCGACCTGTCGATCCAGCATTAGCCGGGCGGAACTCTCTTCCCCGAGGTCTCGATGGCCAGGGCACTGCGCCCTGGCCATCGGTGTTTTGGGACGGCCTCCTTGGGACGGCCTCTCCCCCCTCGCCCGCGCCGCTGCTACACTCCTGCCACCGGACAACCCCGCCCGGCGCCGGAGCCCCGCCCACCGATGAACCTTACCCCTGAGCTGATCGCCGACATCCTGGTCCGTCAAGGACACTTGGCTCTAGACGACGGCGAACAGATCAAGAAAGACGCCCGCCAGCAGCTGCCGAGCCGGATGCGCTCGCACCGCACGTTCGAGCAGAAAGCGGTCGCCTACGATCTGGTGATGGGGCTCAAGCTGACCGACCGGAAGAACGGTGGTGGAACGATCGGCGAGCAGGAAATCGCCAGAGCGATCGCCGACGACGCGAAACTACCCCACTTCCGCATCGACACTCTCACCCTCGACGCCGACCTGATCGAGTCGAAAGTCTCGCGCCCGTTCGCGCGCCGGCATCGGATGATCCCGCTGTCGATGGTCGGCGGGCGGCTCAAGGTCGCCTGCGCCAACCCCTACGACATGGAGGGGATCGACACGCTACGCCGGATCGCCGGCCGCGAGATCGATCTGGTCGTCGCGTCCGAGCCGGACATCTTGAAAGCGATCACCGAGTTCTACGGCTTGCGCCACTCGGTGAAGCGCGCCGAGCGCGACCTCTCCACCGGCATCGACCTCGGCAATTTGGAGCAGCTGGTCCGGATGAAATCCGAGACCGAGATCGAGTCGAGCGATCAGCACGTCGTCAACGCCGTCGAGTTCATGCTCCAACATGCGTTCGACAACCGGGCGAGCGACATTCACATCGAGCCGCGGCGCGATCAGAGCTTGATCCGCATCCGCATCGACGGTGTGCTCCACGATATCCAGGTGATGCCGAAGATCGTCCACAACGCCGTGGTTTCGCGCATCAAGACGATGTCGCGCTTGGACATCGCCGAGAAGCGACGGCCGCAGGACGGCCGGGTGAAGACCACCCGCGCCGGGCGCGATGTCGAACTCCGCGTCTCGACTCTGCCGGTCGCGTTCGGTGAGAAAGTTGTGATGCGCATCTTCGACCCGGAGGTGCTGATGCAGGATCTCCCCGGGCTCGGCTTCTACCCTGAGGAGTTGCAGCAGTTCCAGGACTTCATCACCCGGCCGCACGGGATCATCCTGGTCACCGGCCCGACCGGCTCGGGCAAGACGACCACGCTCTATTCGGCGTTGCGCACGATCGCCTCGCGCGAGATCAACATCACCACGATCGAAGATCCGATCGAGATGGTCTACGAGGACTTCAACCAGACCTCGGTGCAAACGAAAGTGGGGATCACCTTCGCCGCGGCGCTCCGCCACATCCTGCGCCAGGACCCGGACGTGATCATGGTCGGCGAGATCCGCGACGCCGAAACCGCGCAGTACGCGATCCAGGCGGCACTCACCGGCCACCTGGTCTTCTCAACCCTGCACACCAACGACGCCGCGACCTCGATCAGCCGGTTGATCGATCTCGGGGTCGAGCGCTTCTTGATCAGCTCGACCCTGATCGGCACCATGGCCCAGCGGCTCCTGCGTCGAATCTGCCCACACTGCGCCGTCGAGCGCCATCTTTCACCCGACGAGGTCACCACCCTCCGCCTGAGTGTCCCGGCCGGCAAACGGGTGAAAGTCAAAGAGGGGGCCGGCTGCCACGAATGCCGGAGCACCGGCTATCTCGGCCGGACCGGAATCTTCGAGATCCTCCCCATTGATGAGGCGGTCAAAGCCCTGATCGTCCAAGGCTCCGACGCCCCGGAGGTCAAGCGCGAAGCGCAAAAGAACGGCATGCGCACCCTCCGCCAGTCCGCTCTACGCCGCCTCGCCGAAGGTGCCACGACGTTTGAAGAGGTGGTGCGGGTGACGGGGATCTGAAGCGGGACCGGGCGCTCGAGAATCGAAGGCGCCTGATCGTCCTAGCCATCTCGGGGGAACCTGCCGAGCCGGCGCAGCCAACGGGCGCCCGAGCCTTTCGACTTGGGCGCCCGTTTCCTCGGTAGCGTTCTAGTTCTCGCGGCGGATGTCGCCGCGGAACCGCGGCAGCACTTCGATCTCGGACAGGAACTGGCTGGAGAGGCCGATGGCGCTGATCTCGCGGCCGGGGCGGATGAACGGGATGTTGAACGGATTGATGCCGGTCGAGGCCGGGATGAAGATCTGGACCTCGCCCGAGCCGTCGTCGATGAACACCTTGTAGCCGAACGGTAGGTCATCGACCACCGGCCGCGTGACCACCCCTTCGATTTCGATCAGGCTCCCTTCGGTCGCCTCCCCGACATCGCCGGTATCCACCTCGTCCGCATGGACGCGCGAGGCGCCGTTCAGGCGAACCACGTCGGCCGCGGCGGCCGGTCGCAAGACGAACTGGCCAAAGCCGTCATCGCCCACCGTACCGGTGACCCGGATGTGGTTGTTGAGCCGGACGCCCGAGTTGAACGAGGAGCTGACGTAAATGCCGGCGGTGCCATCCTCGACGGCGAAACCCTGGTCGAACGTCGAAGAGGAGTAGATGCCCGAGGGCACTGAGGCGTACCCCTCGACTGTCACCACCGTGCCGTCCGGCAGCGCGCGCGCGGCGGCGATCGAAAGCGTCGCGGCGTGGCTGGAGGTGGCGCCGACCAAAAGAAGCAGGAACAGCAAGGCAACAGCGGTGCGATTGAATTTCATCAAAACGGTCTCCTTATGGCTCGGCGCGCGAGATGCGTTGGGTCGAGTGGTGCCACCGTGGAGGTGGGGTCGACCGCCCTCCTCGGAATGAAGAAGGCGTTTCGCCGAGATCTCTGTCTAAGAATGCTCGTGCTTCGCAGAGTGAGGAAGGGGACAAGATCCGGAGGTCGAGGGCAGGGCATTTTTCCGTGGCCAGATTCCTTCCCTGACTTTTTCCGGATTTCAAAAGAATGCCTGACCGATCACTTGGATGAGACGGCCGAGCAGGCCCGCGCTGCCACCAACCTCCGGTGGACTTCCAGCACGGAGGGGTGATTCGCGGCGTAGTGCCGGCGAAAGATGACCTCGCTCTGCCGGTAGAGAGCGACGGCGGTTCGGCAATCCCCTTCGCCGCCGGCCAACTCGGCGAGATTGAACAGGCCGATCCCGACATTCGGATGGCCGGGACCGTACGTAGCGCGATCGATCTCGACCGCGCGGGACAAGAGCGCCCGGGCCTTTTTGGAGTCGCCCAGATTCGCCGCCGCCATGGCGAGGTTGTTGAGGCTGTAGGCGAGCGCAGGGTGGCTCGCCCCGAGGGCCTGTTCATGGAGGCCCAGCGCCCGCTCCAGGAGAGCTTGCGCGCGGGCGTTCTCCCCCATCTCGACAAAGAGCAATCCGAGGTTGTCGAGAACCATCGCGACCTCGACGGGGTTGACCTTGGGTTGGCGCTCATAGATGGCGAGGGCACGCTCGAAGCTCTTGCGGGCCTTTTCCGGCTCTCCGCTTCGTTTGAGCGCCGTCCCCAAGAGGTTGAGGGTCGAGGCCAGGCGAGGATCGGCGAGATCGAGCTGCTTTGCCTCGATCGCCAAGGCGCTCTTGAACAGCTGTCGGGCACGGGGATAGTCGGCAAGATCGAGGTACACCCGCCCCAAATCGTGCGAGCCATCGGCGATCGCCAAGTCGGATGCGCCCAGGAAGCGGCGACGAATCCGGAGCGACTGAAGAAGGAGGCTCTTGGCCATCGCGAATCGCCCCAGTGCGCGGTAGGTTCGGCCCATGAAATTCATCGCCCTGGCCTGGACCAACGGCTGCCCACTGAGGCTGCGAATCTGCGCCTCACTCTGATCGAGGACTTCGCGCAGCGTCGAGTCAGGGCTTAGAGATCGACCCGGGTCGGCGCTCCTGAACATTTCGAGCACGAAGCCGATGACGGCCTCCGCCTTGGCGGCTTCCTCCTGAGCCCGGCGGGCTTGCTCCCGGGCCTCCCGTTCGGCCCGCAACGCGCGGACCAGGCTCCAACCGGTACCGACGATCCCCAAGATCAACGACAGGAGGACCAGGCCCGTCGCGATGAAGCCGAGGCGATGGCGGCGTACGAGCTTGCGCAAGTAGACGCCGGTGCCGGGGGCGGCGGCGAGCACCGGCTCGTGGCGCAGGTGGCGGCTGACATCTTCAGCCAGCTCGGCCGCGGAGGCGTAGCGGCGCTCCGGCTCCTTCTCCATCGCTTTGCGCACGATCGATTCGAGGTCCCCCTCCAAAAGGGCTTCGAGCCGGGCGACCGTAAGGCCCCGAGAGCGCGCCACCTCCGCCGCTCGCGCCCCCAGCGCCCGCAACCGGGCGCTTATGGGCGGCGGCTCCTGTTCGCGCAGGGTGGCGAGCAGCGCCGCGAGCCCACCCTGGCGCAGCGCCTGCGGTTCGAATGGCAAAACTCCGGTGAGCAGCTCGTAGAGCACGACCCCGAGGGAGTAGACATCGCTTCGCGTATCGACCGCACCTTCGGAACCCCCGGCCTGTTCCGGGCTCATGTAATCGGGGGTGCCGATCCACTGCCCCTGCGCGGTGAGCAGAGGCGCCTCCTCCGCGCCCAAGGCGACCGCCTTGGCAACCCCGAAATCGATGATCTTTGGCACAGGCTGCCCGTCTTCGGTCGCCACCAGCACGTTGCCGGGCTTCAAGTCGCGGTGAATCACCCCCTTCTGGTGCGCATGCTGAACCCCACGGCAGACGGCGACGAAAAGTTCCAGCCTTTCCTTCCAGCCGAGCTCGTGGGCGTCGCAATACCGGGAGAGCGTGGCCCCTTCGATGTATTCCATCGCGACGTAGGGGCGGCCGGAACGGCTCTCCCCGGCGTCGAACACCCGGGCGATATTCGGGTGGCTCATCAAGGCCAACGTCCGGCGCTCGGCCACGAAGCGGGCCGCCACCTCAAAACCGCTCGACCCGGCGCGGATCAGCTTGAGCGCCACGGTGCGGCGGATCGCTCCCTCCTGCTCGGCGAGGAACACCTCCCCCATGCCTCCCGCACCGAGCCGGCGGAGCAAGCGGTAGGGACCGATCGGCTCCCCGAGGTCCAAAGGATCGGAACCATTGCCGGCTGCGAAGTCACTCTCCCCTGCGGGCACTTCGATGCGCAGGCTCTCGGAGAGATAGGCCGCCAGATACGAATCGGCCTCGCGGCGGAGCTCCGGATCGTCACACTGCCCGTCGAGATAGGTTCGCCGCGCCTCCGGGGCGAGCTCGAGGGCGGACCCCAAGAGCGCCTTGACCTGTTGCCAACGCTCCGGGTCCAAACTCATCGGCCCCGCAGCTCGTGCCGCAACCAAGCTTTTGCGGTCATCCACTCCCGCTTCACGGTCGCGGGCGAAACCGCGAGCAGCGCGGCGGTCTCCTCGACGCCGAGGCCGCCGAACAGGCGCAGCTCGACCACTCGGTGCTGTCGCGGATCGAGCTTGTGGAGGGCCTGGAGCGCGTCGTCGAGCGCGAGCAGATCGACCGTTCCGGAGGGTGCCTGGTCGCGCGCCTCGTCGAGCGAGATCAGAACTTCGGCGCCATTTCGTTTCGCTCGGCGCCGACGGCGCAGATGATCGACCAGGATGCGCCGCATCAGCCGCGAGGAAAAGGCGAAGAACTGGGTGCGGTTGCTCAGTCGGACCTGCATCTGGGCCGCGAGCTTCAAATAGAGTTCGTTGACCAGCGCGGTCGGCTGCAACGTATGCCCAGGCGCCTCCCGCCGAAAATGGCTCCGGGCCAGCTGACGCAACTCATCGACCACCCGAGGCATCAACCGATCGAGCGCCTCGGGGTCGCCCGCGCTCCACTCATCGAGCAAATCGGTAAGGCCTTCGGAGACGGTCTCCATTCGCGTCCTCCCTCGAAGCCCAGAAACCCCGGGGCTTCCAAGACAGAACGGTACCAGCTCATGTCGATTGGCAACACTGATAACTGTGGGTATCAGGTGGGGAGCGCCACACCAATTCACAGGGGCGGAGCCCGCCTCCGCCCCTGCCTCGGCGCTCCTGATCCTATGAAGCCGAAAGCCCGTTTACATGCACTGGCACTGGGTGTCGCCAGGGTTGGCCGAGGGAGCGCAGTTGTTGTTGGTGCAGGCGGCGGAACAGCCGTTGGTACAGAGTGCGCTACAGCCGCAGGTATGTGTGGGACAGTAAACTCCACCCTGGGCCATTGCGGCCTGGCTCGCTTCGAGAACCTGGACGGTTTCGCGGTTCAACCTCAACTTGCGGCTCGGGCGATTCTTTTCCATGGCTTTCCTCTCGGTCTCCCCGCCGGTGCGGCAGGATGTCGGTCTCGAACGCCGTGAGCGGTAGCCACGGCCGAGCGAACCTCCGCGCTGGGGTTCGCCTCTACCCACCCATCGCGTCGAAAACGACTCGGAGGGCTCAACGGAGTTGCGCTAAAGTCCACGGCACCATGAAACCGACCCGTCGCGATTTCCTTGAGACCTCCGCCCTGTTGACCGCTCTTGGTTTTCTCCCCCGCTCGGCGCAGGCCGACGAATGGATGGCCGACCGCAACGCAGCTGTCCAGGCGGGAGCCACCGCCGCCAACGCCGGACGCGGCAAACCGTGCGTGATCAGCTCGGCCAACGGCTTCCACACCGACCGGCCGAGCGGCATCAAGATCGCATACGACAAGTTGCTCGCGGGTGAGGACACGCTCGACGCATTGCTCGCCGGGGTGAGCACGCAGGAGCTCGATCCGGAGGACGACTCGGTCGGCTTGGGCGGCCTGCCCAACTGCGAGGGGGTGGTGCAGCTCGACGCGAGCTGCATGCACGGCCCCTCCAAACGGGCCGGCGCGGTCGCCTGTCTCGAAGGGATCGCCACGCCATCCCGGGTGGCCAAGGCGGTGATGGACTACACCGATCACATCTTGCTGGTCGGCCAGGACGCCAAGCGCTTCGCCCTCGCGATGGGCTTTCCGGCGCAGGAGCTGTTGACCGACGCGTCGCGCAAGGCGTGGCTCACGTGGAAGGCGACGAGGAAGCTCCACCCCTGGATCGACGAAGGGGCCAAAGAGCGCTGGCTCAAGTGGAACGCGGCACACGGCAACATCGCCGAGCGGATCGAGCCGCCAGCCGGCGGCGAGGTGCGCGAGACGCACGGCACGATCAACATGAACGCGGTCAACGCCGCCGGGGAGGTCAGTTCTTGTACCACCACCAGCGGCCTGTCGTGGAAGGTGCCGGGACGGGTCGGCGACTCCCCCATTATCGGCGCCGGACAGTACACCGACAACACGGTCGGCGCCGCCGGCTCGACCGGACGTGGCGAAGCGAACATCAAGGTCTGCGGCGGTTTCTTGGCCGTCGAACTGATGCGCAACGGAATGGAGCCGCAGGCCGCGCTGATCAAAGTCATGGAGCGCGTCTTGGAGCACACCGAGACCCGCCTGCTCGACGACAAAGGACGCCCCTACTTCAACCTCAACTTCTACGCCCTGGCCAAAGACGGCCGTTACGCCGGAGCCTGCGCCTACGAAGGGGGGCAGTTCGCGGTCTGCGATGAGAAGGGCCCGCGCCTGGAGCAGAGCGCCTACCTGTTCAAGGCGAGCGAGCGGCCCAAGCAGCCGTAGGCCCGGTGGTGCCACTGCGGGTTCCTCGCGATGTTGAGGTGGGAGGATTTGGCTGGCGAGACGCGCTTCTGAAGGTACAATCACAACAAGTCGAGAAGCGAACATGTTGCCAAATCAACGCAGAGGCGCTTACTTTGCCTCAACTTGACGCGCGCGAAACGCAGCGGTACGGTCCGGACGTCCCATTGCTTCCGCAGGTTGCATCCACGTGTCCACTTCCACGGGAGGACCCGCCATGCGTTCGAAGTTTTTCGTTTTGGCCGGTGGTTTTGCGTTCATGGGTTGGCTGCTCGCCGCACCGTCGGCAGGGCAAGAAAAAGAGGGTTCGCGCGCTCGCGCGGCGAGCTCTGAGAAGGTTCAGCGGATCGCTCTCGATCCCGCGTTTTCACAGGCGGTGATCGTGGCGAAGAACAGCGCCCGGCTGAAGAACCAGTCGGTGGTGTGGAGCGGCGACGTGATCGCGAACGCCGCCGCGGGCGGCGACACTTTGCAGAGCGGCTACGAACTCGCCCTCGATCCGCAGGCCTCTACCTCCGACGGCTCGCAGCTCAAAGCGAACCGGATCTGGCTCAAGAACAACTCGGTGGTCAAAGGCGGCGTCGCCTTCAACACGCTCAAGAATCAGGGCACGATCCTCGGAACACAGACTTCACCTCTCGCCCTGCCGGTCTTCGCAACTTTCCCGCCATTTCA
This sequence comes from Holophagales bacterium, assembly GCA_031404815.1. Classification (GTDB taxonomy): domain Bacteria; phylum Acidobacteriota; class Thermoanaerobaculia; order Multivoradales; family UBA5704; genus DASYKS01. Next base: position 7,900 of record JANNIH010000165.1, on the reverse strand, counting down.
TAGCGCGTCGCCCGGCGGCGGGCTCGACTTAACGGTCTCGGCCGGCGGCTATGCCTTGCTCCCCGACGGCGAATACGGCAACGTCAACGTCGGCAACGGCGGCACGCTGCTCCTCTCCGGCGGTACGTACGACCTGCGCTCGCTCTCCGCCGGCAACAGCGCGCAGATCCTCTTTGCCGCTCCTGCGGAGGTGCGGATCGAAGGGCGGCTCGCGGCGGGTTCGAGCGCGGTGCTCGGTCCGCAAACCGGGTCCGGCGTCTCGCCGCACGACCTGGTGATCTACGTGGCGGGCATCAACGGCACCAACGGCGGTCTCCTGTCCTCGCCGCTCGCGGCGGATCTCGGCAACGGCAGCCGGGTTGCGCTCTCCATCTACGCCTCGAACGGCACCGTGCGCCTGGGCCATGGAACGGTCGCCACGGGCGCTTTCGTGGCACGTGACGTCTTGGTCGAGACCCAAGCCCACCTGATGCTCGACAGCTACTTCTTCAACCGGCCGCCGGTCGCCGCCGCGGATTCCGCCACGGTCGACGAGGGGGGGACGGTTAACGTCCTCGATTCCGGCGCGCTCTCCGTGCTCGCCAACGACAGCGACCCCAACGGCGATCCGCTGACCGTCAGCACCACGCCGGTCTCCGGCCCCGCCCACGGCACCCTTTCGCTCGCCGCCGACGGCACCTTCAGCTATACCCACGACGGGAGCGAAACGACGTCCGACAGCTTCGTCTATCGAGTTTGCGACGATGGGACGCCGCAGCTCTGCGCCACGGCGACGGTTTCGATCACCGTCTTGCCTGTCAACGATCCTCCGGTCGCCGTCGACGACGAGGCCTTCGTCGCCCAGGGAGGGACCGTCACCTCTCTGCTCTCGGGAGAACCCTCCGTGCTCGCCAACGACTCGGACCCCGAAAACGGCGCTCTTTCGGTGACGACGACGCCCGTGGTCGCACCCGCCTTCGGCACCTTGACGTTATCGGCCGACGGTACGTTCAGCTACACCCACAACGGCCAGGTGACGGCGGACGACAGCTTCGTCTACGCGGTCTGCGACGACGGCGTGCCGGTCGAGTGCGCCACGGCGACCGTGACGATCGCGATCAGTCGGCCGATTCGGGTCGACGTGGCGGTCTTCGGTCTGGGCAGCGGCCGGGTCGTGAGCGTCCCGGCGGGGATCGACTGCGGTACCACCTGCACGGCGGTCTTCGACGGCACCCAGACGGTCCAGCTGGTAGCGGAGCCTTTCGGGACGTCGGTCTTCAGCGGCTTCGGCGGCAACGTCGATTGCTCCGACGGCCTGCTCACCCCGGATGGCGACAAGTTCTGTACCGCGCGCTTCGACCTCACGGCGGTGCCTGCCACCTTGAACGTCGAGTTCGCGGGCACCGGTGCCGGTCGGGTCGTGAGCACACCCTCCGGAATCGACTGCCCCGGTCGTTGCGCGGCGGGCTATCCGATCCCCACCCGCGTCGAGCTCACCCCGCTCGCCGACGACGGTTCGACGTTCGTGGGCTGGAGCGGCGACCCGGACTGCGCGGACGGGGAGGTTGCGCTCTTTGCCGACACGCTGTGCATCGCCACGTTCGCTTTCGTCCCGCCGCCGCCCGCGTCGTTCACCTTGACGCTGGTCTATACGGACGGCGGAGAGGGCACCGTCACCAGCAATCCGGCGGGCGTGATCTGCGACTCTTCGTGTTCGGTCCGCTTCCAGGAAAACACCGCCCTCACCCTCTTCGCGCGGCCCTTGGGCTCGTTCGGGGGCTGGGGCGGCGACTGTACCGGCAGCGGTTTTTCAACCCCGGTGCTGCTCGACGCCGACAAGACCTGCACGGTGGCGTTCGAGCCCTGATTCCGCTTCGAGCGGTGGCGGCGCCTGGGACGCACCGGGCGCCGCTGCTGCCGCTCTCGACCCTTACGTGCGGGAAAAGTTCCGCGAGCTGTGGCAGGCCGCTCAGACCGACGACGCCGAACGCCCGGCGTGAGCTATTTCACCACCACCGTCACCGGCACCCCCGCCGCCTCGCCCTCCCGCCCCGTCATGCGCAGCAGTCGCGCGTAGCGATCGAGCGATTCGTTCCAGGTCTTGGGGACGGCTCCGGCTTGGCGCAGCTCGACCAGCCGCCGGTAAAGCGGTTCGGCCTGGGCGTAGCGTTGGTGGGCGAAATGGTGGTCGGCGAGGGTTGCCAGAGCGCGAACGATCAGCGGGTGGTCGGGGGTCACGGTGCGCTCGAAGACGCCCAAGGCGCGCTCGAACAGCTGGGTTGCTGCGGCGTCTTGCCCGAGATCGCGGCGGGCGTGGCCGAGGTTCAAGAGCGGCCGGGCAAAGTCGGGGTGCCTGGGGCCGTAGACCTTTTCGGCGGTGGCCACCAGGCGGGAGAGCAGCTCCGCCGCTTCCGCCGGTCGGCGCTGTTCCAGGCGGAGGACCGCCAGCGCCTCGCGGCTGCCGGCGAGATCCAGATCGTCCGGGGGGAGCGCCTTCTCACGGATTGCGAGCGCGCGCTCGAGCAGCCGTTCGCCTGCCGCCGCATCGCCCCGATACAGGGCGATCCCCGAAAGGTTGTGCAGGACCTTCGCCACGCGCGGATCGTTCGGCCCCCAAAGCCTCTCGGAGAGGTCGAGCGACCGCCGCAGGGTCTTTTCCGCGTCGTCGAGCTCACCCTGGGCGGCGAACGCGACCCCCAGCTTGTTGAGGACGTCGGCCACTTCGGGCGCCTCGGCTCCCAGGCGTTTCTCGCGGATCGCCAAAGCGCGGCGAAAGAGCGGCGGGGCCTCGCCACGGCCGGAGAGATGGGCGAGGGAACCGAGCCGGACGAGCGTCACCGCAACTTCCAGGTGCTCCGCTCCGCGCAGCCGTTCGCGGATGGCCAACGCTTCCGTGAGCAGCGGACGGGCCTGATCGTAGAGCCCGAGATCGGTGTGGATGCCGCCGAGACTGTCGAGCAGCCGCGCCCGCAGCAGCGGCTGATCGCGCAGCGCCGAGCCGAGCCGTTCGGTGCCGCGGCGCAGCAGGTCGCGGGCATCGGCCGGCGCACCTTTGGCCTGGCGCGGGTCCGAGGCACGGAACAGATCTTCCAGAAACCGCACCACCGCGTCGGCCCGGGCCGCTTCTTGGGCGGCGCGCCGCGCCACGTAGGTGCTTGAGATCAGCGCCCCGGCGAGGACCAAGACCACGACCACCACGGACGCCGCAATCCGTCGGTGTCGGCGGACGAAGCGGTGGAGGCGCGGCAGGGCGCCATGCACACCGGCCTCGACCGGCTCGCCCGACAGCGTGCGCTCGACCTCGCGGCCCAGCGCTTCGACGGTCGGGTAGCGGTCCGCCGGCTCCTCCGCGAGGGCCTTGGCGACGATCCGGTCGAGGTCGCCGGCCAGCCGGCGGTGCAGCCGCGCGGGGCGCGCGAAACCGCGGCGTCGGGCGATCTCGGTCGCCGCTTGGCTCGCAAGAGCGCTCAAACGCTCGCTCGGGAGCGGCACCGGTTTGCGCGGCGATCGCTTGGCCGCTTCGAGCAGCGCCGCCACTCCCCCCTCCCCCACTTCGAGCGGTACGGTTCCCACCAACAGCTCGTAGAGCACGGCACCGAGGCTGTAGACCTCGGAACGGGCATCGATTTCGCCGCCGAACGCCTCCGGCGCCAGGTAGGCGAAATCGCCCACCATCTCGTCGGGGGTCCAGACGGTGCACTCGGCGAGCGGTCGGTCGAGCCCCTTTGCGACGCCGAAGTCGAGGATCTTGGGCAGCGCCAACCCGCCATCCTCTACCACCCGCAGGCTCGACGGAGAGAGCGCGCGATGGAGAATCCCTTTCTGATGGGCGTATTGAACACCGTCGCAAACCTTGGCGAACAGCGCCAGGCGCTTTTCGAGGTCGAGGCCGTAGCGGTCGCAGTACTCGGTGATCGCCAGCCCCGGCACGTACTCCATGACGATGTAGAGGTCGCCCTCGGGAGTGGTGCGCGCTTCGTAGACCTCGGCGATCGCCGGGTGATGCAGGCGGGCAAGAGCCTGCTGCTCGGCTTTGAAGCGGAGCGTCTCGGGGCGCCCGGGGAGCGGGCTGTGGTGGATCTTGACCGCCACCTTGCGGCCGAGCGGCTCGGGCTCCTGAGCCAGGAAGACGGTGGTGACCGCCCCCCGGCCGATCTCTTCGAGCAATCGATAGGGGCCGAGCTGGCGCGGCAGACCGCCGGCCCCGGGGTCGCGCCCGGGCGCGCTCGGCGCGGCGAGCAGCGGCACGGTGATCTCGATCTCGGTGCCGGCTCCCGGGGCCGAGACGATGCGGCATCGGCCGCCCAGGAGCTCCGCCCGCTCTTCGAGGCTCGCCAGCCCCAAGCCGGCCGAGCCACGTGCCGCGGCGGGATCGAATCCGACGCCGTCGTCGGCGACTCCTAAGTGGGCCGTCCCCGCCGCCACCGTCAAGGTCACGTGGAGCGTGCGCGCAGCGGCGTGTCGCACGACGTTGCCGAGCGCCTCCTGCGCGATGCGATAGAGGCCGAGCGCGACATCGGCGGCAATCGGCCCTTCGGCGTCGCGCAGGCTCAGCCGGACCGCAAGGCCGGACCGGCGCTCGACTTCCACGCAATGGTCGCGCAGCGCGTCGACCAGACCGCGCCGTTCGAGAGCCGCAGGATGCAGCTCGTGGCTCAAGCGGCGCAGATCTTCGGCCAGCTCGGCCAGGGTGCCGCCGACGGCGTCGAGCTCGCTCCGCAGCAAGTCGCCGTCTGGAATCTGCCGCCGCGCGGCTTTCAGTTCGAGCGCCGCGGCGGTCACCCGTTGGCCGAGGTCGTCGTGCAGCTCGCGCGCCACCCGCCGTCGCGCCTCTTCCTCGGCGGCGATCCTTCGCCCGGCGAGCCGACGCAGCTCGGACCGGGTCGCCGCCAACGCCGTCCGGCTCCCGAGGAGGTCCTCCTCCGCCCGGTGGCGCCCCCCGATGTCGATGGCCGAGAGCAGCAGGCTCGGAGCGCCCTCCGAGGGGGAGAACGGGACCTGGCGCAAAGCGACCATCAGCTCGCGTCCGCTCCGGTGGCGCAGGCGCTGGATCCGATCGTCGGCCACGCCGCCGCCTGATCCGAGAACGGCGGCGAACGCGCCGCTCTCTTCGGGAAAACAGAGCAACGCCAGAGGACGGCCCAGCGCTCCGGCGGCCGGATAGCCGAACAACTGCTCGGCCGCGGGGTTCCAATCGACGATCCTGTCGCGGGCATCGACCCCGATGAAAGCTTCCTGCCCGTGAGTGAACGCCAGGGCGAGGAGCGCGTCGTCGGGCCTCAAGATTCCTCTCCACGCAGCTCTTGTTCGCCGCCCCCCGCGAGCTGGGAGGCGTACAGCGCGAGCTCCACCCGGCTCGCGAGGCACAGCTTCGCGTAGATGCTGGCCAGATGGGTGCGCACCGTGGACACCGCCATTCCGACTCTTCGTGCGATCTCCTTGTTGCCCAGGCCCGCACCGACCAGCTGGACGATGGCGAACTCGCGCGGGGTGAGCGCCCGCCCCGGCTCGGACGGCTCGCGCTCGTAGCCTTTGGGGCGAAGCGGCTCCCCTTTCGCCGCCGGCAGAATCGTCTCCCGGGCAACCGTCGGGCTCAAGTAGAAACGGTCCTCGAGCACCACGCGGACGGCGGTCTCGATCTCCTCGGGCACACAGGTCTTGGTCAGATAGCCGCAGGCGCCGGCCTCGAACGCCGCCCGCACCCAGGAGGGCTCCGCATGCACGCTCAAGATCAGAACTCTCAGACCGGGCGCGGCGGCCCGTAGACGGCGGGTGGCCTCGATGCCGTCGATCCCGGGCATCGAGAGATCGGTGATCACCAGATCGGGGCGCAAGCGGGTCGCGACCTCGACCAAGCCCAAGCCATCCCGCGCCGTAGCGACGACGTCGAACTCCGGCTCGAGCAATTTGCGTAGACCTCCGATCATCATCGGGTGGTCATCCGCCAGAATCACGGTAGCGCGTCGTCGGCACGACGTGGGCAACTCGGGGTCCGGCACAGCCAAATCTCCACGCTCGAGGGAAGCCATCCCGAACCCGGCCGTGGGCCGAACGGCCGACGGACCCTGCAAACGGTATGTCTCGGCGATCCCACCTATTTAAACACAATCTAGAGTAGAGACGCTTCAGGACGTCGCCACGAACAGACGACGTCACCACCCGTCAGGCAGCCCATGCGGTTTTTCATCGGATGTAGTGACGCCCCAGTCCGCCACCACTAAAGAACCGGGTCCACCGCCGTCGGGGCGTCTCCGAGGCGGCACCGACGCCCCAACGACCACGAACGGACGGCGTCACGCCATCCAATCCCCACGCCGCCCAAACCAACGCCCACGCCGCCCGGACGACAGGCAGGCCGTGCAGGGTGGTGATGCCGCGGACGAAAACAAGCCGGGCGGCTGGCGATGCCGCGGACGAAAATAGGCCGGGCGGCTGGCGATGCCGCGGAACAGTCGGGCCAATGGGGTTTCTGGTGCCGCGATAGGAGACGCCCCGACGGGCTTGCAACCGGACAGGATCGTGGTAGCGGACTGGGGCGTCTCAACGGTCCAAACGCCCCTCTTGGCCATCGCGAACGGTGCCGCCCGTGAATCACGGCGGTTGCCGGCGACCGGGATTTTCGCGGATGTAGACGCGGTAGCGTTCCAGGGCCTCATCGTCCCTGAGGATCTGATCGAAATACCGCTCCTGCCACGCGAACTCGCGCCGTCGCAGCGCCCGGATGCGTTTGGTGGCCCGCTGCTTGAATTGCCCCACCACCGCTCCGAGAGATCCGGCAGGCAGACCCTCTTTCGGGATCGGGCGCTCCCCGCGCTCGAAAATCAGAATGCCATGCAGGTGGTCCGGCATGACGATCCATTCATCCAGAACCACTTGGCGGTGCGTCCCGGGAATCGCCAACCATTCTTCGGCGACGATCACGCCCAGCGGCGAAAGCGCTACATCGGCTTCCACGACCTCGCCCAGGCAACCCACCCGTCCTTTGACACAGATCGTCACCGCATAGGCGCCCGGCCAGGAATAGTCCCAGCCCGGCAAGCGAGCCGAAGGAACCCTAAAACGGTTCCTGAACAATAGAGGCGTCATATCCCAAAGAAAATACACCAAGTCGCCGGACCACGGCCGTATCGAACGCGCGGGCAGATAGGCCCCATGCGGTTTGTCATCGGATGTAGAGACGCCCCAGTCCGCCACCACGAAAGAACCGGGTCCACCGCCGTCGGGGCGTCTCCGAAGCGGCAACGAACCCCCAACGACCACGAACGGACGGCGTCACGCCATCCGTCGGGCTTGCCGCGCGCGGCATCTACGGCAGCTTCGCCGGCCCCTGGTCTGCCGGCACCACCGCCAACCTGTTGCTGCAGGCTGCTGCGGGCGGCGGCAACGGGGCAGGCTCGGCGCGGAGCGCAACCGGTGGCATCGGCGCGATCACCCAGGCTCTGGCTACTGCCGCGCGCCACTATGGCGCCACGTTGCGCACCAGCGCGCCAGTGGCGCGCATCGTCGCTCGCGAGGGCCGCGTGCGCGGGGTAGAGCTTGCCAGTGGCGAGCTGATCGAAGCGCGCGCGGTGGTCTCCGGCGTCGATCCGCGGCGCACCTTCCTGCGCCTGCTGCCCCTCGTCGATGGTGCGGAAGACGCGATTTCCCGGCCGTGTAGAGCACCTTCGGATCGTGCGGCGAGAAGACGATGGGGAACGTCCACTGGAAGCGGTACTTCATCCCCTCCGCCCCCCAGCCCATCGGGTTCTCCGGCCAGACGGTGATGTCGCGCTCCTGTCCCGTGCGGTGGTCGTAGCGCGTGATCTGGCCGCCGTAGCACCCGGCGTACACGACCAACGGGTCCGTCGGGCTAGGCGCGACGTAGCCGCTCTCGCAGCCGCCCACCGGGTACCACTGGGTCTCGTCGATCCCGCCCAGGTTG
>JANNIH010000164.1:0-53328 GCA_031404815.1 Holophagales bacterium | reverse complement strand
CTTTCAAATCCGCCTCGGTCCTCTCCACCTTTGAACCCTCTGAAAGACCCCAGCGGGCAGCCAGCCGGTGGATATGGGTATCGACCGCAAACGCCGGCAGGCCGAACGCCTGATCCATCACGACAGACGCCGTCTTGTGCCCGACACCGGGGAGCGCTTCAAGCTCGGCGAAAGTGCGCGGCACCACGCCTCCGTGCCGTTCGATCAACAGCTCGGAAAGCCGCTTTAGATTCTTCGCCTTGGTGGGCGCGAGGCCGATGCGGCGAATCAGCTCTAGGATCTCCTCGACCGACAGCGCCGCCATGGCGGCGGGCGTCCCGGCCCGGGCGAACAGCTCCGGCGTCACCGTGTTCACCATCTTGTCGGTGGTCTGTGCCGAAAGCATCACCGCCACGAGCAGGGTGAACGGATCGACGTGATCGAGCGGAATCACCATCTCCGGGTAGAGTGGATCGAGAATCGACTGAATGCGGGCGGCTTTCTCGCGACGGGTCATGAGGGGGTAGATCATCTGCCGAAGCGCCAGGGAAAGGGAAGAATCGGCAGTTTGTCTCTCCTTCGTCCCCTCGAGAGGACGAATCGGCACTTCTTTCCGCCACGCGATACGGTTTCCTCTTGAGGGGAAGGGTTGGCCGGAGCCTTGCAACCGAACCCCGATGTTGGAGATCGCCGCGCTCGCATTCGAGCGCGGCCAGGAAGAGGAGGCACCCCATGAACCAGAAAACCCACCTAGAATCACGCCTATTCACGGTCGCCGCGTTGGCGTTTGCCCTCGCGCTGCCCGTTGCCGGACAAGTGTCCCAGGAACGCTCCTGGAACCGCGACCGCACGCGCTCCGTCGAGAGCGGCGCCACCAAGGTGATCGCCATCCAGGTTTGGGCCGATCCGTTCGGCTCCGGCCGTGCCCAGCGTTACGGCGTCGCCCCCGAAAACGAAGCGGTCCAAGTGGTGCCGGGAGAGCGCCTGCGCCTGACGCTCGTCGGCACCGGCCTGTTCGACGGCGAAGGGGAGGAAGTGCCGGTCGGTGCGACGTTCAACCTTGAAGCCGGACGTGACGTTTCGATCCTCCGAACCGGCAGCAACTGGGTTGAGGTCGCGATCGGCGACGGCGCGCGCGCAGTGGCCGGCCAGATCGGCTACCGGGTCCGCCGCGGCTATGACATGCGCGGCGCGCTCACCAACGGCCGGATCACCCTCGAGGCGAAACGAAGCGGTGGCGGCGACAACAACTATGGCGGGCGCGACGAGTCGGGGACCCGCCGCGAGAAATCACGCGCCGTCACCCGCGCCCTGATCGAAGGCATCCTGAACGCGACCTTCGATCCGAGCCGCGATGGCGAGCGGGTGGACGAGATCTACGAAGAGGGTTACCACGGTGTTGAGCGCTTCGCCGACGAACTCGCTCTCTCGGTCGAGCGACGCCGGATCGCGCTCGATCCGGAAGTGACGATCCGCCGGCTCTATCGCGTGCTGCTCAAGCGAAACAACGACCAGATCGAGTCCGACCGCGGCTACTGGAACAACGTAAAGGCGCTGCGTAAAGACGGCCTGCGCGCGGTGGTTCGCACGATCGTCGGTTCGGCCGAGTTCCGCAAGGCGTTCGATCTCGACTACTTCGGACCGCTCGAGGAGCGACGGCGCTACTAGCCCTTCGACTTTCGCTCAGGGCCCGGTGGCTTAAGCGGAGCCGAAGCCACCGGGTGGGGGTGGTGCTCACCAACTGCTCGAAGAGCCACCCCCGCCGAAACTTCCGCCGCCGCCCGAGAAGCCGCCGGAGGAGGAGGAGGAGGACGACGACCAGGAGGAGCTGCCGCTCGACGAACCGGAACCGCCCGAGAAGATCCAACCCCGGTTCCCCTTCGAGCCACGGAGCATGCCGGAGGGCGCCTTCTTCACCCTCCCGGTCAGCCGGAGCCAGAGACGGAGCAGCGGAAAACCGATCAGCCACACCAGCAGAAGCCAAACCGCCACCCTGCCTGAGGTCGCCACTCCGCCCAACAGCGCTACGAACGGCGCCACGATCGCGTAGATCCCCCAGCTGGCGCAGCCCGGAGTCCAGAGCCCCACCCCACCGAACACGAGCACGATCACCAGCAGCATCCCGCCAATCACCAGCCGGGCGTCCATCTCTAAGGGCGGCGAGGCCGCCTGCGGCGCCGCGGGCGGCTCCTGGCCGCGCAGCTGGGCACCGATCGCGTCGATCCCTTTCTCGATGCCGCCGGCAAAGTCGCCGGAGCGAAACGCCGGCCGCACCAGGTCGTCCTGGATGCGCCGGGTGCGGATGTCGGTGAGCGTCGGCTCCAGGCCGTACCCTACTTCGATGCGCATCTTGCGGTCGTCGCGCGCCACCAGGAAGAGCACGCCGTCGTCGCGCTTTGCGTCGCCGAGCTTCCAGGTTTCGGCCACCCGGTGGGAGAAATCTTCGATCGGTTCGCCGTCGAGGCTCAGCACCGTGAGCACCGCGACCTGCACCTTCGTCTCCTGCTCGAGCGCTGCGAGCTTCGCTTCGAGCGCGGTCCGCGCCAAGGGCGGCAAGAGCGCCGCTTCATCGACCACCCGGCCGGAGAGAAACGGCACGTCGCGCACCGCGCCCCAGGCCGGTGCGGTCATGAGAACCGCGAACGCGAGCGCTGCGGCCCGGCGAATCATCGCTCCTCCAGGCGCAACTCGTCGGGCAGCTCGTTGTGCTGCGCCGACACGGGGGACATCGCCGAGGTTCGATGCCCTGCCGAATCGACCACCAGGCCGTGGTCGCGCAGGGCCGTCTCGACCTCGGCGAGGCCCCGGGTGAGAGCTTCGGCCGGTCCGTGGCTCTTGAGCCGGTCGGCGATCTTGGCGGCGACGGCGTCCCAGGCGGCGGCGGGCACCCGCGCGCGCAGGCCGAGGCCGGGCAGGACGAGGACCCGCCGTTCGAACAGCGAGACGAACAGGAGCAGCCCCTCGCGGCTCGCGGTCGAGGCGAGATCCTCGGCCAGGAATGCCGCTTCGGCCCGGCGGCGCACCTGCTCGTCGAGCCGCTCGGCCCCAACCAGGGCGCGGGTGACCCACGGCAGCGCTACCGCGAGCCGGCCGAGCGCGGCGCCGAGCAGCGGCGGCAGAGCGATCCAGAGGACGGGATCGAGCCCCCAGATCCCCACCGAAGCATGGAGAACGGCGGCGACCAGAGCGGCGGCGAGGGCGCCGAAGGTCGATCCCTTCCACTCCGCGTTGGCGTACGGATCGCTGCGCCCGACCACGTAGGGCACGATCTCGGCCGTCGTCCGCCGTTCGAGATCGGCGACGCTCACGCGCAGCGCCTCTCGCTCGGCCGGTGGGAAGTGCGCTTCGAAATTCATCGGATGTGGGCTCGGGGCGGGGCGGATGTCAATCCCAATCTACTCCCATTCGGCGCCGGGCGACCGGCCCTGTTTGGTCCGGCCGCGCCGTTTCTTCTCGTCCACGCGCCGCACCTTGGCCGCGCGCGACGGCCGGGTCTTGACCCGCGGCGTCTCTTCGGCGAGCGCACCGGCGAGCAGCTCGGCGAAACGGGCGATTGCCGCCTCCCGGTTCTGCCCTTGGGTCCGGTGGCGCTGCGCCATGACATGGAACACCCCCTCGCGGGTGATCCGGGTGGGCAGCCGCTCGCGCAACCGTGCCTTCTGCTCGGGGCTCAAAACGGCCGAACCCTCGATGTCGAACCGGAGCAGCACGCGGGTCTCCACCTTGTTGACGTTTTGGCCCCCCGGCCCGCCGGAGCGCGCGGTCGCGAACGCCAGCTCGGTCTCCGGGATTTCCAGCCGGTCATCGATTCGGATCATCGTCGCCATGGTCTCTCTCTCTCACCTTGATCGAGCGCAAAGATTCGGGCTCTTCGGTGGCGCGCCGGGCACGGTTCGAAGATATGCTCTCGACGCTATATTTAATGGACCGCCCCCAAGATCCCAACCGATCCGATCCGGAGATTTTCGTCCATGGTAAACGCCTCGCTCCCCACTGCCAAACTCACCCGTTCCCAGCCGTCGGCGGTGAAGCCCCGGATCGGCTTTGCGCTCCTTGCGGCTCTCATTCTGTTGGCGGCCTCCCCGGCTTGCGCGCCGGCCGGAACGTTGGCGGCGAGTCTGTTCGAGCCGGTCGGACCGCTCACCGGGGCGCGGCTGATCGAGGTGGCGCGCCTCCCCTCGGCCCCGACCTACGTCACCCATGCCGGCGACGATCGGCTGTTCGTGGTGCTGCGCGCCGGCCAGATCCGCATCTTCGCCAACGGCCGCCTGATGGCCGGCAATTTTCTCGATCTCGGTACGCTCCTGCGCCAGCAGGGTGAAGGGGGGCTCCTGTCGATCGCCTTCCACCCGAGCTACGCCCAGAACGGCTTCCTGTTCGTCAATTACACCGATCTCGCGGGCGACACGGTGATCGCGCGCTACCGGCGCTCGGCCGCCAACCCGAATCTCGCCGATCCGAACAGTGGCACGATCCTGCTCACCATCGACCAGCCGTTCGACAACCACAACGGCGGCCAGCTCCAGTTCGGCCCCGACGGCTTTCTCTACATCGGCATGGGCGATGGCGGTTCCGGCGGCGATCCCGACTGCCGCGCGCAGCGCCCGGAGACGCTGCTCGGCAAGCTCCTGCGCATCGATGTCGATCGCACCGATCCGGGATTGCCGTACGCGATCCCGTCCGACAACCCGTTCCGCGGACCGGGCGGCCAGCCCGACGAGGCCTGGGCGATCGGTCTGCGCAATCCCTGGCGGTTCAGCTTCGACCGCACGACCGGCGATCTGTGGCTCGCCGACGTCGGCCAGAGCGAGCGCGAAGAGATCGACTTAGCAGCCGCCGGAACGGCCGGTGGGCGCAACTACGGCTGGAAACCGATGGAGGGGAGCCTCTGTTTCGGCACCAACGCCTGCCCGGTGGAGACGCCGGTCTGCGGCGCGCCGGAGCTGACCCTGCCGGTCCTCGAGTACAACCATGACGACGGCTGCTCGGTGACCGGTGGCTACGTCTACCGCGGCGAGGATTTCCCCACTCTTACCGGCCGCTACTTCTTCGGCGACTTCTGCACCGGCCGGATCTGGGCCGCGGCCCCCGGCGGCGCGGACTTCGAGGTCCGCCTGCTCGGGGATTCCGCCTCCCAGCTGGTGACCTTCGGCCAGGATCGGCGCGGCGAACTCTACCTCGGCACCCTCTCCGGCCAGCTGCTGCGGCTCGCCCGCGGCGAGGGGGTCGGCACGTTCCAGGGGTCGAACGCCCGCTTTGCGCTGCGCAACGGACCGGCGTCCGGCCCGGTCGATCGCGCATTCCAGCTCGGCTCCGGAGGCGGCCGGTTCGCCGTCGCCGGGGATTGGAACGGCGACGGACGCAGCGGGGTTGCGGTCTACACCCGCGCCGCGGGTCGATTCCAGCTGCAAAACGTCGGCGGCACGGGCGCTGGAACCTCCTTCTCCTTGGGGCCCGCCGGCAGCTCGTGGCTGCCGATCGCGGGCGATTGGGACGGCGACGGCAGCGACGGCTTGGGGCTCTACGACCCGGCGACCGGCACCTTCCGGATCAAGGAGAGCGCGAGCGGCGGCGCGTTCTCCCGGACGTTCAACTTCGGTCCCGCCGGTTCGGGGTGGTTGCCGATCGCGGGCGATTGGGATGGCGACGGCCGCGATGGCATCGGGATCTACGATCCGCAAACCGGGGCGTTCCGCCTCCGCCAGACCGCGGACGCCGGGCCGGCCTCCTTGCGCTTTCGCTTCGGCCGGGCGGCGGGGGGGCAACCGGTCGCGGGCGACTGGAATGGCGACGGCCGCGACGGCATCGGGATCTATTTCACCGCCGCGCGCCAATTTCTGCTCAAGAACGTCGCGGGCCAGGGTCCGGCGGACTCCGATTTCACCTTCGGACCGACCGGCGGCGGGGCACCGCTCGCCGGTGCTTGGTAGGCGAACTGGTATCCTCGCGGACACGATGAAGAATCCGTTTCGGCAGTGGTTCGGTCGCCCGGAGGCGGAACCGATCGGTCCCCTGGCGGCCGATGGGCAACTCGCGAGCGATCTGTGGGTCGATCGACCGGATGCGCTCGCCCGGTTGGAGACGATGCACACGGGCGGCGCGGTCGCCGCCGACGAGGCGGCACAGCTCGAGCAGTTCATTCGGCGCGGCTACCTGACGTTTTCGCTCGGCGATCTCGCCCTCCCGGCGGCGGCCTTGGGAGCCGATGTCGATCGGGTCTGGCGCGAGCGCCCGGCTGATCTCGCCTATGCCTGGAGCGGCCCGTTGCGCAGCTTCGCCGAAGCGGATGAGGCGCGCGACCGGCGCCCTTCCTACCGAATCGCCGATCTCCACTCACACTCCGAAGCCGCGCTCGATCTCTATCTCCATCCCGCGATCTTCCGGCGCGTGGAGCTGGCGCTTGGGGTTCAGGCGGTCGCCACCCAGTCGCTCTATTTCGAATGGGGGAGCCAGCAGGCGCTCCACCGCGATCCGGTGTTCGTCCAGACCCAACCGCCGAGCCACCTGATCGCCGCCTGGATCGCGCTCGAAGAGATCCATCCGGACAGCGGGCCGCTGGTCTACATGCCCGGTTCGCACCGGCTCCCCTACCACCAGTTTGCACCGGGCGAATTTCTCTTCGACCAGAGCCGCTATGGCCCGGTCGAAGCGGAGGCGATGGCCGAGCACGACCGCCGCCAGTGCGCAGCCGCGGGGCTCGCGCCCGAAACGCTGCTCTGCCCGCGCGGCGAGGTTCTGCTCTGGCACTCTTCGCTCCTCCACGGCGGCTCCGCGGTCGCCGATCCAGGCCGCACCCGCAAGAGCTTCGTGGTCCATTTTTCGAGCGCCGACCGCTACACCCTTCGGCGCCAGGGGATCGTCGAATTCCTCCGCGACGGCGACGAGAAGGTCGAGCGCCACCGCATCCTGGAGACCCAGGAGATCGTGGAACGCCCGGGAGCGCGCGGCTTCGCGAGCCCGATGGCCGGCTACACGCCGCCGGATTGAGACGGCGAAACGCGGCGGCGCCTGCAAGGGGCAGACCTGCGTGTCTACCCTCGGCCCTCAGCCGCGCCGCAGCCGCACATACTCCAGGGCGTCGATCTCGCGCCGCGCCGCCAGGTCGCGCTCGACGTCCTCCGCCCAGACTCCGGCGCGCGCCTCGGCTCCCGCTTCGAGCTGCAGCAGCTCGGTGCCGAAACCGGAGCCGTAGGAGAACGCCGCAATCCGTTCGCCTTCCCCGAGGCCGCGGAGCGCTTCGGCGACCGACAACCAGAGGCTCGCGGTGTAGGAGTTGCCGACCCGGACGTTCCAGTTCATCGACGGCGCTACCCGATCGCGGTAGAGCGCCTCGATCCGCTCGGTCGACCAGCCGAACGATTCGCCGACCGCCACCACCGCTTTCTTTACCATCTTAGGGAACGGAACGTGGAAACAGAGCGCCCGGAACGGGGCGAGCACGCGCTCCGGATCGGCGCCCGGCCCTTCCGCCGCTACGAGCGCCGCGAAACAGCGCTCGGCCCCCCGTTTGTAGCACTCCAGGCTCAAGGGGCCATCGACGCGCGGATGCGCCTCCCCGACCGGGCGCCAGAAATCGAACACCGGTTCGCTGTATGGGTAGGAGACCGGATCGATCGACGCCACCTTTGGCCGGTCGATCACCATCGCGACGGCGCAAGCACCTTGGGTCGGTTCGCCCGGGTCGTTTTCGGCATAGAGCGCCACGTCGGCGGCGATCACCAGCGCGGCTTTCGGCGCGCTCCCTCTCGCCCCCCCGGCCGCCCCTGAAAGCCGCCATTCGAGCGCCTGGCGCAGAGCGAGCGTGCCGCCGTAACAGGCGTGCTTGACCTCATAGGAACGGACGGCTCCACTCAAGCCGAGCCGAGCCGCCACCCAGGCCGAGAGCGGCCGGCTCATGTCGAGCGCCGACTCGGTGCCTACGGCGAGCAGCCCGATCCGCGCCGGATCTCCCCCCCACCGCGCGAGCGCCCGGCGCCCCGCTTCGGCCGCCAGATCGACGACACCGAACCCCGGCGGGCAGAGCGCCATCTCGCCGCACCCGAGGCCGAGCGTGAGCTTGGCGGGATCGACCTCGCGCAAGCGGGCGAGCTCCGCCATCTTCATCGCAAGCGGCGGCAGCGAAATCCCGATCGCGTCGATGCCCACCTCTGCCGTTTCTGCCTTCGTTCCCGTGGTCATCCGCTCCCCCTCCGAACCGAATCGAAGTCCGGGATTCCACCACAGATCGAGCGAGTTTCCGAGACGACGGACCACAAACAGCCGTCGAGTAAAACCTCAGATCCCTTCCCGTTCACCCGGCGGCGCCTCCGCGTCGATCCGCCGGAGTGCGGCGAGATCGGCGGGCTCCAGCGGCACTCCCAACGCGCCACGTTCGGCCTCCGCTTCGAGTTCTAAATCGCCGGGGGCGAGGATGCGTTGACCGGGGATCGCCGGCTGGCGGCGGAGCAGGTCGAGCAGTCTCGACAGACGGGCGCCGACCGCGGCCGGGTCGCCTTCCACTCCGCCCGCTGCGCCCGATCCGAACGCCCCGACATCGAAACCAAAAAACAGGTGGGAGGTCCGCCGCGGCTGATCCCAAGGGGGATCGAACAGGTGGGTGAGCTCGGAATCCAAAAGGTCGCCCGCGAAGACGGCGGTGATCACTTCGATCAGCAGCGCCAGGCACATCCCTTTGTGGCCGCCGAGCGGCTTGAGCGCGATCACTTCCACACCCTCGGCGTCCGCGGCGTCGCGCCCGTCCGCGGTGACCGCCCAGCCGGGTTCGAGCGGTCGGCCGGCGAGGCGCCGCTCACGGATCTTCGAGAAGGCGATCTGGCTGGTCGCCATGTCGATGCAGAGCAGGTCGCCTGGGGCCTCGCCGCGCATGGCAAACGAGAACGGGTTGGTGCCGAAGAAGGGCTTGAGCCCCCCGTGGGGAGCCACCAAGGCGTCACTGTTGGTGAACGCAAATCCGGCCAGCCCCTGGCTCGCCATTTCGAGCGAGAACGCGGCGGCCGAGCCGAAGTAGTTCGAGTTCCTGACCGCCACCGTGCCCGAGCCGTACCGCCGGGCGAGCCGGATCACCTCGGCGGTCGCCGCCCGGCCCGCGACGATGCCGAGCGCCGCGTCGGCATCGAGGTTGCGCACCGCGCCCGCCGTGCCGTACCAGGTCATGGCGGGATCGGCTTTCGATCGACCGCCGTCGAGCTCGGCGAGCAGGGTCGCCGCCAGGCGCACGCCATGGGTGTCGGAACCGCGAAGCGACGTCTCGACCAGGCTTTCAACCACCCAAGCGGCATGCTCGGCAGACAGCCCGCGTGAGAGGAACGCCCGCGTGAGCAAGCGGGAGAGCGGCAAGGCGGCGACCCGCTCCACCTCTAGGCCTGACGATCTCGGACGAAGCGCGCGAAGCCTACGACACCACTTTCCACCTGCTCCGGCGTCACGTAGCTGAACGAGAAACGAACCTGCCGCTCCCGCCCCGGCGCGAGCGCGAAGAAGCGCATCGGGCAGCAGATCACGCCGTAGTCACGGGCGCAGGTATCGAGTTCTTCGGCGCCGAATTCGAACGGCAGGTCGAGGGTGAGGAAAAACCCGCCCGCCGGGCGATTCCAGCTCGCCCCGGTTCCGGCAAGCTCACGTTTAAGAGCGGCGAGCATGGTGTCTCGATTGGCGCGATAGTGCGGCAGTTTCTTCGCCACCAGGCCGCGCAGGCTGCCGCCCGCTTCGAGCAGCAGGCCGCCCGCCGTCGCCTGCATCAGCGGCGGCGTGTTGACCGTGGTCAGGCTCTTGACCTTGGACAGCTCGCCTGCGAGCGACCGCAGGCTTGCGTCCTGCCCCACGACCTCCTGGTCGGCCACGAGATAGCCGACCCGAAGGCCCGGAAAGAGCGTCTTCGAGAAGCTGCCGAGGTAGATCACCCCACCGTTCGGGTCGAGAGACTTGATCGTCGGCACCGACTCGGCATCGTAAGCGAACATTCCGTACGGGTTGTCCTCGAACAACAGCACGCTTTCGTCGCGGAGCAGGGCCAGCAACTCGCGCCGAATCTCGACCGGCATTGTGGTTCCGAGCGGGTTGTTGAAATCGGGGATGTCGTAGAGCGCGCGCGGTCGGCCACCAGCCGCTCGGACGCGCGCGATCGCCGCGGCCACGGCGGCCGTTTCGAGACCGTTCGGCCCCATCGCGATCGGTACCACCTCGATGCCGAGAATGCACGCGAGGCCGGTGATTCCGATGTAGGTCGGATCGCTCGACAGCAGCACGTCGCGCCCCGGCGTAAACAGGGTCAGGAGGAGGAGCGCCATCGCCTCCTGGCAGCCGCAGGTGACGACGATCGATGCGGGATCGGCCCGGATTCCCTCGTCCGCCGCCAGTTGGGCGGCGATCAGCTCTTGGAGAATGCCGTTGGTGGCGCCATATTGACCGAGCTCGCGGTAGACCGCCCGCGCGTCGGTCCCTCTCCGTTCGGCCCGCCACTCAACGAAGCGTGGTATCACGGAGAGGCTCCCTTCGACGTCGAAGAGGTTCTCGGCCGGACGGCCGGGGGCGAACGAGACGGCCCGCGGATAGCGCTGGACCACCTCGTTCAGGAAGTTCATGACGTCGAGGAGCGGATCCGTAAACGCCGATCGCAACCGCAACCCGCCACCGTCCGGTTCGAACTCCATGCTACCGGCCAACCCTTGGAAACCTCAGAAGGAGTCCTTCGCTTCCAGCTGCGAGAACAGCTCCTGCACGCTGCTGTCGGTGAAATCCCCCGTGCCGCTGCGGTCGATGAACTCGATCATCAGGCCGGAGCCCGCGTCGCGGTGGCTGAAGATCTGCTGCAGACCGGGGCTGCGGATGATCGTCGTATCGAACTCCAAACCGGAATCCTTGAGACCCGCGGCAACCCCTTCGATGTTCTCGACTGCGATCGCGATGTGCTGGACGCCGGGGCCGTAGTGCTCGACGTAGCGCGAGACCTGCGATTGCGGCGAGGTTCCCTGAATCAGCACGAACGTGAGCGGCCCGGCTTTGATCACCGCCGAGATCATGGCGGTCGTGGTCCCCTCGGTCCGCCGCCGCTCACCCAGCTCGAACCCCAGCACCTTGGTGAAGAACTCGATCGAGGCCTCCAACTCCGGTACCGCGATCGCGATGTGGTCGATGCCGGTGGCGTGTTGGGCGAGGATAGATGCAACGACTGTACTTTGAGTAGCGCTCTCTTCTGGCAAGGTGAACTCCTCCTGAGATCTGTACAGTGCCCGAGTGCAATCGAAGCGTGACAGGCACCTGGCACCGCCGGGACGAACCGGAATCGTTCAATTGTAAGAGATGACCAAATGGGGGCGATCGTCCGCGTTGCTTGCGTCACCCGAGAAGAACCCGACGTAGTCGGCCCCCCGATCGTCGTTGTCGCCAACCGTGAAGCGGATACGGACTTGGGTTTTGCCCACTTTGCTGATCGCAGCGATTCCGGCGGCATTCCAGCTGCACTCCGCCCAATCCCCGTTGGCGGCGGCGGTCGAGAGCGTACAGACCGCGGTCGCCGTCGCGCCGGCCTGCCAGTCGGCGCTTTCGAGCCTCGGATCGCCACTCCACCCTTCGGTCCGGACGTCGGCTACGAGGCCGCCAAGGGTGGTCGAAGGGTTGGTATGCAGCAGCGTCCCCCGTTTGATGCGCAACTTGACGCTCGCGACCGTCACGGCGTCCGGGATCGGCGTTGTGTCGAACGAGAGGATGCTGCGGTACTCCTGATCGGACGCCGAATCGCCGACCCGGATCGCGCCGGCACCAGAGGCCGTGTTGTTGCTCGAACCTCCCGTGCTCGACGTCTCGGACGATTCGAGAACATAGCCGTCCTCGCCCGCCTGCGAGAGAAACGTGGCAGCCCGCGCGGGCTTCGGCAGCGCAAACGTGTCGAAGGCGATATTCTCCTCCTCGCTCTCGTTCGAGAAACCAGGGAAGAAGTGACGGGTGTCGGACCACGCGACGTAAGCCCGCGAGCCCGACACATCGAGCCCGATATAGTCACCGAACTGGTTCGAATTGAAGTTGGCGTTGTCCTCGGTGCTCTGGTTCGACATGCCGATCGCGCTGTTGTTGAACTCCTGAGAAGCGTTGGAGAGCCGACGATTGACCCACGTCGCGCCACAGTCGTTCGAGAACCCGAGGTAGAGGTCGACCTTCTTGTTGCCCGTAGACCTCCGGCCGTCCAGCCAGGCGGCGACCACCGCGCCGTCATATTGGTCGACCACCAGGAATGGATTGAATTGGACCGTTCCGACCGTGCCGCCATCGTTGACCCGCACCGCCCTCTCCCAGGTCGCCCCGCCGTCGGTCGAACGGGTGACCCAGGTGTCGGTGTCCTCGACGGTTCCGGACGCCTCATAGTCGGCGTAGGTCACGTACAGGTTGCCGTCGCACGGGCCCCCCGAACGATCGACGTCGATCGCTCCGAACGGGCCGATGCAACGGAAGTCCTGCGCTTTGGGGCACGACGAATTTTCGGGGCCAAAGCTGGTGACATTGAAATCCGCCACTTGAACCGGAGCCGACCAGGTAACGCCGCCGTTCTTCGACCGGGTGTAGAACATCCGTTCGTTGGTGCAGAAGATGTCGCCACAATCGAGGGTATCCCAGACCAAATGAAGCGTGCCGTCCTGCTGCACCGCCATGTCGCACCCGAGATCGAAACCGCCGCCCGGGGGCGCCGGCAGATCGACCTCCGTCCAGGTGGCGCCGGAGTCGGTCGAATAGGCAACCTTCTCGTCATTGTTGCGATCCCAGCAGCTGTAGTGCCGCCCGCGGTAGGCGCTGGTCGGTGAATGGTCGATCAGGTAGAAGTTCTTGTCCTCCAGATCACCCGTATTCCAGCTGCTCTTGATCACCCCATGGCCGCTCCAGGTGACGCCGCTGTCGGTCGAGCGGGCCACGACGGTCGCAAAAGAGGGCACCCCCCCGTTGAAGCAGAGCATCAGATGGTTGAGATAGACCGAGGTCCCTTCGCCCCAAGAGAGCGCAGGGTCGCTGCCGAACACGACTCCGGTGCACTCCGGGAGGGCCGGATAGGCCGAGGGACTAGGCGCGCAGGTATAGCCCCAGGTCACCCCTCCGTCCTTCGAGTAGAAGATCGCCTGGATGCCCGCTCCACCGCACTCCCCCCCCATCCGGTCGAACGTGTTCGCCGCGGCGACGACCTGGTTCCGATCGGCCGGATTGACCGCGACCTGCACTTCGCCTTGGTAGTTCTCGGGACGGAGCGCGAACGTCGCAGCCAGATTCCGATCGGTGCCCGACGAGACGCGCGACACCTCGGCCGCACCGGTATCGGCCGGCACACCGGCGAGCTTGGCATCGACGATCACATCGCCGTAGAGCGCGCGAGCGGTCTGCTCGTGGAGCTGGATCCATCGATCGTGCCATTCCTCGATGATGCTGGGAACCTCGATCTCGTAGCGCCGTCGCTGCATGTCGATCGCGAGAAACTCGCGTGGCGAAAGCGGCAGCTCGCGCAGGTAGGTATCGACCGCCGCAGCCTCGGCCATCTTGCCTGAGCGCCCCGGCTCGAGCGATTTCAAACGCACGCTCGCGACAACCTGGTCGTAAAGCGGCATCAGCTGCAGACGGATTTGAGAGGGAGACGGCAGCTCGTTGGCACTCGCCGCAACGGTCGGTGAGGCGAAAGCTGAGTGAGTCGTGGCCAAGGTGGCCAAGGTGGCCAAGGCCAAAGCGGTACCGGCGAACCAGGGGGAACTGCGCTTCATGGGAAATCCCTTTCTCCAAGCATTGGGTCGGTCAAAAGAGCGCGCGACGCCCTAGAGCACCAGAGCTCGATATCTACAAGGTGTCGGGAAGTGAGAAAAACCGGCTGCGGCGCGAAGAATATGCCGTTCGAACGTGGGGCGCGCCAACCTCTTGACCGAGCACCCCGACCCGGTTTAGGGTGCTGGCGCCCGGTCCGCCAATTCGCGCCCAACCGCCCCAGAACCAGGAGAATTCATGAATAAACTCGCAGTCAATAGGAAGGTCCTCGTCGCCCTGTCCGTCGCGATGACGCTCGGCGCCTCCGGCGCTCTCGTCGCCCAGGGAGCCAAGACCCCCGCCAACGCACCCCGCCTTCCGGCACGCGCTTTCGAGACCGTCAAGGAGGAGGGCAGCATTTTGGCGCGCGACGCCTATTATGCGCTGCGTCGGCAGAAGCTCGGTGAGGGGGAATTCAACGCCGCAGCCGCCCGCGCAACAGCGCTCCAAGAGAAGTCGACCCAGCGCACCGCCGAAATGCGCACGGGCACGGTCTGGAGCCCGCTCGGACCGCAACCGATCACCGGCGGCCAGACACCGCAGAACGGCTCGAACCGAAGCGATTGCAGCGGCCGCGCGAACGCCATCGTGATCGACGCGGGCGTCGGCTCGCCCCGCCCGATCTACCTGGGTACCGCCCAGGGTGGCATCTGGAAGAGCACCGATGACGGTGTTACCTGGAGCCCGATCAGCGACTTCCTGGCCTCTCTCGCCGTCGGCTCCTTGGCGCTCGACACGACGGCGCACACCGCGACGACCGCCACGATCTACCTCGGCACCGGCGAAGCGAACGGCTCGGGTGACAGCTACGCGGGCGTCGGCGTCTACAAGTCGACCGACTCCGGCGCGACGTGGACCGGCCCGTTCGGCGCCGCCCAGTTCACCGGCCGCACGATCGGCTCGATCGTGATCGACCGCGCCAATCCGAACATCCTGCTCGCGACCACCGCCTCCGGCATCTTCGGAGTCGGCGCGACGCAGTCGCCGGGCCTCGCGCCGCGCGGCCTCTACCGTTCCACGGACGCGGGAGCGACCTGGACCTGCACCACCTGCGGCGGCGCCGGGACCGACAACAACCGCTACAGCAACGTGGTGCAAGATCCGGTCACCGCAACCACCTGGTTCGCGGCCGGCTGGCAGTCGGGCCTGGGCGCCGGTACGTTGAACGGCGGCGTGATCCGATCGACCGACAACGGTGTCACCTGGACGCAGGTCGCGGGCGGCACGAGCGGTCTGCCGGCGGCCGCGGCGGCCTGGGGGCGCGCGACAATTACGGTCGGCAAAGGGGCGGCCGACGCCACGGCGACCTACTACGTGGGCAACAGCTTCACCAACGCCGGCATGAACCCAGGGCGGATCTACAAGTCGACCGACGGCGGCGTCAACTGGGTCTTGATGGCGGCAGCCAACGGCTACTGCATGGGCCAGTGCTTCTATGACCAGCCGGTCTGGGCTCAGCCGGACGATCCGACGGTCGTCTACCATGGCGGCGCAGGAGCGGTCGCCACGGCGGGCATCACCCGTTCGAACGTCCGTCGCTCGACCGACGGCGGCACGACGTTTTCCGACATCATGATCAGCGCGGACGCCACGACCGCCGTCCACTCCGATACCCATGTGCTGATCACCGACCCGACGAATGCCAATATTCTCTGGGCGGCTTCCGACGGCGGGATCTGGCGCTCCACCGATCGCGGCACCAACTGGGCGAACCGGAACGCCAACATCAACACCGTCCAGTTCACCGGCGTCGATCTGCATCCGACCAACGCGAGCATCGCGTACGGCGGCACCCAGGACAACGGCACGAACTCAGGGAGCGGCTCGTTCGGCTGGTCCCACTCGGACGACGGTGACGGCGGCTTCGCGCTGATCGACCAGACCGATCCGCTCAACGTCGTCCACACCTACTTCAACCAGTCCGGTGGCCTGATGGCCGCTTCGACCTCGTTGCTCGGCACGGCATCGACGCCGGCCGACTACACGACGATCGTCGGCGCCTGCTCCGCGGCTTTCTGCGGCGTTCTGGTCAACAACGGCATTCCGCTCACCGACCGCACCCTGTTTTACGCCCCCCTGGCGCTCGACCGCGGCGCCACCGACACGTTCTACTTCGGCACCAATAAGCTCAACCGCTCCCCCGGCTTTTTCGCGGCCGCCCAGACGGCGACCCCGACCACGGTCATCTTCACCGGTCTCGGCACCGGCGCCGGCGGGCAGGACTTGACCGCGGGCGCGGGCGCGATCAGCGCGATCGAAACGTTCGCGGCCCAGGCACCCGCCCATGGCGGCACCAACGCTGCGATCCTCTACACCGGCTCTTCCGACGGCCGGGTCTTCCGCTCGACCGACACCGGTGCCACCTTCACCCAAGTCGATGCGCCGGGGCTCTACGTCTCCGACGTCGTCATCAACCCGAGCAACTCGCAGATCGTCTACTCGTCGCTCTCCGGCTTCTCGGCGAGCGCGGGGCTCAATGTTAGGAAGTCGATCGACGGCGGCACCACCTGGACGCCCTCCGGCACCGGCATCCCAAACATCCCGGTGAACGCCTTGGCGGTCGATCCGACCGACAACACGCGCATCTGGGCCGGGACCGACATCGGTGTCTACGTCTCGTTCAACAGCGGCGACAACTGGGCGCCGTACGGCACGGGCCTGCCCAACGTCGCCGTGGTGGATATGAAAGCGGTCGCGATTCCCGCCGGTTCACCGTCGGGCCAGATCGTGGTCGCCACCCACGGCCGCGGCATGTGGAAGCTGACCGGCCTGACCCCCGCCGAGCTGACCGACTTCTCGGTCGAGTAAGACGCTTCGGCCCCTTCCCCTCCGCCGTCCGGATCGTCCTGATCCGGACGGCGGAGGTTCTCTTCGTAGCCTTCACTTCCAATCAGGCGCGATCAAGCTTCTCGAGCATGGGAACAACCGCCGCGACCAGCTTGGGTAGGTCCTCCAACGCCGCCTCCCACACCGTTTTAGGGTCCACCACTTCGTAGCCGTGGGCGAGCACGTTCCGAAAATCGATGATGTCGCGCGCGGCGGGAATCTCTCGAAAAAGGGCGGCATCCGCCCGCTCGAGACGCTTCAAGGCTTCCCCGATGATCGTGAAGCGCCTTTCGAGGATGCTCTGCAGATCCTCGTCTGACTCATAGTCGGCAAGCGTCTTCCCGGCGACGACGCGCTCGATACCCGCAGCCGCTCGGAGAATGTCGTCGAGCAACGCGCGTGGATCACGCGGCGTAGACATCGATCGCCTGAGACGCCGCCTGTTGGCGGAAGTAGGGATTCTTGACCGCGGACCAGGCGACGAGATCCACCTGCCGCGCCAGGAGTTCGCCCAGCGAACGGCGGAACCCAAAAAACTGCCGGAAACTGTTCATACCGACCGGTTCGTCGAACTCGACCAGGAAGTCGAGGTCGCTACGCTCCGGATCGAATTCTCCCGCAGCGGCGGAACCGAACAGGCGCAGGCGATGCACCGCATAGCGCCGACAGAGCTCTCCGAGCAGATCTCGATGCGATTCGATCAGGTCGAGGGCGCCCATGAGCCCCATTCTGACGCAACCGCGCGGGCGGGGGTAGAGCCCGATCTTCCCCACTTCGACCAGCGGCATCACGGCGATGCCACCGTGCTCACTTTGGAGGTCGTACCGAGGTTGTAGAACCTGTTGCCCGTCGCGGGGGTCCCAGGAGGAATCGAAACCCGCGGCGGCGAGGGATGCGCTAAGATACAGGCCAAAGGGGCTGTGCCTGCCTGATCCCTCCTTGACCCCAGACGCCAGAGACTGAATTGGTTGAACCTCTATCGATAGCTATCCGTCCGCTCGGATTCCTGGTATGGGCGGGTTCGATGAACTTACTGGTAAGTTGGAGAACCTGGTCCCTGACCGGCTCGTTGAATTCGATTCTCGGCGTGTTTCGGAGGAACTGGCCGATATCCGGCAGCTAAGAGCTTGGGATCCGAACCAGTCGCGTGAACAGGCCCTTCGGCTGCTGAGAGTGTCCAGAGCGGGGAATTGCGACACGCCGACCACGCCGCCCGAAGCGCAGTGGTTTCGTGGGCGGCACGCCTGCATGCCAGCCTACCCGAGCACCTTGAGCAAGCCAAGGGCTTCCGAAACAGTCTGCGGCAGCTTGATCCCACGGCCAAAACCCGGATTGTCGACGCGCTCATCTTGGAGACAGGAGGGGATGCGGAGGGGTTTCGTAGCCTTCACTTCCGATCAGGCTCGATCAAGTTTCTCACGGTTGCGAGCCGGCGTGACGCCACTCAGGCGATCGCCTGGCCCGACAGTCCGGCCAGCTCGGTGCGCAGCTGCTCGACGAGGGCGGAATTGCGCCCTTCGTCGCCAAAGCGGGCGAGTTGCTCTTTCTTGTGCGCCAGCTCGCCGCAGACCTGGTAGAAGCGGCGGGTCGGCCGACGGCCGGCGCCGAAGAGGGTGCGCAGTCGGGCGCCGGATTGAGCCCAGGAGGAGATCGCGGTGTGGTATTGAGCGGCGGAGAGACGGCCGAGCCCGACCTCTTCCGCGAGGTGGGTGCCCAAGAGCCGCCCTTCGCGCCGGATCGAGACCAGGATCAGGATGCTGATCGCCAACCAGCCGAACCAATCGACCAGAAACATGGCGATCGCCAAGCCGGGCGCCCCTTCCGCGAAGGTGGCGAAGGTGTTGTGCAGCGAATGAAACCCGAGGGCGATCGCCCAACCGATCGGCGGTGCCAGCCAGCGCACGAGCGCACGTCGGCTCAACCGTGAGAGCGCGAGGCCGATGCCGATCCACGCGGTGTAGAAGGGATGGTTCCAGATCCCCAACACCACCCGCACGAAGAACAGGGTGAACAGCCCCTCGAACCCCTTCTCCCCGAACTCCCCATAGAGATAGAAGACGTTCTCGGTCGCGGCGAACCCGAGGGCCACGATGGCGGCGTAGACGATGCCGTCGAGCAGCGAATCGAACTCGCGGCGCAAGATCAGAAAGACCGCGAGGATGGCGATCCCCTTCAGGCTCTCTTCGGTGACCGGCGCAAACAGGGTGGCGCCCGCCACATCGGCCGCATTCGCCGAACCGGTCGCAGCCGAGACCGCCCCGGCGAGGATCAGTTGCGCGATGACCGCGCCGATCACCGCCACCACGGCGCCCCAAAAGAACACCACGCCGAGCAGCAGCCGCGGCTCTTTCTCGTAACGGTCCAACCAGTAGACGAGCGCTGCGCAGGCGAAAGCCGGCACGAAGCTCAAGAGCAGCGTCAGCAGAAAGCCCATGGCAATCACCTTGTTCGAGAGGTCGATCGGTTCGGGCAATCATCTCACAGGCGCGCGGAACACCGTGAGCTTTCGACTACAATGACCCTGCGTTACCTGCTCTGCCGAACCATGCGCAACGTTCTCGGAAAGCTCGCGGAACGCCCCTTCGACGCTCCCAAAGCCGTAATTGCGCTGTTTGCGCTGCTCTCCCTCGCAGCCCTCCCCGGCCTCCTCCGGCTCGAGCTGCGAACCGACGGTCACGCCCTGGTCCCGGCCGAGGACCCGGCGGTGGTTTTCGACCGCCAGGCGCGCGCGCATTTCGGCCTACGCGACCCTCTGGTCGTCCTGATCGAGAGCAGCCATCCCGACGGAGTGTTGAACTCGGGCACTCTGCGTTCGGTCCGCGAGATCAGCGCGCGCCTCTCCCGCTTGGCCCAGGTCGGTCCCGACGACGTGGTGAGCCTCGCCACCGAGCACCGCAACCGGGTCTACACCGGAACGCTCGACTTTCGACCGTTCCTCGATCCGCTCCCCGACACACCCGAGCTGATGGCGCTGCTCGTCGGCGATCTGCGCGCCGCGGCGAGTGTGCTCGATGGCACGCTGATCTCGGCGGATCGCAAAGTGACAACCCTGCTGCTCGGCGTACCTCCGGTCGATCCGGCACATCCGTACGACCGCGTGGCACTCTTTGCCCAGGTCGAGGAGCTGGTGCGGCCGTTCGCGAACGCCACCGACCGGATCGACGTCGTGGGCGCGCCGGCCGCCGAGGCTCTGCTCGGCGCGCACATCCTGGCCGACCTCTCCCTTCTGCTGCCGCTGTCGCTTGGCGTCATCGGCCTGGTCGTCTGGTTCGGCACGCGTCGCATCGCCGCTCTCGCGGTCGCCGGTTTGAAGATCGTTCTCTGCCTCGTCTGGACGTTTGGCCTGATGGGCTGGGTGGGCTCGCCCGTTTACCTCACGACCGCGGTGCTGCCGGTCATTCTGGTGACCGTGGGGCTCGCCTCGGAGATTCATATCCTCTGGCAATATCAGCGGAGCCTTGAGCGCCCCGGTGCGCTCGATCGCCCCCGCCAAGCGCTCCGCCAAGCGTTCGCCGAGATTCGCCGCCCGGTCGCCTGGAGCGCGCTCACCACCGCGTTCGGCTTCTTCTCGTTCGGTTTGTCGCCGCTCGCTCCGGTGCGCGCGTTCGGCCTGTTCGCCGGGCTTGGGCTGCTGTTTTGCCTCGCGGGTTCGCTCTTCCTCGTGCCGGCGCTCCTCACGCTGCTGCCCACGAGGGCGCTCGCGCATCCGGGCCGGACGGCCGGCGGCAGCGGCGCCGCCCTGGCGCGGATCGCCACCCCGTTCCTCACCCATCCCCGAGCGACGCTCGCGGCCCTCGCTGTCGCTACGATCGGCCTCGCGGTCGGCACCACCCGGCTCTCGATTCAAGACAGTTGGATCGACGGATTCGCCCCCCAAAGCCCGTTCCGGCTCGCGACGAATCGGGCGAACGAGCGCCTGTTCGGTACCCACCTCCTGCTCGCCCACCTCCGCTTCGATGCGCCGCGCGCTCTGCTCGAGCCGGCGCGCCTAGAGGCCATCGGACAGTTCGAGGCCGACATCCGCCGCTTGCCCGGAGTGGGTGGCGTGCTCGGCCCCTACAGTCACCTCACCGCGGTCCATTCCCTCTGGCGGGGTGGCGGCCAGAACCTCCGCGCGATTCCCTCGACCGCCGAAGGGGTCGAGGAGCTGCTCCGGATGTTCGACCTCGGGCGCGGCACCACCCGACGCCGCGAGGTGATCGACGACGCCTCGAAGCGCACCGTGGTGACGGTGTTCCTCAAGGACGCCAACTTCCGTGCGACGGACCGGCTGATGGGCGACATCCGCGCGATCTCCAATCGCCTGCTCGCACCTTCAGGCGCGCACCTCGATTTCGCCGGGGATGTGGCGGTCAGTCAGGCGATGATCCCGGCGATCGTCAAGACTCAGGTCCGGTCGGTGGTCGGTTCGCTCTTGGGTTGCTCAACCGCCCTCTTCCTGCTCCACCGCTCGCTGCGGTTCGGCCTGATCGCGGTGCTGCCGACCGCCCTTTCCACTCTCTGGATTTTCGGATTGATGGGCTGGTTCGGCATCCCGCTCGGGGTCGCCACCTCGATGTTCTGCGCGATCACGATCGGGATCGGCGATGAC
Organism: Holophagales bacterium; assembly: GCA_031404815.1. Lineage (GTDB taxonomy): Bacteria > Acidobacteriota > Thermoanaerobaculia > Multivoradales > UBA5704 > DASYKS01. Next base: position 32,165 of record JANNIH010000164.1, on the reverse strand, counting down.
TACGCGATCCACTTCGTCGATCGCTATCGAGCGGCTCTCGCCACGGGCTCCGGCAACCCGGCGCTCGACGCGATCCGAGAGGCAGGACCCGCCATCGCGAACGACACGCTCGCGATCGCCCTCGGCTTCGGCCTGCTCGCCGTCTCCCAAGTCCCGGCCAACGCCCACCTCGGTTTGCTCGTGGCTCTCGCGTTGGTCGCCGGCTGCCTATTGACCCTGCTCGGTCTCGGGTCACTGCTCCGGACGAAGTTCGGCCTGCGGTGGCTCGGAAGGTAAGTCCCGGCGGCTTGAGCGCCGCGGCTCTCGTCAGGCCGGCGCCGACGCGAGTCGAATCACATCCCGCGATTCACGGAGGGTGGTCCGTGCCCGCCGCTCGGCGACCAAGAGAGGAAGCGCCACGAGCAGCGGCGGATCGAGCGCGGTCATCTGGCGCAATCGGATTTCGACCCCTTCGACCGGTCCGTCGCCCGCGCGCAGGTGGAACGGCCCGCCGGTGCCGACCTGGCGGACGACCCGGCTGGCGAGCAAGAAATCGACCGGGTCCGAGGTCATCGAGAAACAGGCGGCGAACAGGTAGTACCGGCCCGGCTTGGGCGCCTTGAGCTGGAACGACCCCGGCGCGGCGAGCAGCGTGCAGGCGAACGGTCTCTGTTGAGGGAGCGGATGGCCGAACAGCCCGAGGAAGATCACGCCCGAAGGAGGCTCGTCGGCGAACAGGGTGCCGCCGATCGTGGTCGTGCGGGTCGCCGTGCCACCGGAGCCCAAGGCCAGGTGCTCGGCCGCTCCGGCCAACGCGTCGAGCCGAAAGCCGGAGCCGAGCTGGCGCAACCGGGTGGGCGACAGGCCGACCAGTTGGGTGAAGCGGGTGGTGAACGTACCGAGGCTGTTGTAGCCCACGTCGAAGCAGATGTCGGTGACGCTGCGATCGGTGGTGAGCAGCAGGCGCTTGGCCTCTTCCAGACGGAGCGCGCTCAAGTAGAGCGCCGGGGTGACGCCGGTCCAATGGCGAAACGTGCGGAGGAAATGAAACGGGGTCACGCCCGACTCCCTCGCCATCTCCTCGATCGAGATCTCCTCGGCGAGGTGATCCCGCAACCACGCGACCGACCGCTCGACCACCGACTTCGGTTCCATGCTGCCCTCCAGACTAGAACGGCCCGGGTGCCCGCCCGAGAACGGGCCTCCCGGGGTGCTCGTCTTGCTTTTGTTTGGACGCCTTTTTATTCGAGGTACGCCACCGGGGACGGGCAGTGGCCCTCGAGAAAAGCCTCATACGAGTTTTCCAGGTGGCAGTTGTCGTTGGCGTACCGCAGGCCTTCCAACCCGCCCGACGGCACGTAGCGAACTCCGGCCGCGAAATTCGAGGTGGTACCCGGCAGGTGGGTGTCGGGGGCGCGATCGCCATCGGTGTCCGTGAGGACGTAACCTGCGCGCTGGATCGTCCTGCCGGCGCGGTCGGCCCAGGCAATTCCCTGGTTCGCCGGGAAACGCACGTTGCGAACGACCTCGAGAACTTCGCTCGAGCGCCTACCGACCGGCGTGAAGACGACTTTGCCGTTGACCGAGATCGGCGCGAAGAACCGGCCACCGTGCTCGTTCTGACGCACGATCTTCATTCCGGTGATCGGCTGCGGTCCGTTGAGCCGAACCTCGACGTTGAATGCGCCGCAAGCGGTCTGGATCGGCCGAACGCTCTGGAAATGGAGGGCGCGCACCTGAATGCGGGTCCGGGCGATGCCGTTCTTGTCGAACACCGCCTCGTCCATACGCTGCACGATGGTGTCCGTCTTGCCGAGAACTCCGCGCTCCGCCGTCGCGACCGGAATGCCTTCGAAGACGACCTTGCCGCGGAACGGCGCCGACTTGAAGCAGAAGAATCCGGCGGGAATCGGGATGGTCTTAAAGTCGATGAAGGTCTTGCCGTCAGCCGGCGTGGTCCAGAGGTCCACCCCGCTCTGGATCGAACGATCGGCGGCGAACGTGGGCAGAGCGATGAGGAGCAGTGCGGCGAGGCAACCGAAGAGACGAGTGCGCATTTCCGACCCCCTTTGAAGAGTACTGCGTTTCTCTAGGACGATCGTAGCGGGCTCCCAAACGTAGCGCTTCTCTTAGATTGCGCAAATCTACACCTGGGACTATCTCCGAACAAGAGGAAAGGGCGGCCACGGATGGCCGCCCCGGACGTAGCAGGCCGAGACGGCGGTTCGCCTCCCGACCGCGCGCCTTCGGTTACGGAATGATGCAGCCGGGGCCACCGGTCCAGACCCGGCACTTGTAGTTGGCGTAACCGTCCACCTGGTACTGGCCATAGCTCGGGCTCCAACAGGCACCCGTGACGACGACCGTGAAGCTGCAAACGCCGTAGTCGTCGACCCCATAACAGAAGGCGTTGGCGACCGCGCGGGCCTGGTTGCTGAGGTCGGTCTGCGCCGCTGTGCAACTGGTGCCCATGCCCCAGTGCGAGGCGGCACCACCACCCGGCGAAGTCGTGTAGCTCCCCGTACACGTCGTACATGCCATCGAGATCGGGGCAGGATTGAACAGATCAGCGAGCGGGTCCGCACCGGCCGGCGCGGCATAGGCTGCTGGTACATTCAACAAAAGAGCGAGGGTCAAGGCACATCCGGCGGACAGGAGCTGCTTGCGCATGGACGGTCTCCAGATTTTCGAGAAGCGCGAGACTGCGATCTCTACTTAAGACCGGTGCGCTGGTCGCGATTCCCGGGACAACGAACTTCGCCCGAACCGCAATCTCCAAGTCCTGTGTCAGCGCCCTTCCTCTTCTTACTTCGCGCCGAGCTTGTCCAACGCCCTCTGCATGCCGGTGAGCACCCCGGCGGAGCCGTCGGCCTTCGACTCGTCGTAGAAGTAGCGGTAGAGCTCGCGCGGCGCGCGGAGATCCTCGTCGAGCTTGCCGGCCGAGGAGAGGAAGAGGGTGCGCGGGATGTACTGGCCGTCCGGTCCGAACCCGGCGAGCAGATCTTTGTTCTGATCCTGGTCGAGCCGGATCATCACGAACCGCTTCGCCATCTCGACCAGCTTGGCGTCGTGGAACACGCTGCTGTAGTTTTTGCAGTGCGGGCACCACTCGGTGAACACGACCAGGCAGATCGGCTTGCCGTCTTTTTTCGCTTCGGCGAGCCCCTCGGTATAGGGGCGCCAGGCGATCCCGGCGTCGTTCCAGTCGCCGCCGGCCTGGGCGGCATGAGGAACCGCGAGAAGAACCCCGAACAGGACCAGGAGGGAAAAAACAGAGAGCGATGGGCGGGCGCACGGGCGGCGGATCGGCGACATGGGTTTGGGTCTCCTCTAGGGCGAGAATCCTAGCATCTCGGCACAGCCTACATGTTAGCCTTCGAGGACCATGAGAACTCAGAATCGGATCGCGTTTCTCCTCGGGTCGATCGCCCTCGCGGCGGGCGCTCTCGACCCAGCGGCGGCAGAAGGCGTGGCCGCCGGGAAGGTGGCCGGCCCGTCGCCCGCGCGGCCGAACATCGTGTTCATCCTGACCGACGACCAGCGTTGGGACGCCCTGGGCGCCGCCGGCAACAGGATCGTCAAGACGCCGAACCTCGATCGGCTCGCGGCGCGCGGGGTGATGTTTTCCAACAGCTTCGGCACCACACCGGTCTGCTACGCCAGCCGCGCCACGCTCTACACCGGCCAATACAACCGGCGCCATCGCGTGGACAGCTTCGTGGAGTTTCTCTCGCCCGAGGCGTTCGCCGCGAGCTATCCCGCGCTGCTGCGCCGGGCCGGCTACTACACCGGCTTCATCGGCAAATGGGGTCTCGGTGGCGCGCTACCGGCCGCCGAGTTCGACGATTGGCAGGGGTTCGCCGGCCAGGGGAGCTATTTCGAGCCGGGCCTTCCCGAACACCTCACCCGGCGCCAAGGGCACCAGGCGGCCGAATTCGTGCGCAACGCGCGCGAGCCGTTCCAGCTCACGGTGGCGTTCAAGGCGCCGCACGTCCAGGACGGCGGTTGCTCGTGCACCATGCCCCCGGACGCGGAAGACCTTCATCTCTATGACGACATCGCGATCCCGAAGCCGCGGACCGCGACCGATGCGGCGTTGGCCGCCCTCCCCCAGTTCCTCCGCGAGTCGGAAGGGCGTGTCCGCTGGTTCGATCAGTTCGGGAGTCCCGAACTCGACCAAAAATCCCGCAAGGATTACTACCGCCTGATCACCGGCATGGACCGCGCGGTGGGCGAAATGCTCGCCGCCCTCGAAGCGCGCGGCCTGGCGGAGCGGACGGTGATCGTCTTCACTTCGGACAACGGCCTCCTGCTCGGCGAGCACGGTCTCACGGGCAAGTGGCTGATGTACGAAGAGTCGATCCGCACGCCCCTGTTCGTGGTCTGGCCGGGCCTCCCCGCGGCGCGCCTGGGGGCCAAATCCGCGAAGATGGCGCTCAACGTCGATATCGCCCCCACCCTCCTCGACGCCGCCGGCATCGCAGCTCCCGCCGGCATGCAGGGCAAGAGCTTGAAACCGCTCGTCTTCGGCACGCCCACCCCCTGGCGCGGCGACTGGTACTACGAGCACCACCTGGTCTTCAACCGCATCCCGATGAGCGAAGGGGTCCGCCGCTCGCGGTGGAAGTACGTCCGCTTCACCAGCGAAACCCCGGTCTACGAGCAGCTCTTCGACTTAGAAATCGACCCGTACGAAGAGCAGGACATTCTGCACACCCCATCCGTCTTCGACCGGCGCCCCTGGTTCTACCGGAAACTCCTGAACAGCCTGCGCGGGCGTTGGGGGCAGCTGCGGACGGCGCTGGAGTAAGGTTGGGTGCCGAAATCGCCCGGGCCGGCGGCTCGGCACTTTGCCGTCCGGCGGGTGGCTCGAACGGCTTTCTGCGCAAAGCCTCGTCAAAGTCGGTAGCGGCTTGCCGCTTCAGCCCTCACCCCCGACCCCTCTCCCAAAAACGGGAGAGGGGAGACAAGCAAAAACGTTCCCATGAGGCTCAAGCGAGGAAGAAGACCGATGTCGATCGATCTGGAAGTCAAGAGACGCCCCGACCGGCCTCCAACTCATCCGGGTGCGGTTCTGCGTGAAGACGTCTTACCCACGCTCGGCTTTTCGGTCAGCGAAGCGGCGCGCCAACTCCGGGTTTCGCGGCAGACGCTCCATCGAATCCTCGCGGAGCGCGCCGGGGTCACCCCGGAGACCGCCGTGCGGCTCGGCAAATTCTGTGGCAATGGCGCAGGGATCTGGTTGCGGATGCAGCAGGCCCACGACCTCTGGCTCGCCGAGCGGTCACTGCGAGAGGAGTTGGAGAAAATCCCGTCTCATCGCGCCGCGTGATCCACTGTACGCGAAGGGCGAACCGGCGGCGCGAGTGCGCTACGATGCGTGGCGATGCTCGACCCGCGATCGAACGGATTTAAAACAACGCCGCCATGACGCCTCGCATCGACCTCCAAGAGCTCGCCGGCCGCGAAAGCGAGCAGACCGAGTGGAAGGAGAACGTCGCCGACGTGGATGACGTTGTGGCAACGCTCTCCGCTCGCAAGGGCGCCATGGAACCCTGGGACCGTCGGCCGTGCACCGGGGCGACCGAGGACGATCTCGATCTTTTTATCCTGCGGGAAGTTCTGAGACGGATGGGATCAAAAGAGGACGCAGCGGAAGCCCCGCGCTACCTCTCGGACTCCGTCGCGTTCAGCGCCGTCGTGCCGCCGTTGCTGGTTCGAGAGCCGCTCACGAACGAGCTGCGCCCGCGAAATTTCGCGGTCCTCTTGTTCGGGCGCGAGGTGCAGCGCTTCATCCCCGGCGCCATCTCGTTCGTCTCGAAATACGAAGGCAGCGATCGCGATTCACCCCGCGGCCAGCGGTTGGAGCTGGCGGACACCCTGCTCGACCAGCTTCGCGTCCTCTTGCCGACCGTCGAGGCGGAAGCGGTGACGTTGTACGACAAGACGAACCTGAGAAAGCCGAGCGTGCTCAAGTATCCGGCCCGCGCGATCCGCGAAGCCGTGGTGAACGCCTTCGCCCACCGCGATTACTCGCTGGTCGATCCCCTGCGGGTGACGGCGTTTCGCGATCGGATCGAGATCTCGTCGCCAGGCACCCTTCCCTTAGGGGTCGAACCCGAGGAATTGGCCGCGGGGACTGCGGCCCCGCATTGGCGCAATCAGACGTTGGCCTGGTTCCTCTCCCGGCTGGGATACGCGGAAGCCGAAGGTCAAGGAACCCGAACGATCCGCACATCGCTCGCGGCCGCCGGGTGCCCGCCGGCCGAGTTCCGTACGGATGCGGTTCGAGTCGTCTGCACCCTGCACGCCCATCCGCGTGCGACGCGGAGGTTTGAATCCCCATGACCGACCGCCTGCGCTACGCCGCCGCCTGCGGGGTCAACTTTCCGAACCCGCCCGACCGGCGCGGCGAATGGCGCCCGAGTCCGGCCGGATGCCGAAATCGCCCGGGCCGGCGCGAAAATCCGTCGAGCCACCCGGCAGAACGGTAATGTCACCGCGGCAAACGTTCGGGCCACCGGGCGGAACGGTGAGGTCACCGCGGCGACCGTTTGGGCCACCGGGCGGACCGGTGAAGCCACTGAGAAATTCGCTCAAGTCACACAGAAATTCGCCGAAGTCACCGAGAAATTCGCTGAAGCCACCGAGAAAACCCCTGAAGTCACACAGAAATTCGCTCAAGTCGCGCAAGCGACCCGCCGCGTCGGCGACTCGACCGTATTCTCCGGCCATTTTGGCATATTTCTCAGTGACTTCACCCAACGGCTCGGCAATCTTTGCCGTTCGGTGGGTGACTCGAACGGCTTCCTGAGTGGCTTGATCACCCTCCTGAGTCGCTTGGCCGCCCGGCTCCGTGGCTTCACCCCGTTGCTGTGTGACTTCAGTGATTTTCTCGGTGACTTCAGTGATTTTCTATGTGGCTTCACCGGCCCAAGCGGGGCATTTTGGGGCGTTTTGCGTGGTTTGGCCACCTTTTTGCGTGGTTTGGCTCCCGTGGTGCGTGGCTTCACGGGCCTCCCTGTATGACTTCCCCCCTCGGGCCCGCCCTGACATATCCTTGGTGCAATGTCTTCGTCATTTTTTGAGCGTCCGATCCTCAACTCGCCCTACAGCTACCCGGCGCGCTATTGGGAGTTGGACGAGAGCGGGCAACCGACCGACCGGATCATCGAGCGTCGGCGCTCGGCGCAGTACGTGTCGCCGATCCCGAAACCGAAGAAGCGCCGGGCGACCTACCCCCAGGCTTCGGCTACGAGCGCGAGCCACACGTCACGCTCAAATCAATCGCCAACAATGCCGAAATCGCCGTGCTCTGGGAAAAGCACCAGGCGATCCTAGAACCGATCCGCCAGGCGGGAGGCCGCGCGGGGTTCAAAGCCCAGAAAGCGCAGGCGGCCCGGCGTCAGGTCGAGTAGCTCGGCCAGCCCGCGCGCGCTGGGGGAGCCCCCGAGTAGGCGTTCGGGATGGGGGCTCTTGGAGTCGTCCCGCCGAGGAACCGGCTGCCGTTCCGTCCCGATTCAAGAATCTCCTGGTTCGAACCCGGGCCGCCTCCTACCGAAGATTCTCTCCCGGTGCCAGGCGAGGTAGGCGCGGTGGCCGGGGGCAAGCGCCGTGATGGACTGCGGGTCGGCCAACCCCAAGATGCGTCGCGCGCTCTCGCCGAGTCCCTCCCACAACTGCACCTCTCCGTCGTCGGCTACCGTGATGAAGCCGCCGTCGAAGGCGGCGTCCAGGTGCGGGGCGAGCAGGAGGCCGTTGAACACGTCGAGTCGCTCGGCGTCGCTCCCGCAGTCCGCCCAGGGCTTGATGTGGCTCGCGCGCAGGAGCTCGGGAACGGCCAGGCCGGTGATCGCGCAGCGCCCTTCCCAGTATTCGAGGAGACCGGAGCGAAAGACGTTCTGGCCGACGCGCTGGATGACGAGGCGCTCGGCCTCGGTCGAGCGCGGCAGGGCAACGGTCTGTCTCTCGAAGGTGTGGAGCAGCTCGTGGGGCAGCGTCTTCGAGAGCTGGAAGGCGCGGCGGACGAGGCGGTGGAGGGACGGGATATCGGCCACGGCTCGCGACGCCACCGCGCCCGCGGGGAGGAGCGAGCTGGCAGCGGTGCCGAAGTCGAGCGCGGCGGCTACGTTGGCCTGTGAGAGTGCGACGACAAACAGCGCCTCTTCGGGTGCCGAGAGCCAGATGCGCAGGGGGCTCTGGGTGCTCGCGAACGTGAGCCATTCGCCCTCGCGCGGCAGCTCGCGGTCGAAGCCGTTGTCGACCGCCAGCTTCTCGAGCAGGGTGAGCGTGGCGGCGGAGGGGCCAAAGCTCATCGGTGCCTCTCTCGATCCCTGGGTGCTTTCCCGTTCACGACCCATTGCGCCGCTCGTGGGCGGCCAGCCACGCTCGACCCATCTCGGTGAGCCGGTAGCGCTGGAGCCGGCTCGTCGGATTGTCCGGGATGGTTCTCTCGATCAGACCGGCCGCGAGCGCAGGCGTCAAGTAGGCGTCGTAGAAATGCTCTCGGTGCTTGAGGCCCAGCCGCTTTTGGAGGTCGCGGCGCGCCATCTCGCCGATGGTTGCGTGCAGGAGGCGCTGCACCTCCGCCGAGGGCTCCTCTCCCGCGCTTTCGACTTGCGCGGTGACTTGTCCGGTGACTTGTCCGGTGACTTGTCCGGTGACTTGTCCGGTGACTTGCTCGGTGACTTGCTCGGTCCCCTCGGTCGAGGCTTCCGCCGACTCGGGGCGCCAGAGCGTCTGGACGAACTCGCCGCCTTCCTGCCGGAACCCTGGTGCCGGGAGCCCGACCTCGCTGCACAAAGCGATCATGTCGAGGATTCCACTCCCCGCCTTCTCGATATATCGGGCGAGGAACATTGGTTCCGCCACGAGCGGGTTGCGCGGGATGGAGGCGTGGGGCCGCGTGAGCTGCTCGAAGCTGAGGGTCGCGGGCAGCCTGCCGGGGTTCCACACTTCGAGCCGGTCGGCGAAGAGCATGACCTGCACGCTCGCGTTGCTCGCGTAGTCGCGGTGGGCCACCGCGTTGACGATCGCTTCGGAGACCGCTTCGCGGGGGATTTCGTAGGTCAGAGGCGCCTCGTTACTTTCGGCTCGAGTGCCGACCCTCGCCGCGAGCTTGGAAAGGGCGAAATCGACAGCTCGATCGACGAGTTCGAACACGGTGCCTTTGAAGATCTGGTAGGACGGGATCGGCTTGCGCACTTCCTTGCCGTGAAAGTGCATACACTTGACCTCGGAGCTGGGGAGGAAGCGCTGGGGCTTCGTGCCGAAGAGCAACACGGCCGCATGGCTGGGCTCTGAGCCGTCGAGGAGGTCGAGGTGCGCAAGCGCCGTGGGCATCGGCGTACCGGGTCCGAGGGCGTATCCGCGTTGCGACTGGGCGCGCGACAGGAAGAGGTCGAGCAGGTCGGGCGAGAGGTCGTCGACTGTCGCGCCCGGGCAAGCCGCCGCGTCGAACGGTCGCGTACGCAAGCGCCCGGTGCGCTCGAGGTGCTCCACGAGGCTCGCGTAGACCGCGCCGGTCAGGTCGGCGACATCGGTGATGCGCTTCCGGATGAGTTGGCCGCCCGCCTTGCGAATCAAGGCCGTCATGCGCGGGTCGCGCCGCGCGTCGTCGGCACCGCGTACGAAGATCAAACGCGCGATGCCGCACCGGGTCGCCTCGTCGAACTCGCGCTCGGTGGGCGAAACCCCTGCGGCGTCGGTCGAGCCGTAATCGTCACCGAAGAAGCCCAGGTAGATGCCCGAGCGGGCGACTTCCTCAAGGTAGACGTCATCGGTGCGACGGTCAGAGGCGGGCAGATCCTCGAAAAGAAAAACATCAAAGAAGCGCCGCAGGAGGGCGTCACCGTGGATGAAGTCACGCACCGCCCGGCGCTCCGCGGCCAGTTCCTTTTGCACGCTACTGACGAAGAGCCGCTCGGTCATGCGGTGTTTTCTTTTTGTGCCCGCGCTTCGGACATCAGAGATCTCTTTGAAACAGCCGATGCTGTTCTTCACCGGCACTGATCTGCAGTCGAACCCTTGATCGCACTGCCTCCGGCGGATCGGTCGTCGTCGTCACAATGTATTGGAAAGGTGCCGTACTTTCGTCCGGACCTAGCTCTAAGAGCGCCTCAAAGATGCGTGAATAGGTCCACGGGTCGAGGTCTCCCTCGCGAGGACTGTCATGCACTAGAAAGGCTGGGGCATGCGATCTACCCTCAACCGCGCACAACATCGCCGCCAGGTCAAAGAGTACGATCTGGAGCGAGTTGAGCGCCACCGAACGCCGTATCCCGCGCCACTGGATTCTAGGGTGCAAGCCATTTCCATCCAGCACGATCGTCCCTGTTGCTTCGGGTGCCACGACCCGTCGAATCAGGTAGTCGAACTTTTGTTCCAGAGTACTCGTCGAAAATGCCGACAACCCTTCGACCTGCGCGTTCTGAATCTCGCTGAGCGCGTCCTTTGCTTCTTCGTCGGTCCGTCGTGCATCGTCGCCCTGCTTCCGCAGGTCGAACAATCGGCGCACCATTCCTTTGGTTGCCCATGCAGCCTGACTCTCACGGGTCGCCGCGGCAACAGCCAGCTGGTGCGCCTCGATTCTTCGCCGCAGTGCTTCCACCTTCTCTTCCAGCGCCCCTTTGGCACCACGAAGTGCTGTCAGGCTCCTCTCACCCTCGGATAGTTCCGCCCGAATCTTCTCCCGAGTCGCGTCGGTTTCCGCGGCGATCCTGTCGGCGGCTGCCGGATCTGGAAGGTGCGGAAGCGGGCACACGAATCTCGCCTTGTCGACATCCAGTGGAGTGCCGTCATATGGACACACCGGATGTTTTGCCTCTCGCACCTCCGTCCAGGACTCGGCGCTCCTTCGCTCCAGCAGGCTAGCCTCCTCGCGCTTGCGTTCGACCTCGCTTCCGAGATTCGAAATTTGTTGGGTCACTCGAGCGAGTTCGCCTGCGGCCTGCTCCAACTGGTCTTCGTCTCGTGAATAGGTCGGATCTGTGGTCAAGGCTCTCGTCTCGCGGATTTTGCGATCCGCCAGTTCCATCAGCATCTGAAAATGTTTTTCTCCAGCAGCCTGTTCATCTTGAAGAATTTCTTCCGGCGGGGGCCAGATGAATTCGGCTCCCACACCGAGTGCGATTGCGAGCTCGTCCGATTGTGCCCTGAAATTAGCCTCTGCTTTCCGAGCCTCTTCCTTTGTTGCGTCCGCGCGACTGGAGGCACGTGCAACATCACTCCTAGCCGTGCTCGACGCCTCCGAATACAAGCCGATCGCGACGCGGAGCACGTTCAGCCGGGTCCCGCTCCCTGCACCGCGAACGGGCGAATTGGAACTGGACTCCGGGCTCCGCCAATGCGTCAGTCCATCGAGCCGGCACTCTTGATCTCTGGTCAGCCAGGCGAGAACGTACTGCCAAGCGCCCTTAACATCTTCCATTCCGGCAAGAAGACGCCTTTGGTCTTCGTCGAAGACGGTCTGCTCGATCGCGTCGCGAAAGGTGTAATACGAGACGCGATGGCCTTCATCTGCCGAGAGGCCCTCGACCGACTCCGCCTTCGCGGCACGATCGTCCCGGTGGCTTCCGAATCGCCTACGAACCGCCCAGGTCTCGCCTCGAAGCCTGATCTCAGCACCCACAGCTCCTTCGGGAAATCCCTTCCGTATTGCGCCGGTGTCTTCGGGATCGGCGAAGGAGTCCTCGCCGAGGCAGTATCGGATCAGCCGGCAGAAGAGAGTTTTTCCAGCCGCATGCCCTGTGGCGAAATGCTTGGGATCGTTCCCGGTCGGAGACCAGACGATATTCAAACCGCGACTGAGGGCAACGTCACGGATGGGCTCTTTGGAGACGTCGTGCCAGATTAAGATTCGGCGAACCCAGATGGTCGGTTCGGAGAGGTCGGCTTCATATGCCAGGACAAGAGGCTCAGGAAAATCAATCTTCTGTTGAACCGGTTTACGCGACATGGAAGAGATCCTCCATCTGCGTCGTCAACTCGGCGTCCTCAACAGGCGCAGTAGCCAACCATGCAAGGACAACGAGCGCACGCGCGTCGAGTGCAGGAGAGGGTGCGTTCGCAACTTCTGACCCCGCGCTCCAGCGCCCGTCCGGCGCTTCGGCGAGGACTTTCTGGTGGATTGCACTTCGTATCACTGCGGTCCACGGAATTCCGAATGTACTCACCGACGTGACGCCCAGGTTCTCCCTCCCAATCACGCTTCGCCATGTCTTCTCAGACGTGCTGTCGAAATGTGGCTGCATCAGTCGCGGGATTAGCGCGAGAACCACGGCGCGCTCGACATCTCCTCGAGCGACCGGCCCCGGGAGGCTGCGCAACACAGCGGCTAGCGCAGAAATACCGAGATTCTCGCCTGAAAGACTTGTTCCCCAAGCTCCGGCTTCGAGCCTAACTTGCGCGCGAGCCGCCACGTCGACGAAGAGTTCGTTACCCCATGCTGGCAGTACAAACGGACGAGAAGGAAACGGGAGAACGCTGGCGGTCCTCGGCCGGTGTGCGACGCGCGGGTCGGCAGGAGGGGGATCGAGCCTCGTGGCGTAGGGTTGCCCGGTTCGCACTGCCTCGGCCATGGCGTTGTAGATTTCGAGAATCACGGTTCGGGTGCGATACACGCCGCTATACGCTCTCTCGTCGTTCTTGCGGACGATCGGGAAGGTGTCGAGGATGTACCCCGCGTCGTCGTGTGAGAGGCCATAGAGGTGAAAGAAGGCGGCGTCAAGCTCGGCGCGGAGCAGGAAGCGGCGTTCCGAAGCCCAGCGGAAAGGCGGGCCGTCATAGCCGACATCGTGGGCGAAGGGTTCGAGGTCCCAGGCGGTGTAGGTGAGTTCGAGAACGCGGGGGAGGAGCCATTTTCGGAGTGCGGATCCACGCGCCCATTGCGGCTGCGTCATTGAGGCGTCAGCAGGAAGTACGGGCAACTGCTCCGCGACAAAAGTGCTCATGTGTGTGCCACCGATTTTCTGCCGGCTCACGAAGTCAAACGCGAACGTTCCGATATTTGCGATCAGGGTTGGTAGCGCTGTGAGTTCGGATTCCGCTGCGAAGATCACCTTCGCAGTATTAGGAACCGCAAGTGATGGTAGGACGGAAGCGATGAAGGTCCGCTCGTCCGTCGAGCGAGCAATGTCTCTCCACGCGAGGACCCACGGGTGTTTCCAGCTGGAGCTGAAGCGCTGCCGCGCATCACTCGCTGGATACCAGAAGCGGGGGCGAACGAAGCATTCCGGGTCCGCCCGCTCGAGATCTGTAAGTTCCCTATCGCCATGGTCGGCGTTAGTTGCCCATCGGTGATCGTAATGGTGGAAGTACTTTCCTTCGTAGAGAGGCAGCAGTCCGTCCGCTGGATATTTTCTGAAGCTTCCCGAATCGTCGGACTGGTTGATGAGTCGCGTCAGCTCAAGCTTCCAGCCCGAGGCCGTGAGCACTGGTAGGCGGCGGTAGATGGCTTTGGTGATCTCCGCGTCGCGGCGCGAGCGGAAGATCGGGCACGTCTTCGTTGCAGGGTTAAGTAGGACGATGTCTTCAGTCGACAGTGTTATTCGCCGCTCCGGATCCTTCAGGTGATCGACGTGCGTTGCGAAGAAGACGAATTCCGCCTCCGTGCCCGCCTCGCGGGCACCAGCAAGCGTGAAGATACCGAACTTGAACGACCGGTGAACGGCGCCGAAGATACCATCCCGGTTTTCAAAGTCGAAAAACGACACGAGCTGCCGTTTCTCAATTACGCTCTGGAAGAACAACTTGGTTGAGTCGTCGGAGACGATGCCCGAGGGAAGAATCTGGCCAACGCGACCTCGCTCATTCACGATCGAACGAGCGGCTTCTGCGAAGAGCGCAAAGAGATTCACACGCCCCACACCGCAGAGCGGATAGCGGACGCCCGACCGCACGAAGGCGTTGATGCCATTCACCTCACGCAAACCTTTTTGATAGGCCCGAAATAGGCTAGGGTCTTCGGCTTCAAGCTTCGCCACTAGGTGTTTACGGACAGCCGCTGTTGAGGCAAGTGTGATGCTCGGTCGTGGCCCAGCGAAGAACTCCTCCTCGTTGAAGCGTACTGAATCCCACGGCGGATTCCCCAACACCACGTCGAACCCACCCCTCTTGAACACCTGCGGGAACGCCAAATCCCAATGGAAGAACCGGTACTGCTCCGCTAACTCCCGCGTCTTTGTCACCGTGAGCGGATTCGGCAGCCCCTGGTGGTCCCGGATCTGGATCCACACGTCGTTGGTAGGCGCCGCGTCCTGGAGTGGCCCGGGCTGCTTAGGCCAAACGAACGCGGCACACCAGGCGTCGGCGACAAGCTTCTGGTGGCGGTAGGCCTCGGAGTCGAGAAGATCGTCCCAGCGTTCCTCTTTGCGTGCCAGCGATTCAGCGTCGGTATCAGGTGCCGCCTCAAGCTCGGCGACCGCTCGCGCCACCACCTCGGTCTCGCTCTCTCTCGGCTCCGTCCAGAGAGTGTCCAGCGCGCGTTGCCCCCCTTCCGATCGCTTGTTCCGCTTCTTGAGCCCGCTCGCAACTTTGCGATCGTCGCCCTCGATCGGACTCCAAGCAGCGTCAGGAATGCCTTCTGCCATCAGCTCGGGCGTCGTGCCGAGGAGAGCGTTGCCGTGGCGGATATGGGCGTCGAGGAAAGTGAGCGGCAGGCCAGGTTCGACGGCTTCCATCCACAGACTCACCTTGCACAGCTCCACCGCCATCGGGTTGAGATCGACGCCATAGAGGCAGCGGCCGACCACCTGGCGCAGGGCGTGGCGGTATTCGGCGGCTGACGGCGTACCGTTCGCCTGGAAGCGTGCGACATGGCCGGCGAGCCGACGGGCGGCGGCAAGCAGGAAATGGCCGGAGCCGCAGGCGGGATCGACGATCGACAGATCGAGGAGCGCCTCGACCGGCCGCTCGGGACTCGCAGCGAGAGTGTCGGCGACGACCGGTTCAAGCGCACTCTCCAGAAGCACCTGCACCAGGCTGTCGGGCGTGTAATAGCTGCCGCTGGTCTTACGCGCGTTGCCCTTCGTTTCGCCGCCGGTCGCGAAGGCGAAGACCCGGCCCCCCTGCGTCACCTGGGGCACCAACTGCAGCAGGCTCTCGTAGACGCTCCCCAGCTCCTCGGAGTCCATGTCGCGCCAGTTCACGCGCACAAGGCCTGAGGCTTCGCGCAGCCAGGAGAGACGGAACATTGCGAGCAGCAGGGCGCGGTTTTCCAGCTTCGCGGCGTCGAGCGTCGGGCACTGCGGCAACGCAAAAATACCGGCGAGCGCGGGGAGCGCGAGCCGGGGCTCGCCGATGCCGACCCCGCGGAAGACGATCTTCGTCGCCTCCCAAAGGTCCGAGAATCGGTCGTGCGCGCTCCGACGAACCGACCGCTCGCGCAGGCGACGCAGACTGTAGCCCTCGGCGTAGAGGCGCCGCGCCGCTTCTGACGCGGCCTCGGTATGGAGCAGGCCGCGTTCCTCGACCGTGAGCAGGAAGATCACGCGGTAGACCAGGCGCAGAAGCTCCTGAAAATAAGCGGTCGTCGAGAGCGAGCCGTCCTGAAGAGTTGCACGGAGCGCGGCGTTCTCCGGGTGGGCGAGGAAGCCTTGGCCTAGAGCCTCGATCGCCTCTTCCACACCGCGCCGCAGGTGCTCCCGCGCGCGGGTTCCTTCCTCCCGCCCGGCGTCGCGCCAAGTTTCGAGAGCGCACTCGGTCGGGGGCTGATCGGCGCGGCCGAAGCGCGTCTCGTGGGCCAAGAGCCAGAGCGCGGTGAAATCGGAGTAGCGCTCCTCTGTAAAGATTCGGTAGAGGTCGGCCTCGATCCACGCTGGCCGCGTGAGGCTCGCGTTGTCGCGCAGAATGCGCAGCACGAGCCCGTCGGAAGCGATGCCCCAAGTGGCACCCTCGGAGGCGTTCAGGTATTCCTGGGCCAAACCGAAAGCGCTGCGGCGACGGAGGCCGTCTCCCAGGGCCGGCGCCAAATTGTCTAGACCGCTGTCAGCGGGTGCGATCACCAAGGGCACTCGGCCGCCGAGAGCGGCGAAACCGACCGGGTAGGAACGCTCGGTGATCACCTGAGGGTCCCTCCGGACAAGCGAGGCAAATCCGAAGCTTTCGCGCAGTAGGGCGAGCACGAAGCGTTCGCTCAAGGCTCGTGCGGCGTCCGACCCTTTCGCGCTGTCGCGTCCTGAGGCAAAGTCGCTCCAATACGCCTGGGCGATCCGCCAATAGCGGCCGATTTCATCGCGCAGCTGCAATCCCTTGGGTACCCGATAGTCCGCCTCGCTCTGGCCCCCGGCGTCGAGCGCCGCGACGCGAGCCAGCCAGTCGGGCGAGAGGAGCCCCCCTTCGATCGCCAGGGCCTCGAAGGCGAGTTGCGTTTCGCGGCGCCGGGGTTTCCGCGCCGCGTGAGGCTTCGAAGCGCTCCGGGTTGTACGCCGAGCAGCCATCGCGTTCAGCCGACCACCGGAAGAAGAACGAAGAGTGCCACGACATCGGGGGGCAAGAGCGCTTTGACGCTATAGGTGCCGCGGGCGGCGGCTGCCTCGCGAACCCGGCGGTGGTCGGCGAGCAGGGCCTCGGCGCGGCGCTCGGCATAGGCGTCGAGATCGGAGGAGCGCAGGGTCAGGAACTCGAGCGCCTGGCCCACCAAGCGGTCGCGCACATGGAGGAGCGGATCGCCGGCAGGTGTTGAGTCCAGCAGGGCGAGGGCCTCGGCACCCTCGACCTGCGTGGCGCCCGCGGCGCCTTTCCAAGCGAGCGCCGTCGCTTCTTCGACCAGGAGCGTGGTCGCGCCGCGGCCGGAGCGCTGGGTGACCAGTTGATGGCGCAGCCGTAGGAGCGCCACCGTCGTTCTTTCGGCGACCGCAGGCGACTCCCAGCAACCGACGCGGCCGAGCACTCCGGGATCGATGGCCAAGTTGCGAGCGGCGTCGAGAGCTTCGGTCGGCTGGGCGAGGGTCCGCTCAAGCAGCGTCTCGGCGAGCACCGACACTAGCGGGTGGCTACGCTGCACCGGCCGGCAGTTCGGCGCCGGGGGATGGGCGAAGTCGATGCGCAGCGTGCCGGTGAGCCCTTCGGCTTCGAGGCGCTCGCGCAACTCCACAGGCAACGGGGAAAGCGGCGCCTTGAAGCCGCGCTTCAAGGTCTCGAGCCCGGAGCCGAGGCGGGCGAGAGCGCGATCGACGAAACGCTGCACCTCGGCCCGGCCGCCGAGGGCGGCGAGCGTCTTTTGCCATTCGGGCAGCACCTCCTCGGGCTTGAGACGGCGCTGGGCGAAGACCGTGCGGTTCTGTTTCGCTTTCTCCGCCGCGTCCTGCCATTTCGCCTCCATCGCCTTCGCCTGGGGCAGCTCCAGGAAGTCGAGAACGAGCTGCTGCCCGTCTTTCGACCAAGAGCGGAGAAGAACGGCCTGAAGCAAGGCGCGGCTCAACGTGTGCCCGTCGTCGGGCAGAGGCACCGGCACGCCGAGCTCCTCGCGAATCCGGGCGCCTTTGCGCAAGATGACGTCGAGCACTGCGCCGTCCACGGGGTTGTTGGCGCCGTAGATCAGCGTGGCTCGAACGATTTTGGACGCCTGGCCGAAGCGGTCGACGCGCCCCTCGCGCTGCTCGTGGCGCGTGGGGTTCCACGACAGGTCGTAGTGGACGACGGCGTCGAAATGCTCTTGCAAGTTGACTCCCTCGGAGAGGCAGTCGGTGGCAAGGAGCAGCCGGCGGTCGGCGTCCCCGAGGGCGGCGACCCGCTCCCGTCGCTCGTCGGCGGTGAGCTCGCCCGTCACCACCGCAACCGTGACGTTGGCAAACTGTCCGTCGAGGTGGCGCCCGAGGTAGTGCGCGGTCGCGATGAAGCGGAAGAAGACGACCGGGTTGAAACCATCGGCGACCAATGCGCCGAGGTGCTCGGTGAGCAGCTTCAGCTTGGGGTCGCCGGTCCGTCCCGCGAGCTGCTCGGCCTGGGCGATGAGCCCTTGAAGCGCCGGGTCATCGCCGCCAATGGGCGGTTCGACATCGTCGTCCGAGAGCGTATCGGAGTCGCCGTCGAACACCTGATCCAGGAGTCTCTCGGTATCCTCGGACTCTTCCAAGCCCGCGCGTGTGCGCAACGCCTGTACGGCGGCCGCCGGGCTAGAGGCGACACAGCGCATGAGAGCCAGCGTGCCCCAGAAGTTCAACCGGGCGCGCCGTTCGTCCCCGCCGGCCGATGCCACGACGGCGGCGCAGTAGTCGAGGACCCCGTCGAAGAGCTTCTGCCACGCGCCGGTCAGCTCGTAGGTGAGTTCCTTGATCTCGCGCCGAGGAAACAGGTTTCCCTCTTTCCACTCGGCGATGTCGGGGCGCCGCCGCTGCACGAAGTGGTGAGAAAGCCGTTCCCGAAGCGCGGTGCGCTCCTCGCCGACCGCGTCGGGCAGACGACCGAAATCGCGGTCGAGGAGTCCGAGCAGTCGGAAGAAGGCGGCCTCGTCGCCGCTATGCGGGGTGGCGGTGAGGAGCACGAGGTGGCGCGTCGGAGACTCGCTGAGCCCGCGTAGCAGCTCGTAGCGCTGGTGGCGGCCGGCGCCCGTTGCGGCGCAGGTGTGCGCCTCGTCGACGATCACGAAATCGGGGCAGGCGCGTAGAAAGTCATCGCGGCGGCGTTCGCTCTTGATGTAGTCGAGGCTGACCACTGTATGCGGGTGGGCCGAAAAGACGCTTTCGGAGGGCGGCAGATTGCGCTCCAGGCGGACGGCGCTCGTCGCGGTCACGCCGACCGCGCGAATATGGAAGCGCGCCTCCAGCTCACCGAGCCACTGATCGACGAGGTGCGGCGGGCAGAGCACCGCCGTGCGCTCGATGTCCCCCCGGTCGAGCAACTCGCGGGCGATCAGCGCCGCCTCGATCGTCTTGCCGACCCCCACGTCGTCGGCGATCAGCAGCCGCACCGGGTCGAGCTTGAGCGCCATCAGCAGCGGCACGAGCTGGTAGGCGCGCGGCTCGACGGCGATCTGGCCGACGCCCCGGAACGGGCCGGCGCCGCGCCGCAAGGACAGGAGCAACGCGTCGCGCAAGAGGAGCGCGGCGTCGTGGCTTGCGCGTTGAGTCATTTCCGGGGCGGGGAAGCGGGCCGCACGTACCAGCTCGGGCTCCAGCGCCAAGTGGATCAGCGTACCGTCTTCCTCGGAGCCGGAGACCGGCCGAACGCGTAGCGTCTCGGCGTCGCTGCCGGTGAGCACGATCCATTCTCGTCCGCGGGCGCTGACCAGGCTGCCCGGGCTGTAAAGCTCCTGGCCCGCCGGGGCGACCGTTCGCGGTGTAGCGGCGCCGGGGATCGTCACTCGCTCCGTCCGAGAGCAAGGGCGAGGCGGCGGAACGGCTCGCCCCAGGTGACGATCGGGTCTGCGGCCTCGGCGGCGGGAAAAATGATGACCTCGAAACCGAGGTCGGCGAGGCGTTCGCGGCGCCGCGGTGCCTCGGCGCCGAGGAGCGCCGCGACGTAGTGAGAGCGCCAGACGAGCGGCAGGCGCGGCCCGTCATCGTCGGTCACGAAACCCAGGTCGAGCGGCTCGCTGTCGGGGGGCGGCAAGTGGCGGTCGCGGGTGACCGCGAGCCATCGGGCGAGGAGCGAGTCGTCCGCCGGGTCGGTCGTCTCGGAGGTACCGTCTTCGGGATCCGGCGCGCCGCGCGCGGATGCCGGGTCGAAATGGGTGGTGGTCCGGGCGAGCCGCAGCAGGAAACTCTGCGCCTGCGCGTTACGCCGGTCGAGAAGCTCGTGGTCGGGTTGGTTGTAGTACGACATCACGCAACGGTAGCAGGCGGCCACGCACGAGGTTCCCGATACGTCGGTGAGTCCTTCGGCATCGGCGGGAAGGCCGCTCTTGCCATCGACGTCAAAGTGCAGGATCGCTAGCGCCCTTCGGCCGATCTCGGCCAACCGCGCCGGTTCGCCAACCAGGCGGGTGAGGACGCCGGCCCCCCCTTCCGCCGCCTCGTAGAGAAGGAAACCGCCGCGCGCTTCACGATTCGGCATCGGCTCCGCGAGGATCTCGCCCTGCTCGAGCTGGAACACCGCCTCGATGCCGCGCAGCAGTGCGTGCTGGATGGTGGCCAGCGCCGACTGCGAAAGTTGCGGGTCGGCGGGTTGGAGCAGCAAAGCGTTCTTGTGGTCGCGCACCGACGGCACGATTCTCTGCCGAGCCGATACCGTCGGGTCGATCGGCTCTCCTTCCTCGTCGTCGTTCTTGGCCCACCAGCCGGAGACCGGGTCGATCTTGAATCCGAACTGGGAGCGGTCGGCGCGGCGGCGAAGCCCCTTGTTGAGGCGCGTGATCGTCGCACCCGGCCCATAGGAGAGTCGGACCACGGCTCCTTCGTCGTCCCCTGCGTTGCCGGTCCGCACGTCGGGCGTGTGATCTCGCACAGCCCATTCGAACGTGGTCTGCAACTCAAATCCCTGCCGTTGGCGCTCTTCGTCGTTGGCGGTAATGCGTTCGGCAGGGTGGGTCGCCACGTTCTCGATACGGAAAACATCGTTAACGATCTCGGCGTCTCCGAGGGGCATCCGGCAGCCGTGGCACAGCGATTCCTGGTTGTTAAAGTGGCCGGCACCGCAGGCCCGGCAGATCCGCACGGTTTGGGTAGGCAGTAGGGCGTCTGTGGTCGCGCCGTCCTTGGGGCCCAGCGCGAGGATCGCGCGCACGACGCGGTAGGCACGGCCCTCATGGTAGACCAGGCTGCGCGGCCCGAACTCGGAGAGCGCCAGAAAGCGCGGTCGCTGCAGGTAGGTCTGTTTCCCCCGGTTGTCGCTCGTGGCCGGTACGTAGGCCATGAGCGGCAGGCGCGGGAAGTTGTAACCCGGCAGAAACCCCTCGGTCGCGAGGTAGCGGTAGGTATAAAAGTCGCTGGACTGAGTACTGGTGCCTTTCTGCAGCAACTCGAGCTGGTCCATCGACTGCGCGTGCCGGCTTTTCGCGGCCGCCTTCTCCTTTTGCGGCGCGGCATAGTCGTCCATGATCCGGCGAGCGGCATAAACCTGTTGTTCGGCGGCGGTAAAGAGATCGCGCCAGCGTTGGAACGCCGCGTCGAAACGGGTGAGGGCGGTCTGGACTACGGCCGCTGCGTGTGCGTCGCGGCCGGTGTACCAGGGCGCAAGCTCCGGGGTGAGATCCTCGGCGAGGAGGTCGAGCACGCTCCCGATGCGCTCGGTCGCCCTCTCCGCAACATCCGGCTTCGCCATCGGCCGCTTCACTTCTTCCTTGAGCGGGCGCTGGGGGTTCTGGAGCACCAGCAACTCGGCGATCGACGGGTTGAGCGGCTCCTCCGTGCAGGCGAGCCAGACGGCCTGCAGGTGGCTTTCGACGAGGTCGCGGTTGGCGAGATCGAGCAGCGGCGGACGCACCTCGCCATGAACCATCGCTTTCGGATCGCGGAAAAAGTATTGGTCGTGGGGGCTCTGCGCTGCGGCGTAGGTGACCACGAGCGCGGCCTGGCCGCTGCGGCCGGCGCGCCCGCTGCGCTGCGCATAGTTGGCAGGAGTCGGCGGCACATTGCGCAGGTAGACGGCATTGAGTGCCGAGATGTCGACACCGAGTTCCATGGTCGGCGAGCAGAACAGGACGGGCAGGAACCGGCTCGTCTCATCGATGTCGCGCAGGTGTTTCTCGTCGCTTGCCAGCTCGAAGCGTTCCTTGGGTCCGAAGCGAAACCGCTTCTCGCGCACGGCCCGTTTCTCGCTATCCACCTGCGCCGTGTGCGGGCGTGCCTCGAAGCCGAACAGCGGGTGAGCAGGCTCTCGGAGCATCTGGGCGAGATTTCCGTAGAGGTCGCGGAAGAAGGTGTTTTCGCGGGCGAGCTTTCCCTCGACCAAGGGAGTGCCGCGGTGAAACTCGACGCCGTCATCGTTCAGGCGCCAACCGATACGGTTGCCGAACGGTGTAACCTCCTCGGAGACGAGACCGTACTTTGCCGCCGCCTTGAGGAGGGTTTCAATGAGGGCGTCGAGCTCCTTGGCTTTCAAGTCGCGGATCGCTCCGCCGTTCCATAGCTCTGAGGAGCGAAGAGTCTTGCCGAGAGCGCTGCGCGAGCCGCCGCGCACGATCAGATCCTGATCGCTGAGCTTCATCTCCCGGCTTGAGGGCGAAACGATCATCAACCAGCCGGCCCGTCGCGGTTTCTCGTCGATACCGAATCCCCAGGGCGCTCGGAGGCGGCTGTAGGAGCGCTGGAGCAGCTGATCGATGGTGGCCGGGTCGAGCAGGAGGCTCCTGACCGCCATCCACTTGCGTAGATGGTCGAGTAGTTCACGGAACACTTTGGTGCGCACTTGCGGGGAGGCGTCGCGTAGAACGGCGGGCGCGCCGATGAATGCCGATTCGTCCTTGGCAAGTGCCGCCAGGTTGCGATAACAGACCTTGACGAGGCCGAGCTGTTCGAGGTTCGGGTTGGTATAGCGCCAGCCGCGGCGCTGGTCGAACCAGACGCGGTAGGCGAGCACCTGCCGGAGGGTGGCCTCCGCGTCCTGGACGGCGAAGCCCTGGAGTGCCGGCTCGAGAAGCCACTCGGCGCGCAGCTCGAGGTCGGTGCGATCGAAACCGAGTGCCCTCTGCTGCGCCAGGCCGAGCTCGTCGCTACGCAGGCCGGCATCGCCCGCCGCTTCGAGCGCTCCCAAGAACCCGGCGCGGATGAGGCTGACGAACAGGAAGTCGTTGAAATGCCCTGCCTGCAATGCCGCATCCTGTCGGTTGTCGGTGAACCCTAGGAGTTTGCGAGTGGAAGGTTCGAGGCCCGAGTCGAGCCGGTGCATCCAACGCAGCGCGCTGGTGACGAGCACCGTGGTGGCCGAGCTGCGACCCTCGGCCGAGAGCGAGGCGAGACGCGTGCGATCCTTCGCCGAGGTCGACTGCGTCTCGCGGCAGCGCAAGCAGAAGCGGAACTTGCCGGGCAGAAACCAGGCGCGTGTGCCGGAGCCGACCCTGCCGGTCGGCGCTACCAATACCGAACGGGCGCGCGCGGCGCGGTAGTTACGCTTCAGCCGTGGGCTTCCAAGAGGATCGACCTCCAGCCAGGTCTCTGGATATTGATTGTCCCGCCCCTCGAAGTCGAATGCGGTGTCGGCCGCATGAAGAGTGAGGAAACCGAATTCCTCGCGGTCAGGGTCGTCCTCTTGTGCGGCCGTCGCCCCGTCCTCCTCGTCGCCGGGTCGCGCGACAGGAGCATCGTCGATGTTGCGTGCGAGGAACAGCCGCTTGCCGGATTCAGTCACCCGGCGGACCGGGTGATACTCCTGCCCACAGTTGCGGCAAAAGTGAACCGCATAGAGCCTTTTTTCCGGCGCAGCCGGTAGAAACTGTTGCCCTTCGACAGTCACCACCCGGCTGCCGGGTTCTTCGAGGGTGGCGAAAGCATGACCGGCGCCCGAGATGAACTGGTGGAGCTTGAAGACGAAGAAGCTCCGCGGGTTGGCACTCATATCCCCGGTGCGCTCGGTCTCGGGGATGCTCGACAGGAGCAACAGCTCACGGAGGGCACGGCGGCAGGTATCGAGGGAACGGCTGGTGTCCGTGGCGAGCGCGGCGACCGCTCCGGTGACCGTTCGAGGGAGGGCTCGGGCCCAGCGCTGATCGACTTCGGAGAACTTGATTCCGAGCCGAGTCTCGATCCAGATCGCCAGCGGATGGACGCGTAGCGCCTCATCGGAGATGTTGGGCGCAATTCCCTTGTCGATCGCCGGGCCGAGGGCCGCAAGCACCGACTCGTCGGAGAGACTCGAATCGGTGTCGCGCTTCAGCGTCTCGACGACTACGTTGCTGTCGGGGATTTGAGTTGCGAAAAGCTTCGAGGCGACCGCGGCGACTACGCGGTTCTTGTCCTGCTGCGAGCCCTCGCTCGCCATCGTCGCCGAGGTACCGACGCACTGTAGGTGGTGGGGGGAGAGGCGCTCGCGCACCCGCCGTACGAGAAGGGCGACGTCCGCTCCCTGCCGACCGCGATAGGTGTGCAGCTCGTCCAGAACGAGGAACCGCAGGCCCTCGCAATTGCGGATCACCTGACGATCCACGTCGTCTTGCCGGGTCATCAGCAGCTCGAGCATCATGAAATTCGTGAGCAGAATGTCCGGCGGGTTCTGGGCGATCTCCTGCCGTTGCTCGCTCTTCTCTTGGCCGGTATAGCGAGCCACGCTCACGGGCTTCTCACCGCGGACGTTCGACAAATGCCTGTCCAGCTCCTCAAGTTGGCTGTTGGCCAGCGCGTTCATCGGGTACACGACGATCGCACGGGTTCGAGGCGGCTCGCCGGACCCCTTCCCGGCAAGAACCGCGTCGACGATCGGAATGAAAAAGCAAAGAGACTTGCCCGACCCTGTGCCGGTGGTCACGACGTAGCTCTCGCGTCGCGCCGCGAGCGCGATCGCCTGCTCTTGGTGCTTATAGAGAGCGAGCGGCTCGCCGTCGGCCTGAAAGATCTCGGCACACCCCGGTTGGAGCATGCCAGAGGCCACGAGCCCGCCGACCGTGGTGGTGCGTCGATAGCTCGGGTTGATCTGGATCAGTGGCTCGGGCCAGAACTTACCCTCGGCGTAGATCGCATCGACCTGCTGCCGGATGTCCTGGGCGAAGATCGAAGTGAAAGAGGTCGCAAAGCTCTTGTAGTCGCCCACGATCCTGTCGCGCAGCGAGAATGCGTCCATGTTCTTGGCGCCCATCCACCCTCCGAGCCCGGCACCGGGAACGCCCGGGATGCCGCATGCACCGACGAGAACTCTTTCGTGAGGTCGAACGAATCTTTGCCGAGTCTCTGAGATGATACCAAGGGGAGCCCTTGGACGGGGGGAGCGGGCGGCTCTCGGTCGTTGGGGTCGAGTTCGCTGGCGGCGAGGGATCTTACCTACCCAGCCAGCAAGGCCCGCCGTTTCCCCACGAGATGCTCGAACCGCGGGTGCGAGGCTCCCGGAACCCAGGTCGTTCTGAAATCGAAGGGTGAACCCTTCTCGCTCCACTGGTATCCGGCGGCCGGATGAAAGGCTCCGTCGCGGTCGACGAGGACGACGTGAGGCGGATAGAGCCAGGCTCCAAGAACGGCTGCTCCGGCAGCCAAGCCGAGCAGAGAAAAGATGACGGGTTTGCTTGGGACTGGCATCTCGAGTTCTCCTCGGTGACCCCCTCGCGCAGCCTGTCGAGATCACCAACAAAGACAGACGCGAAAAACGAGCGTACGGAGGGCCAGGCGGTGGGCCGCACGGCTACGGGCGCATCGCGGTCAAGGTGATCAACCACTTGGGCGCTGAGGTGATGAAGGTGTTCCGGGTAGGATAGGGGGGTAGCTCCGGGGAAGCCGATGATCTGACTGGGAATTCGCTCCGAGCAGCCCTCTAGAGGATTGCGCCACCACGAGACCTTAAAATGAGCGAGGAACGCTCGCAGCGGTTTCACTTGCTAGAGGTTCGCCGAGATCTCTGTAGCGGCTCGGAGCTACTGCGTTTCCGCCTCTCGGCCCAGCCGGGCGGCAGCCCGCGGGAGTTCGAGCCGCTCCAGCTGGTCAGGTCGCCTGACGAAATCTTTGCGGACCGGTTGAAGCGCCTCGGTGTCCGGCAGTCAACGAATCCCGAGAACGCAGCGGCGTCGACGCTGGCCATCGCTGAGGCCTGTGCCCGGGACCTCCTGCCGGTGGGCCTGCGAATTCAGCTTCGCGAGCTCGCCGAGCGAGGGGGGCCGCTAGTCATCGCTTCGGTTCTGCCGACTATTCCTTGGGAGCTGCTTTCGCTCGCCGCTCCCGGAGGGGAGCCCCCGCAGGGTGCTCCGCTACTCGGCGAGGCGTTCGCGGTAGTCCGGCAGATTGCGGGAGGCGACCCGATTCGGGCGTTCCCGTTGCGACAGCTGAAGGTGGCGATGGCAGGGGTTGCAGGTCTCCCTTCGGCTGAAATCGAGGCGCAGCAGGTACTCGACCTGTTGGGGCCGGAACGTTCGCATCGCGTGAGGGGAGATCGACTCGGCCTGCTCGCAGCGCTCGCCGATTCCGAGGCGGACGCTTGGCACTTGATCGGCCACGCCTCCGCTCGCGGGGTTGATCCAGGCGCATGGTTTCTCGCGATCGACGATGATGAGGATCCCCTTGAGGCGGGAGTCATGGCACGCGCCGCGGCGCCGAGCTTCCGCCTCCGACGCCCGTTGGTGTTCCTCAATGCCTGTTCGACCGGCCGTGTTGGGAGTGGTATCCGTGGCGCTGACGGGTGGGCAACGCAGATGCTTGAGGCGGGAGCCGGAGCCTTCGTCGGTCCGCAATGGGAAGTCCACGATCGCGCGGCCGCGGTGTTCGCCGAGTTGTTCTATCGCGAGGTTCTCGGTGGTGTGACGTTGGGCGAAGCGGCCCGCCGCGCCCGGGTCGCTTTTCATGCACAGCGGCCGGGAGATTCGAGCGCCCTGGCCTACGCGGTATTTGCGGATCCGGGAGCGGTCTGCGCCGAGCGTGCCGCGGGCGCCAGGCCGGTAACGCAAAAGTACCGTCGGGCCGCGCCCGTGCCCGCCGAGACCGAGCTCCTGACCCGCTTCTACGGCGGTGGTCACTGCCTGGTCACGGGCGAAGAGAACGCTGGCTGGTACCCTCTCGACGGTCGCATCGGCGATGCCAGCTTCGAGAATCTGGTGCCGCTCGCCGATCGTCTCGGGGCGGTGCTCTCCCGGGTCCGCCGCCGCTCGGCCCGGGGCGCCGCACTCTCTGCACAACGCGAGCTGCCCGCCGAGCTTTCGCCCGAGCACCTCGGTACGCGGGCCAAGCTGTTGTTCGGGACCTGGGAGGTCCACCGTGCCTATGGCTGCGCGCGCCTCGCCTATTGGGTCTCCTCCCGCGTTCTTGGCCAGCCGTTCGAACGATCGATTCGATTCGCCTGCGACGCGCTCTATTTCGGACGCCAGGATCCGAGAGAGCGCGTCGTGCATGATGTGCTCGACCGTGACCTCGGGCCGGCGGTCGAGGCGTGCGGTGCGATCTCGACCGACGTGGTTCTGCTTCTCCTCCAGAGCCTTGCCGGCCTGCTCGGCGAGCATGGCCGCGTCGACACCGCGGAGGCTCTTTACCGAATCATGGATTCCCTCCTGGCGAGAAGTGGCGAGGCGATCCGCGATCCGTTGCTCGCCGGGGCGTTTCGTCGCCGCTTGGCGACCGTTCGTGCCGCCCTCCTGTCGAATCGCTTCGCTGTGGATCGAGGGTTCGACGAGGTGGAGGAGGCCCACGGTTCCGACCCCAATCTGCGCATCGGCCTGTTGAACTCCCGCGCTTGGTCCTACCTCGACCGAGGCGAGCATCGCGATGCGTACAAGTTGATTGATCGCGACTGTCGCGCGATGTTACGGCGGATCGAGGCCGGGGGCGGGCGAATCGAGCCCGGCGCGATGAGCGTCTGGAACGCCGCGGAGCTTCTCCTCAACTATGCCGTGGCGCTCACCCATGTCCAACCGCGAGACTGGCACGAGCTGCGGCGGCGGACCTTGCACGCCGCCGCTCGATTGTTCGCCCTCTCCGGGCTGCGGGCCTACGTCTGGCGCCAAGGGGTCTGGATCGCCGGCGAAACGATCGAGAGAGCCGAAGGGGACCTCGGAGAGCATTCGATTCCCGTACCCCGCGAGCTGTCGGAGCGACTCGAAAAGAAAGTCGAAGCCCTGGCTCAGGCGGTCTGTCGCAAGGCGGGGCTGGTGGGGTGAGAGAGTGCCGAGAGCCTCTGGGAACCGTGTAGAGCTGGGAGAAGTACCAGGCGATCCTCGAACCGCTGCGCGCAAGCCTGAACGCCGCACTCGAGAAAACCTGGGAGGAGTGGCAGATCCCCCGAGAGGCGGAGCCGAAGTGGTCGGCCAAGGCAATAGATCTCCATACCCGCTGGTGGCAGGGCCGCATCGCGCGCCAGAGCGAGATCGATGCCTCGATCGCGCGGAACGCCGATACCGAATACCTCTACGACAAGCCGTACGAGGACAAAAAGACCGTTCGCGTGGCCGGGCCGTTCACCGTCGAGAGCCTCTCCCCGCACCGGGTCTTGAGCGTCGACGAGAACGACGAGCTGATCGACCCGGTCGCACGGGCCGAAGGGCGCCACGGCGAGACGCGCGACTTCGCCACCATGATCCTTGAGAATCTGAAGACCTCCGGCGTCCAGCAGGCACACAAGGAAGACCGGATCGCCTTCACCTCCCTGGTCCCCTGGCCCGGCAACCTCGTCTGCGCCGAAGGGCGCTACCTCGAAGCCGAAACCGAGAAGCGCGCCGCCATCTTCATCGGCCCCGAATTCGGCACCGTCACCCGGCCCGACCTGGCCGCCGCAGCGCGCGAGGCGGGCGATGCCGATTTCGACGTGCTGATCGCCTGCGCGTTCAACTACGAGGCCCAAGCTTCCGAATTCAACAAGCTCGGCCGCATCCCCGTGCTCAAGGCGCGGATGAATGCCGATCTCCACATGGCCGGCGACTTGAAGAACACCGGCAAGGGAAACCTCTTCGTCATCTTCGGCGAACCCGACATCGACATCCTGCCGTGTGCCGACGGCCAGGTCCAAGTCAAGATCAACGGCGTAGACGTCTTCCACCCGAACACCGGCGAAGTGCGAAGCGACGGCGCCGAAGGGATCGCCTGCTGGTTCATCGATACCGACTACAACGAAGAGAGCTTCTTCGTCCGCCACGCCTACTTCCTCGGCGCCAACGATCCCTACAAAGCGCTCAAGACCACCCTCAAGGCGGAGATCGACGAAGCCGCCTGGGCGACCCTCCACAGCGACACCTCCCGCCCGTTCGACAAACCCGGGTCGGGGCGCATCGCCGTCAAGGTCATCAACCACTTGGGCGACGAGGTGATGAAGGTGTTCCGGGTGTGATCAGCCTTCTCTCTACACCCGCCCAACCGCCTTCCGCCGGCAGCTAAACGCAACTTCAAGGCCACGCCGTCCCTCCGGTCGGCACCTCCGAGGGGAGCGAGGAGTCGGGCTCCTTCGAGGTTCCGTGGGACGGTCGCGGAGCCGGCGAATACTCGGCGAGTTCTATCCTGAAGAGGTAAGGAGAAGGGTCAAAGGTCGAAAACAGCGCGTAGACCCGGCCGGTGGTGTCGACTGCGACCGACGGCAGGCTGGGATACGGCGGCGGCGGTGGTGAGATCAACTCCACCCGCTCGAAGCGCCCGGCACCTGGCTTCAGGCGACGTGCAAAGAGTGCCCCTTTACCTCGGCCGTACAACCGCATCAGGACGATCGCGTCGCCGTCCGAGGTCATCACGGTTCCGGCGATCTCGTTGTATTCCGGTATCCACCCCGTCAGGCTGTAGTCCGAGATCTCCCCGGTGACCGGGTCGATCGAGCGGCTGCTCAGGCGGGTAAAGGCGCCGCCGGGCTCCCGAGGTCGGTACTCGATCCCGGCCAGGAGCACTTTCCCCCCGCTCCCCAGCGCGAGCGCACTCAGAAAGGGGGCCTGCCGAAGCGGCGGGAGCGCCGGTTGGAACGAACCGCCGGGAGGGCGGATTCGAATCCGGGTGATCCGATCGAACGCTTCGAACCAGCCGATCGCGACAAAACCGTCGGGGCTCGTTGCCACTTGGGGATGCCCGCCCAAGAACAGATACCAGAACGGCACCGTCGCCGAGACCGGGCGGATCGGGCCGAACGGCCCGCCGGTCGCCTTCTCCACCCGCTCGATTCGCGCGGTTCGTGCCGCTTCGTCATATCGCGTCCAAACCAGGATCGCCGTGCCGTCCGCCGCGTAGACCACCGCCAGATCGTACGCCCGGTAGGAATCGTCGGTCAGGGTCCTGATCGGCCCCCAACGCCCGGAGATCGACCGGACGCGGGCCTTGACCACGAATCGGTCGTAGTCGAGCGGCGGCAGGTAAGAAATCCAAGCGACCAGGACTTCACCGCCTGGAGAGACCGCCACCACCGGCGGCGCAACCAACTCCTCTTCCGCGGCGAAATGTACGGGCTCCGAAACCGGCGAATCCGCGCCGTCGAGAACGCTCAGGTAGACGCCGTAGAAATGAAACTCGCCGAAAAACCCGACCGTCTGGTCGGACCAAGCCACCGCCGCCCGGCCGCTCGCGCCCAAAGCGAGTGCCGGGCAGCTGCCGGACGCGCCGGCCAATCTACGAACCGGCCCGAAAGCACCATCGGCCAAACGCCAGCGTGCCGCGAGATCCGGGTAGCGGGGCCAGACGACGAGCACGTTTTCGCCGGCGCTCGCGACCGAGGGGCAAGATCCCCATCGGGCATCATCGAACTTCTGCGGCGGCAACCAGCCCGGTTCGGCTCGCGCCGGCCAGAACAGGCCGGCCCAGCAGGCTAGGACGACCACGACGCTGCGGGTACGAGAGCTCATCGCCTAAGAAGCTATCGCATTTCGGAGCCGTTTCACGGGAGGTCGATGGCCGATTTGCTTCGGGGGCGTCGAACCGTCCCTCTGGCCACCGAGTCGGGAGATCGCGGCGCTGGTAACATGCCAGCTCTCTATGGACCCTCTGACCCAAGGCCTGCTGGGCGCCGTGGCGGTACAAAGCCTGGCGCGGCGTGGCGAGCAGCGGCTGGCGGCGGTGCTGGGGTTTGCGGCTGGAACGCTGGCGGATCTCGACGTCTTCATCAAGTCCACCGAAGACCCTCTGCTCTTCCTCGACTACCACCGCCACTTTACGCACGCCCTCGCCTTCGTCCCGGTCGCCGCTACGATCTTTCTCGCCCTGCTCTGGCCGTGGCTGCCTTGGCTCAGGCGGCGATCGGGGCTGCCGCAACTCTCCTCTGGCAAAGTCTGGCTTTGGCTCGCCGTCAGTTACGGCACGCACGGCCTTCTCGATGCCTGCACCACGTACGGCACCCGCTTGCTCTGGCCCTTTTCGCAGGCCCGCATCGCCTGGAACCTGGTGGCGGTGATCGATCCTGGCCTCACTCTGCCGGCCTTGGCGCTTGCCGTCTGGGCCTGGAAACGGCGCTCGGCCTGGCTCGGCCGGGCGGCGCTGGTCTGGATTTTGGCCTGGATCTGTCTCGGTTGGATGCAGCGCGAGAGGGCCGACGCGCTCCTTGCCCGCGTCGCCGCCCGCGAAGGTCATGAGGTTGAACGAGGTGGCGCCAAGCCGACGCTGTTCAACCCGTTGCTCTGGCGGGGAGTGTGGCAAAGCGGCGACCGGCTCTTCGTCGCGGCCCTCCGACCCGGCTGGCTCGGTGCCGACAAAGTGAGTCCCGTAGAAAGCGCGCCGCTTTTCGACCGCGCCCGCGACCTGCCCGCGCTCGACCCGGCGAGCACCGCCGCGCTCGATATCGAACGGTTCCGCCACTTCTCCGACGGCTGGTTGATGTCGCTCCCCGGCGACCCAACCGGCCGGCCTTCGATCGGTGATTTCCGTTACGGGGTGCTGCCGGGTGAAATCCGTCCACTCTGGGCCATCCGCCTCGATCTTCTAAACCCCCACCGGCACGCCGAGTATCTGATGATGCGAGAGATCCGGCCCGGCGACCTCCGGCGGTTCTTCAACATGGTCCAAGGCGGCCCACCGCTCGCGCCCTTTCCGCCCTGAATGAACCGCCGGGGGGCCGGTCCGCGATCGCGAACCCCGGCTCATCCGGCTTCCGCAGGCAGCATGATCGCCACTTCGAGACCCCGCCGTCCCTCCGCCTCGGTGCGGTTTCTCGCCGCGATCTCGCCGCCGTGCTCTTCGGCGATCCCGCGGGCGATCGGCAGGCCGAGACCGGTTCCGGTGTCGTGGGTCGAAAAATAGGGATCGAAGATCCGCGGCAGCAGCTCGGGCGCCACCCCCGGCCCTTCGTCGAGCACCGCGATTCGGGCGCGTGAACCCTGGGCTTCGAGGCGGAGGGTGACGCGCCCGCCACCCGCGGAGGCGCGGATCGCGTTTTCGATCAGGTTGCGCACGGCACGCCCTAAGAGCCGGGCGTCGAACCGCGCCGGGAGGGCCTCGACGTGCGGCTCGAAGACCACCTCGACACCCGGCGGCGGCGCCGCGCGGTAACCTTCGATCAGCTCGCCCATGGCGGCGACCAGGTCGGCCGGCGACGGATCGATGCGCGGGATCGAGCTGTAGGTGGAAAATTCGAGCGCGATCTGCCGCAGCTCGTCCACCTGCGCCAGGATGTTCGTCGTGCAGCGCTCGAAGACTGGCTCGAAGTGCTCCCGGTCGCGCTTCCACACCTCGCGCAGGTGCTCGGTGGAGAGACGGATCGGGGTGAGCGGATTCTTGATCTCATGGGCGATGATC
>JANNIH010000163.1:0-15922 GCA_031404815.1 Holophagales bacterium | reverse complement strand
ATACTTCATCCAGCCGGGGGTGTCGTCTGCCTCAGGCCGCCGGCCGCGGGGAGCAATGTGTCTTGCCGGACTAGGGGCTCGTCGCGGCCGGGCTCCTTTCGCCCCCTATTCTCACCCGTTTCCCCGCCACCGACGCGCGCCTACGGCGCGCGGATGATGTTGCTTCAAATCAACGAGACGTTTCTGATCGCCGGAATCCCGCCGTTTCAAATCGCCGTTGACACGCGTCGGCCGAAAGACCGCGAGTGATTGAAATCACTCGCTAGGTTACACCGTCCCTACGGGACGGGCGCCGCCCTGATAAACGGTTGGTAAATCTTGCTGGACGGTTCGCGCGTTTCGAGGGCGGACACACAGGTCCGCCCCTACCGGTCGTCGCAATCCCTCCTGATCGATCAGGGACATTCGGACGTTTGGGAGACACCAGCCCCTTGGCGTTTGGCAGGGAAGAGTCGCAATCCCTCCTGACTGATCAGGGACATTCGGACGCCGCCGAGCGTTCGGGTGGTGATCGAGGGTGGACCGCAGTCGCAATCCCTCCTGACTGATCAGGGACATTCGGACGTTGGTGTTCTCACCAATCTCGCGGTGTGGGTCATGCTGGTCGCAATCCCTCCTGACTGATCAGGGACATTCGGACAAGTTTTATTTTTGGGCCTGCGGGGTGGCTCTTATTTCGTCGCAATCCCTCCTGACTGATCAGGGACATTCGGACGGGGCCACATTTTCCGCGGTCGGAGCGATGTCGGAAGAACGTCGCAATCCCTCCTGACTGATCAGGGACATTCGGACGCGGATTATGTTCTCGTCCCTGGCCAGGAGATCATGGTCGTCGCAATCCCTCCTGACTGATCAGGGACATTCGGACCCGACTCCTGGACCGGAGCCGTGGAGATGACTGTGCAGGTCGCAATCCCTCCTGACTGATCAGGGACATTCGGACCCTGAAGAGCTTGCGGGGCTTCCTGGGGTTCCGATTCCGTCGCAATCCCTCCTGACTGATCAGGGACATTCGGACCATTGCTGCACAGACCTTCTTCCCACGCCTCTCTGCTGTGTCGCAATCCCTCCTGACTGATCAGGGACATTCGGACTAGCTTTCTACCCCATCGCCCTCGACTTCTGGCGGTCGCCGTCGCAATCCCTCCTGACTGATCAGGGACATTCGGACGGAGTATCAATGCTTGCAGTAAAAGCAATTCAGCAATGGTCGCAATCCCTCCTGACTGATCAGGGACATTCGGACCCCGCCCTCCGCAACCCCTTCTGAATCAGGGGGTTACAAGGGCGATTTTCGGAACCTATCGACATACGCCTGGCTTTCGCTCGTCCGTGCTTCGTTTTTGCTCGCCGTGGTGGCTCGCAAAGCTTTGATTGTCAAGGAACTTACGGCCGTTTTCGGAACCTGGGTGCCAAAATGGCGAAGAGGTCTCGAAAACTGGTACGGTTTTTGCCCAGGCCGTACGATACACACCTTCGGGTCCGCTGTCACCCCCCAGGCTTCCGCCGCCGGGGGTGAAACCTGGCAAGCCGATGCCCATCGTTTCCACACGGTTCGCGCGTTTCGAGGGCGGACACACAGGTCCGCCCCTACCGGTTGTCGCAATCCCTCCTGACGGATCAGGGACGTTCGGACCCCGCCCTCCGATGCCCGCCTCCAAAAAAAGGCCGCTGCTTATACACCAGACGATGGGGCGAAATCTAGTCCATTTCGAGACCAAGGGTGTATGTCTCAAAAAGCACTAGATTTGCCAGATTCCGTTTTCGTAAGGTCTGGGGCGTGGGAACGAACCCACGCCCGAGACACGAAGGACGGGACATGACGATCCGAATCAGCACCCCAAACCAGCCAGGGCGAATCGGAGCTTTCGTTGGCCGAGCCGACCGATCCGTTGGAGCGCCCGAACGGTCGGATGGGAGAGCTGGAACGGCCGTCGGCGTGATCCGAGCTTCGTTTGGGGGAGACCGAACGGTCGCGAGCGCATTTCGGTCGTCGTTTGGGGGAGCTGGAACGCCCGCGAGCGCGTTTCGGTCGTCGTTTGGGAGAGATGAAACATCCGTTGGAGCGCTTCGAACGTCGTTTGGGGGAGATAGAACGCCGATCGGAGCCCATTCTCTTTCCGATGGCCTCCAATCAGGTTTCTACGTCCCCCAATGGACGTTCTACGGCTCCCAAACGATCGCTCATCTCGCCCAACGGAAGTTCTATCTCGCCCAAACGGCGGTCTACGTCCCCCAATCGACGTTCTATCTCGCCCAAACGGCGGCAGATCTCGCCCAATGGAAGTTCTATCTCCCCCAAATGGCCGTCTACGGCGCCCAATGGAACGTCTACGGCTTCCAATGGAGATTCTACGGCTTCCATCCGAGGCTTCAACGATCACCACCGTGGCCCGAAGTCGCCCGTGGTCCCCCGCCGCCGCCCCACTCGGCGATCCCGTGCCCTCAACGTCGTCCAACCCATGCAGCACCAACGATTCGACAAGGAGATTCGTCATGGCCGCATCCGGAAATTCAAACGCCGAGCGCGTCGCGCGCTGGGACACGCTGGTCAACAACCTCGAACCCTCGGTCGCCGACAGCCCGCATCTTACGGCCACGCTCGCCGAGCTGAAGGCGGTGCTGATCGAAGCCCGTGATCTCACCTACAAGCAGGACGCACTGCGCGCCGAAGCGCAGAACAACAACGTCGCGCTCAGCGATCTGGTCAAGCGCGGCGACAAGATCCGCGGCCGGCTCGGTGCCGGCCTGCAGTTCAACTACGGCTTCACCAGCGAGATGCTGCTCAAGTACGGCTTCCGTCCGCGCCGCCCGCCGGTGCGCAAGAAGAAGGGGGAAAACCCGGGCATGACACCGGTGTCGGCGACCCCCGCGGCGAACCAGCCGTAATCCTCTCCCATCTGTCTCATCCCTCTCTCTCGGCTCGTCCCGGGTACGGGCCGAGAGAGGGGGGTTTTGAGGATGAGGGCGCCCGGGGCCAACCGAGAGGGGGTAAGGTCGATCGCCTCCTCGCCTAGGGGTAGTGCGAGGATTTACGGATGAAAAGCCTACAGGAGACTCTCTTGGGTCGGGGGCTGAACCGGCTACGCGAGGCCAGGTGAGCGGTTCACGCCATCCCGGAAATGCTTCGCCGGCCCGCGGGAGAGCTTTGCGGGGCGTATCAGAACCGCCGCACGTCAGCCAATATACCAGGCGGTCGTAACTGTCTAAAGTCTTCTTCGTTTGAGCGGCTGGCCGCCAATAGCGGATTAGCGGG
The DNA here is from genome assembly GCA_031404815.1 of Holophagales bacterium. Taxonomy (GTDB): domain Bacteria; phylum Acidobacteriota; class Thermoanaerobaculia; order Multivoradales; family UBA5704; genus DASYKS01. The sequence goes on along the minus strand of JANNIH010000163.1, from coordinate 12,666 downwards.
TGCCTCCACCCACGCGGCCGGCCCCCTTAGCTTTAGCTCTCGCGAGGTTGATATAGGCAACCTCGATCGTTGGTCCGATGCCAACCGACACAGGTAGACCCGCGTCGCGCTCCAACGTTCTGATGACCTTTTCCAGAAGATCAAAGATGTATTTCTCAGCAGGGATCATCAGCAAGAGATCGTCTCCCCCCGCGACGATTACGTCTGCCGCCAAGAGGCTCTTCGCGTTCTCGCCACACTTCTTGAGTGCCGCATCCAGGCGGCTGGAGAACTCTCGGACCTCCTCAAGCTTCGCCGATAGCAGAAGCCCATCAATGTGACGCCGAACGCCGTCGCAGTCCGCGAACACGTACACTGAAGTCAATGAGTGCCGCCTTCGGTGGCGATGGACGATGCACGTGTGGGCGGGTGTATGCCGAAACGGGTCTGGAACTCTGGATACAGCTTCGCAGCGAGTGAGCCGAACTCTCGAGCCTCAGGATCGACCATCGCGATCGAAAACCACTCCTCGACCGCATCCAATTCGCCGGCGTGAAAGTGCACATAGGCCCGTGCGAGGGCGGGCCAGTAACGGCGGGCGCGGTCTCTGTCATCTCGTTCGAGACGCCGAAGCTCTGCGAGTGCGCCAGGATAGTCTCTAAGACCGATAAGACTATAGGCCACATAGCTCGTGAGCCGGAGGCCGATCTCTGTGGAATGCGATAGTGTACGTACCACCATGAATGCTTCAAGAGCCGTCTCGTAGCGGTTAACCTTTAGGAACGCCTTGCCGAGACCAATAGCCGCTTCGTAGTCTCTCGCTATCGAGAGCTTGCCAATAATCTGGATCGCGCTCTCCGCAGCGCCCCGTGGATCAATTTGTGCCGCCTGCTGTCGCACTTCGACACGCTCGACACGCTCAATCAAGCCGATAAAGCTGGAGTCGCTCTCGAAGTCAGATGGGCCGTAGAGAATCTCGCGCTTGAACCACAGAGTCGCAAAGAACAGAAGCGCAACGCCACTAGGGAAGACGATGAGAAACGCCACCAGGGGACCGACAAAGGGCGACTGGGCGTGAGACAGCATTCCAAGGGTAACTGTTGCAATGACCTCCGTGAAGAACACGAACAGCGATATGAGGCCGATCGGGTTCTTCGGATAACTACGGCGGGCCAATGTCGGAGGGGAGCCCCCGGCAGAATGCGATTGCTTCGACTCGACAACGAAACCCTCTTTCATGTCGTCCTGCCCTTCGTCCCGCTTAGGTGCATTGGGCTCGGAATAGATCCTAAACCAGAGCGATCCTAGCGCGGCGAAAGGGCTCAGAACAACCGCTCCTGGCCAAACGTCAGTTAGCAAAGCGAGCTGCAACTGGAGCTCGGCAGAAATCAGGCCGACCTTGAAGCCTGTCGGGACTTCGGGGCGTGGACCCCAAGCGCCGAAACGTAGAACCGCAGCCACAGACCGGCTGAGGGCTTCCACCTCATGCCCCCCTGCCGCCCTCCAATCTCGCGTAACAGGTTGGGGAATGGCCGAAGGGCGGTCAACGATCGGCTGAGATCGACCCTTCCTACCCCGGAAGCAGCTTGTTGCGATCGCGCGCTTATTGGTACACCTATCGCTCGAAAGCTCGTCAATTCGGTTTGCGTTGTGCTTTGGCTCGGCGAGGTCGATGGCTCACCTGCTCGCACTGTCGTTGGGACCGGTCCGAGGTGCTCCACGTGGGCAAAGGGGCGGTCTTTGGGTTGGGCAAGGTGGTGATCGGGGACTGAGGTCCCCTGCCGGACCAAGAAACGCGAGTTGATCTCGGTGTAGATCTCGCGCGGCGAGCGCCCGGGGCGGTCTCAAACCCGGCGGTGGACGAGTGTCGCGGTCGCTTGGTCGAGCGGGCGGATCACGATCTCGTCGATGTTGACGTGCGCCGGCCGGGTGGCCGCCCAGACCACGCAGTCGGCGATATCTTCTGCGGATAGGGGCGTCATCCCTCGGTAGGGGGCCTTGGCTTTTTCCGTGTCGCCGCCGAAGCGAACTTGGGAGAACTCGGTTTCCGCGAGGCCGGGCGAGATGTCGGTCACCCGGATCGGCCGGCCGATCAGCTCCAGGCGGAGCGTTTTGGTGAATGCGCGCAACGCGTGCTTGGAGGCCGTGTAGCCGGCGCCCCCCGGGTAGGTCTCGAAGCCGGAGGTCGAGCCGATGTCGATCACGTGCCCGTCACCCGACGCTTCGAGTTTGGGCAGCAGCGCGCGGGTGAGGCGCAGGACGCCCATCACGTTGGTCTCGAACATGGTCTGCCAATCCACTTCGTTCGCCCGCTCGATCGGGTCGAGCCCGAGCGAGAGACCGGCGTTGTTGACCAACAGGTGAACCGCGGGAATCTGCGCCGCGAACTCGGCGACGCTCGGGGTCGAGGTCACGTCGAGCGGGAGCGCCCGACCGCCGAGTTCATCGGCCAGCCGCTCGATCCGGTCGAAACGGCGGGCGCCGAGCACCACCGAAAAGCCGGCGGCAGCCAGAGCGCGGGCGGTCGCGGCGCCGAACCCGGCGGACGCGCCGGTGATGACGGCGACCTTCGTAAGATCCGGCATCGCCTACTCTTTGCCGCTGCCGCCGAACAGGCCGACGAACCAGTTGCCGACCGCGACCAGAACCCCGCCTAGAATCGCCGGCATGCAGCCGTCGATCCGTACGCTGTCGAGCAGGTAGGCGGCGAGCAGAAGCATCAGCCCGTTGATCACCAGATAGAACAGGCCGAGCGTCAGGAAGATCAGCGGCAACGACAGGAGCTTCACGATCGGCTTGATGATCAGGTTGATCAGGCCGAGCACGAGGCCCGCGACCGCGAGCGTCTGCCAGCCCCCGGAAACGTAGATCCCCGGAATCCACTGGCCGGCGAGGTAGAGTGCCAAAGCGTTGACCGCGATGTGCAGAGCGGCGCGTACGAGTAGGTTCATCCGTCGTTCTCCTGGATTGCATGGGCGGGGATTGCACCGAACTCGGCGCGTTCGGGATCGGAAGGCTCCGGGCGCTCCGGAGCCACGGCAAGCTGCGAATAGACCGTTCCGGCCGGAATTCGGATCTTACTCAAACCGGGATCGACCCGGCCCTGCTCGCGCACCTCGCGGGCGAGTGTGACCACCTGCCGCTCGTTATCGAAGCTCAGGCGGGAAATCCCTTCGTCCCAGGAGAACCAAGAGGCGCCGGAGACCTCCCTCGCGTCGAAATCCTCGGTGGTGCCGCCAACGTAATCGAGCAGGAAGTAGTCCACCGTCTTGTGGATCCGCGCCAATCCGCGTTCGACGTACCAATACTCGACCCCCGGAAGCGGGGCCACGATCCGCCCGGTGACCCCGGTCTCCTCGCGGATCTCGCGCACCGCCGCCTGTTCGGGAGTCTCCCCCGGCTCGATGTGCCCCTTGGGCAGCTGCCAGCGGCGCCCGCTGCGGGTCGAGATCAGGAGGATCTGCCCCGCCTCGACCACCAGGCCACCCGCCGAGCTCTGCCGTTCGGTGCGCATCACCGGTCAGTTCGCCTGCTCGCTGCCCGCAGGGGTCCACGAAGGGAGCGTTGCGGGATCGACGCCGACCGAACGCACGGCCGCCGCCCAGACCTCGTCCGGCTCGCCGGAGAAGACCAGGTCGCTCAAAACAGGAGCGGTCAGCCAATCGTTGCGCAAAATTTCTTCCACCAGCTGGCCCGCGCCCCATCCGGCGTAGCCGAGAAACAGACGGAAGCGATCCGGCGGGGTGAGGGCGAGCTGCTCTAGGTCGCCCACATGCTGGGTGATCGAGAGACCCGGCACCACCTCGCTCGACGAGTCGGCGACCACCTCACCCTCCGACTTGGCGTCCGGTTCGGGCTGGAACAGAACCGTGCCGGTCTGCGGCTGCACCGGCCCGCCAAAATAGGCGAGGGCGTTGTTCTTGCCGCTCCAGCCGACCTCCATCCCCTTGAGGATTTCGGTCACCCGGATGGCGGTCGGCCGGTTCACGATGAAGCCGAAACTCCCCTCCAGGTCGTCGTGATGGACCAACAGGACCACACTGCGATGGAAGAACGGATCGAGCACCTGCGGCATCGCAAGCAGAAAGACCGGGGCGGCGAGAGCGGAGTGTTCGGGCGGCATTCGTGGCTATTCTATCTCTTCTCCGGGCCGTGGCCGTTCGCGGCACGTGTGTCGATGCGCGCGGGGGCTTGCGTTGGTGCGTAGGGTTGACACGGGTGCGGTCGGATGGGCGCCCATCGACCCAGGGCGTTGCTTCTTGACCCTCGGCCGTAATGTAAGCTACGTTACATAAACCCGCCGGTCGCAATCCGTTCGGCCTTCTACTCATCCCCTCGAAAGCGAGTCGCCTTTGATCCGTCGTGCCCTTTTCCAACTCGCGCCGCGCCGGGCTTTTATGGGCGCCCTCGTCGTGCTCGCGGGGGTCTCTTGCGGCTCCGCTTTGGCGGACGGGCCGCCGGCACCCCTCGCGCCGGCACCCCTCGCACCGGCCCTGCTCCCCGCCCTCGCTCCCCGGCCGATCACGCTGGCCGAGGCGCTTCGCCGGGCGATCGAGGCGAATCCAACGCTCGGCCGCGCCGAGATCGAGGCCTCCTCGGCCAAGACCCAGGTGCGGGCGCTGCTCTCGGCGGTGCTGCCCAAGATCGGCATCTCGGGCGGCTACGTGCTCAACAGCGAGGAGGCGAGTTTCGGCTCGGGGGCGGACAAGCGGACGATCCTGCCCGGCGAGGATTGGAGCTACCGCCTGACTTTGGCCCAACCGATCTTCGCCGGGAACCGTGAACGCCGGGCGCTCGACCAGGCGCGTCTGGGGGTTCTGATCGCCCGTTCGGGCTTCGCCTCGGTGCGCGATCGGCTGCTGCTGGCGGTGACCGCCGACTACCTCGCCGTGGTGCGTGCCGATGCGCTGATCGAGGTCGAGAACCAGAGCGTCGGCCTCGCCGCCGCACGGCGCGACCAGGCACAAACGTTCTTCGATGCCGGAGAGACCACGCGGGTCGATCTGCTCCGCGCCGAGACCGACATCAAGGGGGCGGAGCGGCGCTTGGCGCAGGCGCGCCTGGAGCGGGCGCGCGCCCTAAGCCGGCTGCGCGAGGATCTGGCGCTCGACGTGCCGCTCGCGCCGACCGAACCGGGGCGGATTCTGCCCCAACGGCCGACCGAGCAGGCGCTGCTCGGAGAGGTCGAAGCGTCGCGGCCGGAAGTGGCCCGCGCGATGACCGCGGTCGAGATCGCCCGGCTCGAAGTGAAGAAGCAGAAGGGCGCGCTCCTGCCGGTGCTCACCGCCGACGGCGCCTGGTTGAAGCAACGCTCGTCGTTTCCGCTCGACCAATACGGCTTTCTCGGCTTCCGCTTGAGCGTCCCGCTCTATCAAGGGGGCGAGGTGAAAGCGAAGGTCGCGATCGCCAAGGAGCGCCTGCACCAGGCGGAGCTCGAACTCGAAGCGGTGCGCCGCACGGTGCGCGAAGAGGTCCGCCGGGCGGTCGCCTCGCTCGACGCCGCCGACGCCGATCTTGCCCTCGCCCTCGAACAGAAAGCCGCGGCGCAAGCGGAATACCAACAGGCCGACGAGCTCTACCGCGCCCAGGAGCTGACTTCGCTCGACGTCCGGGTGGCCGAAATCTCGCTCGCCGAGGCGCGCCGCGCGGTCGCCATATCCGAGCTCGACCGCGATCTCGCGGAGCTTCAGGTCTGGGCCGCGGCCGGCCTGCTGGCCAAAAATCTATTCCTGGAGGACGCCCGATGAACCGCTCTTCGCTCTCGCTGCTCTCTTATGGTCTCCTCCTCTTCGCTTTCGCCTGCGGCGGCAAACCCGCCGCGGCGCCAAACCCGCAAGCAACGCCAAACCAGCAAGCGGCGCCCGCAGCAACGCCGGCACTCCCTTCGGACGTCGAGACGATCGCCGGAATCGCCCCGGCCGGACCGGCCGGACCGGCCGCCGCCGAGGGAGTTCCGGCAACCGCCGAACCGGCCGCCGGAGCGACGAGCGTCGCCGCGACCGGCGAGCTGGTCTCGCCCGTTCAGTCGGAGCTGGCGGTGCGCATGCCGGGCCGGGTGGGCAAGATGTATGTGGACGAAGGAGCGCGGGTCAAGAGGGGACAGCCGCTGCTCACGCTCGAAACCCAATATCTGGCGCTCGAAGTCGAGCGCTCGGCCGCCGAGGTGGCGCGGGCCGCCGCCGCCGCGGGCGATGCCAAGCGGGACTTCAGGCGCAAGCGCGAGCTGCTCGCCAAAGGGAGTGTGGCCCAGGCCGCCTTCGACCGCGCGGAATCCGCCGCCGCCGGAGCCGACGCCGCGGTGCTCGCGGCCCAAGCGACCCGCGACCTCGCGCGCCAGCGCCTGGAGGATGCCGTCCTCCGCTCGCCGATCGACGGTGTGGTCGCCGAGAAGCGCACCGATGTCGGCGAGCGGATGGGTGAAGCGACGGTCGCGTTCGTGATCGTCCAGACCTCGCCGCTCAAGCTCCGCTTTCGCCTCCCCGAGCGCTACTTGGGCCACGTAAAGATTGGCCAAGAGGTCGAAGCGAGTGTCGATCCCTACCCGGGCGAGACGTTTCGCGGCCGGGTGAAGACGATCGGCGGCGTGGTCGAATCGGCCACCCGCACGGTCGCGATCGAAACTGAATTCAAGAACGCCGACGGGCGCCTAAAGCCCGGGTTGTTCGCCCGCGTGACGCTCGATTTGGGTGCGCAGGGAGTCGCGGGAGTGACACCCGGGGCCGTGCGATGAATCGCCTGGCCGATCTGTGCATCCGCCGACCGGTCTTTGCGTCGGTCCTGATTCTGTCGCTGGTGGTGGTCGGGCTGTTCGCCTACGGCAAGCTCGGTGTCGATCGATTCCCGAAAGTCGATTTCCCGACTGTGACGATCAACACCCGCCTGGTCGGCGCCGGCCCGGAAGACATCGAGACCGAGATCACCGACAAGATCGAAGAGGCGGTCAACACGATCAGCGGCATCGATCAGCTGATCTCGATCTCGTCGGAAGGGACGTCGCAGGTGATCGTCTCGTTCGTGCTCGAAAAGGACGGCGACGTGGCGGCCCAGGAGGTGCGCGACCGGGTGAACACGGTGCTCGGCGAGCTGCCCCAGAGCGCCGATCCGCCGATCATCCAGAAGATCGATCCGGACGCCTCTCCGGTCCTGTCGATCGCGCTCGCCGGCCCGGTCGCGATCCGCGAGCTGACCGAGTTCGCCGACAAGACGCTCAAGCGCCAGCTCGAATCGATCTCAGGGGTAGGCCAGGTGCGCATCTTGGGCGGCCGGGCGCGCCAGATCAACGTCATCGCCGATCCGGGCAAGCTCGCCTCGATCGGCTTGACCGTCTCGGACGTCGTCCGCGGTCTGGAAGGGCAGAACGTGCAGATCCCCGGCGGCCAGGTTGAACAGGGGCTGCGCGACCTGACGCTCCGCACCTACGGCCGCGTCGCGTCGCCCGCGGCGTTCGGCGATATCCCGATCGCGAACCGCGCCGGGTATTCCGTCAAGGTGAGCGATGTCGCGCGGGTGGAAGATTCGACCGCCGAGCCCGAGACCCTGGCGAGTGTCGACGGCAAGCCGGCCGTCGTGCTCCAGATCCGCAAGCAGTCGGGATTGAACACGGTCGAGGTGATCGCCGGGGTCAAGGACCGGCTGGAGCAGCTGCGCTCCCAACTCCCTGCCGGCTGGAAGATGGACATCGTTCGCGACCAGTCGGACTACATCACCGCGGCGGTCGATGCGGTGCAAGAGCACCTGGTGCTCGGCTCGCTGTTCGCGGCGTTGATCGTCCTTCTGTTCCTGCGCCGCTTCCGCCTGACGTTGATCTCCGCCGTCGCGATCCCCACCTCGCTGATCGCCGCGTTCGCCGCGATGGCCTGGTTCGGTTTTACGTTGAACGTCATCACCCTGCTCGCGCTCGCGCTGGTGGTCGGCATCGTGATCGACGACGCGGTGGTCGTGCTCGAGAACGTCTTCCGCTTCATCGAAGAGAAAGGAATGACCCCGCGCGAGGCGGCGTCCGCCGGCACGGGAGAGATCACCCTCGCGGTCCTCGCGACCACCCTGTCGCTGATCGCGGTCTTCTTGCCCGTCGCGTTCATGGGCGGCATCGTCGGCCGCTTCATGTATTCGTTCGGCATCACGATGGCCTGCGCGATCGCGGTTTCACTCCTGGTCTCGTTCACGCTCACGCCGATGCTCTGTTCGCGCTGGATCCGCGCCAACGAAGGAAAGAAAGCGGCCGGAGAGAAGGCCAAGGGGAGCACGCGCGAGAGCGGCTTCTACGCGCGGATCGAGCGCGCCTACCTCTGGCTGCTCGACCATTCGATGCGCCACCGTTGGGCGGTCGTCCTGGTGATGCTCGCGGTGTTCGCCTCGACCGTGCCGTTGTTCCAGCGCGTGGACAAGAACTTCCTGCCGCTCGATGACGAGTCGCAGTTCGGAGTCAACGTGCGCGCCCCGGAAGGATCGAGCTTGGCCACCACGAAGACGATTGTCGAATCGATCGCGGCCCAGGTGCGCAAGTTTCCGGAGGTCGAAGCGACCGTGGTGACGATCGGCGACGACCCGCAGGTGACCAAGAACCTCGGCCAGGTCTACGTTCGTCTGCTCCCGGTGGACCGGCGCAAAGCCGATCAGTTCGCCGTCATGTCCAAGGTGCGCGAGCAGGTGCTTCCCCAGTACCGGAAGCTCGGCCTGCGCACTTCGGTCGAGCCGATCTCGGCGTTCGGCGGCGGCAACAACGCCGAGATCCAATTCTGGATCGGCGGCCCCGACCTCGACCGGTTGAGCCGCTACTCGCAGCAGCTGATGGCCGAGCTGAAAGCCATGCCCGGGGTGGTCGATGCCGACTCGAACCTGATCGTCGGCAAGCCGGAACTCGGCGCGCGGATCGACCGGGCGAAGGCTTCGGACTTGGGCGTTCGGGTGGAGGACATCGCCTCGACGATGAACGTGCTGGTCGGCGGCCAAGAGGTCACCACCTACACCGAAGCGGGAGAGCAGTACGAGGTCCACGTCCGCGCCGAGCCAAGCGCCCGGCGCGACGCGGCGGGGATCGCGCTCGCCGAGATCCCTTCGGGCAAGATCGGCACCGTGCCGCTCGGCGACGTGGTCCAACTCTCCCCCGGCACCGGCCCGTCGTTGATCAACCGGATCGCCCGCCGCCGCCAGGTGTTGCTCTATGCCGGCACGCTCCCCGGCTCATCGTCGCAGATCGTGATCGACGGCCTCTCGGCTGCGGCCCAGCGGTTGAACATGCCGCCGGCCTACTCGTACGGCTTCACCGGTCGCTCGCGCGAACAGGGCCGGGCGGCCAAAAACTTCGCGCTCGCGTTCCTGCTCTCGATCGTCTTCATGTACATGATTCTCGCCGCCCAGTTCGAGAGCTGGCTGCATCCGGTGACCATCCTGCTCGCGCTGCCACTCACCGTGCCGTTCGCGCTCTTCTCGCTGATCTTCCTCGGTCAGTCGCTCAACATCTTCTCGGCGCTCGGCGTGCTCGTGCTGTTCGGTATCGTCAAAAAGAACAGCATCCTCCAGATCGACCACACGATCCAACTGCGCGCCCACGGTCTCCCCCGCGCCGAGGCGATCCGCGAAGCGAACCGCGACCGGCTGCGGCCGATCCTGATGACCACGCTCGCCTTCGTCGCCGGCATGGTGCCGCTGGTCGCATCGAGCGGCACGGGAGCGGGCACCAACCGGGCGATCGGCTCGGTGATCATGGGCGGACAGACGCTCGCCCTCTTGCTCACCCTGATCGGCACCCCGGTCGCCTATAGCCTGTTCGACGATCTGGTGGAGGCGCGACTGTTCCAGCGGCTCGGGCGGCGGGTCGGGCGGTTGTTTGGCAGGGGATCGGACGAGGCGGCGGCCGAGGTCGGCTGATCTCGGAACCCAAACCCGAGGCGGCGCGCTCCGCTACGAGAGGCTGCCTCGCCCTTTACGGGGTATCGTGCATAGCAATCGCTCCGGAGGTTCCACCATGAGTTCGAGACCGACGTACCTGGACAGCGTTCACCGGAAAATGCGGAAGGCCGAAGACATTTTGCGGGGGATCGAAGAACGGCTCGGCGACCTGGAACGGACCCCGACTTACACGCCGCTCGACCCGTCGGAAGAGAGGCTGTGCATCCTCGCAGGCGAGGTCCGTCAGGAGGTGGCGCGAATGGTCGCCGAACTCTCGCATCTGCTCGACAACCCGGATTCGAATCCGCCCGAGCCGCCGTCGGCGCCCGCCGACGCTTGAATCTTCGCCCCAAGCGCCTCCCTCCGGCGCGAGCCGAGATGGACCAGCATCCTGCGGGAACCGCATCTGTTCGTCCTCGGAGGGGCCGATGAACTTGACCGACTGGGAGAGGAACGGCTGGCTGACGCCCCATCTAACGAGCGCCAGCGAGGTGCGCGACCTTCTGGCAGTCGTAAACCGCGACCTCGCCGATAGCGAGGCTGAAGGCTTAAGCCCGGATTGGCGGATGAACATCGCCTATAACGCGGCGTTGCAAGCCGCGAGAGGGCGAAGCGCTTCCTGACCCGCTCAAAGTGCTCAAAGGGGGCGTGCGGCTCTGGGATCGACCAGAGTTAGTCCGTCGAAGATTCGGAAATCGGCGGGATTGCAGGTGATCAGCTCATAGACTCTATGGCCGAGAAGTGAGGCTGCGAACAGGGTGTCCGCGATCCTCTTCCTGCCGAGTCGATGCCGTTCGATAAGCTCGAAGGCACCGGCAACCGCCTGGGCATCCAGGCTGATGCACTCCACGTTTGCATGTTCAAGGTACACCCGGGCCACGGCGAGAGCGTCGGTCATGGAGACCGGCGGGTCGAAACGTCGGCCATCCGTCACGACATGCACGAACTCGTGGAGGATGCCGGGCGTGATGACGAGGGTCACTTCGTCACGGGCGAGTTGATCAACGAGAAAGCTCCGCACCACGACGTGGTCCGGCAGCTCTGGCATGTGGGCGTAGATCAGGACGTTGGTGTCGACTCCTCGCCTCATGACGGCAAGTCCGAATCCTCGCGCGAGAACACCTCCTCATAGAGATCGGCCCGCGATGGGAGATCTGTGACCGCGCGGTGCCCCAGGAGTAAAGGCAGGTCCCGGAGAGTCTTCCCCGTCTCGATCATCCCGCCGTTGATTGACGCCATGGTCTCCCGGATCAACTGTTCGACTGACCGGTCCCGTGCCTCGGCAACCTCCTGGAGGGTCTGGTATTCGGAGTCCGATACGACGACTCGAAGAGTTCTCATGGAGCTAGTATAATTCGTGGCTGGCTTGTGCCAAGGGGGGTTCGATGGGCCGTATCCGTTGGCAGGACCATATCGCCGTCGCGGAGCAGGGCCAGAATGCCCTCGACGTCGAGACGGTCCGCGCGCTCGAGGAGATGGCCCGCGGCTGGGGAGTGTCAAAGTCCGAAGCTCTGCGGCGGGCGATCCGAGCTGCCCGACTCGACTCGGCCTCCGAGACGCCGACAGCGCTCGCCGCCCTGGATGAACTTCAGCGCTCGCTTAAGCTGACGGGCGTGACTGCCGGGAACTGGGAGAAGATGGCGCGCGCGGAGCGTCACGCGGCCTCCCTTCGGCGCGAGCCGAGATGATTCACCTGGATACCAGTTTCCTGATCCACGGGCTCGTGCCCGGCCCACCCGAAGATTTGTCGTGAACCACGAAGACTCGATTGTCCAAGAGGTGCGCCGGGTTCGGGATGAGCATGCCGCCCGATTCAACTTTGATTTCCAGGCGATCGTAGCGGATCTCAGGCGGTCTGAGGCGGCCCGCGACCGTTCGAAATCCCCCCTGATCGCGCCACCGGAGGTTCCGGCAGAGCTACCGAATGCAGCGGTGCAGAGAATTCGCTTCGCTCGACGCTGACGTTTGCCGGTTTGCCGTTTGTTCCCGGAGTCGGGCTTGGATGCCGTACTCATTCTGAGTACGATTGGACCCTAAATGAGTACGACTTCGCGCGCCAGCCGGGTAGAGACGGAACCTGGACCTCTGCTCTTTGGGCAGACGCGCCTCCGTGTCCTGGGCTGGCTTTACGGTCACCCGGAGGAGACCTTCTACCTCCGCCAGATCGTCAGGCAAACCGGCGCGGCGCACGGCGCCGTGCAGCGAGAGCTAGCAACGCTCACCGGTTGGCTGACGCCCCATCAAACGAGCGGCAGCGAAGTGCGCGACCTTCTGGCAGTCGTACACCGCGACCTCGCCGATAGCGAGGCTGAAGGCTTAAGCCCGGATTGGCGGATGAACATCGCCTATAACGCGGCGTTGTTGTCGGGGTGCTCGACGCCCACGGCGAAGCGCCCGTGGTAGCCTTTTCCAGCAAAGGGGGCTCGATGAGCCGTATCCGTTGGCAGGACCACATCGTTATCACGAAGGATCTGCATCATGGGGACCCATGCATCAAGGGGACCCGCATCCCGGTGCGTGTCTTGATCGGCAGCCTCGCAGATGGGATGCAGTCTGGCGAAATCCTTGGCTCCTGTCAACGGCGATTTGAAACGGCGGGATTCCGGCGATCAGAAACGTCTCGTTGATTTGAAGCAACATCATCCGCGCGCCGTCGGCGCGCGTCGGTGGCGGGGAAACGGGTGAGAATAGGGGGCGAAAGGAGCCCGGCCGCGACGAGCCCCTAGTCCGGCAAGACACATTGCTCCCCGCGGCCGGCGGCCTGAGGCAGACGACACCCCCGGCTGGATGAAGTAT
>JANNIH010000162.1:0-7885 GCA_031404815.1 Holophagales bacterium | reverse complement strand
TCGTACTGGAACCCCAAAACGCCTTGTGACATCATTTCTGCACCTCGTTGGTGAAGGATAAGGCCTCGATAACCTCATCCTATCTCCCTGAGTAATCAGGGCCAACGGGGTTCTTCGTTTTTCTTTGATGGTGGATCGAGGACGATCCGGCCGGTAGTGCGGCAGGCATCGGCAGGCAGCGGCCCTTGGGGGGGCTTTCGCTCCGGGTGGTAGGTCAGTCGCATCCGAGGGCACGGCGCGCGGACTCCATCACCGCGTCGTGAGTCAGCCCCTCGACCCGCCCCGAGGTCATCTCCAGATCACGCCGTTTGGCGGTCTCGATGACCTCCCGAGTTCCGTCCGCCTCAACCTCGGGGCTAATGCTCTGCCAGAGCTGTTCGGCCAGCAGCACGCGCTCCTGAAGGGAAAGCTCCATGGCTCTCTCGATGATCTCGTCCTTGGACATACATGCAGGCTTATGCAGGCTAAGGGCAGAGGCGTTTGGAGTCAAGCGCGGGCGACGTGTCGCTGCACTCCAAAGTACTTTCCCTGAAACCGCCCAAATCCAACGGGCCGCACCGAAAATGGCGGTGACCAACCCACCCCTTCAGTCCAACGGCACGCCGTCGAAGAAGTCGACCACTCCGGTCTCCAACGAATACTCGGCGCCGATCACCAGGAGGCCGTCGTTCCGGATCAGCTGGACCAGGACCTCCGATCCGTGCCGTAGGTGGTCGGCCGAGACGCGGATGTTGGCGCGCACGGCCTGGCGGACCAGTTCTTCTGGGTCGTTGGCGTGCTCGGTCGCGAGCAACGCCTCGACCGAGGGGCGGATTCGGTTGACGATCGAGCGCAGGCTGCGCGACCGATCCTTGGACGGCAGGGCGATCTCTTCGAGGGTGGCGAGGATCGCCCCGCAGCTCGAGTGCCCCAACACCACTACAAGGCGCGTGCCGTAACGCTCGGCGGCGAACTCGACGCTGCCGACCTGCGAGGGGGCGACGATGTTGCCGGCCACCCGGATCACGAACAGGTCGCCGAGCCCCTGATCAAAGACCAGCTCGGCCGGCACCCGGGAGTCGGAGCAGCCGAGGATGATCGCGATCGGCTCCTGCCCGTTCGCCAGCTCGCGCCGACGGTCCGGGTTGGAGAGCGCCTCCTGGCTTCGAATGTCGGACTCGAAGCGGCGGTTCCCCTCCCGCAGGCGTTCGAGCGCTTCGTGGGCCGAAATCATTCAGAGCAGCCGAAACGCAAGGATCGCCACCAAGGTCGGCAGGAGTGCCGCGAGGAACAGTTTGAGCGGCGAGATCCCGTCGCCGAAGAAGCGCGCCAGAAGGGCCTGTCCGGCCGGGTTCGGGGCGTTCGCGATGACGGTCAGGCCACCGCCGGTGACGGCACCTTGGACCACCGCGAGCTTGAGCGCCGGGGAGAGGTCGGGCACGAGGGTCGCGAGGTAGGTGATCAACGCGTTGTCATTGAACGCGGTGAGCAGGGCGGCGCCGAAGAAGAGCGGCGCCTCGGTAAGGCTCGCGAGGACCGGGGCGATCCACCACCCCTGGAGCCCGCCGTGAATCACCAAGCCGCCGAGGAAAAAGCCGACCAGCAGGGGGCTCTTGAGTTCCACCTGGGCCTGGTAGGGCGAGGTCGCCCGGACGAAGCCGAGGAAGAAGAGGAACCCACCGACGAAGAAGACGGGGGAGTGCGCATTGAACACGGTCCAGGCCATGAACAGGAGGTGGACCGCGGTGATCCAACCCGGCACGGGGAGGAGGGCGGGAGAGGCTCGGCTGTTCGGCGACTCCTCGGGCGTTTCGTCGAGAGTCTGTTCAGGAACCTCCGGGTCCGGTGAGGGCGCCTGAGCGGCGAGTGAGCGAAGCTCCTTCCGGAAGATCAGGGCATAGAGGAGGGTCGAGCCGAGCACCCCGAGCACCGCGCGCCAGCCGAGGTGTTCGATCACGTACAGGGTGCTCCACCCCCACGGCCGCGCGACCATCAGGATCGGCGGCGCCGCGAAATGGGTGAGCGTCCCGCCGATCGAGACGTTGACGAACAGCAGGCCGAGCGTTGCGTACTTAAGCCGCAGGCTAGGGCAAAGATCATAAAACTGGCGGGCGAGCAGGATGGCGCAGATGGTCATCGCGGCCGGCTCGGTGATCAACGACCCGAGCAACGGTCCCAGAGTGAGGATCGCGAACCACCAGGCGGCCGGCGTCCCCTTGCCGAGTGCCGCCACCCGGCGCAAGGCCCCTTCGGCCAGGCCGATGATCGGGCGGGTCGACGCGAGCGCCATGATCACTACGACGAACAGCGGCTCGGTGTAGTTGACGGTGTGGTTCAGGTAGTCCGTCGCGGTCGCCCAGCCGGCGTCGATCGCGATGGCGGCGAGCAGAACGACCGCCCAGAGCCCGAACACCACCTCGATCTCGCCGAAGAAATGGAGGATTTCGGCCGCGACACTTGGGCTGGCCGGGCGCTTCTGGTCCTTCGCGAGCTGGTCGCGCCGGTGCTGGATCGAGTGGGCGAGCGCCGAAAACCGCGCCGCCATGAAGGTATGGACGATCGCCAGCACGAAAATGCCGGTCGCAAGGTAGTTGAACGGGTTCGCCGTCAGGCGGTCGGCAAGGGTCGCCAGCAGACCCGCGCCGGAGGGGGGCGGGTAGAGGTCCAAAGGAGTGGGAAAGGTTGTGGCGCCCGCAGCCAGCCCGGAATTCATCGGCGCACCCTACCGGAGCGCCGTGCGGAACGGCAAGGGCGGAAGATTTCTCAGGGGGGAGATCTACTGTTCTCTGGGAGTTACGTTGGTGCCGAAGAGGGGAGTCGAACCCCTACGACCTTGCGATCGGTGGATTTTGAGTCCACTGCGTCTGCCATTCCGCCACTTCGGCTGCGGGGAGGATCGTAGGGTGTCGCCCGGATGGTGTCAATCGGTGTCCCGCCTCCACATCAGGCGGCTCGAAGCAGCGTAACTCCGGCGTGAACCGGGAGGTCCGACCGGCCAGGCCAAGCCCCGAGCGCTTGACGAAAGGGCGCCTCTAGTGTATAACCTCGCGACGTAAGGTCAAGTCTCCCAGAGACTTACTCTTCGACTCCTCGTTTCTCTCCAACCTCCACGGGAGCCCGGATCGTGACATTTAAAATCGGTCAGAAGGTGGTTTACCCCAACCACGGGGTCAGTCTCGTCGAGAAGATCGAACCGAGCCAGATCGCGGGTATGGACCAGACCTTCTATCACTTGAAGCTGCTGTCGAACAACTCGAAGGTCATGGTGCCGAAGTCGAACCTCGAGTTGGTCGGCCTGCGGCCGCTGTGCGCCACGCGCGATATTCGCGCCCTGTTCGAGATCCTCGAAGACGGCAACATCGACACCTACAAGGATTGGAAGGGCCGGTACAAGCAGAACCTCGACAAGATGAAGACCGGGCGTCTCACCGAGGTCGCCGAGGTGCTCAAGAATCTCCGCCTGGTGTCGCAGCGCAAGAGCCTGTCGTTCCGCGAGAAGAAGATGTACGAGCGGGCGAAGTACTTCATCGTGAGCGAGGTCGCCCACGTCAAGAACATCGGTGAGCGCGACGCCGAAGAGCTGGTCGAGCGGTCGCTCACCTCGAGCCTGCTCAAGCGCCAGACCCTCGAAGCGCGCAAGGTTGCAAGCTAGACCGCCAGCTAGACCGCGCCAGCGAGGTCGCCATTTAGCTTTAGCTCGCGAGTTTGCCTCAACCCGTTCTTCTACAGATCGTCCGATGTCCCCCGAAGGCCGCTCGCACATGAGCGGCCTTCGCGCTTTTCAGGCGGTACTCCGGCCCCTGCCTACCCGGGAGGGCGAGGCGGCGGAGAGACTTCCTTGGTAGACTGCCTGCTCGATGCCTGAGCGCAACCGCCCTTTTCGCCTCACGATCCTCGGGATCGGCCTGCTCGTCTCCGTGGCGGGGGGCGGGCTCGCGCGCGGGCAAGAGGCGTCGGCGGTCATCGACCCGCAGGCGATCGAGCTGGAGCTTAAACTCGAGCGGCGGTTGCTGGCCGGCGACGTCACCGCCTATCGCGATGCGCGAACCCGGGAGGTCGGCGCCCGCCTTCGGGCCGATGAGCTGGCGGTGCGGTTCGACGAGCAGCTCGTTGCGGTGGACGCGATTCCGCTGCGCGCTGCGCGCGAAGCGGCGGCGGCGCGCGACGAGCTGAGCCATACCGAGGGCCGCGCGAAGCAGGCGCTCGCGACGATCACGGAGCGGTTGCGGCGCATCGCCCAGCTCCAACGACTGCGCCCGCAAAGCTTTGGCGTTCCTCTAGGGGTGAAGGCGGAGGAGGGGCTCGCCGGGCGTTGGCAGGTCGCCCTCAACTCCGGCGGCCCGTTCGGCGTCTTCGAGCTGAAGCTCGCCGAGAGCGTCGTCTTCGGCTCGCTCCTGATGCCCGAAGGGAGCACCATCGCGATCCGTGGCAGCCACGACGGTCCTGAGCTTCGGCTCGAGCCCGTGCAGATCGTGGGGGCTCCCACCCGAACCTTCATCGGCACGCTCGATCCGGCGAGCGGCCAACTTGAGGGGAGCTGGCAGGGGAGCGACCCGGCGACCGGTCAGCCCTTAAGTGCCGGAACCTGGACCGCCACCCGACTTCCCGCGCCCCAGACCGAACCGATCCAACAAGAGGATATCGAGTGAACCGCGACAACCTGCTCTTCCTGCTCTTCGGCTTCCTCCTCGGCTTCGTCGGGGCTTACCTCGCGTTCGAAGCGATCGCGGCCAAACAACCTCAGCGCCGGATCGCCGGCATGCCGATCGAAGATCCCGCCGCGTCCGGCGCCGCGGGTACAACCACGCCGATGAGCGGTCCCGAATCGGCCGGCGCGTCGGGGATGGCGAACGCCCCCACCGCGGGCGGCGCGCCGGGTGCGGGTGGCCCGGGAGGTGGTCCGGGGATGGAAGAGATCCGCAAGCTCAAGGAGTACGTCGATCAGCACCCGGAAGATGCCGACGCGGTGCGCAAGCTCGCGAACCTCAACTTCGACATCGGCAATTGGGCGCGGGCGCGCGATCTCTATCTTCAGGCCGAGAAAGTCGGCATGGTGGATGCCGACCTGCTGACCGACCTTGGCATCACCTACCGCGAGCTGGGCGAGTCCGACCAGGCGTTGGCCCGCTTCCGCCAGGCGGAAAAGCTCGCGCCCGAACATTGGCAGTCGCGGTTCAACCAGGTGATCGTGCTCGGCCTCGACCTCGGCCGATTCGACGAAGCGAACGGGATTTTAGAGCAGCTTAAGAAGACCCAGCCGGCCAACCCCGAGATCGATCGCCTCGCGGGCGAGATCGAGAAGCGCCGGAAGGCCGCGGCTTGATCTGGCGCCTGGTCGAGCTCGCGGTCCTCGCTTGGATCGTTTCGACCTGGTTGCGGAGACCGCGATCGACTCTTCCGGCCGCGGGCTCCACCGGCCCCCATCCTCAAGCTCCGCCCGCCGGATCGACCCCGATGCCGCTGGTGCGCTGTGCGACCTGCGGCATCCACGTGCCGGTCGGGAGCACCGTGTCGATCGGCGCCGACGGCCGGGCGTTCTGCTCCGAGGCTTGCCGCCCGCGATCGAAAGGCTAGACTCGTCAGCTTGATGGCTTCCTTTGCCGAGATCGCGGTCCCGCTGCCGCTGCCGGCGCCGCTCACCTACGAGATCCCGCCCGAGCTCGCTTTGCTCGCCCAGCCCGGCGTGCGCGCCAAAGTTCGGGTGGGCAAGCGGCGGCTGACCGGCCTGGTGATCGCGATCCACGACCGGCGGCCGGAGGGGTTCGAGGTCCGACCGATCGAGGAGATTGTCGATTTAGAGCCGGTGGTGCCGGGTGACCTGCTCGAACTCGCCCGCTTCACCGCCGACTACTACCTGGCACCGATCGGCGACGTGGTCCGCGCCATGGTCCCGGGCGATCTGCCGCCGCAAGGGAACCGCAAGGTCTGGATGACCGACGCCGGAGCGTTCGCGACACCGCGCAGCCCGGAGGAGGCGGCGCTGCTCGATGCGCTGCGCGAGCTGGGTCGCGCGAGCGTCGCCGAGCTGGTGCAGCGGCTGGCTGGATCGTCGGGGGAACCGATCCGGATACCGGTCGGTCGGCTGCTCGCCGAGCTCCAAGAGCGCGGTTGGATCGCGAGCGAGGATCGCACCGCTCGCGGCGCGCGCTATATCTCGGCGTTCGAGCTGGCGCCGGGCGAGAAGGATGCGCATCTCGCCGCCTGCGGTCGATCGGCGCCGGGCAAGGCGGCGATCGAATACCTTTCTGCGATCGGCCGCCCGGCGACCGGCGCCGAGATCTCAGCGCTCGCGGAGGCGAGTCCGGCGGTGCTCAAACGGCTGACCGATCTCGGGATCGTGCGCAAATTCACCCAGGTCGAGCGCCTCGGCCTCGATCGCCACATGTTCGGGCAGAACGAGGCGGCGACCTTCGAGCTGCGCCCCGATCAGGCGGAGACGGTGGCCGCGCTTCAAGCGGCGATCGACGCCGGTCGCTTCTCCCCCTTTCTCTTGGTCGGGGTCACCGGCGCGGGCAAAACCGAGGTTTACCTGCGGGCGGCGGAAGCGGCGCTCGCGGCGGGAAAATCCGCGATCCTCCTGGTGCCCGAGATCGCGCTCGTGCCGGCGCTCGCCCGCGCGGTCGAGCAGCGCTTCGGCGCCGACCTCGCGATCCTCCATTCCGGCCTCGGGGCGAGCGAACGGCACCAGGAGTGGGAGCGGGTTCGCCGCGGCGAAGCGCGGGTGGTGCTCGGGCCGCGCTCGGCCCTGTTCGCGCCGGTCGGGCAGCTCGGATTGATCGTGGTCGACGAAGAGCAAGACCCGGCGTACAAACAGGAATCGGCGCCGCGCTACCACGGCCGCGATCTCGCCCTGGTCCGGGCGCGCGCTGCGGGGGCGGTGGCGCTCCTGGTCTCGGCGACCCCCAGCTTAGAGAGTCGGCAGAACGCCGAGCAGGGAAAGCTCTCACCGCTCAAGCTGACCGCACGGGCCGGACAGGGGAGCCTGCCGGAGGGGATCTTGGTCGATCTGCGCACCGAGGCCCCGCGCCGGGTGCCGGGAGAGATCCATTTCTCGGAGCGCCTCAGGACCGAGATCGAAGCGACTTTGGAGCGCGGCGAGCAGATCATTCTTCTCCGCAACCGCCGGGGCTATTCGCCGATGCTCCTCTGCCGCGCCTGCGGCGAGGATTTCCGCTGCGACGACTGTGGCCTGCCGCGCACCCTTCACCTGCGCGACCGCGAGCTGGTCTGCCACTACTGCGGCTCGATGCGGCCGGTGCCCGCCGTCTGCCCGCAATGCGACAAGGGGGCGCTCGAACCGATCGGCGCCGGGACCGAACGGGTGGAGGAGATGTTCGCCGAGCTCTATCCCGGCATCGGGCTCGCGGTGCTCGACCGCGACACCGCGCGTAAGCCCGGCGGTCCGGCCGCCCTGCTCGAACGCTTCTCGCGCGGCGATTCGCAAGTTTTGATCGGCACCCAGATGGTCTCCAAGGGGCATCACTTCCCGAACGTCTCGCTCACCGCTGTGCTCGCCGCCGACAGCTATCTCGGATTCCCCGATTTCCGGGCGGTCGAGCGGACCTACAACCTGCTGGTCCAGCTCGGCGGTCGCGCCGGCCGTGGCGATCTGCCGGGCAAGGTGATCTACCAGACCTACCATCCGGAGCACTACGCGATCCAAGCGGCGCTCAAAGGCGACGACGAGGGCTTCGTGCGCGAAGAGCTGCGCTTCCGCCGCGCCTTCCACTACCCGCCGTTCTCGCGCCTGGTCCAAATCCTGATCGAGGACAAAAACCGCGACCGCGGCCACGACCGCCTCTCCGAGTTCTCGAACCGGGTGAACGCCCACCCCCGAGCCCGCTCGCTGCGCATGACCGGCCCCGCGCCTGCCCCCTTCGAACGTCTCCGCGGCGAATGGCGCTTC
>JANNIH010000161.1:0-8564 GCA_031404815.1 Holophagales bacterium | reverse complement strand
AGAAACTCATCCTCTCGACCCTCGCCCTGCTTTCGATCTCCTCCCCCGCGCTCTGGGCGCAAAAAGAGATCGTCGTTTGGCACGCCTACCGCGGCGACGAGAAAGCCGCGTTCGAAAAGGTGGTGGCGAATTACAACGCCTCGACAGCCGCCAAAGGTTTCAAGGTTTCGACCCTCGCCGTCCCCTATGACGCGATGGCCGACAAGATCACCGCCGCGGTGCCGCGCGGCAAGGGGCCGGATGTCTTCATCTTCGCGCAGGACCGCCTGGGCGGCTGGGTCGCCGCGGGCAATACGGTCGAGCCGCTCGATTTCTTCCTCGATGCCCCGACCAAGGCGCGCTATCTCGGCACCACGCTCGCCGCGATGACCTACCAGGGGACGATCTACGGCCTGCCGCTCAACTACAAGGTGATCACGCTGATCTACAACAAGGCTCTGGTGAAAACACCGCCCAAAACCTCGGGCGAGCTGATCAAGCAGGCCAAGGCGCTCACCAACTCGGCCTCGGGTAAGTTCGGGCTCGCCTATTCGTACGCCGACTTCTACTACCACGCCGCGCTGATGAACGCGTTCGGCGGCGGCGTGTTCAATGGCCGCAAACCGACGCTCAACCGGCCCGAGAACGTCAAGTCGTTCGAGCAGCTCAACAAGTGGATCGCGCTCGGGATCATGCCCTCCGAGCCGTCGACCGCTCTGATCACCTCGCTGTTCAACGAGGGAAAAGCCGCGATGGTCTTTTCCGGCCCCTGGTTCTTGGGCGAGGTGAACGACAAGAAGGTGCAGTTCGGGCTCGCCCCCCTCCCCACCCTCGACGAGGCGGGCGGCAAGCCGATGCGGCCCTGGATGACCGTCGAAGGGGTCTACGTTTCGGCGCAGTCCAAGAATAAGGACGCGGCGTTTTCGCTGATCAAGTACCTGACCGATGTCCCCTCGGCCAAAGTCCTCGCGCTCGAAGGACGCCAGAGCCCGGCGAACAAGGGGGTCTACGCCGACCCGGCGGTCGCCGCCGACCCGATCTTGAAAGCGTTCCGGGCGCAGGTGGACGTGGCCGTGCCGATGCCCAACCTGCCCGAGATGAGCATGGTCTGGTCGCCGGCCACGACCGCGATGAACACCGTGGTCAAGAAGTCGGCGACCCCCAAAGCCGCCCTCGATATCGCTCAAAGGGAAGTCGCGGACCGCATCTCCAAGCTGCTCAAGTGACGGCGATGGCCAAACCGAACGACACTCCTCCTTCCCATCGGCGCCGGTTTCTGCTCGGACTGGCGCTCGCGGGCCTGTTCGCCGGCCTGTCCGGCCTCGGCCTGCTCCACCGCGCGGAACTCGGCGAGTCGGCGGCCCGATCGGAACGGATCGCCACCGTCACCTTCGGCGCGCTCACCGACCTGGTGAAGGCGGCGCGCGGCGGAGCGGGTGCGGAACCGGCTGCTCCGACGCCTGCCGACGCGATGGGGTTCGGCGCCGAGCTCGGCGAGATCTCCGAACCGGCTTCCGGAATCGGCTCCGACCTCGACGCGGCGGCGGCACCCGAGGCGGCTCCGGCCGACGAGGCGGGAGCGAAGGTTCGCACCGCGGTGGCCGCCTTTGCCACGGCGCACCCGGAAATCGCGGCGATCCGCGTCGTGACCTTCGACGGGATCCAGCTCGACGCCTCGACCGCACCGGCCGACACCGGCGACAACGCCGCGCCGCGCAAGCTCGCCCGCGAAGAGAAGGATCTCTACGACCTCGGTCAGAAGCTGCGCGCCGCCGTCCAGAGCAACCGCGAAACCGGCGACGAGGCGGGCGCCCGCGCCGAGGAGATCGGATTCGAACGGCGCCCCGACGGTACGCTCCTCCTCGCCGGCCCGGTCGAAGCCGACGGCGACGTGGTCGGTATGGTGCAGTTGGAGACGACGCCGCAGCAGCCGACCGCCCCGCGCGCCTGGCTGCCGGCCCTAGGAGCGGCGTTCGCCCCGGTCCTCGCCCTGCTCCTCTTGGCCCTCGGAATCCGCGAACGCCGCCGGCTGCTCGCCCCGATCGCCGCGATCCTGCTCGCCGCCGCCCTCTGGGGCTTCGCCGGATTCGCCGACCGGAGCCTCGGCGCCGCGAAGCGAACGACCGCCGAGGCGGTGGCCGGACGGGTGAAGAGCGAGCTGACCTCCGCGGCGGCTGTCACCCAACAACTCGGCGCCCCCGCCTCGGGCTGGAACGTCGCAAGCTGGGACGCCGATGGGTATCGAACACCGCGCGGGCTGATCGACGCCGAGGGCGCGATCGACGAGGCGAAGCTCACAGAAGAGAGCGCGAGCAGCGCCGGCCGCACGAAGCGCGCCCTCGCCGTCATCGGCCTGCTCGGGCTCGCGCTGCTCGGCTTTGTCGGTTTCGGTGGCGCCGCGACCATGGTGCGCAACCTGGTCGATCACCGCACCGCCTACTCTTACACCCTGCCCGCGATGTTCGGCATGGTGTTCCTGGTCTTCTTCCCGTTCCTCTACGGCGTGATGCTGTCGTTCACCAACGCCAACATCTACAACTCGAGCAAGCCCATCTTCGACATCTGGACCGGTCTCGCCAACTTCGGCGACATCCTCGGCGACTTCCAGGTGGTCAAAAGCACTGCCGACGGCCTGGTGTTCAACTACCAGAACTTCTACTGGACGTTCGGCTTCACGGTGATCTGGACGATCACCAACGTCGCGATCGGTGTCACCCTCGGCCTGCTGCTCGCGCTCGTCCTCAACACCAAGGGGCTGGCGTTCCGCTCGTTTTACCGGGTGGTGTTGATCCTCCCCTGGGCGATGCCGAACTACATCACCGCGCTGATCTGGAAGGGGATGTTCCATCCTCAGTTCGGGGTGATCAACCAGATCCTCCAGATGTTCGGCGGCTCCCCCATCGCCTGGTTCGACAAGCCGCTCACCAGCTTCGCCGCCGTGGTCTCGACCAACGGCTGGCTGTCGTTTCCGTTCATGATGGTGATCTCGCTCGGGGCTCTGCAGTCGATCCCGGCCGACCTCTACGAGGCGGCGCGGGTCGATGGCGCATCGCGCTGGCAGCAGTTCAAATCGATCACGCTGCCGTCGATCAAACCGGCGCTGGTCCCCGCGGTGATCCTGTCGGTGATCTGGACATTCAACATGTTCAACATCATCTACCTGGTGTCGGGCGGCGAGCCGGGCGGCGCCACCGAGATCCTGATCACCCAGGCCTACAAGCTGGCGTTCGAACAGTATCGCTACGGCTATGCCGCCGCCTACTCGGTCGTGATCTTCCTGATCCTGCTCGGCTACGGCACCTGGCAGAACCGCGTCACGCAGGCAACCGAGGGGGTCTAGAGACATGAGTTCGAAAGAGACCGGTATCTCCGGCGATCGAATCCCCCACTGGCCGCTCCACCTGTTCCTGGTCGTCATGGTGATCGTCACGATCTACCCGATCTTCTGGGTGTTGACGATCGCGTTCTCGGGCGCGCAGAGCTTGGCGATCGCCGATGTCGCCTCCGACGCGCCGTTCCTCGAGCGGCTGCGCGCCGTGATCCCCTGGCCGCAGGTGTTCTCGCTCGACAACTTCCGCGCCCTGTTCACCCAGCAGCCGTATGGCCGTTGGCTCTTGAACAGTGCCCTGGTCTCGGTCGCGACCACCGTGCTCGGCGTCTTCCTCGCCTCGACCGCCGCCTATGCGTTCTCGCGCTTCCGTTTTCCCGGCCGGCGCGCGGGGCTGATGGCGTTTTTGGTCTCGCAGATGTTCCCCGGCACGCTGATGCTGATCCCGCTGTTCATCATCGTCGTCCAATGGCTCGGCCTCGGCTCGACGTTTACCGGTCTGGTGCTGGTCTACACGACGACCGCGATTCCGTTCTGCGTCTGGATGATGAAGGGGTACTTCGACACCATCCCGAAGGAGCTCGAAGAGTCGGCGTTGATCGACGGCGCGTCGCAGGCGACGATCTTCTTCCGCATCGTCCTGCCGCTCGCCAAGCCCGCGGTGGCAGTCACCGCGCTCTTCTCGTTCATGACCGCCTGGAACGAATTCATCCAGGCGGCGACGTTCATGAACAAGGAGATCAAATACACCGCGCCGGTCGGATTGAAGTTCTTCGTCGGCGGCTTCTCGCAGCAGTGGGGCTATTTCGCGGCGGGCTCGATCATCGCCGCGATCCCGGTCGTCCTGCTGTTCCTGTTCCTGCAACGCTTTTTGGTCTCCGGCCTCACCGCCGGAGCGGTCAAGGGATGAACACCAACATCGCGAAGCCGGGCACCCGCGTCCGCCTTCGCTTCCGGAGAATGGAGGCAACACATGCGTAACGTTTGGTGGAAGGCGGCGATGGCAACTCTCGCGCTCGCCACAGCGGCTCCCGCGCTCGCCGGAGACGTGTCGTTCAAAGACCCGACGGGCGACGACAACGGCCCGGGTACGTACGTCTACCCGACCGACACGGTGTACAAGAAGGGCTCGTTCGATCTGACCGGCCTCGACGTCAAGGTGAAAGGCGACAAGGTCGAGTTTTCGGTCGGCACCAACGTCGCGTTGGACGATCCCTGGCGGATGGGCGGCGGCTTTTCGGTGCAGATGGTGTTCATCTTCATCGACACCGACGGCGTCGAGGGGAGCGGCAACACCGACGGCCTGCCGGGATTGAATCTCGCGTTCTCGCCGAAGAGCGCTTGGGAGCGGGTGGTCATCATCTCGCCCCAGCCGTCCTCGCGCGTCAAGTCCGAGGTCGAGACCAAGGCCGGCGCGATGAAGGACTCGATCGTAGTGCCGGCGCGCACCAAGGCTTCAGGGCGCAACCTCTTGGCGACGGTCGATATGAAAGATCTCGGCACCGGCGATCCGAGCCAGTGGGGCTATCAGGTCGTGATGCAGTCGAACGAGGGCTTCCCCGCTTCGACCGACCTGCTCACCCGCAAGGTCAACGAGTACGAAGGGCAACATCGCTTCGGCGGCGGCAACGACGGCGACTGCGATCCGAACGCGGTCGACATTCTGGCCGGCGACGCCAAGGGCGACCCGGGCGAAGTGGAAATACAGCACGCGATGCTCAAGTACGAGTGCGCCCCGGATGGCATGGCGAAGCAGAAGGCCACGCTCTCCATGGTTCACGCCAAATAAAAAACGTCCAAGTTGGATCGAAGATAACTTCGCAACCGAGGCAGGGAGGTAAGCTCATGAACCGCAAGCACATCGGAGGGGTGTTGCTCGCGCTCGCCGTCGCCACGGCCGGCGCCGCGTCGGCCCAACAAAACGGGCTGGTGATCGGCGGCACGACCTATACCAAGTGGCTCTGGGGCAATCAGCGCGTCAATGGCTCCGTCTACAACTTCACCACCGTCCCCGGCGAGGGGTACGGCGACACCGGGCAGGGCTCGGAAGTCGAGCTGCTGCTCTCGGCCCGCCTGTCCAAGGAGGTCGAGGTCAAGGGGCGTCTGCACAGCCGCTTCAACCAGAACTTCTGGACCAACTTCGGCGGCTTCGGCGGCCGCAACCCGGCCCTTGAAGATCCACCGGCGGGCGGCTGCACGGGCGGCGACTGCGGCGAGTTCGACCCGCGCTCCAACCAGTATGTCAAGCTGCGCGGCGTCACCGTGACGCTCACCCCCGGCTACAACTGGATCGACTCGGCGACCATCGGCGCGAACGACTTCGGCCAGTTCGATCCGTTCGTGATCGGCCGTTTCCGCTACATCGACCGCGACAACGCTTCGGGCCTGCTGTTCCAGGGCTCGGGCGCCGACCGCAAGTTCACCTGGGATGCGACCCGCATCTCGCTCCCCCGTCTGTTCGCCGGCCCGGGCTTTTCCACGGGCAAGTTCCACGCCGCGGACGCGGCCTACGGCTTCCAGACCAAGTTCACCCCCAGCTCGAAGTTCGACTTCGGGTTCATCGCGAACTACAACAACGACATCGAGGTCGATGCCCGCGACCGCAACATCGACAATGGGCGCGACATCCGCACCCGCTTCCGCAACACGGTGATCGGCGGCAAGTTCGGCTTCCACCCGAGCTCGAAGGTGGACATCGCGGGCGCGATCTATCACTCGAGCTCCGCTTCGGCGGACGATCTCGCTCCGGCGAACTTCTTCGGCCTCTCCGGCTTCTCGCCGGTGCCGGTCGGCAAGCATGACGACGAGTCGTGGAAGCTCGACGCGGCGTTCAACGATCCGTTCGACAACGGCTTTTCGGTCAACGTCCAGGTCTTCGACATCGGCGCCGAGTATGTGGCGCTGATGGCGGCGCGGCGCGAGTCCGACGTACTGCTCACGGAAGGTCACGATGCGACCTACGCCTTCCCGGGCCCGGACAACGCCTCGTTCGGCGTCTTCTCGGGCAACCCGAGCCGGATCGGTATCGGCGGCTGGAACGGCAACATGCAGCAGGTGGCGACGATCAACGTCGACAACGAGTTCTCCGACTTCGACGAGCCGGCGGCCGAGACGGTCATCGGTTGGAAGGGCGTCACCGTCGCTCCCACCTTGAGCCTCGGCGGGCTCGACCTCGCGGCCGAAATCTCGCTCATCGATTACAACACCAACTGGCAGGCGTTCGGCGACCCGAGCCGGAACGTGACCTCGACGGTCTATCCGGTCCACGAGCTCGACACCGGAGTCGGCCACAACTTCCGTAGCGCCTACGCGCCGTTCCAGGACAAAGAGACGAAGATCGGCGTGATCCGCGCCAAGTACCTGGTCGATGTCGGCAAGGGTGTCGACGTGTTCGGCAAGATCAAGTTCATCGACGAGACCGACAAGCGCCTGAACGATTCGCGTTTCCTCCCCTACCAGGCCGGTTCCTGCCCGGGCGGCGGGCGGGCGTGCGCCGACAACAAGCGCTTCTATTCGCCGGGCAACTCGACGGCCGACATCTACGGCAATCCGCCGGTGATCACGGTCAATGGCGTCACCGGCTACCAGTGGAAGCCGTTCGACAGCCTGTCGGACGACGACCGCGACTTGAACTACAAGCTGCTCCAGATCGGAGCCGGCTATCAGCTGACCGACGACCTGTACGCCTCGCTGACCTTGGAGCGTTACGACACGACGCTCGAAGACGGCAACACGGCGTTCCAGGCCTATCAGCTGCACGAGCTGGCCTCGGGCGACCACACCCAGAACAAGATCTCGCTCAAGGCGCGCTACATCCTGGCCGGCGCGGAGATCGGTTTCGAGTACCAGTACAACAAGGGGACGTTCGATCCGGACTTCGGCGGCGGTTTCGTGCCGCAGGTCGCGACCGAGCAGATCTCGATCGACCACAACGTTCCGGTCGGCTCGCGCGGCTTCTCCGGCCGTTTCGGCGGCTGGAACAGCCTCGAGAAGCGCGACTTCTCGCAGCAGCGGGTGAAGGCGTTCATGAAGGTCCAGTTCTAGGACTTCTCGAACGCTTCGAGCTTCCCTCAAGAGCCCGGCGGCCGTCTCGGTCGCCGGGCTCTTCTGTTTTGGTTTAATCTCACGGCATGCCCAAACCGCCCTTCGATCGCGACCGCCTACCCGCCCTGCTCAACCGCGAGCTCGAACGTTTCCGCGCCGAACGCCCTCGTTCGCGCGAGCTGTTCGAACGGGCGAAGGCGACCCTCCACGACGGCGTGCCGATGAACTGGATGGTCCGCTCCCCGGGTGCGTTCCCGCTGTTCGTCGAGCGGGCCAAGGGTTCGCGCTTCTGGGATGCCGACGGCATCGAGATGATCGATTTCTGCTTGGGCGACACGGGGGCGATGACCGGGCACGCGCCGGATGCCGCGATCGCCGCGATCCACCGCCAGCTCGACCGCGGGTTGACTTTCATGCTGCCGACCGAGGACGCGATCGCGGTCTCCGCCGAGCTGGCGCGCCGCTTCCGGCTGCCGGCCTGGCAGATGGCGCTCACCGCGACGGATGCGAACCGGTTCACGATCCGGCTCTGCCGCCACGTCACCGGCCGACCGAAGATTCTGGTCTTCAACTGGTGTTACCACGGCTCGGTCGATGAGACGTTCGCCACACTCGCCACGGACGGCAGCGGCCGGGTGGAGCCGCGGGCCGGCCACATCGGTCCGCCGGTCGATCCGGCGCTCACCACCAAGGTCGTCGAATGGAACGATTTGGCTGCGCTCGAAGCGGCGCTCGCCCCCGGCGATGTCGCCTGCGTGCTCGCGGAGCCGGCGATGACGAACATCGGGATCGTTCTCCCCGAACCGGGCTTCCACGCCGCCCTCCGCGAGCTGACCCGGAAAACCGGGACCCTGTTAATCCTCGACGAGACCCACACGATCTCGGCCGGCCCCGGCGGCTGCACCCGCGCCTGGGACCTCGAACCGGACGCGATCACGCTCGGCAAGCCGATCGGCAGCGGCATCCCCGCCGCGGTCTACGGCTTCTCGGCCGACCTCGCCCGGCGCATCCGGGCGAAGTCGAACGTCGAGCTGGCCGACACCGGCGGCATCGGCGGCACGCTCGCGGGCAACGCGCTCTCGCTCGCCGCGATGCGTGCAACACTCGAAGAGGTGCTGACCGCCGACGCCTACTCACGGATGCTGCCGCTCGCCGAACGGTTCGCCGCAGGGGTCGAAGCGGCGATCGCCGAATACGCCCTTCCCTGGGTGGT
>JANNIH010000160.1:0-5383 GCA_031404815.1 Holophagales bacterium | reverse complement strand
ACCGGCGGCATCACGATCGCGCCGTCGATCGACTATCTGGAACGCGCCTACGACGAGGCGAAGTACGGCGCCTTCTCGAAGAAGCCGTTCATGGACATTCTGATCCCGTCGCTCACCGACCCAACGGTCGCCCCGCCGGGCAAGCACACGATGTCGATCTTCGTCCAGTACGCGCCCTATCACCTCAAGGAAGGGGCGGCCGATTGGCCGAACCAGCGCGAGGCGTTCGGCGATGCGGTGATCGACACGCTGTCGGAGTACATGCCGAACCTGAAGGACCGGATCCTCCACCGCCAGGTGCTCACCCCTTGGGATTTAGAGCAGATCTACGGCCTCACCGAAGGGAACATCTTCCACGGCGAGCTGTCGCTTGAACAGCTCGCGTTCCTCCGCCCCATGGCCGGCTGGAGCCGCTACAAGACGCCCGTGGACAACCTCTGGATGTGCGCCTCGGGAACCCACCCGGGGGGAGGCATCATGGGTGCGCCCGGAGCGCTCTGCGCACGGACGATGCTCGGGAAACGGGCCGTCTGATGGCTTCCCCTGCGAACACCGCGATCATCGTTATTGGAGCCGGCCCGAACGGCCTGGCCGCCGCGGCACGGCTGGCGCAGGCGGGAAAGAAAGTCTTGGTGGTCGAGCGCGCCGCCGCCGTCGGGGGCCTCTCCGCCCGGCACGAATTCCACCCCGGCTACGCGGTCGCCGGCATTCTCCACGACGAAGGGCTGCTGCCGCGCGCCGTGGCGGAGAAGCTTGGCCTCTCGCGCCACGGGCTCAAATTCCGGAAGGCCCCGGCAACCTATCTCGCGGAAGCGAACGGCCCCGGCCTCCTGCTGCCGAGCGATACGGCCGCCGCGGTCGAAGCGATCGGCCGCCGCTCCGCGCACGATGCCAAAGGGTACGCGGCGATGCGCGCGTTCCTCGACCGGATCACGCCGCTGTTTGCTTCGATCCTCTCCGAGCCTCCACCCCCGATCACCCCAGGCTCGGCGGGCGACCTCTGGCGACTCGCGAAGCGTGGCCTTTCGCTGTTCCGCATCGATCGGAAGGATCTCCTGGAGCTGGCGCGGGTGGCGCCGATGTGCGTTGCGGACTTCTTGAACGAAAAGTTCGAGACGCCGCTCCTGGTCGAAGCGCTCGCCGCCCCCGCGGTCGCCTCCACCTGGTCCGGCCCCTGGTCGGCCGGCACGATGACCAACTTCCTGCTCCGCGAATGCGCGGGGGGCGAAGCGATCGAAGGGGGACCGCCCGCGCTCATCGCGGCGCTGCTCGCCGCCGCAGAGGCCGCGGGGGCGGAGATCCGCACGGGAGCGGACGTCGCGCGCATCCGGCTCGATCAAGGCAAAGTCGCGGGCGTCACCCTCGCCTCAGGCGAAACGATCGACTCGGAACTAGTCCTCTCCTCCGCCGATCCGAAGCGCACGATGCTCAAGCTGCTGGCGCCGGGCACCCTACCGCTCAAGATCGAAGAAGAGTTCATCAACCTGCGCGCCCGCGGCACCGCGGCGAAGGTCCACCTCGCCCTCTCCGGCCCGCTGGAGTTGAAAGGAAGCGATGCTCTCCACGAGGCCATCCGCATCGGCGGCGGCCACGTCGACGACCTGGAGCGCGCCTTCGATGCGATCAAGTACCGGCAGTTCTCCGAGCGGCCGAACCTGGAAATCCGCGTCCCGAGCATCGCCGATTCTGCCCTAGCCCCCACCGGACACCACACCGTCTCGATCCTCGCGAGCTTCGCCCCCTACGCCCTAGAAGGGGGCTGGACCGACGCGGCGCGCGAGAAGCTCGGTGAAGCCGTGATCAACGTCCTCGAACAGCACGCCCCAACCGTCCGCAGCCGCATCGTGGCCCGCGAAGTCCTCACCCCCGCCGATCTGGAGACCCGCTTCGCCTTGACCGGAGGCCAACTCCACCACGGCGAAATCGCCCTCGACCAACTCCTGATGATGCGCCCGGCCCCTTCCGCCCCAAGGTACAAGACGACGGTCCCCGGGCTATATTTGGGAGGCGCCGGCAGTCACCCCGGCGGCGGGGTGCGGATGACGGCTGGGGTTTTGGCGGCGGAGGCGGTTTTGGCTTCCTAGAAACTAGCCTGACTTTTGGGCATGCGTTAGAGTAACCGGCGATGGCAAAACTCAAAGCCGTGCTCGAAGCAGCCCAGACGCTCTCCCACGATGAGCGTCGCCGGCTAGTCATTGAGCTCGATGCTCTTGAAGCGAGGGAACATCCACGGGTCCCGGCGAATCGAGAGCCCCTCGCCTCGCTTCGGGCTCTCTCCGGTTCGGCTCATTCTGGCTTCACCGATATCTCGACCGAGAAATACGCACACGTCGCCGCAGCCTCGCTCGACTCCGCAGATTGAACGCTTAAATGAAGCGGGTTTTCGTGGACACAGGCGGGTTCGTGGCCCTGCTGGTTGCGGAAGACAAGATGCACCCCCGCGCATCCACCTTGTTCGACTCTGCGGCCCGGGATCACTGGTCTCTCGTAACTACGAACGCGGTCGTCGTAGAGACCTACTCGGTTCTCTTGGCGCGGGCGAAAGACGGTCGCCGAGCAGCGATTTCATTCCTCGACGCCGTAGCGGAGGATCAGTCGCAGGGCGGACTCGCCATCGAGCGTGTTCGGTCCGAGGATGAACACAGCGCAGTCGCCCTGCTGCGAGCGCACTCCGATAAGACCTACTCGTTGTGCGATGCCCTTAGCTTTGTCGTGATGGAACGACTTGGTATCGCCGAAGCGATCGCCTTCGACCGACATTTCCGCGAGTACGGGCGCTTCACTCTCCTGCACTAGTGACAGTGCGGGCCCCCGCCGATCAAGAGACCCGCTTCGCCTTCACCGGAGGCCAACTCCACCACGGCGAAATCGCCCTCGATCAGCTCCTCATGATGCGCCCGGCGCCCTCGGCGCCGAGGTACAAGACGACGGTCCTCGGACTGTATCTGGGGGGAGCCGGCAGTCACCCCGGCGGCGGGGTGCGGATGACGGCTGGGGTTTTGGCGGCGGAGGCGGTGTTGGGGGGTTGAGCGGATCGAGTGGCGGCACGGTGCAATTGATCGGCCTCCACAAGGAGTTAGAATTAGTTAGAATCTCCCTGAAGAGGTGGGTCATGATAATAACCCTAGATCTGTCTATCTCAAGAGCATCGAGAGGTCAGTGGCGAGCAAAGGTCCGAAGATGATCTTCAAGATTCAAGCCATCAACCCGGTCGACTCAGCTGGCACGATTGCAAGTCTGCGTTGCCCTGCTTGCCGCCAGCGCGGCACCTTCGAAAAAACAATTCCATACGACCTGCTCGGACCAGGATCAGAATCGCTGGGACAGCGGCGGTGCCCCAATCCCGAATGCCTTGCTCACGTCTTCGTCGTTATCCGACAAGGCGTAGTTATTGTTTCCTACCCACCCGAGCGAATCGACTTTGATCCAGTCAATGTACCTACTCAGGTGCTTGGCGCGCTTGAGGAGGCCATTGCCTGTCACGCAAACTCCTGCTATGTCGCCGCCGCAATCATGGTACGTAAGACCCTTGAGGAGCTCTGTCGCGAGCGCGGCGCTACTGGGCCGAACCTCAAAGAGCGACTAAAGGCTCTTCAATCAAGGGTCATCCTGCCACCTGAACTTCTCGACGGACTAGATGACCTTCGACTGTTAGGAAACGATGCTGCGCACGTGGAGTCTCAGGAGTATAACCAGGTTGGCAAAGAAGAAGTCGAGGTTGGTATCGAGCTCGCACAGGAGGTGCTAAAGGCTGTGTATCAATATTCAGCGCTGCTTCAGCGCCTCCGTAGCCTCAAGAAGGCGACTTAGATCGGTTGAGGACAATCTCCTCGATCTCCCGGATTTGCTCATCCGAGAGCCCCTCATAGACCCGCTGCCAAGCCCCGAGAACGTCATCGGGAGAAGTCTCGGGCTCGGCCAGAATCTCGACCGTCACCTTCTGGTGCTCATCGAGACCCGGGTCTTCGAGGGGACGGAAGACCCCGTTCTCGTAGACTGCTGTGAGAAGTCGAGTCATGACGGCATGGTCCTCGCGTAGCTTCAGTATCGTAGCACCAGGCGTATCCGTTCGGACAGCTCGCGAGAGGCGACCGAGCACCCTTATGCCCATGCGCACAGGCGCCGTGCTCTGGCGCCCGGACGGCAGTGTCGCTAGACTGACCCGCAACCCCAGGAGGGTCCATGCTCCGCTTCGACTTTTCCCTCTACGACCGCTTGGGCCAGCTCGCCGCTCTCGTCGATGTAAGGAGCGTGTACGGCACGTCGACCGAATGGGCCGCGAAGCTGCGCCGCAACCTTCTCGCCCATGGCGAGATTCCCAGCGGTCCCTTCCTCCTGGTTGCAACGCCCGAACGGATATTTCTCTGGCGGGATGCCGCAGGGGGCGATCCTCTCGCCACGCCGGACTACGAGGCGGACGCCGAGCCGCTGTTTCGGCCCTACCTTCCCAAGTCTGGACCGGCGGCATCACTTCGGGCGATTGACGCCCAGACTTTCGAGCTGATCGTTCAATCCTGGCTGAGCGACCTGATGAGAGGAGAGCCAGAATCCGTGCCCACCGCATTGGCTGATTCGGGCTTCGCCGATGCCGTTCGGCGGGGCCGGATCTGGTACGAAGATGCGGCGTGAGAGTCTGCTGGCATGAGCACGAACCCCTGGCAAGCACACCAAGACCTCATCGAGGCCACCTGCAATCGCCTGGTCGACCAGCAAGTCATCGAGCCACTCTCCACCGACGAAGGAGAGCCGAGCCGCTGGAACCTGTGCGAGCTGGCGTCTCTGATCGAGGGTTACTTCCACGTCCAGCTCGACCTCACCGGGCTCTCTGAGTTCGAGCGCCTCGCCTACGAGAGCCGCGTCAGTTGGGACAGAGGCCCGCTCCCGAGCCCTCACAGCGAGTGGCGCCATCCGTTCTGGCTGCTCGCCGACGGCCGGCGCGTCGGTACGCTCGCGGTTCCGACGATGATCTCGGGGCGCGATCTGATCTCGGTTTCGAGCCTGTACGTCGATCCGGCGGCGCGCCGCGGCAACATCGCCCGCCGCGCTCTCGAAGCGGTTCTCCGCGCCGGGCTCGAACAGGGAGCCGGAGGTATCCGGCTCGACACGAACTGGACCTGGCAGCCGGCGGTGCGTTTCTATGCCCGCATTGGGATGTGGGTGCGGTCGTGGAAACACAACTTGGTCTTCACTTGGCAAGCGAATCTGCCGCCGTATCGAGTCGAGATCAGCGACACCGAAGCTCGTTTTCTGATCGAGCAGGACGGCGTGTAGGCGCTCACCAGAATCCGTAGGAATCTGAACCTATTGGTCGGCATCATCATCCCGCGCGTAGCGCGGGGTTGGGGGTTGGGTGGGGGCGGCCACCGAGGTTTCCAAGCTTCGT
>JANNIH010000159.1:0-34309 GCA_031404815.1 Holophagales bacterium | reverse complement strand
GGCGCGCCGGGCCCCTGCCGGGGTTTTTGCCCTGCGCCGCCGGGTTATTACCTCTACCAAAAAACCAGCCTGGCGGGCGCCGGCCGCGCCCAGGAGGGTGGTGGTATTCAAATGGTAGACTCAACCCATGACGACAACCATCGACAAGGCAGGACGCGTGGTCATCCCCATCGAGGTACGAAAGCGGCTCGGACTCGCCGCCGGTAGCGAGTTGGAGATGGTGATCGAGGATTTCAGCATCCGCCTCACCCGCGCGGTGGAGAGTCCGCAGATCGTTCGGCGCGGTGGGCGCCTGATTGCTCGTCCTCGAGCGGCGAAGAGCGAGCGCACCGAGGTGGATTTGCCACGCATGATCGAAGAGGAGAGGGATCGTTGGCCGGTCTGAAGGGAATCTTCTTCGACACCAGCGTTCTCGTCGCCGGCACGATCGATTTCGGCCCTAGCTCTCACTACGCGATGCTGCTTCTCGATGCGGTGGCGGACGGACGAATCGAGCGACCGCTCACCTCATGGCATTGCTGCCTCGAATTCTTCGCGGTGACAACGCGTTTGCCTGAAGAATATCGCCTCGAACCCGGGATGGCCTTGCGGTTCCTCAGGGAGGAGATCTTCCCCCGCTTCTCGATCAAGGAATTGGCGGCGGAGCATCGCGAGGAGTTTCTCGCTGCCGCGGTGGGAGAGGGTGCCACCGGAGGACGAGTCTACGACGCGCATATCGCCGAGGTCGCTCGGCGGGCCAACGCCCGGCTGGTGGTCACCGAGAACCGCCGTCACTTCACCTCCTTGCTGCGCCATGGCATCCGCGTCTTGATCAGCGCCGAGCTGAGCGCGGAAATCGGGCAGTGAGCCAAGGCGACGCGAGCCGTTCCCGCGGGGATAGCCCCTACGCAAAGGGTGGCGGTGGAGTCACGTTCGAACGCCGGGTCGCAGTGATCTATATGGCGCGGCTGCTCACCGATGCAACCGGACACGAACTCCAGGGTCGAGGGGTTGATCGCATTTCCTTCCAACAGGCGCCAGCCCACCAAGTCGACGACTTCGTGATTTTAGCCAGCCGTGAAGATGGGACGGATCCTCTTGAGCTGGCCATCGCTGCCCGGCGCAAACCCGCGTTTACTACCAGCGACAAGAAAACGGAGGAGCTTTTTGGCAACCTCCTTGCCTCAGTTCGCGCATCCGGAGGCCCGGAGCATCGCCTCGGTATCTGTGTCGCCGGCCCCCAACCGGCCGCCCAACAGGTTAGTGAGCTTGCGGCGCTTGCGCGCCAACAGGCGACCGCAGAAGGCTTCTTCTCGCTCGTGCGAACACCACGCCGCTTCAATAAAGCTGTCCGCAAACGTCTCTCGCACCTCGTCGCACTGGTAAAGGCGAACCTATCCAGAGGCGGCGGTGAAAAATCCCCGGAAGCCGCCGAAGTCCGAACGTGGGAGTTGCTGAGTCGTCTTGAGATTCTAATGCCGCGCCTAGAGGCACCCGACGAGACGGATTGGAGTGAATTACTTAACCAATTAGCGCCCTTCTCTCGCGATCAAACACTGACCGCCGCGGTCGCGTTGCGGGACCGCCTCGAGTCGCTCGCCGGTTCATACGCACCATCGGCCGCGGTCGTCGGTTTGACAAATCTGCGTAGGGACGTGCATGAACAGCTTCACTCCGAGCGCCGCCGCCGGGAGATTGCATGGAAGGAGTTGCGCCGTCTCGACTCCGAGGCCCGCGGCACCGTTCGTAGCACGCTCGGTCTAGATCCGGCCGCGGACCCCCTGCATCTCGCTCGGCCCAAACCAGCATCCTTGGTGCTGAAAGAACTCGGCCTCGGCGGCAGCGTGCTCGTCTCAGGTGAGTCTGGAGTAGGCAAATCCGCGCTGGTGCTGCGCGAGCTCACCAACTCGGCCACTTCGGATCCGGCGATGTGTGAGGTCGTGTGCCTCAGCCTCCGCCTCCTGCCACCCACGATGACCGAGCTTCGCAACGCTCTCGGCGCTCCATTGGAAGAGTTGTTGGCCGAGATGTCGGCGCCAATGCGTGTCCTCGTGCTTGACGCCGCAGATGTCGTGATCGAACGCGACGATCAGCTCTTCGGGCAGCTTCTCCGCGCCGCCCGCAACGCGGACGTCACGCCATGCGCCATCTCCGCCACGGATGGCCGTTCCGCCGTGCACGCCGTAATGGAGCAGAATTCTAGCCCGGTTCGGGAACTCACCATCGATGGGCTCGATGACGGTGAGTTGGAGGAGGTCGTGAGGGCATTTCCTCAGCTGCGACGACTCGTTGACGATCCGTATGCGAAGGAGTTGCTCCGCCGGCCGGGAATCATCGATCTGTTCGTCCGGTCAGGCAGCCAAGAGCTTCCGTTCAGTGACGCCGACGCTTTCGAGATCGTCTGGACGAAACTCGTCCGCAACGATCAACGTGCGAATCGTGGCTTGCCCGAGGCTCGGGACCAGGTGATGCTCCAGCTCGCTGCGCAGCAGCTCCGGCAGACGGACGCGATTGCGCTCTACACGTCGCTGAACGCGGATGCTGTCGCGGGCCTGCAGCACGACGTTCTGCTGCGGCCCGCCGAGCAGTGGCAACCGCTGCCGGCATTCGCGCACGACTTGCTGCGCACTTATGCCGTGGCTCGGTTGCTCCTGTCGTTCGACGATCCGATCGGCGAGCTGATCTCGAATGGCGCGCCGCGGTGGGCGTTCCCGGTTGTGCGTCTAGTCTGCCAGGTGCGGCTCGATGCGTCGGATTCTCTCGGGAAGCCGCTCGCTGGTCGGTTCGCCCGCCTGCAAACGGCAATCGATCGCTTCCCCGCGGCGGGGCATGGCGATCGGTGGGCAGATCTCCCGACCGAGGCGGTGGTTAGCTTGCCCAACTCCCGGGAGATCCTGGCTGACGCATGGCCTGCCCTTGTCGAGAGTGACGCTGCGGGACTGCGGCGCGTACTTCGGGTGATTCAGCAACGGTACGGCCGCACGGGATTCATCGACCGCTTGGTTGCCGAACCGCTGGTCGGGCTGGTCTTCGAACACGGGTGGTCGTCCCAACTGCAGGGTGAGGTTGACGAGCTGTTGTGCGGATGGCTGCGTGGGCTCGTGTTCGCCCGCGAACCCGCAAGCCACCCGCTACGGATTGCTCTGCGTGAGCGACTCGTTGCTCGTATCGCGGAGGGGGACGACCGCCTGGCGGAGAGCCGCCGCCAAGAAGCAGCGCGCCTCGCCGCTAGGAGTCCAGAAGAGGTGGCAACCGACGAAGAACGAGGCCGTGCTTCGAATTCCATCACTTCAATGTTCCATGGCCGGCATCGACGGCGTCGGCGAGAACTGCCGCGCGAACTCACCGACAAAACGCTGTTGGAGCAACTCGCCCTGCTAGGCAGCGACCTCGGCGAGGCTGGGGAGGCTTTGTTGCGGAGATTGGCCGCTGACGCCCCGCAGTACTTAACTCCGGCTGTCGAGGGGTTATTGACGGGGAACGGCCTTGCGAGTTTCGACATGAGGCTACTCGTCCACTTGGTTGAGACGTACTACATCGACGAACGCGACGACGATGGCTACGACGGGCTAGAAAACGATGGCGTCCGTCGTCACCGGAACATGGGGTGGGGTATACCGCTGTCTGCGGCTTACCGTGGACCGTTTCTCGCGATGTTCCGTGCTGACTTGCGTGCGGGTGTCGCCTGCCTGAATCGATTGCTCAACCACGCCGCGCAGACGCGGGTACGGATCCTCCGCGAGCACCCGGAACCAAAGGATTGGTACATTCTGGAGCTGGACATCACTGGGGTGCGCCGCCGATACCGTGGCGACGAACACGTGTGGATGTGGTACCGCGGCACCGGCGTTGGCCCTTATCCGTGCAAGAGCGCGCTCCAGGCCTTAGAGCTCGTCTGCGATGAGTACATTCGGGCCGGGTTCAAGATAGACGCTCTAGTCCGGCTCTTGTTAAACGGCTGCGAGAATCTGGCGATGCCAGGACTCGTCGTCGGCTTGCTCATCCGGTACCTCGAGCGTGCCGGAGAAGCGATCGATCCCTTCCTTGCCGAACCAGTCATCTGGCGGCTCGAGTTCTCCCGCACGGTCAGCGAGCATTCCGGCCTAGCGGCTCGGACAGAAGGAATTGTCGCGCCAGAGCGTCGTTCCTGGAATCTGCAGAACGCGGCCGTGTGGCTCGCTTTCAGCGCCACTGGCGACCGTAGCGAAGCTCTCAAAGCAGTCGGTCGGCGGCTTGTCGCACGTGCCGCGGAGCTGGCAGGGCCTAGAGCCGAAGGCGAACCAATGTCAGAGGAACTGGCCGCTGCACATGGCTGGGCGGGGGGATTCGACTGTGACAGCTTCAAGTTCACGAAGACCGATCAAGGAGTCCGTGTCGAGCCAGTTGCGAACGAGCAAGTCATCGATCGCCTTGCTCCGTCGAACGCCGACCTCGCCCGTGGCCAGCATGCGTTTACGCTCATGTTTCGCTACTCAGAGAGATACGACCATGTCGCCAAGCGGGCGCCCATCCTTCGCGCCGATCTACTGGCCGACCTTGCTGTGGCTCGAGATCTCGTCAACAACCCTCCAGCATCCGGCCCAAGTCGCCCCTTCGATGCGCCGACGGCCGTTGCAGCCGCTGCACTCGAAGCACAATACCGCGAAGGCATCGACGTGCCAGAGGACGACCTCGTCTGGACTGCGGGCCTACTTGTAGTCCTGCTAAACTCCCTCGCCAACCAGGGCGCGTCGGAAGATGATTACTCCGTCTTCGGACGCGGAGCGGACCGGTCCGCGGCACGGGCTCTGCCGCTGCTTTTACTGCCTAGCGCGTGCAGCTTACGGGAAAGGCTCGCTATTGAAGGCGTCGATTCGGCCGCAATCAGTCGAGCCATCGGATGGATCGTCGAGAATGGCGCCGACGAGGCGCGGTTATTTCTCGCTCGTGGCTTCGACCCGCTCTGGAATATGCCATGCGACACAACCGCCGGCACTTGCCACCACCTCCTCGCGCTTTCCGTCATCGAAGATATTGCCCGCGACTGCCTCATTGGTTCATGGGACTCGGAGCTACAACAAAGTCGACGACTCCACATTGAAGGAACGGTCGCGACACAGCTTCGACAAGCGGAGCATGCCGGTGTCTACGTGCCGCGGTTGAGCGCTTCGATTCGGGGAGCCGCGGCCGCGGCTGTGTCGCGCGCTTGCTGCCACGCCGACGCTTATGCGCTTCTCGCTGCCGCCCTCATCGCCCATCGGCGTGGCATGCTCAGCCATGAAGATGGTTACAACCACAGCGACGACGATGCCGCGTCAGCAGCCCGCGCCGTCCTCGAGATTGCAACAACCGGCGATAGCTCTTTGCTGCTTGCTCACATTGATGACTATGCCGACAACCCCCGGCTGCTTTCTGAATTCCTCCGCTCGCTCGCCGCTGCGGGTGAGGAGACACAGAGGCGGGCCACAGTCGTGCGCAGCGTCTGGCCGATGGTGTTTGAGCGAGTCCTTCACCCCGCAGCCTCGGGTGCTAGCACCTGGGACGACGACCACCACTATGGTCAGGACCCGCTCGCCGCGGTCATCCCCGAGCCGTCGTATGAGGCGGGATACCTACATCGAGAGTACGAGGGTGAACCGATCCTATGGGGCGACCCGATAGCTCTGGGACCGCAGATCGAGCGATAGCTCCCCCTCGCCGCCGGCCACAGTAAGCCCCTCGATGCCCTGGTCCACCTGTTGGACCGGATATCCGCGGATCAGCAGGCGTTAATCGGACTGCCATGGATCGAGAAGCTGGTCCTGGCAGACCCCCAGCAGATCGCAAATCGCAGCTTCCTACTCCCGAGTTGGCTTGAGCGCATGCAACCGCATGCCCTGTCGCCGCCGCTGGGGGGCGCCTGGCACAGGATCGTAGATGCTCTCACCGTTGCTGGCGACAACCGCGTCGCTTCGCTCGGCGACTGACAGACTAAGCCTCCCCCGCTATGACCTGCTTTTCCCTGGGCGCGCCAGGCTCCAGCCTGGCTTTTTTGCCTTCGCCGACCGGGTACTTCCTCGAAGCCAAAAACAGCCAGGCTGGAGCCTGGCGCTCCCAGGAGAGTGGTGGACGCCCCCTACGGGTAAATCTTGTACAGCATCCGCGGATACGGAATCGTCTCGCGCAGGTGGGGTAAACCGCACATCCAGGCGACGAAACGCTC
Source organism: Holophagales bacterium (assembly GCA_031404815.1). GTDB lineage: Bacteria > Acidobacteriota > Thermoanaerobaculia > Multivoradales > UBA5704 > DASYKS01. The sequence goes on along the minus strand of JANNIH010000159.1, from coordinate 28,149 downwards.
GATGCCCATGCCGAAGCCGCTGTGGGGAAAGCCGCCGTACTTACGGACGTCCAGGTACCATTGGAACGCCGCGATCGGCAGGTTGTGCTGCTGAATGCGCGAGAGCAGAAGATCGTGATCGTGGATCCGCTGGCTGCCGCCGATGATCTCGCCGTACCCTTCAGGCGCCAGGAGATCCATACCGAGCACCGTCTCGCGCCCCGGTTCGGAATCGGGCGAAGGCTGCATGTAGAACGCCTTGAACGCGGCGGGAAAGTCGGTGACCATCACCGGTTGTTCGAATTGGCTCGCGAGGATGGTCTCCTCGTCGGCGCCGAAGTCTTCGCCCCAGGTGATCGCGTTGCCCTGGTCGTTCAAGATTTCGACCGCCCGGGTGTAGGTCATGCGCGGGAACGGCGGCACGATCTTTTCGAGCATCGCGGTGTCGCGTTCGAGGACCTTCAGCTCCTCGCGGCGCCGCTCGAGCACCCGGGCCACCAGGTAGCCGACGAACTCTCCGGCCAGCTCGGTGAGCCCTTCGAACTCCAGGAATGCGACCTCCGGCTCGACCATCCAGAACTCCATCAGATGGCGGCGGGTCTTCGACTTCTCGGCCCGGAACGTAGGCCCGAAACAGTAGACCTTGCCGAGCGCCGCGGCGGCCGGTTCGAGGTAGAGCTGGCCGGACTGCGAGAGGTATGCCTTGTCGCCGAAATAGTCGGTCTCGAACAGGTTCGAGGTTCCCTCGCACGCCGCGGGGGTGAGGATCGGCGAGTCGATCAGGGTGAAATCGCGGGTGTAGAAGAAGTCGCGGATCGCCTGCTCCACTTCGCTCCGCACCCGCAGCGCCGCCCGCTGCCGGCTCGACCGGAGCCAGAGGTGGCGGTGCTCCATCAGGAACGCGGTGCCGTGCTCCTTGGGCGTGATCGGGTACTCCTCGGCGAGCTGGAGGATCTCGAATCCGTTCATCTGGATCTCGACCCCGCTTGGGGAGCGCTTGTCCTCTTTGATCGTACCGACCACGCGGACGGTCGATTCCTGGGTGACCCGCTCGACCTCGGCCCACATCGCTTCGGAGAGATCGTTGCGTCCCGCGACCGCCTGCACGGTCCGGCCATCTAGCCGCACCTGCAGGAACGCGATCTTGCCGCTCGAACGCTTGTTGTCGATCCAGCCTTTGATCTCGACCCGCTCGCCCACATACTCCTTGAGCTCGCGGTACTCTGGGAATGGCAGATTTTCAGTCATAGAGCGGCCGATTCTATGGCAACGGCGGAGGGAGGTCCAATCCGCGGTTGGGCCGGTGGTGGTTTCGTTAGCCTTCTCGCTCCATCGGGCACCTTCGGCAGCAGCCAGTCGCTCTGGTGCAAACGAAACCACTACCGTCGACCAACGGGGGTAGACTTTTCCCCATGCCTCCGCCCGCCCCAAGTTCTCTACCCCTCCACCTCCCGCACCACCCTTTCGAGCGCCACCGCCACCTCCGCGGCGACCGCTGCGACTTCCGGGTTCGCGAGGATGCCCATCGCGGCTTTCGGGTTCATCGCGCGGACCACCGTTTTGCCCCCTTCGATCGAGACCGTGACGTTGCAGGGCAAGAGCACTCCCACTGCGGGCTCCGCGGTGAGCGCCCGGTGGGCCGACGGGGGATGGCAGGCGCCGAGGATCAGGTAGGGGTCGCGATCGACGTCGAGCTTCTTCTTCATCGTGGCTTGGACGTCAATCTCGGTGAGCACGCCGAAACCCTCGCGGGCGAGCGCCTGGCGGCACGCCTCCACGGTCTCGGCGAACGGTTGAGCGGATTCGGCTTCGAAGGCAACGGCGGTTTCACGCATGAGGACACCTCCTGCCGAACAGGATACGCTCCCTCTCGTGGATTTTGGAGAAACCCAGATGCCCGCTAAGAATGTCCTCGGAACAGCCCTCGAAGATTGCTCGCTCGCTCCCTTGACCGGCTTCTACCGCGACGGCTGCTGCAACACCGGCCCGGAAGATCGCGGCTCGCACACCATCTGCACCCAGGTGACCGCGGAGTTCCTCGAATTCTCCGCCGCGCGCGGCAACGACCTGTCCACCCCGGTCCCCGATTTCGGCTTTACCGGCCTTCACCCCGGCGACCGCTGGTGTCTCTGCGCTTCGCGCTGGCTGGAGGCGCACCACGCCGGAAGGGCCCCGGGTGTCGTGCTCGCGGCGACGCACGAGGCCGCGCTCCAGATCGTGCCGTTCGAGGCGCTGCTCGAAAAGGCGATCGACCCGCCCGCCGCGAACTAATCCATCCCCATGCCCGCCGCCTCCCCCTACCCGCTCGAACCCTCCGCCACGGAGATGCGCGCCCAAGTCGAGGCCGCGATGGCGCGCATCGTGCCACATCTCGAATCGCTCCCCGACCAGCCGAGCGCGGATGTGGCGGGTGCGGTCGACCTCGCCCGCGAGATCTCCGGGCCGATGCCGAACGCGGGCCGGCCGTTCGATCAGATCCTCGATCTGCTGTTCGACCGGGCGATCCCCAAGACGTTCAATACCGCCGGGCCGGGCTATCTCGCGTACGTGCCGGGAGGCGGCCTGTTCGCCGCCGCGCTCGCCGACCTGATCGCGGACACCGCGAACCGTTACACGGGGGTCTTCGCTGCGGCCCCGGTGCTCGCCCAGCTCGAAGCCGACGCCCTCGCCTGGCTTGGCGGTCTGGCCGGCTACCCGCGCGCCGCGCGCGGTTTCTTCACCAGCGGCGGCTCGCTCGCGAACTGGAGCGCCCTGGTGGTCGCTCGGCGCGAGCGGCTGCCGGAGAATTTTCTCTCGGGCACGATGTACGCCTCGGACCAGGTCCACCACTCGATGGTGAAAGCCGCATTGCTCGCCGGTTTTCCGCCCGACCGGGTGCGCGAGATCCCGACCGATGATCTCTATCGAATGCGCCCCGACCTGGTGGCCGAGCGGATCGCCGCCGACCGCGCGCTCGGCCTCACGCCGTTCCTGATCGTCGCGAGCGCCGGCACTACGAATTCCGGCGCGGTCGATCCGCTCCCGGCGCTCGCCGATCTCGCCGCGCGCGAGAAGCTCTGGCTGCACGTGGATGGCGCCTACGGCGCCTGTTTTCTGCTCACGGAAACCGGTCGGCAGGCGTTCCGCGGCATCGAGCGCGCGGATTCCCTGGTAATCGACCCGCACAAGGGCCTGTTCCTGCCCTACGGCATCGGCGCCCTCCTGGTCCGCGACGGCGAAGCGCTCCGCCGGGCGCATTCGGTCGGCGCGGACTACATGCCCTACCTGCAAAGCGACCCCGACCTCGTCGACTTCTGCGAGATCAGCCCCGAGCTGTCGAAACCGTTCCGCGGCCTGCGCCTCTGGCTCGCGCTCCAACTCCACGGCGTCCAGGCATTCCGCGACGCGCTCGAAGAGAAGCTCGCGCTCACCCGGTTCGCGGCGGACGAGCTGCGCGCGACCCCTGAGATCGAGATCCTCGCCGAGCCGCAGCTCTCGGTCGTTGCGTTCCGGCATCGGCCGCCCGCCCTCGAAGGCTCCGCGCTCGGTGTTCTCAACGAGTGGAACCGCGCCCTGCTCGACCGGATCAACGCCCGCGGCCGGGTCTACCTCTCCGGCACCACCCTGCGCGGTGCGTTTGCGATCCGGATCTGCGTGCTGTCGTTCCGCACCCACCGGGACCGGATGGAGGCGTGTTTGGAGGACGTGCGGGCGGCGATTGCGGATGGCGGTCGCTGGGACGCGGCGCCCGAGCGAGCGGTTGAAGAAACCGCTCGCTAGATACGGCGTCCCTCTCGGGACGCTTCTCAGCTCGCGGCACCATGCCCTCCGGCCCAAGGGCGTAACATCCTCTCACCCGCGCACGTACAGACTGGCCGAGAGGAGTTCATCATGACCCGCACCGCACTCGCCCCCTGCGCCCTGCTCGCCCTCGCCCTGCTCGCCGCCCCGGCGCTCCGCGCCGATGAGGCGGCCGAAAAGACCGGGGATGTCGAGCTGGCGGACGGCCGCACGACGGCGAGCGTGCCGTTTCGCTTGGCGAACAACCACATCTTCGTCCAGGTGGAGATCAACGGTCAGGGAAAGTTCAACCTCTTCTTCGACACCGGCGGCGTCAACGCGATCACCCCCGAAGCGGCCAAGGCACTCGGTCTCGAAACCGAAGGAATCCTCGAAGCAAAGGGAGTGGGCGAAAAGTCAGAGGAGGTCTCGCTCACCCGAATCGCCTCGGTGAAGCTCGGCGGCGTGCTGCTCCGCGATCAACTGTTCTATGTCTTACCGCTCGCCGAGGTGTCGAAAGTGGAAGGGCTGCCGGTCTCCGGCATCGTCGGCTACGAGCTGCTCAAGCGGCTGGTCGCCGAGATCGACTACGACGGTGGTTATCTGAACTTCACGGCGCCCGCCGACTTCGTGGCGCCTAAGGACGCGATCGCGATCCCGTTCACGTTTGATAGCGAGACACCGCAGATCGAAGGGAAGATCGACGGCCTGCCCGGTCTGTTCACGATCGACACCGGCAGCCGCTCGACCCTCGACCTGAACGCACCGTTCGTAGCGGAGCATGACCTGCTCACCAAGCACCCGAAGGCGATCGAAGCGACGACCGGTTGGGGTGTGGGAAGAGCCGCCAGGAGCCGCGTCACCCGCCTGGGGAAACTGGAGCTGGGCACCGGCCCGGCGGGCACCGGCTCGGTCGCGATCGAGAACCTGGTCACCGGCTTCTCGCTCCAAAAAAAAGGCGCGATGGCCAATTCCAACCTCGCCGGAAACATCGGCGGCGGCCTGCTCAAGCGCTTCGACGTCACCTTCGACTACGGCAGGCAGTTGATGTACTTGAAGCCCAACAGCAACGCCAAGACACGAGACGCCTACGACCGCGCCGGCATGTGGCTGCTCGCGGAACCGGATGGCCTGCGGGTAAAGGACGTGACCGCGGGCGGACCCGCCGCCAAAGCCGGCCTCAAGGTCGAAGACCTCATCCTCACCCTCGACGGCAAGAAGGCGACCGAGATCTCACTGCCCGACCTCCGCATCCGGCTGGCGAACGATCCGGAGGGGACGAAGGTTGGGCTGACGGTTCGCGGAAAGGACGGGAAGGAGCGGGCGGTGGGGGTGGTGTTGCGGGAGTTGGTGTAGGAGTTACGGTCGGCGCGAGCCGCTTCCGTTGTGCAACAGGGAGGTGGTGTGAAGCCGCTTGCGGTGGGGGGAGGCTTCCGCCCCCGAGCGCTGCCGGGCCTGGCTCTCGATCTAGCCGAGCTCTGGTCCGGCATTGAGCGGCGGCTGGCATAACCGGCTCGCCTCCCCCCAGATTGGACCGTAGGGTTGATGGAGCGGAACTAGACGCAGGAGGCGGAACAGGGACTCCTCAAGTGTAGCACTGGACAAACTTCCGTTTGCACCGGGAAACCTGACCCAGAGAACCTTCGCTCTTGCACTTCTCCATGGTCTGCTCGCCATGCTTCGGATTGCGATTTTCTTTGCTCATTGCCCGGGTCAGCTCGGCGAGCTCGGTGAGCAGGACATAACCGGCACGGAATCGCGCGATCGTTTCGCCTCCTTCCACTGCCGACACCGTCTGCCAGCCGGTGTCGATTCGGAAACAATAGTTGTAACCGTTCCAGCTCTCCGGGCCGCGAATGTCCGTTCCGGCGGTGGCGGGGATGGCGACCGAGGTGAGCGCCAAGAGGGCAAGGGTCAGTGGCGCGGCCAGGCGGCGTGCGCTGCGACAGATGGGCAGGTCTGTGAAAGTGTTCATCTTCTTCTCCTTGGGCAGCAACTCGAAATTGTCTATTCGGGCACCCTCGGGCACCAGGAGGCGGTCTGGCGCGTCGAATTCTCACGGTGTCCGAGCTCGCTACATTTTTCGCCGACCTTACAGTCGTCGGGGATCGCCTTGAGCGCCGACACGATTATCACGGCGACCTGGTAACACTGCTGGCGCCCTACCTCGCCGGCAGTTCCTTTGAACTCCCGGTTGCACTTGCGCTTCAGCTCATCGAGCATCGCGTCGTCACATCGGGCGTAGGAACCTTGGCGAAAGATGTCCACGTCGCAGTAGCATGAATCGTGATGGCGGCACTGCCCGGTGAAATCGACCACTTTCCAGGCGATTGGAAACTCGTCCGGAATGCCCGTGCAGCGTTTTTCGGAATGCATCGGCGAGATCGCCGACATCAGCAGAAGCGGCAGCATGAGGAAAGGGGATCGCACGAACTGGAACATGTGGGCTCCTTTTCTTGGCAAGATTTTCCGGTACTCTTGGACCGGAGTCATCGTTCAGGAGGGATAGATCCCCAACCCGAAGACTCGGGTTAGTGGCGAAGGAGCACCCACCCGCAGGAGACGGCTGGCGGTCTTGGCCGGACCAACCAGGCGTAGGAGATCCCGATCTCGTTGGGGCGCGGCTTCCGTACGAGCGCACGAACCAACCCTCGGACGCTCGCGCCCGCTCCTTCGATCCGGCCTCGTGCAACCGTAGAGCGTCATCCCTTGTCTCAAGGCAAGGAGGACGGACATGGGACACTCGATCGGAGATGGCATCATCGTCGCGGCGCTTGCCGCACTCTTTGCAGCGTATCTGTACTTCAAGCACGCCGAGCGGAAGCGCCGGCTCGAAGTGATTCACCAGGAACGCCTGGCGGCCATGGAGAAAGGCATTCCGCTGCCGGAATTGCCGATCGATCCGCCCAAGATCCCGAAGGCGCCGGATCCGCGGGAGCCTTTGCTCCATGGCATCGTGTGGACGGCACTCAGCGGAGGCGGCATGCTGGCCCTGGGATTGATCGGGACGCGGCCGGGTGCCCCGGCGTTCTGGGCGCTGCCGCTGCCGCTGCTGCTCCTCGGCATCGGTTTGATCCTGTACTACGCGCTCACCTCCGAACGTGCGCGTTGACTCCACCCCGTACACCGACCGGACGGACGAGTGGCTCGTCCAAAGGTGTAGCGCATCGGACGACGAAGGCGCGTTCGCCGAGTTGGTGCGGCGCTATCGCGAACCGGTGTTTCGCCTGGCCGTTTCCATTCTCGGCCAGGAGTTCGCCCCGGAAGCCGAAGACGTGGCCCAGGACGTGATGCTGCGCGTACATCACGCGCTGCGCTCGTTCCGGGGCGAGGCGAAGTTCGGATCCTGGATCTACCGGATCGCGTTCAACCAGGCGCTCAATTTCAAAGCTCGCGCCCGCTACCGGGTCCCCCACGTGAGCGACGAGGTCCTCGCCGCGGAACCATCGCAGGACCGCGGGCCGGACGACCAGCTGGAAGCCGAGCGGCGCCGGAAGGCGGTGCTGGCCTGCGTCCACGAGCTGCCCGAGGTGTACCAATCGGCCCTCCGCCTGCACTATTGGCTCGGCGCCACCATGAGCGAAATCGCCACCCTGCTCGACACGCCGGAAAATACCGTGAAGTCCTATCTCCACCGGGCGAGAAGGCTGCTCCACGCCCTGCTCGCCGAGCGAGGTTACGATGCCCGATGACGAAGCGATGGACCAACTCTTGAAAAGCGCCTTCGCCGCCGAAGCGCCGAAGCTCTCCCCCACTTTCGACGCCCGAGTCCTGCGGCGCGTACGCCCCCGCCGCCTGACACCCCTCGGCCGCGTGGTGATCGCGGCCTATGCCGTGATCGCGACGACCGGGGCGGTGTGGTGGATGCGGGACCTGCCCCTGGAGTCGATCGCCCTGGCGGTCGCGATCGGTCTGCCGCTCGCCGCGGGGGCGGGTGCCTATGGGCGGCGGCTGGTGGCCGGGTAGCAATACCGAAGCGCCCCCAAAACCTTCGCGGGGCTTGTCACAACAAACTTGTTGTACTACACTCTTGTTGTGCAACAGGGAGGTAGTGCAATGAACTGCTTCGATCGAGATCAGGAAGCCGCGCGACTTTGGCGCTATTTCGAGCAGGGGCGCAACGTGCTGATGCTGGCGCCCCGGCGCATGGGCAAGACGGTTCTCCTCGAACGTCTGCGACAGGAAAGCGAGGAGAACGGCTTCCATGCCGTCGTCCTTGATGTCGAAGGGTATCGACACGAGAAGGACTTCTTTCAGCAAATGTGCGCCTCGATTCAGGAGGAGCTGTCGGGCGGCCAACGGTTCGCTGTGTCGTTTACGGAGAGATTGAAGAGAGCCGTGCACGGCTCCGACAATCTGGATGGGGACTGGCGGAACCTGCTCCTCGGCATGGACTGGCACCTCTTTGCCGAGCATCTTCTGGCTCACCTCGAAAAAGCCAAGGACGACAAGACTTGGCTTATCCTGGTCGATGAAATCACGATCTTCGTCAAAGCCTTATTGGATGACCAGGGGGTCGCGGCGGCCAGCGACTTTCTCTACCAGCTGCGCAACCTCTGCCGGGCACACCCCAAGGTCCAATGGCTCTTCACCGGCTCGATCGGCCTTGACACTCTCGCGCGGCGTCATGGGTTCGAAGGAGCGCTCGTCGATCTCCAGATCTTCGCCCTCGAACCTTTCAACCGGCCGATCGCCATGGATTTCCTCCAAACCATCGCGGCGAGGAATGAGGTCACCCTACCCGAGGAGTCGGCTGAGGCTCTCTGTGAGCGGGTAGGTTGGTTGTCGCCCTACTACCTCGAAAAGATCGGCGAGGCCGCCTGCGACGGAGCCTCCGGCGAAAAAGTCGTCAACTTGCAGGCGACGGAGCGCGCGGGGGATTCGATGCTCGACCTGGCCCATCGGTCGTACTGGTCCACCTGGCGCGAGCACCTGGATAAGAACTTCCCGGAGCCCGAGCGGACGCGGCTCTTCACCCTCCTGGCCGAAGTCGCGAGAAGCCCCGAAGGGGCGAGCATCGACTCCCTGCTGCTTGCGCTCATCCGAAGCGGCGGCGAGGAGATCGACGAGCCGAGGGTCCGTGGCTATCTCGACACGCTGGAGGCCGACGGTTACCTTGATGCCGATCACAGCCGGTCGTATTTCCTTTTTCGGATGAACCTTCTGCGCGAGTGGTGGCAACGCTACGTGGCCCTGCCGCCGAGGGAATCGGGCGGTGGGTAGCACCCTCGATCTCGTCTTCTACAATCCGGACCAGCTCGAAGACGAGGATTTCCTGAATGGTTTCGTCGCCCGGCGGGCGCTGGCGGAGAAGATCCTCACCCGCTTGGGGGAGATCAAGCCCCGCGGCCTTGCCCAACACCGCCTGATCGTCGGCCAGCGCGGGATGGGCAAGACCAGCCTTCTGCGCCGCATCGCCCTCGGCGTCCGCGACGATCCGGCCCTCGCGGCGGTACTCCTGCCCCTGCGGTTTCGCGAGGAGCAGTACAACGTCCACAACCTCCACGCCTTCTGGACCAATTGCCTGGACGCCCTCGGCGACTGGTTCGAGGCCGAGGGTCGAAGGGACGAGGCGGACAGCATCGACCGCGATGTAGCCGCGCTCGACCCGAAGGCGGACGACGAGCACGGTACCCAGGCCCTCGACCTGTTTCTCGGTTGGATGAAGAAAGAGAAACGCCGGCCGTTACTGCTGCTCGACAACCTCGACATCATCTTCGATGGCTTGAAGGACGCGCAGTGGAGCCTTCGGCGGGTGCTCCAGAAGGAGGGTGGCATCGTCATCGTAGGCGCCTCGGCGTCGGCGCTCGAAGCTGCTGCGCAGCGCGAAGGCGCCTTCTACGACTTCTTCCAGGTGGACGTTCTGGCAAAGCTCGAACACCACGAGATCTTGCTCTGCCTTCGCCACATAGCGCAGCAGCGGGACGAAGGTGGTCGCCGGGTCTTGGAGATCCTTGACCGGGACCCCGCGCGCATCCACGCTCTCTATGACTTGACCGGCGGCAACCCGCGGACCCTCGCCCTGCTCTACCTGGTGCTCGAAACGAGCGGCGACGACGGGGTGATGCGCGATCTCGAACGGCTCCTGGATCAGGCGACACCGCTATACAAAGCGCGGGTCGAAGAGTTGGCGCCCCAGGCACGCGTGGTCTTCGACGCCCTGGCGCTCGCCTGGGATCCTGCTCCGGCGTCAGATCTGGCGGAGACGACGGGGCTCGAAGCCGGCACGGTCTCCACACAGCTCGACCGCTTGGTCCGGGATGGGGTCGTCGAGAAAGCTTCGCTCTCGTCAACCCGACGCGCCGCCTACCAGGTGGCAGAACGCTTCTTCAACATCTGGTATCTGATGCGCCACAGCCCCCGTCGCCAGCGACTCCGTCTCCGTTGGCTCACGGAATTGCTGCGCAAGATCTATAGCCCGCGCGAGTTGCAAGATCGCGCAGCAGGGCTCCTCGGCGGTCCGGAACGCGAACGGTCTCGTCATGCCGATTACTGCCTGGCATTGAGCGACGCGATCTTAAATCGAGAACTGCGTACCGCGCTTCGCAGATCGGTTCCACATGCCGAAGGCGGATTTCAACTTGAGGAAGATCTCTTCTTGACGATGGGGCCAGCGCCCGAGCAGTCGCCTGCGATCGTGGATGACGAGGAGACGATCGAGATCTACCGCCAAGCGCTCGCCAGTAAGACTCACGATGCGGGTCTCTGGAACAGCTACGGCAGACTACTTCTGGGAAGGGAAGAAGCCCGAGTGGAGGCTGAGTCCGCTCTAAGAAAAGCCATCGAGATCGACTGGAATCTCGCGGAAGCCTGGAAGAATCTCGGATGGCTGCTTGCTCTTGGTCAGGATCGAAATGCCGAGGCTGAAGCGGCTCTTCGCAAGGCCATCGAGCTCGACCCTAAGGATTCCTGGCCGCTAACAAACCTTGGTTGGCTCCTGGCAGACCGGCAAGAGCGACACGACGACGCCGTGGTCGCCTATCGAAAGGCCATCGAACTCAATCCTGAGTTCGCATCGCTGTGGCTCAACCTCGGCATCCTGCTGGCAGTTCGGTCCGAGACCTACTCAGAGGCAGAAGCCGTCTTTCGGAAAGCTATCGAACTGGATCCGAAGGATGCTTCGCCGTGGCACAACCTCGGCCAGCTTCTGGCAGATCCGTTGGAGCGCTACCCAGAGGCAGAAGCAGCCTATCGGAAGGCCATCGAACTCGACACCAAGTCTGCGGGGCCTTGGAACAACCTCGGCTGGCTTCTGGCAGATCGGTTTGAGCGATACCCTGAGGCCGAAGCTGCCTATCGAAAAGCTATCGAACTCGACCCCGATTTTGCGGGGCCGTGGAACAACCTCGGCACCCTGCTGGCAACTCGACTGGAACGCTACCCTGAGGCCGAGGCCGCCTTTCGAAAGGCCGTCGAGCTCGATCCTAAGTTTGCGTGGCCGTTGAACAACCTCGGAAACGTGCTGGCAGATCGGTTGGAGCGCTACCCTGAGGCAGAAGCCGCTTATCGAAAGGCCATCGAAGTCGATCCCGAGTTTGCGGGGTCATGGTACAACCTCGGCAGGCTCCTGGTATTTCGGTTGGAGCGCTACTCCGAGGCAGAAGCCGCCTATCGAAAGGCCATCGACCTCGACCCCAAGTATGCGAGGCCGTGGAATAGCCTCGGCTGGCTTCTGGCAGATCGGTTGGAATGCTACCCAGAGGCAGAAGCTGCCTATCGAAAGGCTATCGAACTCGATCCCAAGTTGGCGTGGCCGTGGAACAACCTCGGTCGGCTCCTGGCAGAACGGTTGGAGCGCTACCCTGAGGCAGAAGCCGCCTTTCGTAAGGCCATCGAACTCAATGAGAAGGATGTGGGGTTGTGGAACAGGCTCGGGAATCTCCTGGCCGACCATCTCTTCCGTTCCGCCGAAGCAGAGGAGGCCTACCGTGAGACCATCCGACTGGACCCGAAGCAGCCATTCGCTGCCGGGAATCTTGCCTACCTCCTGCTCCGCCAGGAGGGTCGAATGCGCGAAGCCGAGTCTTTCTATCGAGCGGCGATTGCGGCGCTACCGCCGCACGGCGCCGGGCTGCTTCGGGCTTTCTACGAATTGTCCAGCGACAATTTCGGCGCTGCGATCGACGAGTTGCGCGCAGTGCTCGAGGAAGGGCACGAAGAACTCTTCACAGATTTTCGGGACGACCTGCTACGGATCCTGCAACTCGCCACTGAGCGGGGATACGGCGAAAAGCTCCTCGCCTGGTTCGAGAGCAGCGGCCTTGGGGCTCGCTACTGGCCTCTCCAAGTGGCCTTCGACGGCTACCTTCACGGAGAACAGCGGCTCATGGATGTAAACCCCGAGGTGCGCGGCGGCGCCCGCCGCCTGCTCTCTGAGATGTCGAGGCGACCACGCGGAACTCCCGAGAAGTCTCCGAAATCTCCGCACAAGAAACCTCGCCGGAAAAAGCGGAGCCGCTAAGGTGGCCACCGCTCCGCGGGCTCGGCGAAGGGGTTTGACGTTCGCGCACACCACTCGTCCCGGCCCCGGGAGGGGTGGGGCGAGCCCGAACACCGGTTCTCCGGTCTGCCGAAGTGGTTTCTCGCTTCAGATCACCGCTTCGCTGACCTGACGGAGCGGTGCGGAGGTTCCGCTCACAAGTCCGCCGGCTCGGGGAAGCGGTGCAATGCGTCCGCACACCGCTCTCCGAGCCCGGCGAAGTTGTGTTTCCCTCTGCAACACCGATCCGCCCGTGCGGGGAAGTTGTTCGGAGAAACGGCCCACCGGTCCGCCACCGCGGGGGAGTGGCTCTACGCGTCCGCACAGCGCTCCCCCAGCTCGGCGGAGCCGTTCTACGCGTCCGCACACCTCTCCTCCGGTCCGGGGGAGCGGTACGAAGCGCCCGCACACCACTCCTCCCGACCGGGGGAGCGGTACGAAGCTCCCGAACACCGCTCCCCCGGCCCAGGGGAGTGGTTCGAAGCTCCAGAACACCACTCCCCCGGCCCAGCGCAGTGGTGAGCTGGGCCGTATCACCACTCCCCCGGGCCGGCGCAGCAGTGGCGGGAACCAAAACAGCGCCTCGCGGAACCGGCGTGGTGGTGTTCGGACGGCGCGCAGCGCTCCCGCGGACCGGCGGAGGAGTGTTCCGCCTGCGCGCAGTGGTTTTCGGCGTCCGCACACCGCTGTCGCGAGAGGGCGAAGCGGTGCGGAGAGCGGGAACACCGGTGGTGGCGGCGGGCACACTCGTGGCGGCGGCCGGAACACCGTTGCGCCGGAGGGCGTGAGCGGTGAGCGGCGGCTCGGTGGTTGTGGCGCCACCCTCCTGACCTCCCTCCGGCTCCAACCCGCCCCCTCCCCGGGAGGAGGAACCGCTCGTTCGGCCGGGTGGACTGCTATCCCTCGGCGCCGAGGCTCTCTCGCTCCAGCAACCGCGCCTTGCGGTCCTGTCCCCAGCGGTATCCCCCGCTCGCTCCGTCGCCTCGGACGACGCGGTGGCAGGGGATGACAAGGGCCGCCGGGTTTGCCGCGCAGGCGGTGCCTACGGCCCGGGCGGCTCCGGGGCTTCCGATCGCGGCGGCGATCTCGCCGTAGGTACGGGTCTCACCGCGGGGGATCTTGCGCAGCTCGCGCCAGACGCGGAAGGCGAAGGCGCTCGCGCGAAGGGTGACCATGTCGAGCGGCAGATCGGCCAGATCGGCGCTCGCGCCTTCGAGGGCGGCGAGGACGGGGGTGGCCCAGGCGGCGAGTTCCGGATCGGACGTGGCGGGCGTGGCGTGGCGGGTGATCTCGGCGTTCGGGTATTCGCGGCGCAGATCGCTTTCGAGCGCCTCTGCCGAATCGCCGAGGGCGACCGCGGCGATTCCCCGTTCGGTCGCGGCGAGCAAAACGTGGCCGAGGCTCGATTCGGCGATCGTGAATCGGAGTGTGATCCCCTCGCCTCCGCGCCGGTAGGCGCCCGGGGGCATGCCGAGGCGGCCGTCCGACTGTTCGTAGAGGCGGCTCGATCCGCTGTAGCCCGCGTCGTAGAGGGCATCGGTCACCGAACCTCCGGAGCGCAGATGCCCTTTCAGGCGCTCGGCGCGGCGGGCGGCAACGTATTCGCGCGGCGAGAGGCCGATCACGCGCGTGAAGATCCGCTGGAGGTGCGAGGGGCTCGCGCCGACCTCCCGGGCCAGGCGGGCGAGGGTGGGAGTCCCCCCTTCGGCATCTTCCGCCGCATCGTCGAGTAGCGCCCGGACTCTTCCGGCGAGCGCCGCGTCGCTCGCGACCTCTCCGGGACGGCAACGGCGGCAGGCGCGGAACCCGGCCGCGATCGCTTTCGTCGGCTCGGCGAAAAACGACACCCGCTCGCGCGCCGGTCGGCGGGCCGGGCAAGAGGGGCGGCAGTAGATGCCGGTTGAAGCGACCGCGAAGACGAAACGGCCGTCTTGGCCCCGGTCGCGGGCGACGACCGCCGCCCAGGCGGCCTCCTCGTCGAGAGGTGCGGCGCTCGGAGCGGCCGGGGGTGTCTTGGCGGTTGATCTCGGGGGCATCTGCGGTCTCGGGTTCGAACTGGCTGTTCGGCTTGCGGTCAACATGTCGGCTTCTCCTTTGATCCTGGCGCAGGATCGCCCGGATTGCCACACCTCCGCACTCCGAAAATGGGCGCCAAACCCGAATCTGGGGCGTAGGGGCGCACCTGCGTGTGCGCCCTCGTGTCGTTGGCCTCGCTCCATTAGGCAAAGACGTGCGGCACCCACCTGGGCGCACACACAGGTGCGCCCCTACGGCGGGGCGGCGCGCGGGCTGTCTTTCCCGATACCATGTGGCTCAGAACCGGGTGGCGAAGCGCGCCGCCCAAGGAGAACCGCACACATGACGCCCCACCGCATCGGACTCATGGGGCTCGGGAGGATCGGGCGGAACCTTTTCCGCATCCTCTATTCGAGCGACGAATTTCCGATCGCCGCGATCAGCGACATCGCCGACCACGCGGCGCTCGCCTATCTGCTGCGCTTCGACACCATCCTTGGCGTCTTCCCCGACGAGCTGTCGGTCCAAGACGACGGCCATCTCTATGTCGCCGGCCGGCGCATCCCGATGCTTTCGGGGGAGAAACCGGGCGACGTGCCGTGGGGCGACCTCGGCGTCGACACGGTGATCGAGGCGACATCCAAATACCGCTCGCGCGCCGAGATCGAAAAACACCTGGAGCGCGGCGCCAAGCGCGTCATCCTCTGTTCGCCGCCTTCCGACCCCCCCGACCTGACCGTGGTGATGGGGGTCAACGACAGCGCGCTCCAGAAAGAGCACCGGATCGTCTCGAACGCCTCGTGCACCGCCCACTCCGCGGCACCTCTGCTCCAGATCTTGGGCGCGGCGTTCGGCATCGAGCGGGCGTTTTTAACCACCGTCCACGCCTACACCAACCGGCAGCGGCTGGCCGATGTGCCGTCCGACGATCCCCGCCGGGGGCGCGCGGCGGCGGAAAACATCATCCCGCAGAGCAGCAACTCGGCCGAGGTGTTGATGGGCCTGCTCCCCGAACTCGAAGGGAAAGTCTCAGGGCTCGCGATGAACGTGCCGGTCGCGAACGGCTCGGTGGTCGATCTGGTCTGCTGGCACGAGCAGGCGGTGACCGTCGCCGCGATCAACGAGGTGATGCGCACGGCGGCGGGGAGCGCGCGCTGGCGCGGCATCCTCGCCTACGAGGACGATCCGATCGTCTCTTCCGACATCATTCGCAGCACCTATTCGTCCACCTTCGATTCACTGCTCACCATGGTGCTGGGCGAGAGGGTGAGCAAGACCATCTCCTGGTTCGACAACGGCTGGGGGTACGCGCACCGGGTGGTGGATCTCCTGCGGAAGTTTCGCGCGCTCGACGGCGAGGGGGCCTGAACCATGGAAACCAACGGAGCTAAGCCTAAGATTCGGATCGGCATCAACGGCTTCGGCCGGATCGGCCGCAGCGTCTTTCGCATCCTCGCCGAGCGCGAGGATGTTGACGTGGTCGCGATCAACGACCTGTTCGAGAACGAGCAGCTCGCCTACCTCTTGAAGTACGACTCGCTGATGCGGACCTTCCCGAAGAGCGTGCGCACCGACGCGGATTTCCTCTACGTCGACGACCGGAAGATCGCGATGACCGCGGAGCGCGATCCGGGCTCAATCCCCTGGGGCGCCTTGGGCGCCGACCTGGTGATCGAAGCCTCGGGCGTGTTCACGAAGCGCGAGAAGCTCGAAAAGCATCTCGCGGCGGGAGCAAAGAAGGTGATCCTCACCGTACCGGCCAAAGACGAGATCGACGCCACGATCGTGATCGGCGTCAACGACGACACGCTACTCCCCACCCACCGGATCGTCTCGAACGCCTCGTGCACCACCAACTGCCTGGCGCCGATCGCCAAAATCCTCGACGATTCGTTTGGGATCGTCGAAGGGTTCGTCACCACGGTCCATGCTTACACCAACGACCAGCGCCTGGCCGACGTGCCGCACAAGGATTTCCGGCGCAGCCGCGCCGCGGCCCAGAACATCATCCCGACGACCACCGGCGCGGCGCGCGCGGTCGGTCAGGTGCTGCCGCGCCTCAAAGGCAAGCTGGACGGCCTCGCAATGCGCGTACCGGTCCCCGACGGATCGACGATCGACTTCGTCTGCCGTCTGGGCGCCAAGCCCACGGTCGCCGAAGTGAACGCCGCGGTCCGCACCGCGGCCGAAGGGGCGTTCCTCCGCGTCGTCGAGTACAGCGTGGTGCCACTCGTCTCGTCCGACATCATCGGCAATCCGCACTCCTCCGTCTTCGACGCCCTCTCGACCCAGGCGAAAGGCGACGGCTTCGTCAAGATCGTCTCCTGGTACGACAACGAATGGGGGTACTCGAACCGGGTGGTCGATCTGATCGACCGGCTGGTCGCGGTGGGAGGGTAGTCGGGCTTGAAGCCCAGGCGCGTCGGGATCTTGACCGGGGGTGGCGACGTTCCGGGTTTGAACGTCGCGATCAAGGCATTCGTGGCGCGCATGGAGGAGGCCGGCACGGAGGTGATCGGCCTCCGCCGGGGCTGGGGGGCGCTGCTCCACGTCCGGCCGTTCCACGACGAGGAGAATGCGCGCTGGGCGACGGCGCTCACCCGGGCGGGTACGCGGACGATCGACCGGAGCGGCGGCACGGTGCTCCACACCTCGCGGATCAACCCGGCGATGCTCCAGCCCAAGGGAGTGCCGGAGCATCTGCGCGGCCGGGGCGTGGTGCGGCCGGACGGGATGATCGACCTCACCGTCGCGGCGATTGCGGCGATCGAGTTTCTCCGCCTCGACGCCCTGGTCGCGATCGGCGGCGACGGTACACTCTCGTTCGCCCGCCGCCTGCACCGGGAGGGGATGCCGATTGTCGCGGTGCCCAAGACGATGGACAACGACGTCGCGGGGACCGAATACTGCATCGGCTTTTCGACCGCCGTCACCCGCTCGGTCAACTGCATCCAAGATCTGCGCACGATCGCCGGTTCGCACGAGCGGTTTCTGGTCGTCGAGCTGTTCGGCCGCCTTTCGGGCGAAACCTGCCTGCTCGCCGCCTACCTGTCCGGCGCAGATCGCGCCCTGCTCGCCGAGGTGCCGTTCGACACCGAGCGGATCGTCCGCCTGTTGGCGCTAGACAAACGGGCCAACCCGAGCGACTACGCCGTGCTCGCGATCTCGGAGGGGGCCTACCCGGAAGGGGGGCAGCCGTTCGAGACCGGAGAGGCGGACGCGGTCGGCCACCGCGAGCTGGGCGGAGTCGGCCGCTACGTGCGCGAAGCGCTCCAGGAGATGACGGGAGAGCGGGTCATCTACCAGCGCCTCGGCTACCTGATGCGCGCCGGGGTCCCCGACGCGCTCGACCGCCTGGTCGCGAGCAACTTCGCGAACCTCGCCGCCGACCTGATTCTCGCCGGCAAAACGGGATTCCTGACCGCGGTGGTTTCCGGGCGCTACGCTGCGGTGCCGCTCGACGAGATGGGAGAGAGCGCCAAACGGGTGGACGTCGAGCGCTTCTACGACCGGCAAGCCTACCGCCCGAAAATCACCGGCGTGCTCGGACTGCCGATGTTCATGAGCTGAAGCCAGCAGGTTGACCCGAGCCCTGAGCGAAGTCGAAGGGCGGGAAAGCCTGAGGCAGCTCTTTGCCGGAGTTCCGACGGAACTGTAAGGTTGGTCGGGGTGCTTTACGTCTTGTAGGCGATAGGAGGTACATCTATCGCCATGCCCGGCCACGACCAGCTGTTCAAAGACCTGTTTCGAACCTTCTTCTCAGAGTTGCTGCACCTTGTCGATCCGGTCCTCGCGGCCGGTCTGAGTGCGGGCACCGGTTTCGGCAGCCTCACCTTTCTGGACAAAGAGGTGTTTCTCGACTGGCCGGAAGGCCGACGTCGCGAGGCCGACCTGGTCGCCGAGGTTCCGGACCACCGCGGAAAACGAAAGCTCCTGGTCCATGTGGAGATCGAACACCCATACCGCCACGAGATCTGCCGCCGGATTTGGCGCTATTCGACCCAGCTCGATCTACGCTACGGCGTGCCGGTGGTGTCGATCGTCGTCTTTTTGCGCGGCGGCCCGCCCGGCGCGCGCTGGATCGACCATGTCGAGCCGGTGATCGATCGGCCCATCCACCGCTTTACCTACCTGACCCTAGGCCTCTCCGGAATCCCGGCCGAGACGCTCCTCGAACGACCGGAACCGCTCGCCTGGGCGCTCGCGGCTCTCGCCCGCCCGGGCAGGATGGGTCGCGCGCGCCTAAAGCTGGAGTTGCTGCGAAAGATCGCCACAGCCTCCCTCAACCAGATCGAGCGGTTCCTCTTGACCAACTGTGTCGAAACGTATCTACAATTGACAGGGCGCGCGGCGGAGCAATATGCCATCCTCTACGCCGCCCAAGCGAACCCGGAGGTCGAAGTGATGAGAATGACGTGGGCCGATCGGATGGAAGTTGAGTACCGGCAGAAGGGACTCGCGCAAGGCCTGGAGCAAGGCCTGGAGCAGGGCCTGGAGCAGGGCCTGGAGCAGGGCCTGGAGAAGGGTATCGAGAAGGGCACTCGCCAAACCTTGCTCCGCCTGCTCGGGAAGCGCTTCGGGGAAGTCTCCCCCGCCGTTCGGGAGCGGGTCGAGGCGATCGGAACGCTCGATGAGCTGGGCGGTCTCATCGACCTAATGCTGGAAGTGAGGTCGATCGAGGAGTTAGGCCTCGGCAAATAGCACCTCGGCGGCTCCTCGATCCGGCCGAGAACTACTTCCGAACCGTCGCCTTGGTGTCCGGCCCGGCGGAACCGGCTTTTTGGAGCTGCGCCTCGATCGCTTTCGACAGCATCGCGCCCGAGGAGGGGGTCCAATCGAGCTGCTCGTGGACCACTTGACCCTTGGCGTCGATCACCAGATAGGTCGGGAAGCCCTGCACCCCATACAGCTTGCGCAGGCGGCTGTCGCCGTCCCAGACCTGGGTGACGGTGGTCGGGTGAGTGGCGAGGAAGAGCTTGAGGGTCGGCATTGCGAAGTCCGCACTGACCGAGATTAGGGTGAACTTGGCCGGATCGTAGCGCTTGGCGATCGCTTCGAGTTCCGGCAGAGCCGCGCGGCAGGGCGCACACCAGGTGGCCCAGAAATCGAGCAGAACGACTTTGCCAGCCAGGTCTCTGGCGTGAATCAAATGGCCGTCGAGGGTCTGAAAATCGAGAGTTGGCGCGAGCGATGGCAGCGCTCGGCCCTGGGCCCCTCCGATCCCCGCGGCGGCGACGAACAGGGCGAGCGTGCAGGCGGCGAAAAAGGTGCGGTTCATGTCTTCGCCCGAGGAGAGGCGGCGGCCACCTTGCGGAGTTCGGCGGTGATGGCACTTTCGAGGCCCGCCCTGGAACCCGCTCCCCAACCGTTCATCAGGTGAACCACCTGGCCGGAAGGGTTGATCAGCAGGTGGGTCGGAAAGCCACTGACCCTGAACTGGGAGAGCAGTTGGCGATCGCCATCCCAGACCTGGTGGGCATGCCCAGGGTGCGCGGCCAGAAACTTGCGAAGCACAGACTCGCTCTGGTCGGCGCTGATCGAGACCCGGGTGAACGGGGCGGAGGCGTGGCGCGTAGCGATCGCCTCGACCTCCGGCCGGGCCTTCGCGCAATAGCCACACCAGGTGGCCCAAAAGTCGATCAGGACAACCTTCCCCTCGAACTCCTTCGGGCCGATCTCTTTTCCGTCCAGGGAACGAAACCGGAGCGTAGGCGCCGGATAGGGCAGGGCCGTCGCATTGGCCAGCTTCACGGACGGGAGGGTCTTCATGCTCTCGGGATCGATCCCCATCAGGCGCAATTCCTCCGGCGTCACCCTGCGCGCCTCCGGCGCGGCTTGCTGCGGCGCGGCGAACGCGGAGACGGTGAAGATGGCGACCGAGCAGGCGGCGAGCAGAGCGTAGATTCGTTTCACGACTTCCTCCGGGAGGCGGCAGCCAGCTTGTCGAGCTCGGCCTCGATGGCGTGGCCGAGGCTGGCTCCGAAACCAGTTCCCCAACCGTTCTTGAACAGGACCACTCGGCCCTCTGGGTCGATCAGCAGGTAGGTAGGGTAACCGTGAACCTCGAACCGCTCACTGAGTTCGCGTTTGGCATCCCAGATCTGGGGCGCGGTCGAGGAATGTTCGGCCAAGAAGGCGCGCAGCGGTTCTTCGCTCAAATCGGCGCTGATCGAGATCACTTCGAACGGGCGGTCGGCGTGGCGCTTGGCGATCGCCTCGATCTCGGGCAGCGCCTTGACGCAGGGCGCACACCAGGTGGCCCAAAAATCGAGCAACACCACCTTGCCCGCAAGATCCTTCGGGGCGATCTTCTTCCCATCCAGGGTCGAGAAAGAAAGCGCGGGCGCCGGATAGGGGAGCTTGTGCGGCGGGATCGATTCGAACGTGTCGGGATCGATCCCCATCTTGCGCAGCTCTTCTGAAGAGACCACCCGGCCTTGCGGATGGGCAACCGAAGAAACACCCGGCCGGGCGCCCGGAGGCGCATCCGAAGGAACAGCGTCCGGCGGTGCCGCAGGCACACCGGGCGCCCAGAGCGCAAGGCAGAAAGCGGCGAGCGGAGCGTAGATTCGTTTCAAGATCCCCTCCTGGTGTCCGAGCGGCCAAAACGGCCAAAGCGGCGCAACCTCAGAAGCTGCGGCCCAATAGTGCAAACCGCGTGCACACCGCTTCCATCCCCCTTCCCCCCGCTTGCGCTAGACTCGCCGCATCGATCGAGAGCCCCTTACATCCCGAGCGCTCCGATCTTCCGAGGTGTGACCGAACATGGCTGAATCCCCCCGTTTTCGTGTCCAATCCCAATTTCTCCAACAGCTTCGCGGTCGGTTCGGCAAGGTGGGGCGGCGGATCTTCCTCCTGCTCGTCCCGATCTTTTTGCTGCGCGCCTGCTTCGTCACCTACGTGCCGCCGGATCAGATCGGCATCCGCCAGGTCTCGTTCGGCCTGAGCAAGGGGCTGCAAAAAGAGGCGGTCTATCCGGGCTGGCGGCGCGAAGTTTCCGGCTACGAGCGGATCGAGACCTTCCCGCGCGACATCCAGGTGGTCGAATTCACCAACAACGCGCAGGAGAAGTCCGAAGAGCATCGCCAGATGGCGGCGATCAAGGTGCCGACGGTGGACGGCTATCCGGTCGATATCGACGTCACCGTCCAGTTCCGCATCGCCGACCCCTATCTGGTCGTCTCGAAGTTCGGCTTCGGTAAAAACTACGAGGACGCCGCGGTCGTTCGGCTGACCGATCCGCTCGCCAAGCAGTTTCTGGGCGAGCTGCTCGCCGAAGAGTTCTACAAGCCGAAGCGGCTGATCCAGGTCAAGGCGCTCAAAGGGGCGCTGGCCGAGCGGTTGAAGACCAACGGTTTGCAGCTGGTCGACATGTTGGTCCGCCAATACGACTACCCAGAGGTCTTCCAGGCCTTGACCGAGCAGAGGAAGCTTCAGGACCAATCGGTCCTCACCAACCGCGAGCTCACCAAGCAGGCCGAGGTGCAGACCCGGCTCAATCAGGTCCTCGCCGAAGGGCAGAACCTGGTGAACGTGAAGACCGCGGAGTTCGAGGCGCAGATCACCGAGATCAACGCGAAGAAAGACCTCTACGAACGACAGAAACGGGCCGAGGCCGACCTGCTGGTCAAGAGCGCAGAGGCGAGCGGCACCGAAGCGATCAACCGCGCGCTCGAAGGGGCGGGCTCGGCCAAGCTCCTTCGCCTACGCCGCGGCCTCGCGCTGTTGAACGCCATCCAGGGTCCGATCTACATCACCGAAGACCCGACCAACCTCGACAAATTCGTCGGCGGCGGGAATCAGAAATGAACCGGCTCATGAATCGTCTCGCTCCAAAAGCCCACGCCCGCGCGCCGCTGTGCGCGCTGGCTGCCCTCCTCATGCCGCTCGCTTTGAGCGGCTGCCTGCCGTCCAAGACCGGCGCCACGGAAGTCGGCGTCCGCTTCAACAAGCTGACCGGCACCTACTCCGAATACTCGGCCGGTGCCACCTATTTCTTCGTCCCCCTGATCGGCGACTGGCAGGTGTTCGACATCTCGCTACGCAACCTCGCGATGACCTCGGATGTAGCCTCGGGCGATCGCGCGGGCAAGGACGACCTCCGTTTCAAGACGCGCGACGGCAACGACATCGAGACCGACGTCACGGTGCGCTGGCGGATCGACCCGCAGAAAGCCGGCTACATCTGGAAGTACGTCGCCGGCTCGACCGACAACGTCGAGGAGCGGTTGGTCCGGCCCCAGGCGCGCACCTACGTGCGCGACGTTTTGAATCGGCTCGATTCGGAGGAGTTCTACAACCCGACCAAGCGTTTCGCCGCCGCCGCCGACGCGACCCTGCTCTTGGCGCGGCATCTCAAGCCGTACGGGGTCGTGGTCGAACAGGTCCTGCTCGGCGACTTCAAGTTCAAGGCCGAATACCAGAAGCTGATCAACAACCGGAAAGAAGCCGAGAAGCAGGCCGAGAAGCTCGAATCCGAGATCAAGGCGACGGCGCAGTTGAACCAGTCCAATCTGCAATCGAAGATCGCCGAGCTGACCGAAAAGCTGACCCGCGCGGACGGCGAATACCAGCAGGCGCAGAAGGCGTCCGACGCCTACCTCGTCCAACGACAGCAGGCGGCTACGGCGACGCTCGCCGAGAAGCGGGCGACCGCCGAAGGGATTCGGCGCGAGCGCGACGCGTTGAACGGCAGCGCGGGCGACGCCTACGTGAACCTACAGCTGATCGAGGCGCTCCAGAAGAAAGAGCTGCGGCAGATTCCGAAGCTCCCGGGTGGCAACACGATCATCGACGGCAACCGGCTGCTCGAACAGCTGGGCGTCTTGCGCTACAGCCAGCAGCGGAGAGAGAGCGCACCCGCGCCCGAAGCCGCGGAGCCTCCGCAATAGGAGCGAGCCGATGATCAATCTCGCCGGCTCGTCGTTCGATTTCGGCAACGTCCTGTTCGCCGTGCTCCAGGAGTGCGAACACCAGCGGCGCGCCCTCCTCCCGACCGAGGCCGAGGGGAAGCTCCGCGAGATCGCGGCGCGCAAACTGGCCGAGATCCGCACCAGCTACGAAGAGGCCGGTGGTCTGCCGAGCTACTGGCAGACGCTCGAACGGGAAGTGATGGTGGCCTCGTTGCCGCAGTATGTGATCCACGCGATCGAGCAGACCCGGCTCGAACAGTCGAATTACGACCTCTGGCGGCGCGGCGAGCCCGCCTCGCGCGTCGCCTACGCGCTCGCCGGGTTGGTGGTCGGCGGCCTGATTTGGTACGTGCCGTTCATCCCGATCTGGGAAAAATGGCTCGCGCCGGCTCTGGCGGGCGTCGGCTTCATCTACCCGGAGCTACGCCGCTGGGTGTTCGACCTGCGCCATATCCGGACCATGAACCGGCTGGTCGCCCATGCCGAGAGGTACCAGAAAGACCGACGCCTGCACGCCTATTCGACACAACAAGCGCTAGATGAGGCGCTCGGCGCGCTGGGGCGTGGACGCGCCCCGCAGGAAGGCACGCCGGCACCCCTGGCGACGCGCCCCTTCGAAAGCACGCCGAGCTCCCCGGCGCCCACCCACCGAGAGGGGCAACGATGACCGCGACGGAAGATCGAGCGCTCATCGCACGCTTTCTCCGCAACCTGCAAGCCGAAACCGACGGCGCGTTTCTCTACCGCGCTCTGGTCGCGGCAGAAAAGGACCCGGCGATCATCGAGGTCTATCGTGGGATGGCGGCAGCGGAGGAGCGCCACGCCGCGCTCTGGCGGGAGAAGCTCGCGGCGGCCGGATGGAACGGCAAAGTACCACGGCCGAGCGGGCGCGCCCGAACGCTCGCCTGGCTGGCCCGGCGGTTCGGCCCGCGGATGGTGCTCGCAACCGTGGTCGGCATGGAGCGCGCCGACAGCGGCGGCTATCGCACCCAGCCCGAAGCCGAGAGCGCCGGCCTGCCGCGGGAGGAGAAACAGCACGGCCGGCTGCTCGGTGAAATCCTGCGCGGCACCAC
This sequence comes from Holophagales bacterium, assembly GCA_031404815.1. Taxonomy (GTDB): domain Bacteria; phylum Acidobacteriota; class Thermoanaerobaculia; order Multivoradales; family UBA5704; genus DASYKS01. The sequence goes on along the minus strand of JANNIH010000159.1, from coordinate 3,931 downwards.
CGGAGCGGGGCTCGAAGGGGCGCAGGTCGCCCGCTACGAGCGGGGCCACCGGGCGGTGGGCGGGAATGCCCTGCGCGCCGCGGTGCTCGGCGCCAATGACGGATTGGTCTCCAACCTGAGCCTGGTGATGGGGGTTGCGGGCGCCAACCTGTCGAACCAGACCATCCTGATCACCGGCATGGCCGGCCTGCTTGCCGGCGCGATCTCGATGGCGCTCGGCGAATGGCTTTCGGTCCAGAGCTCCCGCGAACTCTTCCTACGCCAGATCGCGGTCGAGCGCGACGAACTGGCCGCCGATCCGGACGGCGAACGGGACGAGCTGGCGCGGATCTACCGCAGGAAAGGGCTCGACTCCGACCAGGCCCGGGCGGTTGCCGACCGGCTGATGGCGGACGGCGACGCCGCACTCGACACGCTGGCGCGCGAAGAGCTGGGGGTCGATCCGGACGAGCTGGGCGGCTCGGCGTGGGAGGCGGCGCTCACCTCGTTTGTCCTGTTCGCAATCGGTGCGATCGTACCGGTCCTCCCCTTCCTGTTTACCACCGGCTTCGCAGCGGTCGGCGCGAGCCTCGCCGTTTCCGCCGTCGGCTTGTTCGGCATCGGCGCCGCGATCACCCTGCTCACCGGACGCACCGTCCTCTTCTCAGGCAGCCGGCAGATGCTCTTCGGCCTCACCGCCGCAGCGGTGACCTACGGCATCGGCAAGCTGATGGGTGTCGCGATCTCAGGGTAGGCAGCCTCCATGAAGTTGCGCCTCCTCTGTAACGAAACGTAGGGCGCGAGCGCCCGATCTGTCGAGCGGTGGCGTCGCACGACTCGTCTCGATCGCCTGGAATTCCGCCGCCGCGGCCGTCTAGTTCGATAGTTCGTAGTGCCCGCGCTTGCGCGTGCCCTGTCGGCCCGCGCTTCGAGAGGAGAACCGCCATGTCCTGCTGCCCGAACCCGATCCACTGCATCCTCCCCCCGTACGTGCTCGATCACATGGCTCAATCGAGCGATCCGAAGGCGCGCAAGCTGGCGATCGACGCGATCGCCCGATCGGCCACCCTGCGCGCCACGCGCACCGCGCTCGGACCGGTCGCCACGATGTCCGGAATCGCGGCGCCCGACCCGCGCAAGACCCGGCTGATCTACGACGCCAAGAACCTCGGCTCGTCGTTCCTGCCCGGCAAACTGGTGCGCCGCGAGGGCGACCCGAAGTCTAAGGACCTGGCGGTCAACGAGGCGTACGACCATTCCGGGACCACCCACGACTTCTACAAGAAGGTGCTCGGCCGCAACTCGCTCGACGATCGGGGGATGACGCTGGTCTCCTCCGTCCACGTCGGGAGCCGTTACAACAACGCGTTCTGGAACGGCCGGCAGATGGCCTACGGCGACGGCGACGGCGAGATCTTCATCCGCTTCACCAAGTCGCTCGACGTGGTCGGCCACGAGCTGACCCACGGGGTCGTCACCCACACTTCGGATCTCGAGTACATCAACGAGTCGGGCGCGCTCAACGAGCACTTCGCCGACGTGTTCGGCTCGCTGGTCAAGCAGTGGAAGAAAAAGCAGACAGCTGCCAAGGCCGACTGGCTGATCGGTCCCGACATCATGGGTCCGGGCACCACCGCGAAGTCGCTGCGCACGTTCAAGGACGAAAAGGCCTACGAGGACGACCCGCTGCTCGGGACCGACCCGCAGCCGAAGCGGCTGGCCGACAAGTACAAGGGAAGCGCCGACTCCGGGGGCGTCCACATCAACTCGGGGATTCCTAACCACGCGTTCTACCTGTTGTCGCGCGCGCTCGGCGGCTACGCCTGGGAGAAAGCCGGGAAGATCTGGTACGACACGCTCCGCGCGCTCCATTCGACCAGCGACTTCCTCGAAATGGTCGCCAAGAGCACGCAGGCCGCGGGCGGACTCTACGGCGTCGGCGGCGCCGAGGAGAAAGCGGTCGTCAAGGCCTGGAAGGATGTAGGCTTCTAACGACACCGGCACCCAAAGTCGGGCCGCCGAGAAAGGGAGCCCTCCGATGACGATTCGCAAAATCCGGTTTCGCCAGTCGGGGGGCTTCGCCGGCTTCATCCGCGGCTGCGAGATAGTGCCTGAGGCGCTCGGGAACCGGGAACGCGCGCAGCTCGAACGCCTGATTGAGCAGAGCGGCCTCGCCGCCAAGGGTAAAGAGAACGCCACCCCGGCAACCAAACCCGCCTCGCCCGCGCGCGACCTCACCAACTACGAGATCGAGATCGAGTCGGCCACCGGCACCGCCCGCTTCGAGCTGGACGACCTGGACCTGGCACCCGAAGTGGCGCCGCTCGTCACCCTGCTCCAGAAGCACGCGCGACCGATGCCGCTCGATCGATGACCTCGATTCAGCGCGCGCCGGCCTTCAAAGCGAGCCGGCTGCCGGGGAACAGCCCTCCTTGGGTGCAAACGGAGGAGCCTGCGATATCCCGTACGGCCGCCAGGTTTTTGCACAGCGCCCAGTCCCCGGCCTCTACGGCGGGGAGAAGCAGGCGCCCTGTTTCTACGTCCAGGGTGCCCCAGCGCGACAGAAACGCGGCCACCACGAAGGCGCCCCGGTGAACCAACAAGCCCTGCGGCAGCGAACCGTTCTCGCCCGGTGCGAGGGCTGTTAGGCTCTTTGACGATTATCGTGGCACATCATATGTACGCGATGCCGCCCTATCCCTATCAAGCGATCGACTATGCAACTCAGTTGTCCCTCTTTACTCACCATACTTGGATTGGCGGTTTCCTCATTGTAGGAGCTGGTGCCCACGCGGCCATCTTTATGGTGCGGGATTACGATCCTGCCAAAAATGTAAATAATCTGCTTGATCGGATGCTCCGCCATCGCGATGCTATTATTTCCCATCTCAACTGGGTCTGTATCTTCCTTGGCTTCCATAGCTTTGGACTTTACATCCACAATGACACGATGCGTGCTTTAGGTCGCCCCCAAGATATGTTCTCGGATACAGCGATCCAACTGCAACCCATCTTTGCTCAGTGGGTACAGCAAATTCACGCTCTCGCTCCAGGTAGTACGGCTCCTCACGCTTTAGCGTCAGCGAGTAATGTCTTCAATGGTGCAACAGTAGCAGTTGCTGGAAAAGTCGCTATTTCAGCGATTCCCTTGGGTACAGCGGACTTCATGATTCATCATATCCACGCTTTTACAATTCACGTCACAGTCTTGATTCTTCTTAAAGGGGTTCTTTACGCCCGTAGCTCTCGATTAATTCCCGATAAAGCTAACTTAGGCTTCCGCTTCCCTTGCGATGGACCTGGTCGTGGTGGTACTTGTCAAGTCTCTGGTTGGGATCACGTTTTCCTTGGCTTGTTCTGGATGTACAACTCCATCTCAGTTGTGATTTTCCACTTTAGTTGGAAGATGCAGTCTGATGTTTGGGGAACAGTAGCACCAGATGGCAGTGTTACCCATGTAACTCTTGATAACTTTGCTCAAAGTTCAATCACCATTAATGGTTGGTTGCGTGATTTTCTCTGGGCGCAAGCGGCTCAAGTCATTAATTCCTACGGTTCGGCTCTGTCGGCTTACGGAATCATGTTCCTAGCTGGTCACTTTGTCTTTGCGTTTAGCCTGATGTTCCTCTTTAGTGGACGGGGTTATTGGCAAGAACTTATTGAGTCAATCGTTTGGGCGCACAACAAGTTAAATGTGGCTCCCGCTATCCAACCTCGTGCTTTGAGTATTATTCAAGGTCGTGCTGTTGGAGTTGCTCACTACTTGTTAGGGGGAATTGTTACCACTTGGGCATTCTTCCTCGCTCGTAGTCTATCTATTGGTTAGACTTTCTATGAACTTTGGATTCAGGGTTAGATGTTAAGTGTTTTTATGCTTAGTACCTAACTCCTGAATCCAAAACCTGAAAATCAATCAACGGTTTTAAATCCGTATTTACTTTCCGTTACTGTG
>JANNIH010000158.1:0-70669 GCA_031404815.1 Holophagales bacterium | reverse complement strand
AACCGCGGAACCTTGAACGCCAACGTTTCGCTCACCGGCACCGGCGCCTGGACCAACACCGGCACGGTCAACGTCGCCGCGGGCCAGACCCTCGGGATGACCGGTGCCGCCCAGAGCTTCAGCCATGACGGCGGGGCGATTTCCGGCGCCGGCACCGTCCAGCTTGCGACCGGCGCCACGTTCAACCACAACGCGGGAACCGTCGTCGGCACCCCGGTCTTCCTGGTCAACGCAACGCTTAACCTCGCGGCGACCGACGCCGCGAGCTTCACCACCACCGGCAGCGCGAGCGCCGTCGTCCGCGGCACCCTCGCGCCCGGCCAAACCCTCTGGGTGCAGGGCAACGGCGTCGGCAGCCATACCATCGCCGACATCACCGGCTTCACCAACCGCGGCACGCTGCGCATCGAAAGCGTGGTCACCAACTTCGAGTCGAGCGTGCTCGGCGCCTTCCTCAACGACGCGGGCGGCGTGATCAACGTCAACGCCGGTACCAGCGGCACCCGCCGGATCGCCGGCAGCCTCGAGAACCGCGGAACCTTGAACGCCAACGTTTCGCTCACCGGCACCGGCGCCTGGACCAACACCGGCACGGTCAACGTCGCCGCGGGCCAGACCCTCGGGATGACCGGTGCCGCCCAGAGCTTCAGCCATGACGGCGGGACGGTTCCCGGAGCCGGCACCGTCCAGCTCGCGACCGGCGCCAGGTTCAACCACAACGCGGGAACCGTCGTCGGCACCCCGGTCTTCCTGGTCAACGCAACGCTCAACCTCGCCGCCACCGCGGCCGCGAGCTTCACCACCACCGGCAGCACGAGCGCCGTCGTCCGCGGCACCCTCGCGCCCGACCAGACCCTCTGGGTGCAGGGCAACGGCGTCGGCAGCCATACCATCGCCGACGTCACCGGCTTGATCAACCGCGGCACGCTGCGCATCGAGAGCCTGGTCACCAACTTCGAGTCGAGCGTCACCGGCGACTTCGTCAACGAAGCGGGCGGCGTGATCAACGTCAACATCGGCACCAACGGCACCCGCCGCATCGTCGGCAGCCTCGACAACCGCGGCCTCGTCACCCTCGACATCGCCACCACGGTCGGCCGCGCCGGAGCGGCGCACACCAACACCGGCTCGCTGCGGCTCAGGAATGGAGCGACCCTCTCGGTGACCGGCACCTCGCTCTCCAACGGCTCGGGCGGCACGATCGGCGGCCAGGGCACTCTGGTGGTTTCCGGCCTGTCGTTCGTGAACGCCGGTTCGATCGCACCGGGGCTTTCGCCGGGCACGCTGTCGCTCACCGGCGCTCTGACCCAAGCCGTCGCAGGCTCGCTCGATCTCGAGCTGGGTGGCACGGTGGCCGGCTCCGGCTTCGATCAACTGGTCGTCTCCGGCGCCGCCAGCCTCACCGGCACGCTCAACGTCGCGCCGGTCAACGGCTTCACACCCAGCCTCGGGCAGAGCTTCCTGGTGCTGCGCTACGGCTCACGCACCGGAGTTTTCACGACGCTCAACGGCGTCGACCTGGGCGGGGGCTTGCGCCTCGATCCGACCTACGGCGCCACCGGACTGACGCTCACGGTGGTGGCCGTGCCGTAATTGGGGTCGAGAGGAATTGTCAGTGCAGAAGTACCGGCCGGGCGCCGAACGACCGAAACCTATGCCCGGATTGAGCTTACGGCACAGTAAAGCGAAGGCTTTGCCCTCTGACGTGTGCAAAATATAGGTCTTATTGTGCAGTGAGCGTTTCCATGGCGCACTACGGAGCCTCAGTTTGTGCAACAAACTTAGTCTCTCGTGCGAACTTCTTGAGATCTTACCGTCCTGGGTTCAGATCTGTGCAGCTGGACGATCCAGACGTGCGAAGCAATCGAGGAGTGCGCTTTTTTTGAGCCTCAACGGAATGTTTTTCGAGCTCATCTGTGCATTTGTTCTAGGTTTTTGTGCGCTTAACGCGACGAATGCGCCGCCCGAGACAGATCCTTGTGTGATATCTCCAGACAATTGTGCAAACTTTTCGGCGATTGGAAGCGCAAAATCATCGAATTGTGCGAGCCGTCTACAGAGCTGCACCTAATCTCCTCGGGCGCATCGCCAACCCCACCGCCCCCCACCCTCACTCCGCGAACAGCAGCAGCCCCTCGCGCAGGCTCTCCGGGATCGGGGTCGGTACGGTGCGGTCGCCTGCTCGGCGCATGCAGGCGATTTGTTGTTCGCCGCGGGCGACCAGCTCGGGGACGTTTTGGGCGCGCGGGCCGACTCCTCCGACGCGCCAGTATTCGAACCGCATGGTGATGCGGTTCTGGACCATTTCGCCTAGCGTCATGCGGACGGCGACCTCGTCGAACGCTTCGAGCTCGGCCAGGTAGTCGCAGGCGCAGCGGACGGTCGCGAGGGCGAGCCCGTCGGCGATTTGGGCCACGATGCCGGGGGCGTGGTCGCGCAGGAACATCTCGCGGCACTTGCCTTGCCAACGGAGGTGGTTGACATAGTAGACGTTGCCCACCAGATTGGTCTCTTCGAAGCCGACGACCAGGCGAATCTCGTAGCTGCGCATGGCGGAAGCTTAGACGCCCCGGGGTGCCGCGGCGACCCGGAGCCCCGGCGCGCGCTCGAAGGAGGTACCGGCGCCGACCGCGATCTCTCGGACTCCATGGGCGATCGCGAGGGCGAAGCGCGCCGCGGGTAGGCCGAGCGGCGCGAGGACGATTCCGACGTGCGTCCCCCGCGCGCCGCCGGACGAGAGCACGACCCAACCGACGCTGCGGACACCGCCGCCGCTTTCCGCGACCACCGCTTCGCCCCCTCCGCAGCCGCCGGTCAAGACCAGCGGCGCGCCGGGTGGCAGGCCGGCTTTTTCGAGCGCCTCTCCCGCCGACCAGACGCGGGTCGCGGCATCGTCCAGCGGTTCGCCGAACTCGCGGGCGAGCAGACGGGCGAGCTCGAAGCGCTCGTGGCCGAGCAGGTCGCGCCAGAGCCCCTCGGCGCGTTCGACCACCGGTTCGAGATCGCAGCCCAGCGCCACACTCCCACCGTGCCACACCCCTTGCGCCGCGACCCCGAACGCGAAGCCCTGGGCGTCGGACTTCGCCACCGCGACCGGCGGACCGTTCGAGGCGATCACCGGTTTGCCATCCGGACGGCGGCCGAGCCGGGCGGTCCCGGCGGAGCCCGTCGGCGCGAGACTGCCGTTGGCTCCGTTCGCTCCCATGCCTCCGATCGCTCCGATCCCTCCGGAAATCCGAGCCGCCAGGCGGGCGAGTAGCGCCTTGCCTTCCGCCGCGGGCGCCAGCTCGACCGCCAGCTCGGCGCCCGGCATCAGCTCGTGCAGGCGGCGCTCGATCCACGGCCCGACCAGGGCGGGGCGCCAGGCGGCCGGGCGGGGTGCCGCGTCGACCGCACGCAGGGCGAGCCCCAGCCAACGCTCCGCGAGTTGGCCGTGAGCGTCGCGCAGCTCGAGGTCATAGACGAACGTATCGCCTTCTCGCGAGCGTTCGCGGGCCGCGAGGAGGTAGGGCCCCGGCCCATCGATCCGGCCGGAGATCACCCGCTCGATCGAGAGCGGCAGCACTACGCGGTGCGGAATGCACGCCTGGAGGGCGTGGATCGCCGCATCGCGCAGAGCGGGATCGCCGAGCAGCAGCCGGTCGGGTAGGTAGCGGCCGAACGAGCCGGCCTCGCCGCGGGTCAATTCGGCGACGCACGAGGTGGCGGAGAGATGGAGGTAGCGGCGCACCCTGCGGAAACGGCCGGTATGGAACAGGATGCCGCCATAGAGATCGGCGGCCGGGTCGAGCGCCACCGGCTGCGCGTCCGCGGTCGGCAGATCGAGCGCGGGCCCACCGTCCAATCGACCGTCCAACCGACCGTCCAACCGACCCTCCTCTAGGGCGGAGTCGAAGCGGCAGAGCGCGCGGAAGTGATCGACCGCAAAGCCGCTCGACTCCTCGCGCAACACCACTTCGACACTCGCAGGATCGAGCGCGAGGGCGGCGATCCGGATCGTCCGCTTGGCCCCTTCGGGCACGACCACCGGCCGCGGCAGATCGACCTGCTCGAAGGTCGGAATCGAAGCGCGGTCGGCCGGATCGCGGCCGAGCAGCACGGCCGCCACCTGCGCCATCGCTTCGAGGCCGACCACCGCGGGGAGCAGCCGCTCGCCGCGGAACGCGTGGTCGATCAAGTAGGGATCGCTCTCGGACGACAGCTCGCATTCGACCACCAGCTCGACCCCCGGGACGTAGGTGCGGACCCGTTCGAGGAAGCGGAGCAGCGGCAGCTCGGCCCGGCCGAGATCGACGGTCGGCGGATCGCCGAACCGGCCGGAGAGGATGATCGACGAGGAGGTCGCGAGGGTCGGCCGCGCCACCTGATCCAGAAACGCCGCGACGCCGACATCGAGCGGGATTGGCGCGATCCCCTCGCGGATCAGCGCCTCGATCCGGCCGAGCTTCTCGCCCATGCCGGCGCCCGCCCAGACCGACCAGGCGAGGGTCCGGCAGAGGCAGACCGGGTGCTCCGCTGCGAACGAATCGACGGCGATCCCCAGCCACTCGTTGGCGAGCGCGTAATCGGCCTCCCCCGGCAGACCGGACTCGCCGATGATCGAGCCGAACGCGACCAGCAGTTTGAGCCCCCCCGAAGCGGGCGCTGCGAGCGCCGAGAGGACATTGTCGAGCCCGGTAACCTTCGGCGCGAGGGTCGCGCACATCGCCGCCTCGTCGAGATCCTCGATCCGACGCGGCACGTTGGTCCCCGCGCCGTGAAGGAACGCGGTGACCGCCCCGAGCGTGCTCTCGGCCTGCCTCACCGCGAGCACGACCGCCGCGCGATCGGCGACATCGGCGCGGACGTACACGTGAACCACTCCCGCAGCGGCGAAACGGTCGAGGTTCGCGCTAAGCTCCGCGTCCTCCCTGGGTTCCGAACGGCCGAGCAGTGCGAGCCGCACACCGGTTCGAAGGCTGAGCGCGAGGGCGCATTCGGCCGCGATCCCCTTGCCACCGCCGGTGACCAGCACCACGTCTTCCGATCCGAGGGCCGGGCCGAGGGCCGACCCCGCCTGGCCGGCGGAGGGCACGGGTGCGAGGCGGATCTGACGGATCAGCCGACAGTCGCCCTGCCAGCGCACTTCGAGATGCCCGCGCGAGCGCGGCTGGGCGGCGATCTCACCGATCAAACGTTCGACGGCTGCGGGCGCCGCGAGGTCGTTATCAGGGTCGAAACCGGGGTCGAAACCGATCAAGAGCGTTCGAACCTCCGGCCGTTCGAGGTGGAGCGTGCGGGTAAAGCCGCCCCCTCCTCCCCTCGTCTGGACGACGACGAAACGGGCCGGACCGCGCACCGGCAGCGCACGCGCGGCGGCGAGGAATCCGGGCAGGGCCGAGGCGTCCAGGCTCTTGCCCAAGACCAGCAGGACACCCGGCTCGGCACCCGGTTCCGCGGCCAACCCCGCGCGAAGCGCCGCCGCGACCGCGGGTGTCCCCTCGACCCCGAACAACTGCCAGGCACCAGGCGCCCCGGGACCCGCCGACGCTCGGCGCGCGGCGGGCGGGCGCTCGATCCACTCCTCGCGGAACGCGCGCAGCCAGGGGGCCACACCGGCCGGAAAGCGCTCCGGCTCGGCGGCGCGGCCGGAGGCCACAGCAGCAGCGCTCTCCGACAGAATCGCGGCCACTTCCGCGACCGTCGCCTGGCCGTAGCCGGAGGGGAAGGCCGGGGCCGGCAGGCCGAGCCGACGCGCCGACTCGGCGGCGATCTGGCCGGCGGTGATCGAATTGAGATGCAGGTCGCCGAGCAGCCGCGCGTCGTCGCGCACGGTGGCGACCGGCAGCTCGGCCCGTTCGGCGATCAGGGCGCGCACGATCTCGATCGGCGTGCGGGTCGGGGGTGCTGAGCTTGCGACGACGGCGGCGAGCGGATCGGCCTGTGAGGCGGCGAGGGACGGCACTACCGGCCGGCCTACCGGGTGAGATTTCGGCTGAGATTCCAGCTGAGATACGGACCGGGCGATCGGCGTACGCTCCCCCGCCTCGACCACCGCGGCTTCACCCGCAACCCGCAACGCCTCGGGCACCGGGGCCAGCTCGCAGGGATTGGCCAGGAAGCGGGGCGTGCGCGCCCGGTCGAACGGGCGCAGGAAACGACCGGCGAAAAGCGGCGCCAGATCGACGGCGCTCCCGAGCGCCCAGGCGGCGCCCGCGGCTGCGAGCAGCCCGGCGACTGACGGGCCGCCCAGGTCGAGCGCGAGCGCCGGGGTGCCGAGCGTCACCTTGGCGAGCGCCGCGAGCATGTGCCCGGGACCGATCTCGATCCAGAGGTCCACCCCCGGCGATCCGTTCGCCGCAACGAGCGCCTCGGTGAAGCGCACCGGCGCGGTCAGCTGGGCGACCAGCAGCTCCGCCAAGTCGGTATCGGCCGCGAGCAGGCCGCCGGTTACCGTCGAAGCGATCGGTCGCGCGAGTGGCGCGAGCGGCAGGCGGGCGAGCGCTTCGGCCAGATGAGGGGCGGCACCGGCGACCTGCGGCGAATGGAAGGCCGTCGAGACGTCGAGGCGCTGCGCTTCGAACCCGGCGGCGCGCGCCCGGCCGAGCGCGATCTCGACCGCGCGAAGCTCGCCCGAGATCACCGTCCGTTCGGGGGCGTTGTAGGCCGCGATCACCACCGGCAGACCGCGCAGCTGCTCTTCGACCGTCTCGGCATCGGCGGCGATCGAGCCCATGCCGCCCGGCTCGGATGTTTCCGAACCCACCGATCCACCGCCGCCGGTCATCGCCCGGCCGCGCGCGGCGGCGAGCGCGAGCAGCTCTTCGCCCGACAGCGCGCCCGCCCAATGGAGGGCGGCGAGCTCGCCCAAACTGTGCCCAACGGCAACGGCACCCCGCAGGCCCAATGTATCGAGCAAGGCGAGTCCGGCGAGCGAATGGGTGGCGATCAGCGGCTGGGCGAGCGCGGTCGGAATCGTGGTGCCCAAGGGGATCTCCGCCAGCTCGGCGGCAAACGGGCGCGCGGAATCGCCCCACGAATAGATTTCCTCAAGCGCCGGGAAGCGACGGCCGAGCGCGCCGCCATCGCGGTGGGCGACGGCGCCTTGGCCGGTGAACAGGAACCCGAGGCGCCGCGGCGCGCCGCCCGGAAGCGGCGTGGCCAGGAACAGGCCGCCGCGCGGATCGATCCGTTCGGTAGAGCCGGCATCCAATGCGGCGATCAGCGTTTCCAGGCGGGCCACGAGCTCCGCCGGCCGGTGGGCGACGATCGCTGCCCGCACGGTGCCCCGAGCTGAGCCCGCCGCGCGCGCCAATTTACCTGCCAAGTCGCCCGCCAAGTCGCCTGCCAAGTCGCCCGCCAGGTCGCCCAACTCGGCGCGCGAGATCCGGCGGGCGATCGGCAGCAGCGCGCGCGCTTCGGCGGCGAGATCGGCAGGGGTGGCTGCCGCGAGCACGATCAGCTCGGCGTCTTGCGCCGAGGCGAGCAGGATCGCGGCATGGGGCGGCAGCGACCTCCGCCGGGCGCCGGAGCGGGCCGGATCGAGCCCAAGCACCAGGTGGACGTTGATGCCGCCGAATCCCATCGCGGAGACCCCGGCGTAGAGCGGCCGGTCGGCGGGCCAGACCTCGCCCGCTTCGAGCGTGCGCAGCGCCGGCCGCTCGCCCGCCAGCTCGGGGTGCGGCTGTTCCGAACCGGCGTGCGGCGGCAGGATGCGATGCTCGATCGCGAGCGTCGCCTTGATCAGCCCGGCCACACCGGCCGCGGCTTTGGTGTGGCCGATCAGCGCCTTGATCGAGCCGATCGCGGGGAGAGAGGAGCCGACGGCGGTACCCGCGGCGCGGAGCGCTTCGGACAGCGCGGCCAGCTCGGTGGCGTCGCCGACCGCCGTGCCGGTGCCATGCCCCTCGAAGTAGCCGACGCTCTCGATGCCGAACCCCGCCTTCCGGTAGGCGCGATCGAGCGCGCGCCGTTGGCCGGCGACCTCCGGTCGGCTGATCCCCCCCTGGCCGTCCGAGGAGATCCCCCAGCCGTGAATCAACGCGTGGATCCGCCGCCCGGAGGCGACCGCATCGGCATGGCGCATGAGCACCACGAAGCCGCACCCTTCGCCCGGGATGAAGCCGGCCGAGCGGGCGTCGAAGACGCGCATCTCGTCGGGCGCGAGCGCGCCGTTGCGCGCAAAACCGACCAGCTCGAACGGATCGATCGATAGATCGACCCCGCCCGCGAGCGCCAAGTCGAGATCGCCCGCGACCAGCGCCGAGCACGACTGGGCGACCGCCAGGAGCGAAGAGGCGCAGGCGCCGTCGACCGTGAAGCCGCCGCCGTGGAGATCGAAATGGTTGCAGATCCGGCCGGCGATCGTGTTGGCGAGCCCGCCCGCGAGGGAATCCTCGGTGGTGGGCGGGAAGGGTGCTTTGTAGCGCTCTTCGAGCCGGTCGAGGAAGGTGAGGATCCGCTCGGGTTCCCAACCGGACTCGCCACCTGTTCCTTCGGTACCTTCCGCCAGCCGGGCGGCGACCATTCGGCGCACGAACGGCCAGCGCAGGCGCATCAGCCCGGCGCGCGAAAACTCGCCGGTGAGGGTGTTGCCGACCAGCACCCCGGCGGTTTCGCGATCGATCCCCTGGGCTTCGGGGAAGCCGGCATCGGCGAGCGCGTCGGCCGCGGTTTCGAGCGCCAGCCAGTGCGCCAGATCGGCGCTGCGATAGGTCGGTCCCGCGACCTGGAAACGGACGCGATCGAACTCCCAACCGTCGAGCACCGCGGCCTCCACGGCGTACAGGCTCTCGGGGCCGCCGACGTCGAGGTAGTCCTCCAGCCGCAACCGCTCGGGAGGGATGCGCCGGAACGAGCGACGCCGCGCGAGCACGTTTTCCCACAGCTCGGCCGGGCTCGCCGCATCCGGGTAGCGGCAGGCGCGCCCGACAATCGCAAGGGTGCTCTCGCGCGGTTTCATGTCCTCGCTCCCGCCCGAAACCCGATCACGCCTGGGGCGCCGCGGTGGCGGCACCCATCGGCAGGCCGACGCTCGAACGTGAAGCCGCGAGGCTCCGGGCGTAGAGGAGCGCGCCGCGTCCGATGCAGACCAGGGAGAGGGAGAAGAAGATCGCGAAGACGATATGGAAGGCGACCAGCACGCCGTAGGTCGCGGCGACCGACGCGCCGAACGCGATCTGGCCGCGCACCGAGGTGGGAGTGGTCGCCGGGTCGGTAACCATATAGAACGTGAACAGCAGGAACGCGAGACCGGTAAACGGCATCAGCTCGGAGCGCAGCGCAGTGCCCAAGAATGCCGTGCGTAAGAGAGCCTGGAGCGCGTAACCGCCGAGCCAACCAACGATCAGCGGGATCTTGCGGGTGAAGCGCGCGTTTAAAAAGGTACCGGCGGCGACGATGATGCAGGGGAGCACCCAATCCCCGACCGGCCCCAGATTCTCACTGAACATGTAGGGCTGGGAGATCGCGACCGACGGAATCGCGAGCAGGGTCGCGGTGATCCCGAGGTTCGACGGGTTGAAGAAGTGGACGCTGCGCCCCTCGGCGGTCGCGACCCGGAAGACATGTTTGCTGCCGATCGCGACCGCGGCGCCGAACATCACCGGCCAGAGGCGGTCGTTGGCGTAGGTGAGCATGGCGACCGCAAGCGCGCTGATGTGCGCCGAGAGCAGAAAGTTGACCAGCGCGAGCGGCCCGCCGACGAAGCGCGGAGTGCGCCCGTGGGAGCGCGCCCCGATCCACTCGAGCAGCAGCTCGAGGGTGTAGGCGGTGGCGAGCGCCGCGAGCGGCTGGGCGAAAGACTGCTCGAAGCCGAGGTAGAAATGGCCGAAAAGGTTCAAAATCGTGATCGCTGCGGCGAAGCGCCGCAGCGCTGGGAGTCGGAGATCGCGGGTTTCTGGTGTGGCGGTCATGGCGTTTCCCCTCGCGTCAGGAAGCGGGTGTGCCGGGATTCACCGACGCCACCTTTGGCGCAACGGAACCCGGTGTGGAGTTGAGGACGAGCGAAACGCGTCCCGGTTTTAGCTCGAAGCGACGATTCGTGACCCGGCCCGTGCGGTCGCGCCAGGCGATCTCCACCGCGAGCGGAGCGTCGGCGGCCAACGCACCCAGGCCGAAATGGAGCCCCGGGTCGCGCTTGCCTGAGTGGCCGGTGCCACCATCGACGAAGGCGACCAGGCGCCGGCCATCCGGCAGCGTGACCGTGGCGCGCGCGCCGATGGCCGGCGAGCCCATCCCCGGCGCGGCGGATTCGACCGTCGCCGGCAGCGCCAGATCGAGCGCCAGGAAGCGCCCCGGCGCGGGCGCCCGGTTGCGGTAGAAGCGCGATGCCTGCCATTGGTTTGCGATCGCGTAATCGAGCCGGCCATCGCCGTCCACATCGGCGATCGCGATCCCACGCGCGACTTGGGTGTCGCCATTGCCGACCTCGTGCGAGAGATCGAAGTAACGCCCTGCGTGCCGCCCCGAGCCACCGGCATCGGCGCGGACGAAGAACGGCGTCCGGGTCTGACCCGAAAGATCGTCACCCGGCTTCAGGTTGAGCCAGTTGTAGGGGTTCGACAACAGGTTGTCGTTGCCCATCGCGAGCTCGTGCATCTCCGGCCAGCGATTGGTTTCGCCCGCAACGAAGCCGGTCGCCTGGAGCGCCTCGGGGATGCCGTCGTTGTCAAAGTCGGCGAAGCGGGCGTCCCAGCCCCAGTCGCTGCGCGACAGGCCGAGCGGCTCGCTCGCGTCGGAATAGGGGGCGACTCCGTTCTTCATCGCGCTCGTGTCGCCTTCTGAAAGCCAGACGAAATGGCTCTCTTCGAGCGCCCACTCGGCGGCGATGTTCGAGACGTAGATGTCCGGTCGGCCGTCGCCGTTCAAATCGGCGAAATCGACCCCCATCCCTTTGAACGAGTCGTGGCCGAGCACCTTGGAGGCCGGGGTGGTGAACCGCTTCTTGCCTTCGAGCAGTGCGAAGCTCGGATGCCCCGGAGTCGAGCGGTTGTGCAGCAGGCGGTCGGGGCCGAAGTCGTTGGCGAAGTAGATCTCGGGCAGGAGATCGCCATCCATGTCCACGGCGCCCAAGGCGAGCGTCCAGCCGCGGGCAACGAACTCTGGCAGAGCGGCCGAGGCGTCGGCAAAGGCGACCGTCGGGCTCGCGCCGCCGGAGCTTGCCGCGTAGAGCAGCAACCGATTGCGACCGCCGTTGTCGCCGCGCGACATCGAGCTGTGCATGTGCTCGCGCCCTAGGCCGCGCGGGTCGATGATCCGGCTGTCGTCGGCAAAATAGTTGCCGACGATCAGATCGAGATGACCGTCGCCGTCGATATCCGCGCTCGACAGCGCGTTGGTGTACCAGCGCTCGGGCGCCTTGCCGGGGGCCGGAGAGACCACCTCGACCGCAGCGAAGCTGTCGCGCGACAGGGGGGGCTCTTTCCCTTCGGTCGCCCCGACGAGAGTGGGCGCGCGGCGCAGAAAGATGATCGGGGTCCGCCCCCAGTAATAGACCAGTAGATCGCGCCGGCCATCCTCGTTGAAATCGCCCGGCAGGCAGCCCATCGGCGCGGTCATCTCGGCGTCGTAGGGGAGTGTTCCGGCATCGAGGAAGAACGGCTCGTAGCGCGCGCCGGTCAGAGGAGCGGGGGCGACGATCGTCCGATCGACCCGCGGATCGACCGAACAGAGATCGTTCGGCAGGCCGTCGGCATCCAGATCGGCGAGCGCCACAGCGGCGCCGACCGACGAGATCCACGACGCGAGCCCCGCAAGGCTCGGATGGACCGGCCGGACGATCCGCTGCTCGCCCGCCGACGGCGGCAGCGCGAGCTCGGTGCTCGCGAACGCGAACCGCCGGGCGAGCGCGGAGCGCTCGGTGCCGGAGAGTTCGGGCAGGCGGGCGAAGCCGTAGAGCCCACCGATCGCGGCGAGCGCCGCCAGACCGGTCGCGGCGCGACGCAGGAAGCTGTTGCGGGTCCCGCGGTTGATCGGAGGGTTGAGCTGACGGTTGGTCTCACGATTGATCTCACGATCGATCTCATGATTGGGGGTCACGAAGCCACCTCCATCTGTAGTTGTTCCAGCCGTTGTTGAATCCGTCGGCGCCAAACCTCGAACGCCGGCAGCCCCCCCGGTCCGGGGTCATCGGCGGGCAGGCCGACCCGGGCCTCCTCGGTCATCGTTGCGGCGAAAGCCGCCGAGGCGCCGAACAGCACCTGGCAGGCGAGCTCCGTATGGGGTGCCGGATTGCCCGCCCGTTCGCGGGCGGTGGCGGCGAACACGGCGCCCTGCGCCAGAGCGAGCTCGTGCTCCCCGGCATGGCCGCGCAAGGTGCGCATCTCCTCGGCGCTCCGCCCACCGGCATAGGCACAGGCGAGGCCGACGCCCGCCCAAAGATCGGCCTGCCGGCCCGGGGCGAAGCCGCGGATGGTGGCCGCGATCCGATCGATGTCGCCGCCGCGCACGAACCAGAGGCTGCGCCCGAGCCCCTGGTCGAAACCATGGCGGGCATAGCCGGACAGCTTGCGCGGTGTCGCCTGGGCCACCACCGTCTGCGGCCAGCGAAAATACCCCTCGTGAAAGCCGTAGCCATCGAGCGCCAGCCAGCGCAGCAAAGGATCGAAGCGGGCGAGCAGCCGATCGACGCGCAGTGGCAACCTGGCGAGCGCCCAACCGGCGCCGACCACCACCAGATAGGCATGGGCGTCGCCCGGGCCGGCGAGAAAGCGCTCGACCCGGTCGCGGCGACGGATCGACAGCGCGTCTTCTAACGCCAAGGCCATCCCCGCCCCCTCGTAGGCGAAGCCGCGCATGGCGAGCGGCAATCCGTCGAGCCGCCGGGCCAGGCGCATCGGCTCGTCCTCGGCAAGCGCCGCGTGATAGCCGGAGCGAAAGGCTTCGCCCACCCCTTCGAGGCGCAGGCGCAGCTCGGGACCCGGGTCGTCGAAACGGCGTTTGGCGAACGTCACCTCGGCGGGTGACAGGCGCAACATGGGACGGACAAGCGAGAGCATCGTCGATCTCCAACAGGTCACGGTCGGTCGGTCGCTGGGTCGTCCCAAACGATCTACTTGATGGATCTCACCACTAGGAAGGGTGCCGCTCGGGCACCAATTCGATCCATAGAGGGGGCTTCGGCAAGAAGATTCTCTGTTTTGGGGCTCGGCGGGCATTCGTTACACCCCCGGATCGCTCCCACGGGGTAGGATCTGCCGCCCATGATCCCGACCCTGCCGCCCACCCGCCCCGGGGGCCGCCCTTGAACGCTCTACCCGGACTCGCGGCCGCCCTCGGTTGGGGGATCGGTGACTTCGTGGCGCGCTTCGTGGCGCGCGAGATCGGTTCGTTTCGCGGTCTGTTCTACCTGCAGTTTTTCGGCCTCGCCGCGCTCTCCATCTATCTGGTTGCAACCGGTCAGCTCGGCGTTCTCGCGGCGGTCGGCCCGACCGCTTGGGGCTGGATGACGTTCACTTGCGCGCTCCATATCTTCGCTTCGTTCGCGCTCTTTCGGGCGTTCGAGGTCGGCGTACTCACGCTCGTCTCACCGATCGCGGCAAGTTACGGCGCGCTTACCGGTGCGCTGGCCTACCTATCGGGCGAGCGCCTGGGCGCGGTCAAGACCATCTCCCTCGGCGCCGTCCTCATTGGCGTGCTCCTGGCCTCGACCGGACCCGCCCTCCGTGACCAGCTACCCTCGTGGAGACGCCTGCCACCCGGGGTCGGCTGGGCGCTCATTGGCTCGGCGAGCTTTGGGGTCATGTTATGGCTACTCGGCTTCCGGATCGTCCCGGAGTTCGGGCCGTATTTGCCGGTCTGGCTGTTCCGCCTAATAACGCCGTTTGTGGTTGGGCTCCTAGCGATCCCTCTTAAACAGAGCCTTGCACCGCCACGCCGCCGCGTATGGGTGCTTCTCGCAGTGGTTGGGCTCCTCGACACCGGCGCCTTCCTCGCCTCGACCTGGGGGCTCGCGCGCGGCGACATTACGCTCACCACAGTCCTCACTTCCCTGTTCAGCGCGGTCACTGTACTGCTTGCGGCGATCTTCTTGCGCGAACGGGTTGCCCCTTGGCAGTGGGCTGGCGTCGCGATCCTTCTTATCGCGATCCCATTGACCCAAATCTGAAAGTCGGGCGGGAATACATCGGGGGGGCAGTGAAGTGAAATCCACCCGAAGCAGCGCCCACGCCAATCGGGTAGGCGGGATTCCCCAGAGGTCCCTCAGCTCGCCCTGAGCACGAAGTCGTACCGTCCATCCGCGAGTGACCACCAAGCCGAATCTTCATCGGAACCTGTGTGCGCTGCAACCTCCAGAAGGTCGAGCCGAGAGCCGCCTCCTCGGAAACATCCACCAAGCGGTACGCCAGCGGCGAGCGATTCGTCAACGCTGGGGTAGGCAGGGTTGTGGGACAGATCCAGGGCGCCAGCCACGAGCACGTTCAGACCCCCAGTAGCGGCCGCGCGGCCAAGTCGTAAAGCCACATTCACCGATTGCGGCCTCTCGCCTGAGATCTCGACGAGGTTGGTCTTGACCATCCAGGCCTCTCCAGGCTCCGGCATCGCTCCGGCCAGTTCCAGGCCGGTTTGCGAGAACAACAGCGCTCCCAAATCCTTCCATAGCGATTTGTCGAGATCCAGAGTGCCACTACCTTCAAAGTTTAGGACGGCGGCGAGAGTCCCGTCGTTTAACGGCAAAGTGAGCTCCCACTCGATACCCGGATCGAAGAGGTCATATAGCACGTGGGTGTTGACGTGGGGAATGAAAATCGGGCGACCCCGGCGGAAGACCTGGCCGATTACTCCGGGCCGGTGGGCGATGTCATACCCAGCCGCAGCTTGTGGCGAGCGGGAAGCCACAACCGCGTAGTCCGAGGTCAGCCGGGACTCCTCAACCCACTGTGCATAGGTAAAGGGCAAGACACCGCGCAACGATTCGAGCGTTTTATCGAAACTTTTAATCTGACGCGGAGACAGTGACTCAACCATGGGAGGTTGGCGCCGAGCTGGGAAAATTATCGTTCTCGGCAGATTTGCTTGTGGGTTCAAATAGAAGCTGAATAACAATGCCGATCAGTATGGAGAGCACGGCGATGAGGACAATGTTTCGAGGGCGAAGAAAAATCTCGCCGACCGTGAACAGGCACGAAGTGCCTCCTTGACTAGCGAGCGCTTGCTGGAACATACCCTCGTAGGCCAAAGCAAAGATCGTGCCCAGACAGACGGCCTCCAAGAAAGCGAGGCTGAAGATATCCAGGCAACGCAGAAAGCTTTCCCGAACGACCTTCACCTTCTTCCTTACTTCAAAATACAGGTAAAGAAAACTGCCTACCAAGCAGAGCGGCACCAGGAGAGCGATGATAATGGGTCGTGCGGAGGTCAGGGCGCTTGTCTCTTGGGTGGCGCAAAAGGTGACAGTCGCCAGTGTGATCGCGCCGAGAATCCGGGGATAGAGGATGCTGGGAAACAGCTGTCTCAGGGCTGTGCGCGCTCCCAACCCCAATGCTGCCGGCGCTGCGAAGATAGCGAGAGCGCCGACGCAAGTGAGAATGTTTCTCTGGTTGAGTCGTGGGCCTGTCGAGAGCCACGCATCGACGATGAGCAAGGCCGCTCCAACGATTACCGCCAGACCCCACAGCCAAGCGCGGATGCCCCAGGGGCGTGAGAATGGCGTTCGCCCATTCTGGGTCGAGATTGTCGTGCGAGCCAGGCCCACTGCGGAGCGCAGGTCGTAGGCGTCCAAGAAGTCGCCTGCTAGCTCCTTCCATGGCTGCTCTCGAGGCTTGCCTAGGCCAACCGCTGGTTCCGGCTCCGCGCCGGCCTTCTCCCAACGTTGCCCATATTCGCGGGAGAACTGCGCGACAAAGTAGGCCCAGGGGAAATCCCTCCTCCCGAGAGCTGAGCGGGCCGCGCGCCGGAGATACCCCCTCGCTTCGTCACCCTGCCCGCAGACGGCATGGAGAAAGGCCAACAGAAAAAGCAGTCGCGGCAGTACGCTCAAGCGTTCCTCGGCTACACTTGCCAAGTGGTGTGGGGCCTCATTCAGCACCCGGGTCACCGCTTGAACGAAGGAGATTAGGCAGAGCATCCCAACTCCATCCTGCTCCATTGGAATCGAGGCGCTGGAATACCCCCTGCTCACCGAGTGGTCAAGGAATCCAAGAATATCGCTCTCCGCACTCTTAAATTCTTTTCGGTCGGCCGAGTTCGCGAAAATTTTGCCAATCTGTACATAGCGAGTCTGACCAGACCCTTCGGGCACAAGCTGGAGGCGTCCATCAGGATGGCAGAGGGCCTTTAGCAGAAGTCGTAGTGCATCTGGCGGGCACTCCTCAAGGGCTTCGACGTAGAGGCCGATCAAATCTTCCTTGCGGGTTAGCGAAATCTCTCGAGGACGCAAGACAAGCGGACTTGGTGTTAAGTCTCCATCCACCCCGGAGCTGCGTTCGCTCCGCACAATCCAAATGGTCGAGCCTACTGGGGAACTGACTTCATCGGACGAACACACGAGAATGAGAGGAGAGAGGCCTTCAAGAAGCCGCCGATTTGCAGGCGTGCCAGGCATGCGTATGAGCTCCGGCACGTAGTCGCCCGCAAAGCGGCCTTCCGTCGAGAGGAGCAGATGTACCTCTGCCTGGAGCGATTGCGCCCGCATCTGCAGATTGAGCAACGCTTCTTGTAGATCGTCAACGAGGCGCTGGAGCCTGGGTAGTCTGTCTCGGACCCAAGGGTCTTGCGCGTGAAGAAGCTGACGGCTCAAGGTCTCGAACTGGCGCAGGTTGAGCCGGCAGGTCTGCGCCGCCTGATGGAATCGATCGAGGTTCCCGTAAACTGCGTGGTAGATACGCTGCAATCGTTCGAACTCGCCGCGAGCGAGAGGTGTGGGGAGGGTCTTTGCACGTCGCTGCTGCATCTCGGAGAGTTCCACCCGATGAGCGCTCAGATCTTCACCGAAACTCCTCTGCTTCTTCTTGGCCCAGGCGCTCTGCCAAGTGATCTTAGAAGCATTACTTAGCAAGGTGATGAGCCGGGTGATGAATCCGCTCGCGTCGAAATGGAGCGTTTCTGAATCCAGGCTGACTCCCTGGTCGGCCACGACCCGTTCCACGAGAACAAGGCCTTGGTAGTGAATCTTGTCTACAATAGTGCCCTGATCGATTCCAAAACGAAGTTCGTATCTGGGATTGCGGACAACGAAGTCAAAAGTTTGCGAGGAGAACGTACAAGCCTTTAACACATCCGACCAGGGATGCAGGTCCACCGCTTCAAGATGGGAAACCTGGGTGAACTCCGCAGTAAACAGGGCCTCGGGACAGAAGTGCCGACCTACCCAGACTGTTTCGATGAGCCGATGAAGGGCTGCCTTGCCTTCACCCGCCTGCGCCGCACACATAGCGCTCTGATGGAAGACAACGACATCCCAACCCACAAACACTTCAAGAATCCCTGACACGCGATGATCTTGCGAATTCATCTTCCAGAAAAAGGCGGGAAACGGATCTCGCTCCGGAATGGGCTCCTGAGAATCGAAGTCCGGCTTAGCATCAAAGGTTGGCTCGCCCTGAAGCCCAGGAGGTTCATTGACGAGATCGTGGAGTTTCTCGCGTAACCAGGAATAGCCCGGAGCCTCATCAGGCAGGGCCATCGGATCATAGTGCTTATAAATGTGCCCCTCTATAGATGCGGTAGCGACTTTGGAACCGCGAACCCTATCTAGAAATTCCTGGGTGGCTAGCCTAGAGGATTTCGTTCCTGCGCGGGAATACTCCGCCTCTGGCTCGAGCCAAAAACAAGTGAGTCGATGGAAACTCGCGATCATCACCGACAGCCCATTAATTGGATGGCTCGTCTTCCTTCTTGCCTTCGGCGACCTTCTGGAAGGCCTCATCCGGCAAGAAGTGACCGAGTAACTCAAGCAGTGACGAAACCTCGCCGCCGATTTTCCTATTGTGTACCGGCGCTGCCGCGGAGTAGCGAGATGAGGGCTCGTCTGAGGAGCGCAGCGATCCTGCCTTGAACGGCAGCCAGAGGTCGTAGGGCGGAACCGGGAGTTGCGCGAGAAGGGCGAAATACGATGCACTTCCCGCCTTGTCGCGCTCTATGCCAGCCGCTTGACGCACCTCCAGTATCCCACGAGCCAGCTCCACCAGCGCCTCAACGAACCCTCGGGAATCTTTGCTCGATAGTGCCCTGTCGAGCGCACCCAGAGAGGCTTGTAAGGAAAGAAGGATGATTTGGGCATCTTGAGGAACGCGGGCAATCTGCTCTCTCAGCTTCTCGAGGCTGCGCTCGAGCTCGAGCTCGGCCGCTGTCGGTAAGTCAACCGCTTCAACTCCCATAACTTCCTCCATCGTCGTCATTCCGATCCTGGTGAAGAATGCTCGGCCCATGGGAACAGTCGGGAATGGGCCACGGCAAACAAAAGATCCGTAAGCATCCCAAGAAGACCGATGAGAACCATCGCTGCGAATATCTGAGGAATCAACAAATACCGCTGCGCTTTGATGATATAGTACCCGATCCCCGTGCTGGCACCTACGATCTCGGCCACCACCAGGTAGGTCCAGGCCCACCCGATGCAGATGCGGTAACTATCGAAGATCTGAGGGAGGGCGGCCGGCCAGAGAACCCGGAAGAACAAGTGCCAGCGCGGCGCGCCGCGCATAGTAGCGGCTTCATAGTAGTCGCGGGGCACTGCTCTCGCCGCATCCTCAACCATCAGCACGAGTTGGAAAAAGGCACCGAGGAAGATGACGACCATCTTCTGCTTGTCCCCACTCTGGAACCAGAGAATGGTCAGAGGGATAAACACTGGTACCGGCATATAGCGGACAAAACCCATGATCGGATCAAAGAGCCGGCTCATCCAACGGCTGTAGCCCATCATCATGCCGAGCGGAGTAGCCACAGCCACAGCGATAAGGAATCCGCAGGCAACCCGATAGACGCTCACAAGCACGTCATGCAAGATCCCCTCATCGACGAACATGCGCCAGACCACTCCGGGCATGACCTCCAGGGGAGGCAAAAAGACAGGCGAAATCTTCAGGCCGTGAACCAGACCAGTCCAGAGCACGGCTAGTAACGCGAAGGGGGTGAAGCCCAGTAGGAATTTCCTAGATCTGCGGCGCCAAGATGTGGCCCGAGAGAGGCTACTTTCGCTCATAGGCCTCCGCGAGCCGACGGGCGTAAGAATCCTCGCGCAGAAGGTGGAAGATCTGATGTTTCATTTCAAAAAAATCGCGTCTGTCCCTCGTCAGATGACTGCGCGGGTGCGGGAATGGCACGTCAATCTCTGCAAGGACGTGAGCAGGCCGCGAGCTGCAAACGTAGATCCGATCGCCCAAGAGCAAGGCCTCCTCAATGTCGTGGGTGACAAAAATCACAGTTTTGTTACTCTGCTCGACAATCGTCAGCAAGTGCTCCTGCATAAGCAGGCGCGTCTGCGAGTCGAGGGCACCGAAGGGCTCGTCCATCAGAAGAATCGAAGGTTCAGTCGCTAGGGCGCAAGCAATGGCGACCCGCTGTTTCATACCACCCGAAAGGGTGCTGATCGAAGCGCTCTCAAACTCTTCAAGACCGACCATAGCGGCGAAGCAGCGGGCCTTCTCTCGCCGGCCTCGTTGGTCAAGGCTTGTCGAGTACCGGAGCCCGAATGCGATGTTGTCGAGCACGGACAGCCACGGAAATGAGGCATAGGCCTGAAAAACCATGCCGCAGTCTCGCACCGGGCCCAAGACTGGTCGCCCGTTGACGAGCACCGACCCGGAGGAGGCAGTCTCAAGCCCTGCGGCGATACGAATCGCGGTGCTCTTTCCGCAACCCGAGGGACCAAGGATTACCGCGAACTCGCCATCCGCGATATCGCAGCTAAAATTCTGAAGGCCCACAATCGGTTCGGGCCGGGCCGGGAATTCCTTGCCGACCTGCCGAAAGCGCACCGCCTGCCTCTTCGCGTGCCGCCCTCTTTGTTTAGGGTCGCTCACGACTGGCGTGCCCCTCCTCCTCAAAGAGCTTAACGCTGGGATTCCCGATCAACTGGTAGAAAGCCCATGCCGGATTTGCGGAGCCAATGCTTTCGAAGTACGCTTTTAGAGCCTGCCTTCCCCGTATTAGCGCCTGACCTAAAGTAGCGTTTCTGGAATCAGCGAGTAAAGCGCTATAGAGCGCCTCCCAGAAAATCTTCGACGCGATCGGATCGTTTTTCACAGGTAGAGTTGTGACCACGCATCCGAGCGCCCCAAAACCGAGCAATTTGCTAGTCAAATTCTCCATCTCAGACCAGGCTTGCAAACCGCGGGAGCTGCTGCAGCCGTCGAGGGCAAGAAACGAGGAGTCAACGAACTCTCTCAGCTTCTCTGCATCGAGTGGATCGCCATACGCAGTAAGCTCACTATCTCCGCTATTCCAGTGCCCAGAGTAATGGATGATCCGAAACAGATTTCGACTGGCCTTCTGTGGATATTTCCACCAAAGATCGCGAAAACTGGCGAGGTTCTTCGGAACATCGGCTTCGAATGGCTTTAACCTTCCTCGCCTAGGTTGATTCTTTCCTTGCCGAATAAAATCACCGAGGGACGCGATCTCTTCGCCAACGAAGGGCAAGTCAGCACCAGTGGTTCCATTGATAAAGAGGGCACGCGGCGGCTCTCCTGGCATAACTTCAAAAACGTGAGCTTCGTCTGAATTCATGCCGATCACGTTCCGACTAGCGAGCTGTAACGTACCCAGTGAACAAATTTCACAAAGCAAGGGAGTAATCGCGCTCCCCTTCATCCAGTGCCAGGGAATGTTGAAATCATTTGTAATAATGGTGACGTGCTTGTCCTCAGGTCGCCTCCTGATTGAAGAACCGACGTCAGCCGAGTCGAAGAGCTGGTCAAACCATCTACAAAGTGGAGTATTAGGCGGTATCAAGCTATAGATCATGCTACCTATTCGATCGATTTCATCGTTAACTCTTTCTTGCCGCCGACTGGTGAACAACTCGGGATTGCGTACGTAACCGTCAGGACTATCATAGAATGATCTGATCAGAGTTTCAAATCTTGTCACGATGTTATTATATTGTTTCTGCCATCGTCGCTGCCTTTCATCATCCTTGAAATAAATTGGCATTAGTGGCGTCCTTGTTGTCTGAAGGGAAGGATCAAGAAGGCCTGCGAGCAGCGTATACTTCTTATGCTCCTCCATTCTCGGCAAGCTGTCTTCGGGAGTCAGCGCACCAAGCGGGTTGTTCTCAGAGAGGTCAAGCCTCATCAAAATGAGAAAAACGTTGCTGTCTGCTATTTCGCTCATAGCCCACCAGGATTCTAACGTCAGTTAATGCAGCCGGGCATACCGTCACTACTAAGGAGTATGAAGACGACTTAGCTCGGAAGCGATGCGATAATAGTCGCGAGCCGCTCTGTCGCCGAGGATCTCGCTGTCATAGACAAGGACTCGCTCCCCTCCTTTCAGGATGAGACTGTCATGAATACACATGCCTCTAGTAATAAAATATCCCATCCCATCCGCCGTTTGCGCGACGAAACTTTCAAGGCCGGACTCCCTAGGTATGTCCTCCGTTTGGCTTTTCAGCTGTTGGAACCCAGGCGAGTTCTCTCTATAGACCCCATCATCTGGACCAACAAGTGGTACGCAAGTAGGCAACAGGTACATTGGAAGCATGACTCCTCCTTGTTGGGCCTGCTCCTGGAAGCTTAGCGCCACTCCGAGGGTGCCATCAATGTGTTGCCAAGTCTGTCTGAAAAACATAAGTACCACATCAGAAAGGCGGATTGCTATGTCAGCCATAGCCCTGGTTCCTGCTTCGCCATCGATAACGACGTAGTCGAAGCGCTGCGCCTCGAGTTCAAGTATCAGTTCATACAGAATGTTCTCGTGGTATTTTTGAATAGCAAATCGAACATCGGGTTTCGGCTTAGAAAAAAAGAGCGTAAAGTCGTCGCGGCAATTCCTGTTGGCTCCTCGCAAGTTCCGGAAGCCTGACATTAGGTCGTCTTTCAGCGTGATGCTCCCGCGGCGAATCTGTTCTGCGGGCGTCACTTGACTCGTCAGGTAGTCTTGAATGCTAAATTCTCTGTCACGAATCGCCTCGTTGGCGATGTCAAATACTCGATGGGTGCCTGCTGAGAAGACGTCGAGATCAAGCATTGCTACCTTGAAGTTCAGGGGCTCTTCCACTGCGGCAGCTGGACGTTGAGAGGCCAGAGATGCTGCAATGTTAGCCGCGGCCACTGTCCTTCCGGAGCCACCCTTATATGAAAAACACGTGATCACCCTCATGCCGCCTCCTCCCCTTCACCTTCTATTGTCTTGCTTCCTATTGTGGGCCTCGATCTTTGCCTTGGCATCACGAATCGTGGTCCACAAGGGTATTTCTAGCATCCGATCTCGAACAGGACTTTGGGGCAACGTTGCCTGAAGTAAGTGTTCGAAAAGAGCCTTCATTAGCGAGTCTTCTTCCCACTTGCCTGCTTCATTCAGAGCTCTTAGACTTTCAACCGCGAGGAGATTGTCCATGACTCTCTGCATATCTCCAGTGAGTTTGCCAGCAGGTGCGTTCTTGTCTGCTGATTGGAGTTTGCTGCGGAGTTCAATAAGGCAACTCGCGTCCTGGAGGAGAGCGCTTTGAATCTGCGAATCACACTCCTCGGAGAAGCCACGGAGCCATTTCAGAAGTATCTCCTGGATCCAGGGTGTTTGTGGCAATGCCGATTGCGGAATGTCCCCTCGGCCACTTCGATCTAGGCCTGGAGTGCGCGACGGAGTTGGCAAGAGCCGCGCTTGGCGGACGAATAGCTCGACAACTGGCGCGAGGAGCACGTCGGCAAGGCTCCGTGCGAGAGCATCCCGAAGCTGCTCTTCAAGAGAAGCAGATGGGCGGCCTGGGCTAGCAGGACTGCTTTTATATCTCTCCATTTCGCACAGAAAATCTTTGTAGGCGAGAAGAGCGAAAATAGTGCGCTGAGTAGCATAGAGCAGAAAGGGACGCGAGCTAGCCGTTGTCCAAAGATACTCATCCCCACTCTCAGTATCCTTATCAGCGGGCCGCCGCGCTATCATCTTTTGACACAGATTTTGTAGCGACCTTCGGAAATCCGCGACCAGCAATAAGATAGACTCGCGTGTCTCCGATTCTCCAAGCAAGGCAACTGTCCTTGTTAGTAGGCCGGCCAGCGAGCGTACGACAAGCGGAAAATAGGCGTCATCCTCGTACTCCTTTTTGCTAGCGTTGCCAAGGCTATAGTAGCGTGTCAGCGTGACATAAAGGGATCGATGCCTCGCTTCGTCCAGGCCGCTTCCAAGAATATGAGTCTCAACCAACACTTGCAGGCGGTCCAAAATGTCGCGAACTTCAGGAATAGTTATTCCGGTAGGAGCGATGGAACGGATCGCAGCGTACTGGGCAATCGAGTAGACATTCCGCACGTAGTCACCAACGCTAGCAGCCTTCGCCGCAAGATCGGAATTGGGCTGACCGGTGTCACCCAGCGGAGAGAAAGCCCTGACAACAGCATCGATCTGCGGCGCTTCGAGCTTCCGAAATTCGTCCAAAAAAGTCCTGCGACACCAGTCTGAGGCACGGCTGAGATCGTGCTCTAAAGCCAAGAGTAGATCTCTTGTTTCTGTCGCCAATTTGGGCTCAGCAAGTTGAGGGAGAACACGTTCAAGATAGGCAATCCAATCAGAAAACTCAAGTAACTCATGGAGGGTTTCGCAAGTTGTCCAGGTGAAAAACAAACGATCTTGATTGCTTAGGAGATCTTGCTTGGCGCTGGATGGATCGCACGAAAAACCCTGAAACTGTCCATCGGTCTCAATTCTGCAACTAATCGCGTAGCGTAGCGCTTCCTTGCAGACTAGCAACCCAGCGTCACGCAAAGTTCGCAGCCCTGAACCGCGCAAAACGTTCGCAGAATCAAGCTCTACGCTAGAAATCACCTGGTCATAAACTTCCAATGCACCCGCAAAGAAAGCGAGGATGAGCATAGCGGCATCCAGATTTGCCGAAACGTAAACGTCTCCCCTTCGCACGAAAACGGTTGTATAGGGATCACCTCGGAAAAATACTGGACTTCCGGAAAGTTCGCCACCCTTCAATTCAATGCTCACCTCCGTTAGTCGGCTCACTCCTTCTTGTAGAAGATAGACGATAACATCAACTACCTTCGCTTCATCTCCGATCTCCCCTTCGAGTCGGTTGCGTTGCTTAAGCCATTTATGGGCGGCAAGTAGGGCAAGGCCAAACTCGCAGTTCTGCACGGTGCCGGTAGGAGGGTAGTCGCTCTTACGATCGGCGATTTCCGGCTTGCCACCTCCCTCATGCGACCTCCGCAACAACTCATTTAGAGCGCGCGCTATCTCGGAGTCAATCTCCCGGAGAGGTCCCTCGATTTCGCTCGCAGAGACCTCAAGAGCTGGACGCTCAGCCATGTCCTGCCACCCCTTGCTCTCGCAGCCTGTCCACTACCGTCCAGTCGATTACCTCTTCAGGTGCAACTGGCTTGTCTGTTACACCAGAGGCCATCCACAACTCGCTCGCGTCCACTGCGAGCTGACGGATGGGGCCCGGTTGGCTGGCCGTTCCAAAGGTCTTCAGGGTATCCGGAAGGTCAGCGAGCAGAGCGCCGGCCGCCATTCGCTGAAAAT
Organism: Holophagales bacterium; assembly: GCA_031404815.1. Taxonomy (GTDB): domain Bacteria; phylum Acidobacteriota; class Thermoanaerobaculia; order Multivoradales; family UBA5704; genus DASYKS01. The sequence continues at coordinate 46,057 of JANNIH010000158.1, read as the reverse complement.
CGGCGGGGGGGACATTGAACTCTTTCGACATGATGGCCGCTGTCTCTTCGGGATGGGCTTTGGTATAGTCCACGGCCTTGAACCAAGCTCTCATTGCCCGCGCGATTCGCTCCGCGCGTTCGGGCAACAAGTCCTTATTGGCCGCCACGATACCTAGCAGAAGCCCCGGAACTTCGCGCGTAGTGATAAGCACATGGCCACCTGCAAGCTTCTCGGTCTGGCTGATCCACGGATCCCAGGTCACCGCTGCGTCGGCATTGCCCGAAGTGAAGAGGAACGCAGCCTGGCCGCCGTCGTCAGCAGGAACGAGCTTTATGTCGCTGGGCCCCATTCCGTTCTGGCGCAACAGATAGAGAAGGAGGAAATGGCTGGGAAGCCCCTCCGGGCAGGCTACTCGCTTGCCTTTGAGGTCCCTCACCGAACGAATTTCCGGCTTGGCGATAATGCCATCGCCACCGAATGAGATATCCGACTTTCCGACAACTACCAGCGGCAGCCCCCTCGCGCGCGAGATGACAATATTGTCCAGCGTGATCCCCACGAGGTCGACTTCTCCGGAGATGAGTGAGCTAGTCCGGGCCTCGGTGTTCTCCGTCATGACTACTTGGAGGTCCACTCCCTCCTCGCGATCGAACCCTTTGGCGTGCGCCACGTAGAAGGGGCCGAGCCCCGGCCATGTGTTAATGGCGATCTTGACGACGGGTAACGTAGTCGCGCCCGGGGAGTTCGATCCGTTGCCATTGTCCTTCTCCTGGCAGGCGCCCGACGCCAGAAGGGCAACGGATGCCAGCAGCCAGCCGCTTCTAGACCTTCCCCTTGCATTCATGATTCGGCTCCTCGCTCGAAGCTCATTCTATGTTCGTTAGCCAGATAGAGAAAATTGTGATCCTCGATGAAGGGATAACCGCGCCGCCTTAAGAGATTCCCCTGGACAGCAAAACCCGCCTCGACCTCTGGACTCTCTCGCAGACGCCCGATCATGCGCTCGGCGTTGTACCCCCCCGTGTCCGTCCCCAAGGCGTCCGCGAAGACCTTGGCCGCGAGCTGCGCCTCGTAATCTTGGAAGTAGACACTATGACTAGAACCAAGATGCCGGAGGAGAACCGCGATCGTCATTTCGCTGTCCTCGACCGTCTCGCTCGGGAAACCACAGATGCAATAGAGGTGAACCGGCATGCTAGCGGCCTTAAAGGCGTCAAGCATAAGGTCGACGTCCTCGGTTGTGTATCCCTTTTTCATGAGTTCTAGGATACGGTTGCTGCCGGACTCGAGCCCCACGTTCATCATGACGCATCCATTCTTGCGTAGGCGCTTGAGAAGTGGCTCGTCCAGGGACCGGTAAACGCGCGAGGTGCACTGCCAGTAGATGCCGGACAAGTTCCGGCGCTCCAACTCCGCGCAAAACGAACCAACCCGTACCGGATCAAAGTTGTTGTCGCACAGGTTGAAGTGGTTGATCCTGGCTCCAGTACCAAGAGCCTCCAGCTCGTCAACCAGAACCGAGACGTAGCGCGGCACATAGGCGGCGTTCTCACGGTTGCTGCCGCAGAAGGTACACTCGCCATAGCTACAACCAAGAGCTGAGTAGATGGAAAAGACCTGGTTGGGCGACAGGTAGAGATCGTTGATGTCGTGCTGCAGCTCTAGTTGGTAGGGCTTGTCTGTCGGGAAGGAACTCCGCTTGTAGCGGTACTGTTCTGCCGCGTCGAAAGAGAGGTAGAGCTTCTTCTTGCGGCCGTTGGCGTAGTCGTCACAGATGGTGGCAAAAACATCGGCCCCGCCCCCCAAGACAACCGAGTCAAAGCAGTCGAACAGCTCGCTTCCATGCACGATTTCCGCACCTGCGACCGATACAGAATGCCCACCTAAAATTAGGTGCGCTTGGATTCCAGCCTCCTTGAGGGTTCGGGCGATGAAAATCGAGGAGGCGAGCTGGAAAACGTTGGTGGCGGAGAAGCCAATAACGTCGTAGATCTCCAGTTGCAGGGTGAAGCCGACGTAGTCAAGCAGGAAGCGCTCTAATAGGGTGTTGCGCATCGCCTCGACAAGGCTCTGAAGACTGGTACCGCTTTCAATGACAGAGGCCCGTGATGCCGGAAAGAGGCTGTACGGTATGTGGTCGTGTTCGGTCAGCGAGGTAACGTAGGTGTCCAAGCGGTTGAGCGCGTCCTGGTAGTCTCTCGGCTCGAAGAACTTTTCCGAGTCCCGCAAAGTGTTGATGGCGCGCGATAGCTCGCCATAGCGAGTCATCGATTCGAGCCGGACCCGGCGGAAGAGCCAGACATAAAAGAGGCTGCTGAGGTTGTGGCAGGCTGGCGTAAACGACATGTCGCGAAGTTGCGCCGCCAGGTAGGGTAACGTCAGGGAAGGCTGGAACGGCTCGACCAGCGGCGGGGCGAAAATGCAGATGCGAAGCTCGGTCGGGTTAGACGGAAGCGCGGCGGAGCGGAGGAGGCTGCCCACGATTAGAGGACCTGCGGTGTCTAGGTCAGTCATTTGTGCTCGCCCCGTCCGAAGCTTGACCTCATGCGAAGATAGATGACACCAACTGAGACTAATTTTAGGCCCATCCTATCAATTGGAATCGGCGCTCGTCAAGGACGATCTCCCTCCGCCTTCCCTCCGCCTGGTGACGCCGTTCGTGCTCGCCCTGCTCGCCACCCCGTTGCGCCAGAGCTTAGAGCTGCCGCGCGGCCGCCGGGTTTGGACGCTGATCGCCCTCATGAGCCTGTTCGATACCGGCGCGTTCCTCGCGTCCAACTGGGGTCTCTCGCTGGGCCACGTGACGCTCACCACGGTGCTCACCTCGCTGTTTTCCGCGGTCACCGTCCTGCTCGCCGCGATCTTCCTGCGCGAGCGGGTGGCTCCCTGGCAGTGGGCCGGGGTCGCGATCCTGCTGATCGGCATCCCGCTCACCCAGGTGTAACCCGGCGCGGCGCGGACATCCTCTAGAACTTTGCGCGCGCCACAACGTATTCGTCACCAAGGATTACTACGCCCGTACCACCCTCGCACCTTGGAGCCCTCGATGAAACACGCCGTCGCGATCGCCCTCGCCCTCACCTTCGCCACGTTCTCCTCCGCCGTGGCCGAAGGCACCCCCGACACTCCCCTCCCGGCGCTCCCCTATTCGCCGTCGCTCAGCGTCACGGCGATGGACCGGTCGATCGACCCGTGCGTCGATTTTTACGCCTACTCGTGTGCCGGCTGGGAAAAGCTCAACCCGATCCCCGCCGACCAGGGGAGCTGGAGCGTCTACGCCAAAGTGGCCCAGGACAACCAGCGCTTCCTCTGGGGTCTGCTCGAAACTGCTGCCAGAGACAGCCCCGGGCGCACCGCCACCGAGCGCTCAATCGGCGATTACTTCCACGCCTGCATGGACTTGGCCCAGATCGAGAAGGCAGGGATGGCGCCCGTGCGCGCCGACCTCGACGCAATCGCGGCGCTCGCCTCGAAGGAGCAGATCGCTCCCCTGCTCGGCCGGCTCCACCCGATCGGTTCGACCGGCCGCATGCTGTTCGGCTTCGGCTCCACCCAGGACGCGGATGACGCGAGTCGGGTGATGCCGTTCACTTCGGCCGGCGGTCTCAGCCTGCCCGACCGGGCCTACTACCTGGACGACGACGACCGAACCAAGGGCATCCGCGAGGCCTACGTCGCCTATATCGCCCGGACCTTCGCGCTCGGCGGGGATGCGCCGGAGGTCGCCGCAACCAAAGCGAAAAGCGTGCTCGCTTTCGAGACCGCGCTCGCCGAGGCCGCGCTGTCGCGCGTCGAGCGGCGCGACCCGTACAAGACCTGGCACCGGACCCAGCTCGCCGACCTCCAGAAGCTCACCCCGACGTTTTCTTGGCAGCGCTACCTGGACGGGATCGGCAGTCCCAAGGTCGCGGATTTGAACGTCACCGAGCCGAAGTTCTTCGAGCGGATCGAGCGCCAGCTCAAGGACGCGAGCCTCGCCGACTGGCAGGTCTATCTTTCCTGGCAGCTTTTGAACGTCAGCTCACCGGTCCTGCCCGAGGCGTTTCGTACCGCGAATTTCGAGTTCTACGGTAAGACGTTGCGCGGTGTGCAATCGATGCCGCCGCGCTGGAAAACCTGTGTCGGCGGCGTCGATCGCGACCTCGGCGAAGCGCTCGGTCAGGTCTTCGTGGCGAAAGCGTTTCCGCCCGAGGTCAAGGCGAGCACGCTCGACATGACGCTGCGGATCGAAAAGGCGATGGCGGCGCGGATCGCGGCGCTCCCCTGGATGGGCGAGGCAACCAAGAAGCAGGCGATGACCAAGCTCCACGGCATGCGCAACAAGATCGGTTACCCGGACGTCTGGCGCGACTTTTCCGACCTCTCGATTGAGCGCACCGATTTCGCCGGCAACATCGCGCGCGCCTACGGCTTCGAGCACCGGCGCGGCCTGGCCAAGATCGGCAAGCCGGTCGATCGCGGCGAGTGGGCGATGACCGCGCCGACCGTCAACGCCTATTACGACGCGCAGTTGAACGACATGAACTTCCCCGCGGGCGTGCTGCTGCCGCCGCTGTTCGATCTCAAATCGGATGACGCACCAAACTATGGCAACACCGGCAGCACGATCGGCCACGAGCTGACCCACGGTTTCGACGACGAGGGGCGCCAATTCGACGCGAACGGCAACCTTCGCGACTGGTGGACCGAAGCGGACGCCAAGGAGTTCGGCAAGCGCGCCCAATGCGTGGTCGATCAGTACGCCCAGTACCCGATCGTCGACGACTTGAAGATCAACAGCCAACTTACGCTCGGTGAGGATGTCGCCGACCTCGGCGGCACGATCATCGCGTACCTCGCCTGGCAGGACGCCACCAAAGACAAGAAGCTCGAGCCCATCGAGGGGTTGACCCCCGACCAGCGCTTCTTCGTCGGCTTCGCGCAATGGGTGTGCAACAACGACCGACCGGAAAACCTCCGGGTGCGCGCGAAGACAGACCCCCACTCCACCGGCCGGTTTCGGATCAACGGCGTGGTGGTCAACATGCCCGAGTTCGCCCAGGCCTTCGCCTGCAAACCCGGCCAGCCGATGGTCAAAAAGACGGAGGACGTATGTCGAATCTGGTGAAACCGCGCGCCACCCGAGCCGCGGGCCTCGCCCTAGGCGTGGCCGTCTCGCTCGCGGCGGCACCTGCGGGCGGTGCGGGCGAGCCTACAGCCCCGGCGAGCCCGCGAGACCTTGCGTTCTGGCGCGCCATCGCGGCCGCCGACGGCGCGGTTCCCGAGGGAACCTCCGCACCCGACCTGGTCGAGGAGCTTTCGGCGTATCTCGCTTCGCCCGACCCCGAGCTGCGCGACCGACTCGCCTATTCGATCTCCGCGCTCTGGATTCAGCGTGGCCTGCTCGACCCCGAAACGCAACGCCGCCTGGTCGCCCGCTTGTGTCGTCAGTTGTCCACCGGCCTGGGCGAGAGCGGCGACGACGGGATCTTCCTGCGCTCGTTCTCCGCACTCAGCCTATCGCTGCTCGCCAGACGCGACCTCGCGGCGCCGTTCCTCGGTGCCGAAGGGCATCAGGCTCTGCTGGGTGCCGCCCTCTCCTACTTTGCGGGCGAGCGCGACCTGCGCGCCTACGGCGGCGAGAAGGGGTGGATCCACGCGACGGCGCACACCGCCGACCTGCTCAAGTTCCTCGGCCGTAGCCCGCACCTGCGGCCCGAGGACGCTACGCGCATCTTCGCCGCAATCGAGGCCAAGTTGGATGCGGCCGGATTCGCTCTCGGCCAAGGGTTCTCCTGGGGCGAATCCGAGCAGCTCGCCGACGCGGCGGCCCCGCTCGTGCTGCGCGACATGCTCGATCCGAAGGAGCTCGACTCAAGCCTTGCCCGCAGCGCCACCGCCGCGCGCGAAGTCTGGAAGGACAGCCCGCTGGTCGACCCGGGTCGCTACGCCGCGCTGCGCAACCGCCAGGCGTTCCTCTCCCGCCTCCATTTCCAACTCTCGCTCGCCGCAAACCCCTCTCCCGCGGCACAGGAGGCCCGATCCCGCGTGCTCGCGACACTCGCCAGGATGTGAAGAGAGTTTGCCGGCTTGGGTGAGCGGAGGAGCGGAATCGGGGCGGCGGACCTACCGCGGTAGGTCGCCGGCCCGCCAATCGAGCCAGAGCCGGCCGTCGCGGTACACCCGTCCCGCCTTCCCCAGCTCGGTCGAGCCGTTCTCTATCTCGCGATGGACGTTGGCCGGAGGGACCGGCATCGCGTCGCGGCCCGCTGCGAAGGTCTGCTCGCGGACCAAGACCATGTACGCCTTGGCCAGGAGCAAGGCCCGTTGGCGCGACGGGCTGAGCAGGAACGCGATGTCGCGATCCCCGCCCGGGGCGGCGCGGCGGACCGCGGCCTCGTCGAGCCGGCCGCCGGGAAAGAAACGCTCGAGGATCTCGCGGTTGGCGCGCAGCTCGTCGCCCCCTCCGACCCGGCGGAAGTAGGTCAAGATCTCCGGCTCGGTGTGGCCGGCCTGCGGCACGTCGGGGATGCCACGCAGGTCCTGGTGGCGCCAGCCTGCGGCTTGCGGAACCTTGCGGGCCAGAGCGAACGTGCCATCTACGGTGACCCCGAGCGCGCCATGGCATCCCATGCAGAAGCGATGCTCTTCTTCGGTCTGAAGGCGCAGGCGCCCCCGCTCGTCTTCGATGAACCCTTGGAGCTGCCAACCATCGTCGGTGAGCAGACCGACACTCGGCTCGCCGCTGTAGACCGGAACCTTCCCTTCGTCTTTGTCGTCCGCCTCTTTCTCTCGCGCGCGCAGCAGGCCCCAGGTATCGAGCGAGCGGGTCTTTCTGGAGTAGCGCACCTCCTTGACGCGCAGCGACAGCAAGGAGGGAGAGTCGGGATCGACATAACGCACGGTATGGAGGAACTCGGTGCCCCGGGGATAGAGATAGCGCCCCACCGGCAACTCGCTCCCGTCACCCACATAGTGGGCCGGCAAGCTCCGTATTCGAGTCGCCAACCCGGAGATCGAGCCGTCGCCGTCGAGATCCAACCGGGCCACCCGCTCCTCGACCGGCTCGATCGCGAAGTCGAGAGCACCGTCCGATCGGCCGGGATCGGAGGCGATCGCGGCCTCCACGATGGCCAGATTGACCTTGTAGATCTCACGCGCTTCGACCCCGTTTCGGGAGCGAAGCTCCTTCGGCAGGCGGATCATCACGTCGTCGGTGCTGCCGTTGGTCGGCCAGAAGGTGCCGGGAAACGGTTTGTAGCGCAGCGCACGCCAGCCGCTCCCATCGCGGGCGAAACCTTCGACATCGAAGCCGCGATGCAAGTCGAGATCCGCCCGATAGCCAGGATAGTCGGACCGCCCGGCCAGGGCTGTGCGCAAGGGGGTGTAGTTGTCGGAGCGGAGGTAGGTGATCGCGTCCGCGTCGGTGATCTCGGCGATCGCCGCCGAGCGGTCGCGGAAGAGATTCTCCCAATGGTTCTTCAAGGCAACATCGCTGAACGAGTACTCTTCCTGTCGGCGCACGTCGTCTTGAAAATTCGGGTCGCGCGCCTCCGTGTGGCAGGTCCAGCAGGGATTGGAGACGCCTGCGGTCTTGGTGTAGCACTGCGGTGGGACGCCGGCTTCCAGATTGACCGAATGGCCGACGCTCGCGCGCGCCCGGGCGAGCGGATCGTAGCCGTTCTCGGAATCCGCCCATTGGACCCAAAAGGGAACAACGAAAGGCAGGCCGACGAGCATGAACAGAGCCTTCGGTCCCTTAAGGGTCGGCATGAGGCGTGCTCCTGGGAAGGCCCCACCCCCAGCGCGGGAGTGGGGCCTTCGGAAGGTCGAGTTTTACCGGTTCTGCGGCCAGGTGCTCGGCCGATCTTCACCCGGATGCTGGACGCTCAGGAAGATCGTCGCTTCATCCGCACTGAACGCCGGCCCGGTCGCCTCGGCATCGGAAGGTACCGCGGCGAATCGGAAAGCTTTGCCGTAACTCGGGTTCGTGATGCCCGGCGCGCCTTCGCGGTGTCTGGGGTCGAGATCCAAGTAGTAGAGCGCGTCCGCCGTGCCATTGACGCCGAAGTTGCCATCGGTGCCAAACCAGACGCCACCTCGGGAATCGACCATGATGTTGTCCGGGTTGGCCGCATCGAACAGGCCGGCGCTCTTGGTCCCCAACCAGACCGCGAAATACTTGAAGGTCTCGGAGGCGGCAGGGTTGGCGAAGTCGGCTTCCTCGAGGGCGAAGACGGCGCCGGTCGTATCGGGGCGCAGCGGCGAGTTGGCGGAATGCTGGGCGGGATCAAACAGAACTCCGCTTTGATCCAGTGCGACCTGGCGATTGTGGTTGGTGAAGGCCACGTAAAGGCGCGGGCGGCCACTTAAGTCGCGGGAATTCCACTCGATATCCTCGGGCCGGTTGAGTTCCATCACACCCAACTTGTTGGCGACGGTAAACAGGGCCGTACGGACGTCATTGTCGTTGCGAAAACCGCCGATGCCATTCCAGCTTACGTCCCGCAGAGCCTGGCCCACGGTGGTATTCGGCTTGCCGAGCGCGGCGGCGTTGGGCGCGATGTCGGCGCTCGAAGTGCTGATCCGGATCCATTGTCCCGTTCCCGGCGCGCTCTCGGTGGGAGAGGCCCCGGTCTCTTTGAGCGTCAGCCCGGTCGCGTTGTCGAGCCCGGCGAAATGGGAGACGTACAAGGTGCCGTCGTCGAGCAGTGCGCGCACGTCGGAACGGCTCATGCCCGCAAGGTAGAGATTCCGGCTGACCCATTTCCAGATGCGGCCGCTCCGACGGTCGTCTCCGGCATAGAAAACGATCGGCTGGTTCGGCGTCAGTTTGTAGTCCGAACCGACCGCGAACGCGACGTTTTCCCAACGGGCGCGGCCGAGGGCACCGATCTTTCTGTGGCCGTAGCCATCGCCGCCGAATTGATTGACGCTCACGTAGAAGACCTCGCCCGCCAGGCCGGGATCGATCTCCACCGCGTACCCGTAGGCGTCGCGGTTGTGCCGCTCCACCGAGCTGCTGATCTGCCCGAATTCGCCGCTGCCGGAGGGAGCGACATTCGGCGTGATGAAACTACCCGGATCGAAGCCGGCTCCGGCGACGAAACGCTGGCCACTGGTCCAGTTGGTCTCCAGGTCGCCGTAGTAGTCCTGAACGTTTTCCTCCGCCGTGATCACCGTGCCCCAGGGCGTCTGCCCTCCGGAGCAGTCGCCCACGATGCCCGGGATGACACCCGGGGGAAGAAACAAGCCCGAGTCGTCCTTGTCGAGGCGCGGCCGGTGGCCGGTGACGGTCGCCAGAGTGCTGCTCGTCGCGTCGTAGCGCACGGCTCCGTTGTTGGGCACCAGCTTCCACTGCTTGGTCGCGCTGTCGAGCTGAACGCGGAACCAGGAGCCACCGAGCTGCTTTTTGTACTGACGGGTGTAGCCATCGAGGTCGGCCTGGGACCAGGTCGAAGCGTTGACGTCGTTGGTCAAGATGCCGGCGTCGCGGAGGAACCTCGCGAAGGTCAGGTGCTGTCCGGTCGGCGCGCTGGTGGCCGTCGGCCGGGAGTTGGAGATGTACTCGTGGTTGGCCCACACCCAGCCGGACCTGCCGCTCCCCTTGAACTGCGGCGCGCTGCCCAAGATGTCGCCGTTCCAGTCGGCGTTCCAACCATCGCCGAAATAGGCGATGAAGTCGGTGTTGGCGCCGAAACGGGGTGCGCCACCCGAGGTATTCGAGGTCAAGGGATCGAGCCATTTGACGAGGACGTTGCTGGTGACGTTGCTGATCGAGCGAATCGAGTCACCGTTGCTGTTGGGCAAGGGGAAGCGGGTGTTGGCGGGAAGCGTACCTTTGGCGTATTGGTCCACATAGTTGCGCACCTGGACCGGGATCGGCCGCAAAGTGCGTTGCACCAAGGCGACCACGGACGATAGCGGTCGCTCCGGAGCGGGTTTTGGCCCCTGCGCGAAGGCGGGAACCGCGCCGGCCGCCACCATCCCGGTCAAAAGAACGCCGGTAACTCTACGACGCATAAGCGTAGCCAAATCGAGCCTCCTTCTCAGTTGAAGTTCACCGTGGAGCGGAGAAGATCGGTTGTGCGATCGGCCGGAGGATAGGGGGACTGGGTGACCAGGGTTTGACGGCAACCCGACAGTCTCTCGGCGTCGCCGAAGCGTCGCACCGGGGCCCGTTGCTGTCACAAGGTGTTCAAGGTGCCGGCCTCGTCCCGCCATCCGGTCGGGGCACGCTTGCCAGGTGCCAACGACCTAAAGGGTTGCCCGCCATGCTTCGACATGTTTTCGCTTCGAGCCTCCTCTTGCTGTTGCCCATCGCGGCGTCGGCCGCAGATCACCAGGTGCTCCTGGGCGGGTTTACGTTTTCTCCCTCGCGCCTCGAAATACAGGTTGGCGATACGGTGACCTGGGGCAACACCGGCGGCATCCACAGCGTCACGGCGCTGGACGGGAGTTTTGCCAGTGGCGATGCCGCTCCAGATGGCGCGCCGGTCTGGCCGTTCCGCCATCGATTCGATCAACCGGGCACCTTTCCCTATGTATGCATTCCGCACGAGCCGCTTGGCATGCGCGGGGTGATCGCGGTTTCCGGCCCTAATCATCCCGGGGTCCCCGAGTTGTCTCAGCCGACTCTCTCTGTTTCCGAAGGGGACGGCGAAGCGGTGGCCACCGTCCGACGCACCCGCGGAGGCACGGGTGCGATCTCGGTGGCCTATGCCGCCCAGGTCTTCTCGTCGAACCCCGGCAATGCGACGCCTGGAGAAGACTTCGCCGCCACTTCCGGGACGCTTCACTGGGCGGACGGCGAGACCGCCGACCGATCTTTCCTGGTTCCGATCCTCGACGACTTCACGTTCGAGGGGGAGGAGACCTTGACGCTCGAGCTGAGCGCCCCCGAGGGCGGAGCCACCCTCGATCCACAGACGCGCCGCTCCACGCTCACGATTGTGGATGATGACGCACCGCAGCCGCTCACCTCGACGGCCGTCGCCTGCGATGCCACCCGGCTGTCCGGCCTCCTCGCGCGCGCCGCGGTCGAGGCTCCGGGCGCCGCGGCCGTCGGGCTGAACCTCGCACTGACCGCCACCGGCGACTTCGCCGGACTGGCCTATGCCACCTCCGGCACGGCCGCAGCGGAGCGCCATCTGGCGTTCTCGACCAACCCGGAAGAAACCCCCCTGTTGCGCAACCCCTCCCGCCCTCAGCTCCCGTCGTTGAGCCTGACGCGCAATGCCCTGAGCTCCGACCTGGTGGCGAAAGGACCGGGCGAGATGCGGCTCACCCTCGAACCCGCGCTCGAACCCGGAGCCACCACCGCTTTGCGCATCGACAACGTCGAGGGGCCGGCGGGTCGGCCCGCCGACGCCAGACCCGGCCGGGGCCTGGCCTCGCAACTCAATCCCTGCCACGGTCGGTTCAGCCCGCGGGATGTCCACCTCTTTCGCGTGCTGGCGAAGGTGGCCCGCGCCACCGCCGAGGGGTCAGGAACGTCCGAGCTCGCGATCTTCCGCGGCGAGTCTCCCGACCGCTATCGCATCGACGTCTACCCGCTCGACCCGAATGGCGCCTCGCGCGGGCGGCTCGCAGTGGAAGTCACCGTCCGCTATGGGGCGGGGGCGGGCGGGAGTCTGCTGGACGGTTCGATGAGGGTCCTCGCCCGCTGCTCGGCCGCGAGAACCACACATTGCACGAGCGTGACCGGCTTCACCGAACTGCTGCTCATACCGCCGACGGCAGGCGGCCAGCCCACGCCGCCCGCGAGAGCGCGCGTCTCGACCTTTGGAGCCGAGGGCGACGGCCAACCCACCGACGGTATCGACTGGCGCTCCCTGCTCGCCGGGACGACCTGGCAGCAGTAGAGAGGCGTTCGGTTCCTCGCCGGCCGAGGCCCGCTTTTGTCCACTGAAACACCGGCGGAATCCAGGGCCGCACAACGGGCTCGATCGTGGGAGCGCTATCATCCCTCCCTGAGACCCGCACATGGCGCGCCGCTTGTTCCTCCCCTGCTTTCTCTCGATCCTCTCGATCTTTGCGACCCCGTGCGTAGCCCCCGTCGGCGCGGGCGCCGCCCTCTCCCCGCTCGAGACCCTGGATCGCGCGTTTTCGTTCCATCAGGAGGGCCGGCTAGACGAGGCGCTCGCGGCGTATCGCGAGGCGGCGCCGGCTCTCGAACCGAGCGATCCGGAGTCGGCGGGGACGGCGCACAACAACGCGTGTGCGATCTTGAACGACCGCGGAGATTTTCGCGCGGCGCTGGTCGAATGCAGCGCGGCGGTTCGCCTGCGCCGGTTGCGGAAGGACGACCCGATCCCGCTCGCCCGCGCGCTCAACAACCTCGGCCGGTCGCTCCAATCGCTCGGGAAAACGACGGAGGCGGAAACCCACTTCCGCGCGGCGCTCGCGCTCAACCGTCAGGCGGGCGACGCGGAAGGCGAAGGGATCAACCTCGCGAATCTAGGGGTGGCGGCCACCGAGTCGGGGCGGTACGGCCGGGCGCTCGCAGCGTACCGCGAGGCGGCGGCGGTGGCGGCCCGTCATGCGACGGAGCGATGGTCGGCGGATCAGCTGCGGATCGCCCGGATCAACGAAGGGGTGGTGCTCGAAAAACTCGGCGCGTTTGAGGAGGCGCTCGCGCTCTATGCCGACCTGCTCGGCCCAAAAGGGGGCGCGAGCGGCGATCTCGATCCTGGCCTGCGCGCTTCGATCGCCGTCAACGCGGGCGTGCTCTATCGCAATCTGGGTGACCCGCGGCGGGCGATCGCCGCGTTCGAAGAGGCCGCCGTGCTCTACGCCCAAGCCGGCGATCGGGCCGGCGCCTCGAACGTGGCGCTCAATCTCGGCCTCGCGCGATATTTGAACCTCGGCGACCGGCGCGGCGCCGAAGCCGACTTTCGCGCCGCGCTCGCCGATGCGGAGGCGAGCGGCGATCAGACCGAAGAGATTCAAGATCTCTTCTACCTCGGACGCCTGCTGCTCGAAGAGAAGCGCTGGGGCGAGGCCGAGGCCACCTTTCAACGCTGCCTCGCCGCCGCCCAGGCGAGCGGGTCGGCCGAGGGCCGCTGGTCCGCCCGCGAAGGGCTCGGCAAAGTCGCTGCCGCGCGTGGGAATCTGAAAGCCGCGCGCGAGCTGCTCGACCAGGCACTCGCCGAGATCGAGGCGACGCGCGCCGAGATCGGCACCCAACGCCTGCAAGCGAGCTACTTTGGCGACCACCGCCCGGTCTACGAGACCGCGGTCGCGATCGAAGTGCGGAGCGCTCGCTCGGGGAACGGCGCGGCGGCCGGCCAGGCGCTCCTCCGGGTCGAAGGCGCCAAGGCGCGCGAGCTGATCGATGCGCTCGGCGAGCGCTCCACGGTCACCGCGCCCCTCCTCTCGGTGGCAACCTCGAGCCGCGCGAACTCTGCGCTCCTCACCCGCTTGGAAGCTCTGCCGGAGCCGGTGCTCGAATATTTCACCGCCGAGGGACGCCTGTATCTCTGGCGCGTAGGCGGCCGGGCCAACCTACCCAAAGCTCCCGGCATCGAGCTGTTCGATCTCGGCCCGAGCGCTCCCTTGCGCCTCCTCGTCCGGCGGGTTCATCGCGACCTCGCCGCGGGGCACGCTCCGGCGGCGCGCGATCTCGCCGCCCTCGGAACGGCCCTGCTCGGACCGCTCGGCGATCTTACGTCTGTGGAGCACCTGCGCATCGCGCCCGATGGCGAGTTGCGCTACCTCCCGTTCGAGCTGCTCGCGCTGCCGGGCGAATCGACCCCGATGATCGGACGGATCGCGGTCTCCTACCTGCCGAGCGCGGCGGTCGGATTGGCGCTCGCCGACCGCAAAGTCGCGCGCTCCAAACGGCCCTTCCTCGGCTTCGGCGCGCCGCTATCGGCTGTGGATGCGAACCGCAAGGCCACCTCCCCCGCCGGCCTGCTCGCCGCGCGCTTCGCGCTGCGGAGCCTGCCGGGCGCCGCGCGGGAGATTGCCATGTTGGAGCCGATCCTGACCGGCACCCCCTCGACCGCGAACTCGGTCTTTCTCGGAGCGCGCGCCACAGAAGCGGCGTTCCGCGCCCGATCGGCTGAGGGCGCCCGAGTTCTCCATTTCGCCACCCACACCGTGCTTGATGAGCGTGCCGGGAGGGGTGCCGCGATCCTGCTCACCCCCTCAGGCGCGGACGACGGACTGCTCGGCCCGGCGGAGATCGCGGCCCGGCCGGTCCGCGCCGACCTCGCCGTGCTCTCCGCCTGCAGCACCGCACTCGACGGCGGGCGGGGCACCGGGGCACTCTCGTCGCTCTCCGGCGCCTTCCTCGCCGCCGGGGCTTCGGGTGTGATCGCCAGTCTCTGGGATGTCGGCGATCAGGCGACCGCCGCGGTCATGGGGCAGTTCTACGCTCAGCTCGCCCTCGGTCTCCCCCCGGCCGAGGCGCTCGCCGCAACCAAAAGGCGCCTGCTCGCCTCCCCCGGCTGGAATCGCCCGGAGGTCTGGTCGGCGTTCGTGCTGATCGGCGAGCCACCGCCGGTGGTGCCGAGCTGGCCGCCGCGACCGGGACGGGGATTCGGTGCGGGCCTCGCGATCATCGGAGCGATTGCGGTCGGAGCGTTGGGAGTGCTCGCCGCAATCAGTGCGGCTCGGCGCCGGATTCCGCAGCTACCGCCGACATGACCGAAACCGGCTCCGGCCGCCGACGCCGGAACGGCGCAGCGATCTGTCGGCAGAGCAGGTCGACCTCGGCGTAGAGCCAGATCTTCAAACCGCGGGCGACCGTTCTGGCGCCCGCGGTCCCCAGCTCGAAGCGGGCGACCAACCGGCGGCCGTCGTTGCGTTCCCCGGCGAGCCCCAGGTGGCGCCGGGCTTCGGCGATCCGCTTGAAGCGCCGGTTGTAGAGGTGGAGCATCTTGTAGCTCAAGAACGCCTCTTTGGGGCCGAGCACCGGCACCCAATGGAAGCGCTTGTAGAGCTTGTAGGCCGGAGTGACCAGAAAGATGAAGTACTGGCCGGTGTCGATCAGCATCGCGGCCGAGGCCAGGTCGTGCTCGCCCATGTAGTAGTACTTGTCGCGGTAGATCCCTTCGAAGAAACGCCAGTAGGAGCGCAAAAACGTCCGGTTGTGTTCGGCGATCCGCTCGGCGATGTCCTCACCCGCGGTCTCGGCGAGCACCAGGGCTACCGTCGCCTCGACCGAGAACGCCATATGGTCGAGCCCCGGCGAGTAGAACGGATCGAGAAACACCGCGGCGTCGCCGAGCAGCGCCCAGCCCGAACCCATGTACTGGCGGGTGGCATAGGCGAGGTGGGAATAGGCGCGCAGGTCATCGCCACGCATCCGCGCACCGACCAGGAGTTCGGCGAGCGCCGGAATGCTTTGGAGATGCGCCTCGTACGCCGCCCCGCGGCCGCTGCCCGAAACATCGAGCGAGACCAGGCGTCGATCGTAGACCAGGCCGATCGAAGTCTCGCCGTTGGCGAGCGGGATCACCCAGACCCAAAACCCACGCCCCAGGTAGTGGTTGGTGGCGAGCCGCCGCGAGCCGACGTTGCCTTCGGCCAGCTTGCCTCCCGAGCGCGCGGCGAGATCGTCGATGTGGCGCACCCCCTCCCACCGCGCCCAGACCGCGCTCGTGGGGTGCTGCTCGTTGCGTTCGATCAGCCCCAACCGTTTGCCCAGGACGGTCGCGCGCCCGGTGGCGTCCAGCACCCAGCGGCAGGCGACGGTCTCGCGTCCGGCTGCACTGTCGATCGTCACCCGGTGGTCGAAATCGCCGACCTCGACATTCGAGACCCGCGCCGGACGGAGCAGCTCGGCCCCGGCCGCCGCGGCGAGGGCCAGAACGTGCTCGTCGAGCGCATCGCGCCGGAGCTGGAACGTGGGTACCGCGGTCTGTTGGTAGGGACCGGTCTCGCTCGCCTCGGCATGGCCGTGGACCCGCGAGTTCGAGAACCAGAAGCGTAAACCCTCTTTGCGCAGGTGTTGGCGTTCGAGGTGCTCCCAGAGCGCCAGTCGGCGGGTGAGGAACATGCCCGACATCTCAGTCGTAGCCTCCCCCACCTTGGCGTCGAATACGGCCTGCTTTTCGACCACCAGGACCGATAGCCCGGGGCGCTCGCGCCGGAGTAGCAGGGCTGCGGCCCCGCCGCTGATCGCGCCGCCCAGGATGACCACGTCGAACCGCCGTGCGCCTGCCTTGTCGTTTGAGCTCGCTTCCATCCTCGGATCATAAACCGGCGGGCGCTCGATGCGTAGAGATAAGAATCGGCATCGGATGGGACCCCGGGCGGATCGCCCGGGAGCCCGGCGCGCACTACAGACTTAAGATGGCGTCGAATCTGACAGCGCAAGACATTTTATCGGGAGGTTGCAGTGTGGACTCTGATCGCAGGAAGTTCCCCCGCTACTCGGTGGCGGGCTTGAAGGGCGGCTTGACCGCACGCAGTGAATTCGTTGTTCTACAGGTTTCGCGCGGCGGCATGCTGATCGCGACCGATTTCGAGCCCCGTCTCGGCCAGGAGATCGATCTCGACCTGACCTTTCGCGGCTCCGATTTCCGGCCGGCAGGAAAAGTGATTTTCGTCGGAGAGGACCAGCGTGCCCCAAAGACCCGCCGTTTCCGCGTCGGCCTCGCCTTCGAAGGGCTCCCCCCGGATCAAGAAAAGACGCTCTCTGAGTTCATCGAGGGGGAGCTGGAAGGGGCGACGGGGGGGTAGGAGGGGCGTCAGACTCCGGATCGCGCGCTCGCCAGCGTCAAGAGCAGGCGCTCGCAGTGGGGTGCGCGCTTCCGGACCTTTTCGGGGTCGATCCGGGCGAGAAGATCGGATGCATGGCGAATCTTGTGGTACCCGCCTTTCTGGGTCTTCTTGGTGGCTTCCCTAAGAGAGCGCTCGACATCGGACTTCGCGATCTGCTCGACGTTTTCCCGAGCTGGCAGGGCTTTCGTGCCGAATTGCTGGCCGTAGTACTTCGCGAGGGCCTCGGGATCGGCGAGAAACCAGGCTTCCATCGTCTGGACCATCAGGTGGCACTGGTGTTCCGTTTCTGAGGGCGGTTGCCAGGACGGGTCGCTCTTTTCGAGGTGGCGCCAAAGGAGCGAGCCTTCTTCCACCGGCCCTTCGGAATCGACGAGTAGAAGGTTCAAGGCCTCCCGATCCACCGAGAGTGCCGCCCGCCAATACTTGAAGGCCGCATCCCGAGGTCCACAGGGGATCACCCGGCAAACGAATCCTGCCCTTTCAAGGAACTCCCTGAACCCTGACCGGAGCTGCGACTTCGTCTTGACGGTAGATCCACCGCCCTCAACGAAGATCTGGATCGGCTTCACTAACGATTCCCGCCCAGCGCACCGATCTGCCACACATCGCCCAAGGTGTACTCGTCGAGCCAGTGTTTGAGCTTGGCGGGTTCGAGCCGGGTCAGAGTGGTGCCTTCATCGCCGCGCTCACAGACGATGACCGCTTCAGGGACGCTTGAAAGCGCCGACACCAGGCTCGGCGAGTGGGTCGTTACGATGAGTTGAGTCCTCTGCGATGCCTCAATCAACATCTCGCCCACCGCAGACATTGCGTCCGGGTGGAGGCCGAGCTCCGGCTCCTCAATGCAGACCAGCGGCGGCGGGTCCGGGTGGAGGAGAATCGAGAGGAGGCAGAGGTAGCGAAACGTCCCGTCAGAAATGCGCGCCGAGGGCGTAGGGGACGAGAGTCCAGCCTCGTGAAGGAAGACCTGGACGGCCCCTCCTTCAACCTTGATGGAGAGGTCTTCGACCTGCTGGTAAAGGACTCGGATCTTCTCAATAAGAAGCCGCCGAAAGCCAGTTCGGTTGAGCAACCCACTAAAGACCAGTCCAAGGTTTTGGCCACTCTCGATGAGGAAGTCGTTTGGCAGATCGGCGCGCTGTGGACGGCGTACGCCTTCGTCGAGCCAAGGGCGCTGGAAAAAGGTCAGTTGAGGCAGCCAACGAGCCAAAACCGCGAATTCGTAGTCTTGTCTCGGATCGCGAAGCTGAGCGAGGATCGAGAGGTCCCGACGCACACCGAACCCCGCAGGAGCCGAATCGAGCGTTCCCCAGCCTGACATTTCCGGTGTCTCTGTTGGGAGCAACCTCTCTCGCAGGAGGTAGATCCGTCGCCCGTCCTGCCCTACAATCTCCTCCTCTTGCAGGAGTGATCGGGAGCCTTCGGAGGCAAACCCCAAGTCGTACCTGATGCCAATGCCCTTGAGGGGATCTAGGATCTGTACTCCCAGGCGGGCGCTGCCGCTGCCCCCCAGCCCCTTCCAGATCCACTCATCGACGCCGCCACCGTCGCGAATCGGCTTCGCAAAGTCATTCGGAGCCGCCTGCAAAAGCCGCAGCGCCTGGATCAAGTTGCTCTTGCCCGACGCGTTCGCCCCGATCAAAACGTTCAACGGCTCCAGCTCCAGCTTCACCCCCTCCGGTCCATAGGAGAGGATGTTTTTCAGCTCGATCGAGCGGAGGAAGCGTTTGCCGTCCATCGCGGGTCTACAGCTCCGGCCAGCGGCGGGGATCGCTCTCGTGGGCGATCGCGTAGACGGCGTCGAAGATCGATTCGCGGTTCGGTTTGGACCAGTAGTCGCCGTCGGAGCCGTAGGCGGGGCGGTGGGCTTCGGCGGCCAGCGTGCGCGGCGCCGCATCGAGCCAGTTGTAGCCCCCTTGCATCTCCAGGATCTGCTGGAGCATCGAGGCGGAGGCGCCGCCCGGAACGTCTTCGTCGAGGCAGAGCAGGCGGTTGGTCTTCTTGAGCGACTCGACGATACGCGCCTCGCGGTCGAACGGCAGGAGGGTCTGGACGTCGATCACCTCCGCCTCGACCCCCACCCGCGCGAGTGCGTCGGCGGCTTCGAGCGCGATCCGGCAGCAGGCGCCATAGGTGACGACCGTGACGTCGGTCCCTTCGCGCAAGATCTCCGGCACACCGAGCGGCACGGTGAACTCGGCGATGTTGTCGGGCAGGCGCTCCTTCAGGCGGTAGCCGTTCAGCACCTCGATCACGATGCCCGGGTCGTCCCCCTGAAGCAGGAGGTTGTACATCCCCGCGGCCTGGGTCATGTTGCGCGGCACACAGACGTGGATGCCGCGGACCAGGTGGATCACCCCGGCCATCGGCGAGCCGGAATGCCAGATCCCCTCCAGGCGGTGGCCGCGGGTGCGCACGATCACCGGCGCCGCCTGCCTCCCCGCCGAGCGATAGCGGAGCGTCGCGAGGTCGTCCGAGAGGATTTGCAGGGCATAGAGGATGTAGTCGAGGTACTGGATCTCGGCAATCGGTCGAATCCCGCGCATCGCGAGGCCGATCGCCTGGCCGAGGATGGTGGTCTCGCGGATGCCGGTGTCGGCGACCCGGAGCGCCCCGTATTTCGCCTGGAGGCCGAGGAAGCCCTGGTTGACGTCGCCGAGTTGGCCCAGGTCCTCCCCCATCGCCACCAATTCCGGGTAGCGCGCGAGCGCGGCGTCGAAGCAGGCGGTCAGCACCTCGAACCCGTTCAAGGTCGGCGACGACTCGGAGTAGCGCGCCGGCACGATCGGCTGCACCAACGGCGAGCGCGGCGTCTCACTGGTCAGGTGGGTGCCGTAGAGATCGGCGTTCGCCGCTTCGAAGCCGCGGCGCCAACCGGCGAGCCGTTCCGCCGCCGGGCCGCGCGCTCGGCCGGCCCCGGCTGAGACAGCCACCCGTGCCGCGTGCGCGGCGGCCGAGAGGTCACGGCGGAACGCGGCCTGCTGCCGCCCCAGTTCGTCGGCGATTTTTGCGACCTCGGCCGCGACCTCGGCGCCGGCCGGCTCGGCTGCGCCACATTCCGCGGCGACCTCGCCGAGCATCCCCAGCACGACTTTTCTTTCGGCTTCGATCGGTGCCCGGAAGGCGTCCCAGGCGCGGCGCTGGGCCTCGCGGACGGCGACTCGCTCCTCCTCGTCGATGGCAGCCAACTGCTCGGAGGTGGCGATCTGGTCGCGAATCAACCCATCGCGCATCCGAGTGAGGCCGTCGAACTCCACTTCCCAGTCCAGCCGCTCCTTCGACTTGTAGCGCTCGTGGCTGCCGGAGGTCGAATGCCCCTGCGGTTGAGTGATCTCGGTGACGTGAATCACCACTGGAACATGATCGCGCCGCGCGCTCTCCGCCGCGGCGAAATAGGTCGCGCACAGGGCCGGATAGTCCCATCCCTTCACTGTGTAGAGATCGAGCCCGTCCAGACTGCCCGGCGCGCGGCGGAACCCTTGGAGCAACGCCGACAGGTCCCCCTTCGCAATCTGGATCTCGTTCGGCACCGAGATGCCGTAGCCGTCATCCCAGATCGACAGGACCATCGGCACGCGCAGCACGCAGGCCGCGTTGATCGATTCCCAGACCATCCCCTCGGCACAGCTCGCGTTGCCGATCGTCCCCCAGGCGATCTCCTGGCCGCCGATCGAGAAGCCCGTCCGATCGGCGAGCGCCGGCAGCTCGCGGTAGAGCTTCGATGCCTGCGCCAAGCCCACCAGGCGCGGCATCTGCGATCCGGTCGGCGACACGTCGGCCGACGAGTTGAAGCGGTCGGTCTGAGGGAGGAATTCGCCGTGCTCCCCGACCATCCAGGTCGCGAAGTGAGCGGTCATCGAGCGGCCGGCCGAGCAGGGCTCGCGCTCCGGGTCGGCGTCGGCATAGAGCTGGGCGAAGAACTCCTCAACCGAAAGAAGTCCGAGCGCCATCATCAGCGTCTGGTCGCGGTAGTAGCCGGAGCGGACATCCCCCGGCCGGAACGCGCGGGCGAGCGCGAGCTGGGCGATCTCTTTGCCGTCACCGAAGATCCCGAACTTGGCTTTGCCGGTCAGGACCTCGCGCCGTCCGAGCAGGCTGACCTGGCGGCTCTTGGCCGCGAGCCGGTAGTCGGCGAGCAGGCTTTCTGGCGTGAGCTCGGGGGCGAGGCGCGGGGCGGGCGCGGCGATCGGCAACGTCATACGGAGGTTCCTCGGGCACGGGCCGCCGACTCAAAAAGCGGCGGGAATTCGATGGAGGTCAAACCGGGCCGGAATCGTAACATGGGGTGCCGGGCGGGCCGGGGGCTCAGAGCTGGTTCCACGGCAGGACTCGCACCCCTGGAACGAGGGAGGAGGCGTTTCCCGCAGAGGCCACCAACAGGCCACTCCCCGCCGCTTCCCCGGCCAGCGACCGCCAGCGCACGAGGTTCTCGACGTGGCTCGGACGCGGGGTCGTCGTGATCTTGATCTCGATCGGATGGAGCCTGCCCGAAAGCTCGACCAACAGGTCGACCTCGTGCCCCTCCCGCGAGCGCCAGTACCAGAGTGCGGGCGGCAGGCCCCGGTGGTAGAACAGCTTCGCAAGCTCGGCCACCACGGCGGTTTCGAACAGCGCACCGGCCATCGGCCCGCGCAACACCGCCTCGTCGTCCTTCAAACCCAGGAGCAGGCAGACCAGTCCGGTATCGAGCCAGTAGAGTTTCGGCGCCTTGATCAGCCGCTTGCCGAAGTTCTCGAAATGGGGCCGGAGGAAGAAGATCTGATGGCTCTCTTCGAGCACGGAGAGCCATTGCCGGACGGTCGGCGGCGAGACACCGACATCGCGCGCCAGATCGACCAGATTGAGCACCTGGCCCGTGCGGGCCGCAGCCAGCCGCAAAAAAACTTGGAAGGTGCCGAGATCGCGGACACCGAGCACCGAGCGCACGTCGCGCTCCAGATACGTCTGGATGTAGCTCGACAGCCAGAGTTGGCGGTCGACCCGTTGGTCCTGCCAGAGCTGCGGGAATCCTCCGTAGAGAAGCCATCGCGCCAGATCCGCTGGAGCGGAGACCTCCTTGGCCGGAACGGCAGCAAGAAGCTCGCCGAGCACCGTCTCGACCGAGTCTTCGCTACGGGCGCGACGGGAGATCTCGCCCCAAGAGAGCGGCAGGAGGGTGAGAATCGCCACCCGGCCGGCGAGCGACTGGCTGGTCCCCTGCACCAGGGGAAAGCTCTGCGACCCCGAAAGCAGCCAACGCCCCGGCCGGCGATCCTCGTCGATCGCGACTTGGAGGTACGACAGGAGCGCAGGAGCATTCTGGATCTCGTCCAAGATCACCGGCGCCGGATGATCGGCAAGAAACCCCACCGGGTCGGCCAAGGCCCGCTCGCGGATGTGCGGCGCCTCCAACGAGACATAAGCGTGCGTCGCCTCGAAGCGGGTCCGGAGCAGGGTCGTCTTGCCCGACTGGCGCGGCCCGGTGACCAGCACCGCGGGAAAGCCTTCGACGGCGGTCTCCAGAAGCCCGGAGAGGGTGCGAGGGAGGAGCATCCCGGCAGTCTAAACTTTCGCACATCGAAAGTTCAACTTTCGATCTGCGGAGATTCGGGCGGTCGCCGAACAGGAAGCGGATCCGAAACTGCACACCCCCTCGCCCCTCCGGGTGGTAGGATTTCCCGGCCGCCCGAACCGGAGAATCGCCCATGGCCCGACCCGAGCCCGTCTACATCACGAAGATCCAGATCGACCAGATTCGGGGATTTCGCGAGCTGACGCTCAACCTCCAATCGGAGAAGGGCACGCCGCGCCTGCGGACCCTCATCATAGGGAAGAATGGCACCGGCAAGTCCACGCTCCTCCGGGCGATCGCCCTTTGCCTTCTTCCGGACGAGGAGGCTGCCAGCCTTTTCTCTACTCCTCTTGGCAGGCTCGACCCGGTCGGCCGAGAAGCGAAATCCGAGCTCTGGCTCCGACCCGAAGGCACCGCCGAATTTGCCAGATCCTTCTCGATACTTGTCCCGGACCGGGGTAAGTCACGCCGGATATCCAATCATGGTCGCAGTGACCTCACCATTTTCATCTGCGGCTACGGCGCCGGACGCTACGGCACGAAGAGCGAGAGCGAGCAGGGTCCTGGCTATCGCGCCTCCGCGGCGGTCTCTTCTCTCTTCCGTTACGAGCAGGCGCTCCTCGGCCCTGAGCTGACTCTTCGCCGGCTGGAATCCCGATTCGGCTCGGAGATCTACGGCCGAACGTTGTTCGGCCTGAAGCACGCACTCGGTCTCACCTCGGACGACGACATCTCGTTGCGTCCGGGCGGCGGCATCGAAGTCTCCGGCCCGTCGGTCGGCGGGACCATCCCCTTCGAATCTTGGGCGGACGGCTATCGGCTCACGTTCAGCTGGATCGTGGATCTCTACGGCTGGGCGATGCAGGCGGAGGCGATCGACGAGGAGGGGCATGTGGAGGGCATCCTCCTCATCGACGAGATCGAGCAGCATCTGCACCCTTCGATGCAGGCGGAGATCCTCCCCCGGCTGTCCGAGCTGTTCCCCAAGATGCAGATCTTCGCGACCACCCACAGTCCCCTGGTGGCGCTCGATGCGCGACCCGAGGAGCTGGTGGTGCTCCGGCGCGATGGCGATCAGGTGGTCGCGGTCCAAGACGTACCCGATTTCGCCGGCTACTCGGTCGAGGACATGCTGGCCGACCCGCGGATCTTCGACAGCGCGGTCTACGGCAACGAGATGCGCGAGAAGCTCGATCGCTACCGCGACCTCGCCGCCGTTCCGCGCGGGCAGCGCGGCCCCGTGATGCGCGGCGAGTTGCATTCTTTGGCCACCGAGCTGCGTTCGCTCGAAACATACCCCGAGCAGGAGAACGAGACCTCGAAGCTGCTCCGTGGTCTCGTCGCGAAGTACGACCTCTGACCCACGGCGCATGATCTTCATCGACCGGAATCGACAAGACGGACAGGGGCGGCCGATTCGGCCCACCGAGGCCTGGTTCGCCGACGCGGCGCAGTGGGCCGCCCAAGCGGAGCGCGAAGGCCCGGGGCACGTGATCGTCGAACGGGTCTATCGCCATGACTCCGTGCGCCGCGCCCTGGAAGCTCTCTTCCACCGCAAGTGCGCCTACTGCGAGACGCCGCTCACCGAAGTCGGCTGGGATATCGAGCACTTTCGCCCCAAGGGGAGGGTCACCGAACGGCCGGCTCATCCCGGCTACTACTGGCTCGCCTACACCTGGGACAATCTCTACCCATCCTGCGGTCCCTGCAACAAGCGACTGAAAGACCATTCCACCTGGGAAGATCCCAAAGCCGGAAAGACCGCCGGCAAAGCGAACCAGTTCCCGCTCGCCCAAGAGGTCGATCGCGCGATGGCTCCTGCGGCCAAAATCGACAACGAGCGCCCGCTCCTGCTCGACCCTTGTGCCGATCGGCCGGAAGAACACCTACGCTTTACCCCGATCGGGGAGATCGAAGCCCAAGAAGGCGATCCGCGCGCCGCCGCTTCGATCGACGTCTTCCACCTCACCCGGCGCCACCTGCGCGATCGGCGCAAAGAGCAGATCCTGCTCGTGGTTCTCCTGCTCAAGGCGCTCCGCGACTTTGAGGCCAGAAACCCCACGAAAGCCAAGGCGTTCGAAACCGAGATCGAGGAGAAGATCTTCGCCGACTCCTCCCCCTTCGCCGCCGCCGCCCGACACGTCCGGCGCGATCCGGATGCGTTCGGAGTCTGAGGGGAGGCCGGGCGGCACCGCCGCTCGTGCGTTTTGTGTCGCAGCCAAGCCTTTTTGAGACACGAGGAGTGCGTTGCCGGCCATCCATCTCTCGCGACGCAACATAACCGAGCGTTTCTTCGCTTCCAACCTGTCGCGATGAGTCACTACGCATCACGTCGCGACCCAGGCGAACACGCGGTGCATCACGCGGACGTACACCAACCCTCCTTCCATCTTGATCCGCGCCCTCCGTGGCCTTCGACGCATCACTCGGACCCGGATGCGCATCACAGAGTAGTGATGCCGAGGGGTGCCGACCGCGGTCGCGGCGATGCGGAAGGAGATCTCTGTGACGCAGATCGCGCTCCCAGCGTTGCCGCTCCGGGTCGTGGTGATGGAGATCCAGGTCCCGGTGATGCGTAGCCAGGTCCCTGTGATGCGGAGCTGGCTCCCGGTGATGCGTCGCCAAGTCCCAGTGTTGCGGACCCCGCTCCCTGTGATGCGGATAGAGGTCGCCGTGATGCGGAACTTGATCGTAGCGATGCGGAATTCGTCCGTAGTGATGCGGAATTCCATCCCGGCGGCCGAGAGCTCGGCGGCGGCCTCTCGAAACCAACTCGCGGTGAACCCGCTTTCGATCGCGAACGCAGCGCGAGGGAGCGTAGCGACGCAGACGCGCTCCCCCAAATCCCGGCACCCGCGCCGGGTGGTCCCGATCCGCCGCTCGGCGATGCGCATGGCGTGAGCGGCGAGGCGGTTCGGGGGACGGGCGGTGCGGGACGGGGGCGGCGTGGAGCGGGGCAGGTCCCGCCAGGCCGAGCCGCAAGAGGGGGGCGCGCCCCCCTCTTGACTCCCCCCACGGCAACAGAGGCCCAGAGCTCAGAGTTCAGAGGGTCAGAGTCCAGAGCGGAATGGGGAGACAAACACTCGAAAACCAATGACGTCGTTGCGAGTGTCGGGGGAGCTCCAGTTGCGGACCGCGCAACGAACGTCCCCCCGAGCGGGGCGGAACGCCCCCCCGCGCACCACACGGCGGGAGAGGGACTCGAGATTTTCCCTGCCGTCGTTCGCCACGTAGAGGTAGCCAAACTCGGCCTTCTCGATCTCCGGTCCCCAGACGCTTCGCGTCCACTCCCAGACGTTTCCCGCCATGTCGGCGCAGCCGTAGGGGGAATCCCCGAGCGGCGAGAACTGACCCACTGGGGTGGTTCTCCTCCACCTGCGCCACCGCAGGCGATCGAGGAGAGTCCGCGCCTCGAAATCCCAAGTGTTCGCCCGCCCGGTCTGCCATTCGTTGCCCCAGGGATATGTTCTCCCGTCGGTCCCTCGCGCACCCTTTTCCCACTCCGCCTCGCTCGGCAGGCCCATCCCGTGCCACCGCGCGTAGGCCAGCGCGTCGGGCCAGCTCACCTCGACGACCGGATGTTCCGCCTCACGATTTGCCTTTTCGAAGGCTACGAGAGCCTCGACCTTCCTGACTTTCGCCACCAGAAACCCGCGATAGTCGCGCACCGTCACGGGAGCCCTCCCCAGGTAGTAGGTCGGCAAGTAGAGCGTGTGCTGCGGCTTCTCGCGCTCCAGCCCCTCACCCTCCCGGCTCCCCATAAAAAACTCCCCCGCCGGCACCTTCACCAACCCCAGCTCCGCGAAGCGTCCCAGCTCGCACCAAGCCCAGGTGGCCGCCGCCTTCAGCCGCTCGTCACCGCTTTCTCTCGCCACACCCAGCGCATCCCAGATCCCCTTCTCTGGGGAGATCCCCATCTTCGCGAGCGCCAACGTCGCCTCCGTCCGAGTACCCGGGTCGGCGGTCGAATCGCCCACCATTCGGCCCAGGACCGGCAGGATCGATCGACCGTGCGCCTCCCCGAGCCCGGGCAGAAGGTCGAGCAGCCTCTTCCGCCGCAACGGATCTTTCTCCCCACCCAGAGTTTCTTTCATCCAATCCCGCGCCGCCTCCGGGTCCCCCGCGAGGAGCGCACTCGCCAATCGACCGAACGTCCCGGCCGCTTCCTCGCGCGACAAGCGCTCGATCAACCGCTGCCGCACTTGCCCGCGCAGGTCGTCGCCGAGCTGGATGTCTTCGGCGAGCGCGAGCCCCGCCACCTGAAGCGCGGCTCCTTCTTCGTAACCCTCCGCGTCGCTCTGGAGCAGCGCTTCGACCAGCGCCCGCGCCCGGGCCGCCGGGGCGCGTCCCGCGGCGATCAGGATCACCTCGCGCCACCGCTCCTCCCCGACATGGGCGAGCAGCAACTCGTCTCGCTCGTGCTCGCCGATCCAATCCGCGGCGAGCGCGTCGTGGAGCGCGCGGTGGGCGAAGCCGTAGCGGCCGAGGGCGAGCTCGACCAGCACGCCCGAGCGCTCCTCGATCTGGCGCACCAGGGCCTCCGCTTCGATCGCAACGTTGATCTTCGGCAGCAGCGGCACCACCAGCCGTTCGAGCGTCGGCAGATCCGCTTCGAGAAGGCCATTTTCCAGGTAGTGGAAAGCGATCGCTCGTAAGACCATCAGCTTCTCTTTGAGCGTCGGCCCCGCGACCTGAAGAACCTGCCTGGACTTGTCCCACAGCTCCAACAGAATGCGCAGACAGTCCGAGTAGAGCTCCGCCCGCCCCTTGGGAAGATCGGCCACGCGGTAGTAGTGGACCAATGTGACCAGCGAGAGGAGGAGCGGCGTCCGTGCGATGCGCAGCAGATTCTCGTTCTTCGAAAGCGCCGTCCAGAGATTCTCCGCGTTCTGGCCCGCCGCGATCCGCGCGCGCTCCTCCGCCGCCTGGATCTGGCCCTTCTGCGGCCTCGGGCCGAGCAGGTTCACGTCCTTGGCGCGCAACACTTCGCGATACCAGACGGCGAGGAACTGGCGGATGTCATCGGCATCGAGCTCTTGCACCTCGAACGTCTGGAAACCGACGTCCGAGAGCTGGCTGTGCCAACCGGCGAGGCGGCAGGTGACGACGAAGAGATTGTCGGGAAACTCCAACGCGAGGCGTTTGATCTCCTCGACCACCCGCTCGTGGCGAACCTCGTCGAGCACCTCGTCCAGCCCGTCGAGCAGGACCGCGCAGCCCCCCTTTCGCAACCAGCGCTTGGGGTAGCCGTCGGGGATGTCGGTGAGCGGCACGGAGCCGCGAAGAAGCGACATCAGATCGGCTTTGCCCGGAGTCCCCAGCTCGCGCAGCCGGGCGACCAGCGGGATCGGGTTGCCGAGCGCCGCGCGCAGCGGGTGCTTCACCTCGCCCGCGAGGACGAGCACGAGGTAGTCGAGCAGCGTGGTTTTGCCCGCCCCCGGCGCGCCCAGGATCACCACTCGCTTCCTATCCGGCCCGAGCGCCTCGCCCCAGCCCATTTTCGGCCCGTCCCCCTGCCCGGCGGCCACGCGCAGCGAGATGAACACCTCGCGCAACCGCGGCGGGTGGAGATCGCCCTGGTTGTAGATGCCGATCAGACGGAGCCGGCCGTGGCGCTCGGCCATTGCCTTCAAGTACCGCCCGCGGAACCGGGCACCTTGGCCGTGAAGGGAGGCGACGAGCCAGCCCCAGAGCTTCTGGGCGACGTGCTTGAGGAGATCCCGCAGCAGCGCTAAGACGATGACGGTGAAGATCCCGCCGATCAGGGTGCCCACGATCCCGATCAGGATCCCGGTTCGATTCGCTTCCCAAAAAGCCCAGAAACTCTGCATGCTCATACCTCAAAGAGAGGATGCGAGAATATCGAAGATTCGCGCCGGGATGTGGACCGGCGCGGTGCGGGGAGAGCCCGGATGCTCGGACGACCCCCATCCTGTCCTTCCCCCGGACCCAACCCACCCCCGCCCCGGGGGAAGGGACGCTTCGTTCGGCTTCGGTGATCGTTAAGCGAAAACCTCCAGAGCTGCTGCCTCTCGGCCAGCTATGCTTTCCGCTCCATTGTGTTACGCTTCGGGATAATGAGTCATACAATCACCATCCGGCTCAGCGAGGAATTGGCAGCTTGGCTCGAAGCGGTCGCGGCTCAGAGCGGCGTGTCGCAAGGCAGGCTCATCCGCGATCAGCTGGAAAAAGCCAGGGCGAGCGGCGAGGCGCAGGGCTTCTTGCGCTTGGCCGGAGCGGTTGACGGGCCGAAGGACTTGTCCCTTCGGAAGGGCTTTTCGGGCTCATGAAGGGGATTGCCGATACCGGCTTTCTCGTCGCTTTCGCCAATCGCAACGACAGTTACCACGCCTGGGCAGTCAGCATAGCGACGGGCATCACCGAGCCCCTGCTCACCTGCGAAGCGGTGCTCGCCGAGACGGCCTTTCACCTCCAGAGCGTTCCTCTCGTCCTCTCCATGGTCTCGGAGGGCTTGGTGGAGCTGGCCTTCGACTGCCAGTCTCAGCTCAGTCAGCTTGCGGCGCTGGCGAACCGGTATGCCGATCGCCACCCGGACCTGGCCGATCTCTGCCTGATTCGAATGAGTGAGCTCTTTCCGCGACATAGTGTGATCACCGTCGATCGTGGAGATTTCCGCATCTACCGCCGTAACAAGCGGGAGGCCATACCGCTGATCTGCCCGCCCTGACTGGGGCGGCACCCACCCCCCGCCCCGGGGGAAGGGACGCTTCGGCGGTCGGGGGTGGAAACTCCGAGGGCCCAGCGCAATCGAATTTCACGGGACGAACTTCGATGACCTGTTCCCGCCCCCTCCCAGACGATCCTTGGCGAGGATTCTGGGACATACTTTCGGCACAGCGACGGCAAGCGGCCGAGACCGCGACCGTTCCGGCGGTGCCCGGCACGACGGGCGTCGGGCCAACGATTGAAAGCGAAGTCCCGAGAGGTTCTCCTTGCGCCCAGCGTCGCAGAGGACCTCGAAACGGAGAAGGAATGAACCAGGTCGAACGTACCCCGGCACCCCTGATCCGACGCCTGCAACCCCGGAGCTTCCTTTCCTTTGGGCCAGACTTTCCTGGCCTCGACTTGCGGGAACTGAACGTCCTCATCGGAGCCAACGGAAGCGGCAAGTCGAACTTGCTCGAAGCGATCAGCCTGCTGCGCGCCGCGCCAAAGGAATGGCGCGAAGTGACGCGCAAGGGCGGCGGTGTTGCGGAGTGGATCTGGAAAGGCGCAGGGAAGAGTGGCAAGGCCAGGGTTGAAGCCGTGATCGACAACCCGAAAGGCAGTCAACCCTTGCGGCACAGCATGGCCTTCCATGCGGTCTCGCAGACGTTCGCCCTCGACGATGAGCGGGTCGAAAATGAGGCCCCCTACCCGCCGCAGACGGAACCCTACTTTTTCTATCGATACCAGGGCGGCAATCCGGTCCTGAACACGGCGGACAATGGCGAAAGAAAGCTTGCCCGCGACACGATCGAGTCGGATCGCTCCATCCTGGCCCAGCGCCGGGACCCTGAGACCTATCCGGAGCTCGCATGGCTCGCGCAAAGCTACGAACACATCCGCATCTACCGGGAATGGGCGTTTGGCCGCGGCGCGGTGTTTCGCGAACCGCAAAAGGCGGACATGCGCAACGACCTGCTGGAAGAGGATTTTTCCAATCTCGGTCTGTTCCTCAACCGGCTGAAGACCCGCTACCCGGCGGCGAAGAAGGCGATCCTGGCCGGCCTCAAGGACCTGTATGACGGCATTCAGGATTTCGACGTACTGGTCGAGGGCGGCACCGTGCAGGTCTTCTTTACCGAAGGGGACTTCTCGATCCCGGCCACGCGGCTCTCGGACGGCACCCTGCGCTATCTGTGCCTGCTCGCCATCCTGTGCGACCCGGAACCGCCGAAGGTGATCTGCATCGAGGAGCCCGAGCTGGGCCTGCACCCGGACATTTTGCCCGGCGTGGCAGATCTCCTCAAAGCGGCTTCGGAGCGAACGCAGCTCATTGTGACGACACACTCGGACATTCTGGTCGATGCGATGACCGACACGCCGGAGGCGGTGGTGGTTTGCGAGAAGCAGCAGGGACGAACCACGATGAGCCGGCTTTCCGAAGATGCCCTGAAAACCTGGCTGAAGGAGTATCGGCTGGGGCAGCTTTGGATCGAAGGTCAGCTCGGGGGAAGCGCTGGCCTTGCGTCAGCACTACCATCCCAAGCAGGCCTTGAACGAGAATCCGCTGCCCTCCACAACCGGCTTGGAGGCCAGGCTGCGCAATGAAGTGCAGCAAGCGCTCGAACGTGCCACGAAGGACTGCAAGAACGGCTACGCCAAAGGCAGGCGATCCTTCGAGATCTTCGAGCAGCTCGACCCGGCCATCCTGAAGCAACACCTGCCGAGCTTTGCCCGCGCAAATCGCATCCTAAGAGCCAAGCTGAGCTGAATCCCGGCATTTCCCCGGGAAAAGCACTCCTCTCGCGCAGACTGAACGCAACCGAACTTCATAGGGAGAGCTTCGAAGCCCCCCCGCCTTGCGGCCGGCGCCGTTTTCCGATCTGCTCTGCCCCGAACTTCAGGTTTTCGGGAGCCCTTCCATGCGTCATGCCAGCGCCCTGTTCGTCTCGTTCCTCGCCTGCGGCTCGGCCTGCGTCGCAGCTCCGCCCCCGAAGACGGCGGCGGCGCCTGCGCCCAAATCGGCGCCGAGCGCCGCGATTCCGGACCCCTATCCTTCGACCTATCGGCCGTTGCCGTCCGAAGTGACGTTGATCCGGGGGGCGACAATTCTCACGGCGGTGGGGCCGCGGATTGCGAACGGTTCGATCCTCATGCGCGACGGCAAGATCGTGGCGGTCGGTACGGCGATCGAGGCGCCCGCGGGGGCCAAGGTGATCGACGCCGCGGGCAAATGGGTCACCCCCGGAATCATCGACATCCATTCGCACCTGGGGGTCTACCCCTCCCCCGGTGTCGAGGCGAATTCGGACGGCAACGAGGCGACCGAGCCGGTGACTGCGGATGTTCTCGCCGAGCATTCGATCTGGCCGCAGGACCCGCAGTTTCCCCTGGCCCTGGCCGGCGGGGTCACCTCGATGCTGATTCTGCCCGGCTCGGCCAACCTGATCGGCGGCGTCGGCGTCACGATCAAGAACGTGCCCGCCCGCACGATGCAAGGGATGAAGTTCCCCGGCGCACCGTATGCCTTGAAGATGGCGTGCGGCGAAAACCCGAAACGGGTCTACGGCAACAAGGGGCGGATGCCCTCGACGCGGATGGGCAACCTCGCGGTCACCCGCGAAGCCTGGATCGGCGCCACCGAGTATCGGAAGAAGTGGCAGGCGTATTCGGACAAGATCGCGCGCGGCGAGAAAGGCCGGGACGGCCAAACGCCCGACCCGCCCGACCGCGACCTGGAAAAGGAGACGCTGGCCAAGGTCTTGAGCGGCGAAATCCTGGTCCAGAACCATTGCTACCGGGCCGACGAGATGGCTCTGATGATCGACCAGGCCAAAGAGTTCGGCTACAAGATCACCGCCTTCCACCACGCCGTCGAGTCATACAAGATCGCCGACCTCTTGGCCCAAGAGGGGATCTGCTCCGCCATGTGGGCCGACTGGTGGGGCTTCAAGATGGAGGCGCTCGACGGCATTCGCGAGAACATCGCGCTGGTCGATCGGGGCGGCGCCTGCGCGATCGTCCATTCGGATTCCGCCGACGGCATTCAGCGCCTGAACCAAGAGGCCGCCAAAGCGATGGCCGCGGGGAACCGCTTGGCGCGCGACGAGGCGGCCGACGGCCACCCGGGCGGCAAGCGATTCACCGCGGAAGACGCGATCCGCTGGATCACGATCAACCCGGCGGCTGCGATGGGCGTCGGCGCGCGCACCGGTTCGCTCGAACCCGGCAAGATGGCCGACGTGGTGATCTGGAGCGGCGATCCGTTCAGCGTCTACGCCCACGCCGAGCAGGTCTTTATCGACGGCTCGCGCATCTACGATCGCGCCGACCCGAAGCGCCAACCGCGCACCGATTTCGAGCTCGGCCTGCGCGATGTCCGCACGGGCATTCCGGGAGGTGTCCGATGAGCCCGCGTTCGAACCGCAAAGGGGGCCGGATCGGCGCAGCCCTGCTGCTCGCAACCTGCCTGCCGGGAACCACCGCCGTTTTTGCCCCTGGCTCCGCTGCCGCCGCGGTTCCTCCGACCGCGATCTTCGGTGCGACGATCCACACCCTGGGTCCGCTCGGAACGATTCGCGGCGGGACGATCGTGATCGACGAGGGCACGATCCGCGCGGTCGGCGCCGATGTCCCCATGCCCGCCGGGGCGATCCGGATCGACGCGACCGGCAAAGTGATCACCCCGGGCCTGTTCGATTCGCTGTCGCGCATCGGCCTGGTCGAGGTGAGCCAGGTCGACGGCACCGCCGACGCCCAGAGCGACAACGACCGGATCACCGCGGCGTTGAACGTCGCCGACGCGCTCAATCCGGAATCGAGCCTGATCGCGATCAACCGGATCGAGGGGCTCACCCATGCACTGGTGGCGCCGGAGGTCGGCGCGAGCCTGATCGGGGGCCAAGCGGCGGTGATTCAACTCGGCGGGGGTGAGCTCGTGCTGCGCTCCCCCGCCGCGATGTTTGCGGTGCTCGGCGAGACCGGCGCCGAGAAGGCGGGGGGCTCGCGCGCCGCGGCGATCCTGCTGCTGCGCGAGGCGCTCGCCGTTGCGCGCGACCAGGCCGACCACCGGGCGGACTGGGAAAAGGGGGCGCGGCGCTCCTATGCCCTGTCGCGGCTCGACCTCGAAGCGCTCTTACCCGTGGCACGGGGCCAAATCCCCCTGATCGTCCAAGCGCACCGCGCGAGCGATCTGCTCGCGGCACTCCGTCTGGCGAAAGAAGAGAAGCTCAAACTGATCCTCGCGGGCGCCGACGAGGGGTGGCGGGTGGCGGCCGAGATCGCGGCGGCCGGAGTGCCGGTCGTCTTGAACCCGCAGAACGATCTGCCGACCAGCTTCGAGGCGCTCGGCGCGCGGCTCGACAACGCGGCGCGCCTGAAGGCGGCCGGGGTTCGAATCGCGTTCGCGACGTTCGATGCGCACAACGCCCGCAACCTCCGTCAGGCCGCGGGCAACGCCGCCGCCAATGGGCTCCCGTGGATCGACGCGCTCGCCGCGATGACGATCGAACCGGCGAAGATCTGGGGCGTCGCCGACCGGCTCGGCTCGCTCGAACCGGGCAAGGAGGCGACGTTGGTGATCTGGGACGACGACCCGCTCGAAGTCACCACCTTCCCCGAGCAAGTGATCGCCCGCGGCGTGACGCTCCAGCAGCGGAGCCGCCAGATCGAGCTGCGCGATCGCTACCGGACGCTCGTCGGCGAGCTGCCGCCGGCCTTTCGGCAGCCTTGAGCCCGAACCGCGAGAGGACGATGGACGACGAGCCGGAGACCTCGACCGGGGTTCTGGTCGTCGAAGACGAGGAGATGCTGCGCATCCTTTCGCGCGAGATCCTCGAAGCCGCCGGCTACGAAGTGCGGGTGGCAGGGGCGGCGGACGAAGCGCTCGCACTGGCGGCGGAACGCTCACCCGGCCTGCTGATCACCGATGTCGTCCTGCCCGGCCTCGACGGACCGGATCTCGCGGAACGGCTGCGGGCCAGCCATCCGGAGCTGCGCGTGCTGTTCGTCTCCGGCCACGCGCAAACCGAGGTAGCCGGCCGCGTGGCGCTCGCACCGGGGACTCTGTTTCTGCAAAAGCCCTATTCCCGCGAGGCGCTGCTCCAAGCGGTCGCGCGGGCGTTTGCCGCACAGATCTGATGCCCGCCGCCCGCACAACACTCCTCGTTCTTTCCCTGTGCATCGCTGCGCTGGGGCTTTCGGCGTGCCGGAAGGCTCCCCTTTCTCCCGACGGAAGAGTCCTCATCGTCGAAGTCCAACCCGGTGGTGCCGGGGAGCTCGTCGGTCTGCGCAAAGGCGACCGGATCATCGAGCTGCGCCGCGCGAGCGCGCCGCCGGCCAACCAGCAAGCCGCCGCGCTCCGTCCGACCTCTTGCCTGACCTTGACCCAGTTCGAGATCGAGCAGGGGCCGCGCGGGCCGGTCGAGATCGACATCGAACGCGGCGGTGCGAAGAGCGGCGAGGCGATCGAGCGCCGAACCTTCGTGCTCACCGCCGACGACTGGCGGCTCCGTTGGGGGATGGAACGTTCGGCGACCGCAGCCAGCCAGGCCTATGACCATCTGCGCGAGGCGTCGATACACGCAGATGCCCACGACATGACGCAAGCCGAAGCCCACTACGCGGCGGCCGAACGCTTCGCCCTGGCCGAGCGCGACGAGCGCTTCCTCGCCCTGATCCGCCAGGTTCGGGCCAATGCGCGGATCGAAGCGCTCGACTTGGCCGGCGCGCTCGCCGATATCGAGTCGGCGATCGCGATCCGCAAAAAGACCGAGCCCGGCAGCCTCGCCTTGGCGCAGAGCTGGGCGGTGCTCGGCAGGGTGGGGAATCGGCGGGAGGATTTCGCCGCCGCAAACGCCGCGCTCAACCGGGCGCGCACCCTTCAAGCGGCCCAGGCCCCGGGGAGCCTCGCGCTCGCCAACACCGAGAATACGCTCGGCACCTCGGCGGCAATCCGGGGCGACATCGACACCGCCGAACGCCACTACGCCGCCGCGCTCGCCATCACGGAGCGGAAGATCCCCGAAGGGCGCCTGAATGCCGCCCTCTTGCTGAACCTCGGCACCGTCGCCTGGATGCGAAGCCGCCTCGACTTGGCGGAGCGCTACGAGCTCAGGGCGCTCGCCCTTTGGCGGCGGATCGAACCCAACTCGGAACGGGTGTTGGCCAACCTGCTCAGCTTGGCGAACATCGCCCGCGATCGCGGCGACCTCGACCGTTCCGATGAGCTGCTGCGCACCTTGCTCGAAACCAGCCGGACGATCGGTGTGCGGAGCACCACGACCGGGGGAGCGCTGACCGGGCTCGGCCTAATCGCCCAAGCCCGGGGGAACTTCGCTGAGGCCGAGGCCCGCCAGTTGGAAGCGCTCGAAATCTACACCCGCCTTTCGCCCGAGGGCCCGTCGGTCGCGCTCACGTTTACCAACCTCGCGAGAGCGGCCAATGCGCAAGGCGCTTCGTCGCGCGCCGAGCAGTACGGGGCTCGCGCTCTCTCGCTCCACCAGAAGAGCGCTCCCGGCTCGCCGATCCTCGCTTTCGATCTGATCAACCTCGCCGAGATCGCCGTGGCGCGCAAAGACGCGGTGGCCGCCCGCGGTCGAATCGCCGAGGCGTTCCGGATCGCCGAACGTCTGCCCCTCACTCTAGACCTCGCAGAGTCGCTCCGACACGGCTCGTCTCTACTGTTCGAGCTCGGAGCCAAAGCGGATCTTCGGCGCGCCGAAGCGCCCCTTGAACGGGCACTTGCGATCTACCGGCGGGTGGCTCCCGGCACCACCGAGGAAGCCGAAGCTCTCGGCCTTCTCGGTCGATTGAAACGTCGCCTTGGCCGGACCGCCGACGCCGACCGTCACTTTACCCAGGCGCTCGGGGCGCTCGATCGGAGCGTCCGCAAACTCGGCGGTTCGGACCTTGATGAGGCGCGCTTCCGCGCCCAGTTCGCCCTCACCTACCAGGAGGCGATCGAGCTGCAGATCGAGATCGGCCAACCGGAGCGGGCGTATCAGACTTTGGAGCGTTTCCGAGCCCGGAGCCTGCTCGATCTGATGGCCAAACGTGACCTGGCACCACCCGCCGAGCTGCCCGCCGAGCTGGCCGAGGAGATCCGCAGGGTCGATGCCGAGCTCGCCCGCTTCGAAGGGGAGATCGCGGCGCTCGATCCGGCCACCGATTCTAGGAAGATCGAGGCGTCGATCTCCCGCCGGGCCCGGGTCTTCGGCGAGCGCGAGAACCTGCGCGGGAAGGTTCGCCGGATCTCGCCGCGTTACGCGGCGCTCGCCGCACCCCAGCCGCTCGACTTGGCCGCCGCCCGCCGTACCCTCGGCCCGGGCGAGGTCGGACTCTCCTTCTCGGTCGGTGAGCAGACGACGACTCTGTTCGTCGTGATGCCGGAGGGAGAGGCCGGCGCACCTCCGTCCGGCCTGGCCGTGCTTTCGATCCGTCGCGGCCGCGAAGCGCTCGGCCGCGACGTCGCGGCATTCCGCAGCCTCGTGCTCGGCGGCCAGGCGCTCGCCGACGAGCGGGCGTTGCGCTCGCTCGGTGCCCGGCTCTACGGGCAGCTCCTCGCCCCGGCGGCACCGTGGCTCGAGCGCGCCGAACGGCTGCGCATCTCCGCGGACGGCCCCCTCGCGGCGCTCCCGTTTGCGGCGCTCGTGGTCCCTGCGCCCTCCGGCACGCCGACTCCTCGAACCGCCGTCTACCTCGTGGAGCGCTGGCCGATCTCGACCGTGATCTCGGCGACCCTCGCTGCCGAGCTCGGCCGGATGCGCGGTGAGAATCCAGCAGCCCAGGCACTGGTCGCCTTCGGCGATCCGCACTACCCGACACAGATGGCGGCCACAGGAACCCGAGGAGTGCGCCCGGCGAGCCGATTCCGTCTGGGGCTTAGCCCTCTCCCCGCGAGCCGAAGCGAGGTCCAAGGGGTCACCGGCTTGTTTCGGCCCGCGATTTCGTTTCTCGGTACCGACGCGACCGAGGCGCGCTTCCTCGCCGAAGCGCCGAAAGGAAACATCGTCCACTTCGCCGGCCACGCGTTGCTCGACCCGCGCTTTCCGCTCGACTCAGGCCTCGCGCTGTCGCCCCCTACGCGACCGGCCCGGCCCGGCGACGACGGCCTGCTCCAAGCGTGGGAGATCTTCGAACGGCTCCGGCTCTCCGCCGACCTGGTCACCCTCTCGGCCTGCGAGACCGCGCTCGGTACCGAGGCGCAGGGAGAAGGATTGCTCGGCCTCACCCGGGCGTTCCACTACGCCGGAGCGCGCACCGTCCTCTCCTCCCTCTGGTCGGTCTCCGACCGCTCGACCGCCGAGCTGATGCGCCGCTTCTACGCCCATCTCGGAGCGGGAAAGGCGAAAGACGCGGCACTCGCCGCCGCTCAACGCGAGATGCTCGCCGGGCCAAACCGCCACCCCTACCACTGGGCCGCGTTTCAACTCGATGGCGATTGGCGATGAGAGCGTGTTTCAGAGTGCCTTTGCCCTCTTGCCTATGCCGATCCGCTGTGCCACGATTCTTTCCCCAACTTTAACCGGGCCGCACGGGACACGCGCGGCACATCGCAAGGAGTCGATTCATGTCGGAACAGGGTTCGGTCAAGTGGTTCAACGACGCCAAGGGCTTTGGTTTCATCACCCCGGACAAGGGCCCGGATGTGTTCGTCCACCAGACCGCCATCCAGGCGGAAGGCTTCCGTACTTTAGGCGAAGGGGACCGCGTCTCCTTCGACGTGGTCGAAGGGCCGAAGGGCCCCCAGGCCAGGAACGTCGTCCGCATCTGATCTCTAACCGTCCTGCTGGTCCGAGGCCCCGGTGGGTTCCGCCTGCCGGGGCGTTCATCGTTCCGGAGGTCCTTGGTGATGGGGAAACGCCGGGAGTCTTAGAAACGCCCAACCCTTCGATGAAACCCCAACCGATGGCAACCTCCAGCGACGTTTCGGCCGCAGACGACTTCCACGAGGTCTTTTGCGAGTTCTATCCCCGCTTGCGCAGCTATTTCCTCTCCCAGGGATTTTCCCCCGAAGACGGCGAGGATCTAAGTCAATCCGCGTTGTGGAACGTCTATCGTTCCCAAGGGCAGTTCCGAGCCGAGGGGAGCTACGCCGCTTGGGTCTACACGGTGGCCAGGAACGTCGCCCGTGATGAGTGGCGCCGGAGGGGGCGCGCTCCCGAGATCGACTCTCTCGATCGACCGCTCGGCGAATCGGGCGGAGAGACGCTCGCAGCATCGGTGGCCGACGAGCGCCCCTCTGCGGCTGAGGATGCCGAGGGGCGAGAAGATCTGGCGCGCACCCTGGCGGCCCTGGCGGCTCTGCCCGCACGCATGCGGGCCTGCCTGCTGCTCCATGTGCAGCAGGGGCTCTCGTACGGCGAGGTCGCGCGGCGCTTGACACTGTCGGTGCCGACGGTGAAAGTTCAAATTTGGAACGCGCGCAGGCGACTGCGCATGCATCTAGCGGGGGCTGCATGAACGAACCGAAGATCCCTCCCCGTCCGAACGGGCCTCATCCCGCCGCGGACAGCCTCTACCGGGCGATCGCCGCCGTCCAGAGCGGTGCCGTCACACCAGAGGACGAGAGGATCTTCGCCCACCTCGCCGGTTGCGCCCTCTGTTCGGCCGAGGTGGCCCACCTCGAAGCCTTCGACCAGCCCGAGCGGCTCCCACCGGGCGCGGTGGAATCCGCCTGGGAGCGCTTTCGCAACGGAGCGGGGGCGGATCGCGAGGTGGCCCCGCCGATCGCGCCAGCTACGCCGCATCGTGAGGCAACGATCGTGCCCTTCCCCTCGCGTCCGGCGACCTCCCGGCCTTGGCGCCAGACCGCTTGGGCCGCCGCAGCGATGCTCGCCGTCGGTCTCGGCCTCGGGTTCTTCCTCGGTACCTCGAACGTGCAGACCCATCCGATAAACCCACCCACCCGGTTGGGTCAACCGATCCCTGACGGCCTGCGCGGCGGCACGGTGCCCACCGGACCGGCGGCGCCGACCGGCGAACTCGACCAGATTCCAACCGAAATCCGCTTCGCGAATCCGAACCGAGAGCCGAAGTGGGTGCTCCTGTTCGCAACCGATCCCGCCTATCGGTGGCAGAGCTCGGAGACGACGGGTGACCGGATCGAGTTACCGGCCGAGGAGAGGGCCAAACTGCGCCCGAACGTCGACTATTTCTGGAGCGTGATCGACGCCGACGGCGAGTCGGCGGCCCAGACGTTCCGGCTTCGGGGGCGGTAGGCTTCGACTTCGCTTAAGCCACCGGTCCCTGAGCGAAGTCGAAGGGCGGTCGCGAGCGCGCGGACCAGCGCCTCTCCCGAGAGGTGCGGCAGATCGAGGCCGAGCTTCGAGCGGAAGTGCTTGGCCGCCTGCTCGGAGAGATCGTAACGGGCGCGCGGATCGAGTTTGTCCGCCCGCCGCACCAGTGCGATCAACAGCTCCCGCTCGTCGAGGCTCAAGCGGTTCCGCGCGAGGCGGGCGAGCTCCGGATCGACCGGGATCGCCCCCTCCGCCCGGAGCGCTGCGGGCAGCGCATCGGCGGCTTTCCTGCGCCGCGAACCGCTTGCGTCGCGGACCACCAGCGTGTCGGCGAGCAGGTCTCCCAACCGCCTGCCGTCGCGATCGAGCAACGCCATCAGGCCGCCCAGGCCATAGAACACCGGCGCAAAATCGAGCACCCGGCCGACGTTGCGAACGAACGACTGTTCGAGCGCGAGCGGCAGGCCGCGGGCATCGACCACCCGCAGTCCGAGCGCCGCTTTACCCGGCGTCCGCCCTTCGCGTCGCACCTCGAAGCCGACGTGATAGATCCAGGTGAGAACGAACGAGAGCGTCGCGATCGCGAGGGTCCCCAGGCTCTTCGGCAACAGGCGGCCGAGGATCGAGGAGGCCAACGCGGTGAGCGCCAGGATGAGACAAGCGTCCACCAAGAGGGCGAGAAAGCGGCTCCCCGGTCCGGCCGGCTCGAGGCGGACTCGAACGTGCTCCGGTGTCGTGATCTGGCGCCAGCCGCGGCGTGCGGCGCCGGCCGCGCGGATCATCCCGCCTCCCCGCCCGCGTTACCCGCCTCGTCGGCAGGCCTGCGCCGGCCGAACAGGAACAGAGCGAGCGCCATGAACAGCACCGCCGCGACCGCGATCTTCCACCCATAGGGGATGCTCTTGGCCGACAGCTGCGAGAACGACCCCTCGATCAACCCGGCGAGCACGAGCGCCGAAGAGGTGCCGATCAACATCCGCCAGACGGTCGGAAACGCCGCGCGCAAGGCGGCGCCGGGCGAGATCTCGCCCGGGAACCAGAGCGCGCGCCCGAGCACCAGCCCGGCCGCTCCGGCAAAGACGATCGCGGGGAGCTCGAGCGCACCGTGCGGACCGACCCAGGCGACGAAAAAATAACCGACCCCGTCGAGCACATACGAGGCCGCGACCGCGCCCAGGATCAAGCCGTTCCAAAACAGAATCCAGATGCCGCCGACGATGGTAGCCGCGGCCAGACAGAAGGCGAGGAACGAAACTCGAATGTTGTGGGTGTAGAGCTGTGAGCCGAAATCCGCCGCCTGTTCGACGGTCGAGATCCGCTCCTCCTCCCGTTCGATTTCGGCCACCCGCTCGCGCGGGCTCGACGAGAAGAAGGCCCCCGGCACGAGGTCCTCGGCGAGCGAGGGGCGAACCGCGACGGCACCGAAACCGAGCAGGCTCCCGGCGCCGAACGCGAGCGACGCAACGACCACCGCACCGCGCGCCCGGCGGAAGCCGGCGGGGATCTCGCGGCTGAAGAAGCGAACGAGCCGCCGCCAACCGCCGAACGCTTCGGCCCGGCGCGCCCCATACACGAAGCGATAACCGCGCCCGACCAGGGCGTTCAACGGGTCGATCAGCTCCGGGTCGGCGGTCACCGCGAGCATTCGATTGAGGTCCGCCGCTGCAAGCCGATAGAGCCGGACGATGTCGCGCATCCGCTCCGGCCCAAGCTCCCAGGCGGGCGATTTCGCCGCCACGTCGAGCAGATCGTCGAGCCGGCGCCAGCGATCACGCCCTTCGCTGAGCAGGCGTTCCAGGGTAATGGCCATGACGGGCCAGTCTATCCGCTGTCAGGGTCCGGAGGGACCGCGCCGCGAAGGGAATCAATCGTCCAAACGCGCCTCGGCGTCGGGCGAGAACAGCGACAGGAACGGCAGGCCGGCGCGACGGCGCACCGCGTGGCGGCGCAGTCGATCGCGAGCCGGTTCGATCTCCGCGGCGGGCAGTCGCCCGGAAAGGGTGCGCAGGCTCTTGTCGATCTCCGTGGCGACCGCCGCCAGATCGTCGGGGGCAAACCCGCGATCCGTCCGCTCCAACATCTCGGCATCGAGTCCGGCGAGCCGCTGCTCGACCGCCTCGGCGAGGGTTCCCGGCGGCGCCAGGGCGCGAACTTGCGCCGCGACCTCCTCGACCCCCACTCGCTCGAGCGCCGCGGCCAAAGCCGCCAGGCGCGAAGGGACGTCCAAGGCCGGAGCCGGCACGCTCTCGCCGAGCGCGATCAGCTCGCTGATCTCCTCCCAAGCCGATTCGACGGCCGGCGCGCAGTAGCGCAACGAGGCCAGGCGCCCCTTGACCTTCCGTTCTTTGCGGAGGGATACGACCTCTCCGATCACCCGATCGATCAGGTCCAAGGGGATTCCCATCTCGTACCAGCGCTCCGCGATATGCCAATCGGACGTGCCGACGCTCACCGAGGCACCGCGCCACCGGACCAGCATCTCCTCGATGACACGAAAATAGGCCTGCTCGGGCGACTCGACAAACACCCCCCTACGGTAACAGCTCCACCTTCCCTTCCCGAACCTGCTGCCGGTATTTGGCCACCCGGTCGGCGAAGAACGCGTCGAGTTCCGCCGCGAACCTGGCGTAGGTCGCCTCGGCCGCGTCGAGATAGGCGAGGTGCGTGGGGCTCGGTGGCGCCCACGACGAGGTGATGTAACCCTGCACGAAATACGAGTCGGTGAGCACGTCGCCGAAGCGGACGATGCCCACGGTCTCCGGGCTCGACCAGACCTTCTTCTCGAGTTTGGCGAGGGCCTCCTTGACCTCCTCCCCCTGCTTGATCAGCGGCAGCTCCGCGGCGATGACCTCGTGCTTGCGAATCGCGAGGGCGTTCGCAGCGGTCACCCGCTCGGCCACCGCGTCGATATCGCGCTTGGTGTCCCGGATCCGTTCGATCGCCGCCACCACATCGTCTCGGAGCTTTCCGACCCGCCCGATCGCAGTTTCGCGCGCGGCCCAATCCTCCGCACGATTCTGGGTCCGCGGATCGGCCAGGACCTTCACACTCCCCTCGGCGGTCTCGCCGCGAAACGCTGCGCGCACTGAGTAGGTTCCGGGAGGCAGCTCCGGCCCGGTCGCCTCGTCCGGCGAATCCTCCGGCTCGTCCGAAGGGGGCTGGCGGAAGGCGTCGCGGTCCAGATTCCAGACGAACCGGTTGATCCCGCGATAGGCCTTTTCGCGCATCGTCCGCACCAATCGGCCCGTCGCATCGCGAATCTCGACCTCAACCTTCCCCGCCTCCTCCTCTTTCGCCTTCTCTTTGTCCTTTACGTCCTTGCCGTCCTTTTCATCCTTGGCTTTCGCCTTCTCCCCGGCTTTTCGAGCCCGCTCCAACTTTTCATCGCGCCACGGCAGATCATCGGCCGCCAAAGACACAGCAATCAGCGCGCCGTAAGGGCGGTTCTCTCCCGCATATTCTCCGTGGCCCAGACCGTAGCCGCCGTTGCCGAAGTTCCGCCAGTGCTGCGCCACGTCGCCGATCTCGAACAGGTGGAGCTTTTTCCCCAAGCTCTCCGCCGAGAGCCCACGCAACGGCCGAATGTCGTCCACCACGTAGATCGCCCTGCCGTGGGTGGCCACCACCAGATCGCCATCGCGCGGATGGACCACCAGATCGTAGACGCCGACGGTCGGTACGCCGTGGCGCCAGGCGTGCCAGCTCTTGCCGGCATCGAACGAGACCCAAAGGCCGAACTCGGTGCCCAAAAACAGCAGGTTCGGATCGACCGGGTCCTGTTCGATCGCCTGGGCGTAGCCGCGCAGATTCGGAGTCGCCAAGCTCTTCCAGCCCTTCCCGTAGTCGTCGGTTCGGTAGAGATAGGTCGCCCAATTCGAGCGCCGGTGATCGTCGAACACGACGAACGCCGTGCCCGGTGCATGGCGCGACGCCTTGACGTGGGGAATCCAGGTTTGGGCCGGCACGCCGGGAACGTTCTTCTCGACACTCGTCCAGCTCAGACCGCCATCCCGGGTGATCTGCAACCGGCCGTCGTCGGTCCCGACCCAGATCGTTCCCCTCTCCAGACTCGAAGGAACGACGGCGAGGATCGTCGTGTAGTTCTCGGCGCCGGTGACGTCCGGGGTGAGCCCGCCGCTTTCGTCCTGCTTTTGCCACTCCGGGTTGTTGGTGGAGAGGTCGGGGCTGATGATCTCCCAGCTCTCTCCCCGATCGGTCGAGGAATGGAGAAATTGGCTGCCGAGGTAGATCGTCGCCGGATCGAACGGATCGATCGCGAACCCGGCGTTCCAGTTGAACCGGAGTTCGGTCGGTGCCTTGCCGCCGTCTCCCTTGGGTGCGGGCGGCTTGATGTCGCGCGCCTCCCCGGTCCCCAGGTTCCAGCGCGAAAGGTTGCCCCCCTGCCACATCGCGTAACCGCGCGTCGAATCGGTCGGATCGGGCACGGTGTCGAACCCGTCACCCCCACCGACCACGCTCCACTCGAAGCTGCGCAGGCCGCCTTGGTTCCAAGACGAGGACGGGCCGCGCCACGAGCCGTTGTCCTGCAGGCCGCCATAGACGTGGTACGGGACATCGTTGTCGACCGCCACATGGTAGAACTGGGCGAGCGGTAGGGTGGTGACGAAACCCGCGGTCTTGCCACCGTCGTGGGAGACCGCGACGCCGCCGTCATCGCCGATATACATCCGCCGCGGGTTGGCCGGATCGATCCAGAGCGCGTGGTGGTCGCCATGGATCTCGCGACCAAACGGGGCACCGGAGAGCGTCTTGCCGCCATCTTCGGAGACCCGGACATCGAAGTCGAGGCTGAACAGCCGGTTCGGCACCC
This sequence comes from Holophagales bacterium, assembly GCA_031404815.1. Taxonomy (GTDB): domain Bacteria; phylum Acidobacteriota; class Thermoanaerobaculia; order Multivoradales; family UBA5704; genus DASYKS01. Next base: position 2,076 of record JANNIH010000158.1, on the reverse strand, counting down.
ACGGATCGACCCGGATCTCGCAGAAGTAGAACGGTCGCGGGTTCACGTTCGGCTTGTCGTTGGCCGTCTTCCAGCTTTTGCCGCCATCTTCTGAGCGGAGCAGCGCGCTCTTTTTAGCCTCGACCATCGCGTAGACGATCTCCGGGGTGGAACGCGAAAACGCGAGGCCGATCCGACCGAGTTCGCCCGCCGGCAGGCCGTCCTCTTCGGTCGCCCGCTTCCAGCTCTCGCCGCCGTCGAACGAACTCCAGAGGCCGGAGCCCGGACCGCCCGATTTGAACGAGTAAGGCCAACGCCGGTATGCCCAAGTGGTTGCAAGCAAGTGGTTCGGATGGGCCGGATCGATCGCCACGTCGGCTGCGCCGGTCTTCTCATCGACATAGAGCACTCTGCGCCAGCTCTTGCCGCCGTCCGTGGTCTTGTACACCCCCCGCTCCGGGTTCTCGCCCCACGCCCGGCCAAGCGCCGCGGCCCAAGCGATATTGGGATCGGTCGGATCGAGCACGATGCGGTGAATCCGCTCGGTCCCTTCGAGACCGAGATGGCTCCAGGTGATTCCCCCGTCGAGCGACCGGTAGATTCCATTGCCCACCGAGGCGGAGTTGCGCACATTCCCTTCGCCGGTGCCGACCCAGACGATCGACGGGTTCGCCTGGAAGATCGAGATCGCTCCGATCGCGGCGACCGGCTGGTCGTCGAAGATCGGCTCGAAGGTAAGCCCGCCGTTGGTCGATTTCCAGACCCCACCGGTTGCGGCACCGACGTACACGATGTCCGGGTTCGACTCGACCGCATCGATCGCCGCCACCCGGCCGCTCATCCCCGCCGGCCCGATCGACCGAGCCTTGAGGCCCGCCAGAAGGTTGGGATCGATCGCGACCGCCCCGGCGGTACCGGTGGCTCTTACGGCGAACACCAGCGCGAGGATCCATACTCCGAGAACGATTCGCTTCATTCCAGCCTCCCCCAATAGTTTCGCCGGTCGTGCGGGCAAGGCACACCCCTCCCAGACGACGATGTGACGCTCTTCCGGGAATCTTACGAGGGAGAGGGGTAAAAGTTCGAGCCCGAAGTCTAGCAGCTCCGAATGACTTGCGATCAGGCCGGCGGATCGGCAACGCTATAGTTGCGCCGCCGTGAACGACCCCGAGCCAGCCACCAACGTCCAGGGAGCAAGAGCGCCCAAAGCGGCGAGCGCAATCAATGGCGCGATCGACGCCGTGCTCGTGGTCGGCCTGGGCTTCGACCGGCGCGGCTTTCGGCTCGGGTACGGCAGCGGCTACTTCGACCGCTTCCTCAGGCGCCGCCCCTTCCCCGTCATCTTCCCGGAGGGAATTCACGATCGCCGGAATCACCGGCCGCTCTCCAGCCCGTGCGAGAGGGTCGATCGGCTCCGATAGCCCTCACTGTTTGGTCATTTCCAGCCGGCCCGCAAGGACGGTTCCGCTCTGGCAGTTCTGTGGCGTACTGAAGTCCCCCCGCAACCGGTTTCCGTCGCGAGTGGTGAAGCTCGACCAGGCACAGCCGCCGAAGAGCGCCTGTCCCGGCGGCGTCTGGGCCGCGAAAACTAACACCATGTTGGCAAACAGAGTATTGACGACCATGAACCCGCCGCCCTGGGTGCCGTCGGGACACCGCCCTTCCCATTCGCCGAAAAAGTCCAGTCCGTCCCCTAACAATTCGAAGGAGAGCGTGCAGGTGGCGCGGGTGGAGTTGGTCAGCGCCACGGAACCGGACCAGGACCCCTCCAGAGGGACCGGAGGGGCAGGAACCATCGGCCTCGGCTCGGACGGAGAGGAGCCTCCTCCACAGCCCGAGAGCAAGAGGCCGAGCGACATGACAGCAAGCCCGGTGCGCCGCATAGGTCTCTCCGAAGAAGTCATTTCATATCTTGGGTGATCCCCGGCGGCGGAGTCAAGCGAGCCGGGCAGCACGAGCAGGGCCCCGTCAAAGTCATCATAAGTTCGGCTTGCCGGTGCAACCTCCAGCGATGGGACAGGCCGTCAGCCCTTCCGCGGCCTGAAAGGCCGGTAGAACTGAGCCCAGGGCTGAGGCCGAAGGCCGATGCCCTGGGTT
>JANNIH010000157.1:0-40829 GCA_031404815.1 Holophagales bacterium | reverse complement strand
GTGCGCCTCGTCGCGCGATAGGACGGCGCCCCGGTGCGCCTGGTGCCAGGTCTTCTTGCGGGGCGCGGTTGCGCCGCGGAGCAGGACGCCGGACCAGTCGAAGCCTTGAAAGGTTGGCGGGGCCGGCAACCCGATCAGGCCGAGCACGGTGGGTGCAAGGTCGAGCAGAGTGGCGGGTGCGCCGATCGCTCGCGGGCTCTTGGCCGTCGAGACGATCTTGCCCAGCCAGGTGATCCCCATCGGAATGCGCAGCGTCGGCTCGTAGAGATCGCGGCCGTGCCCCCAGGTGCCGTGCTCGCCCAAACTCTCGCCATGGTCGGCGAGGAAAACGATCAATGTGTCGGCCGCGAGTTCCGGGTCGCGCTCGATCGCGGCCAGCAGCCGCCCGACATGGTGGTCGGCGAAGGCGATCTCGGTGTCGTAGCGGTCGCTCTTGGCAGCCTCGCCATGGCGCGCCGTTCCGGCGAGACCCAAGCGGGCCGCGAACTCCTCTTGGAACCGGTAGGGCGCGTGCGGCTCTACATAATGGACCCAGAGCAGGAACGGCCGGCCGCGCTTTTGACCTTCGAGCCAGTCGAGCGCTTCGTCGGTCAGATCCTCGGCGGTCGATTCGCCTTTGAACAGGCCGAGCCAGCGCTTGCGGTTCAAGATCTCGCGGTAGTCCTCGAAGTGTTCGCCGAGCCCTGAGATCCGGTTGCGCAGCGGCCAGCTGCCGACCATGGCGGTCGTCCGATAGCCGCGGCGACGGAGGATGCCGGAGAGCGAACCGAGCCCCGGACGGAGGCGCAAACCGTTCCGGGTGGCACCGTGCTGGTGCGGATAGAGCGAAGTCCAGAGCGAACAGAGCGCGGGGTTGGTCAGTGGCTCGACGGTGCGCGCCTGGTCGAAGCGGACCCCTGAGTTGAGCAGGCGGTCGATCGCCGGGCTGGTCGGGCGCCGGTAGCCGTAGGCCGACAGGCGATCGGCGCGCAGCGTGTCGATGCTCAACACCAGGACGTTCGGCAGACGCTGGGACGGCGGGCGCGCCGTCTGAGCCGCCAGTTCACCGTGGGCGCCGAGCAGCAAGAGGGCCGCGGCGAGAGTTCGTCTCGAGGTTCGGGTCACCACCCTTACGTTACACTCCCGCGCATGGGGGAGAATCCGACCTTGTCTTTGGAACCTCCCTGTGCGCCCGAGTGGGGGAAAGCTTCGGGCGACCGCGGAGGGAGTTGATCCTGCGGTTGACAGCCGGGTCGAAAGGCTCTACGTTTTCGGCGGGGAGGGTGCTCCAACAAGCCGGGATTTTGGAGTGCGGCGACGTGTCGCCGCTTTCCGTAGCGCCGACGTGTCGGCGCGCTCCACCTTGACGCGAACCGTTCGGCGGAGGGGAGTCCTCCCCCTTTTACAGCGCCCCCGCCCCGCTCACCAACCGCTCGAACGCCGCGAGCGGAATCCGCAGCCGCCCCTCCGCGATCAGCCCGAGCCTCCCCGTGCCGAGATCGACGAAGCGGACCGCCTGGAACTTCGGGTGGAGCGCGGCCAGCTCGCGCGGCAGGGCGAGGTGCAGGTTGTCCGGCCCAAGCGCGCGGCTGAGCGCTGTGGTCAGGCGGCGGCGGAGAAATTCGCCGAGCGCGCGGATGTCGAGCAGGCGTTCGAGCGCCCCGTCCGCCGCGACCCCGAGCACGCGGGTGTCGAGCACGATCCCGTCCGCGCCGACCCGGGGGACCAACTCGAAACGCGCCGCTCCGTCTTGCCGGAACATCAGGCGGGGGGGACCCGGGCTGATCAGCTCGCCGACCGCGGGGCGGCAGAAAAACCATTCGTAGCGGCCGGCGACGTAGAGCGCGGCGCCGATCTTCCTGGGCGCGGGGGGCTTGACGGGAGCCGGTGGCAAGAGGTTTGCCGCGCGCAGGTCGAGCCGGTCGCCGCAGAGTTCGCCACGGTTCCCCTGGGCGCGGACGATTTTCAAAATCTTCGCTTGGAGGTCGCCGAGATCGACGGTGATCGAGAGCGCACCGACCGCGCCGTCCGGCACCTCGGTGAGGTGGAGCTGCCCGGAGAGGCCGAGTGTTACGGCAACGCCGCCGATCTCCTCGACGAGCCGGTCGGCGCGAATCTCCAACGGGATCGACACCTGCGCCGACGCGGCGGGCGCGAGGGCGAGCCAGCCTGCGATCGCCAACAAGCTTCTGCGCCCGGTCACTGCACCTCCAACGCGAAATCGACATCCAGGCGCGTCCGGTCGGCGAGCAGCTCGACACTACGGACCTCGAAGTCGGTGAGCTTGAAACCGATGCCGTTCGGCCCGCGGGCGCCGCTCGCGAGGGTGGCGAGCTTGCCGCGCAGATCGAGGCGCATCCGATCGAAGATCCTCTCGAGGAGGAAGCGCAGCACCCTGCCGCCCGACTGTCCTTCGATCGAGAGATCGGTCGCCCGGAACGACAACACGCCATGCGAGAACGTCGGAGTGGCCACCGCCCGGATCGGCAGCTCACGCTGAAGTGTCGTACAAAAGCCGAGCAACTTCCACGCCCCGCGCACCCGGCCGCGGAATTCGAGCCCCGAAGGCACCGTCGCGATCGACGGGTCGAGCACGTAGCCCCAGTTGCACGCATCGCCCGGTTTGCCCGCGATGTAGCGCCGATGATCGGGAAAGGTCTCGTCCGTGAGCAGCCGGGCGAGGGTCGAATGCGGCACCTCGATCGTCGCCGCCCGGGCGGATGGCGAGACGATCCAGAGGAACGGTAGAGTAGAGAGCGCGCGGACGAGTGAGCGAAGAGTTGGACGGGGCATGCGGTTCCTCGGCGGCAAAGGGACGGCTCCATCTTAAGCCGGACAGAAGGCCGACTTGTGGGCCAAACCGGCCGGCGCCCGCCGCGCGTAACCTTCTCGCTATGGAAATCCCCCGCGTCAGCCCGATCGGCATCCTCGAAAACCCGCTCGGGGGCACGCCGCGCCAGGTCTCGCGCGGCGTGCGGGTGCTCGCCGCGATCGTTCTGGTGATCTTCACGCTCGCCACGGTGATCACGACGGTGGTGAGCCTCGGCGCGTATTGCCTGACCACCGAGCCGGGCGATGTGCGGCGGCTGCCGGGGGCAGGCCGCTAAATCAGCTCGGTGGCCCTGTCCTCATGCGAGCGCCGCCCGGCTCACTTGCTCGACGCCGGGCGTGGCGACGTGAGCCGCTTTCCCTAGTAGACTTCCACCGGAGGAGGAATCATGGCCGAACAACTCTTGGGACGACACATCGTGAGCGATCCCCGAATCTGTCACGGCAAGCCCACCTTCCGGCGCACCCGCATCTTGGTCTCCGACGTGCTGGACCAAATCGCCGACGGCTTGGCTTGGGAAACGGTCATCCAGGAGTGGCACGGAAGCATCTCGCGAGAGGCCATCGCCGAGGCCTTGCAGCTGGCGACGCGAGCCCTTCTCGAACACGCGGACGACTATCTGTTGCAACCCAAGTCGGCCTGACCAGCTTCTTGGCCTGGGACGGATGATCTTTGGGGTCGGCACTGGCTGCCGATCTCCCTATGCCCCTCTCGGTCCCTTCACCCCCGTAGCCGCCGGCCGGTCGTCCCCCCGGGCCGAGCCGCCCTCGTCGTCATCCGCTCGAAGCGGCCGCACAATATCCGCACGCCTCAACCGTCTACAGGTGTAGATGAGAGACGCGGCGAGCGTTGAACCGATGCCCTTCGAACAAGACCAGCGAATCTCCACTGTGGTTGAGCGGGAGCAGGGACGGCTGCGCAACTTCATTCGCAGTCGCGTCCCCGACCCGCTCGACGCCGAGGACGTCTTGCAGGAGGTCTTCTACGAGCTGGTGGAGGCGAACCGGCTGTTGATGCCGATCGATCACATCACCGGCTGGCTGTTTCGCGTGGCGCGCAATCGGATCACCGATCTGTTCCGCAAGAAAAGGCCGGAGAGGCTCGGCGAACCCGCCTTTGCCGGCGAGGACGACGAGCGGCTGCGACTGGAAGACCTGCTCCCTTCGCCCGATGCCGGACCGGAGGCGCTCTATGCCAGGAGCGTGCTGCTCGACGAGCTCGAATTGGCGCTCGAGGAGCTGCCGAAGGAGCAGCGCGAGGTGTTCATGGCCCACGAGTTGGAAGGGAAGAGCTTCAAGGAGATGGCCGCCGAGAGCGGCGTTGGCGTCAATACGCTGCTCTCCCGCAAGCGCTATGCGCTGCTGCATCTGCGCGAGCGATTACAAGGGATCTACGACGACTTTACGAAGACATGAGGGAATACGACATGATACCGAGATGGAAGCGAGTGATTTTCTTCGCCCCGCTGGCGATTCTGGGAATGGCGATCTTCGTCGCCCTCGGCGGCGGAATCGTGCAATACCTATGGAACTGGCTGCTGCCGCCCCTGTTCGGCTTGCCCCAAATCACCTTCTGGCAGGCGCTTGGACTCTTGGCGTTGTGCCGGATCCTCTTCGGCGGAATGGGCGTGCGCGGGGGAGCCTCCTGCCGGAGCCGCTCCAGGGTTCGCACTCGCATGGCCGAGCGCTGGGAGCAGATGCCCCCCGAGGAGCGGGAACGCCTTCGGCAGGGCTGGCGCGGACGTTGGGGGTTCTGTCCCTCCGGCGGCGAGAGCGGGGAGCCAAGAGGCCTGTAGACAGCAATCCCGAGCACGCCGATCCCGGCGTGCTCGAGATCGAAACCTGGTGTCTCATGAAGGAGGGGTGACATGGCAAGCCGGATTCTTCCTCAACCGATCGACAACACCTATCTCGGCCACCCGCTCGCGGTCTGGCTGCTGGGTGCGGTGGTCCTGGTCAAGACGGCGATCGCCTTGGGTACGCTTTTCAACGGTCGCACCGCGGCGCAGTCGGCCGACGGCATTCCGCTCGATAGCTTCGGCGCGGACGGCGCGCAGGCGGTGGTGGCGCTGTTCGCGATCTGGGGGCTCGCGCATCTCGTGATCAGCCTGTTCGGAATCCTCGCTCTCACCCGCTATCGCGCGCTGATTCCATTCATGTTCCTGCTGCTCCTGGTCGAGCACCTCGCGAGGAAACTGGTCCTGTGGTGGAAGCCGATCGCCCGAACCGGGACACCTCCGGGCCTCTACATCAACCTCGCGCTCGTGGCACTGATGATCGTCGGCCTGGCGCTGTCGCTATGGAAACGAGAGGATTTGGCGTTGGAGACTTGAGGCAGCGGACGGGTATTCCCCGGCGCCCTGTACCAATCCCCCGAGGCGAACTCGGTCTTCGGCACCCCGCGCGGCGGGCGGCGGACGGTGCCGATGCGCAAACCTTCGCCGACGCTGCGGGGCGAGCCGAGACGGACGATTCTTGCGGTCATCGATTCTTCCTCGATCCCATGACCGCATTGATACCGCGAGGTCGCGCCTTCGATCAACTCTAAGGCGCGGTGACCCGGATCGTGTACTGCCCGGTTCCTCCCGCGGTGTTGTAGTGGCGCACCTGGACGAGATACTTGCCCGGGGCGAGATCGGCACCGATCTTGGGGTTGCGCCCGGCGCCGCTGTCGTCGTCCTGGCCGATCAGGTTCGACGTGCTGTTCGGGCCGTAGAGCGACATCACCAGGTCGGTCGCCCCGTCGGTCTCCACCGTGTAATGCCCCGCTTGCGCGGCGGTGAACTGGAACCGGTCCTCCTCGCCGGGCTGGCCGATGTTTGCCGTTGTGCCCGCCGTGATCACCGGCAGCTCGACCAGCGCCGGATCGTTCGGTTGGGCCGCCGGATAGACCCGCCGGGCGAAGGCCTGATCGACCGCGGAGAGCTTCTCGTTCGGATCGGAGTGGAAACCGTTGAGCGTCCACTGAGAGGGGAAGCTGTAGAGCATCACCGACTTGCCGTCGAAATCGGAGCCGTTGATCTGGCTGGTATCGTACTTGTCGTACATATTGTGCTGGATGGTCGCAGGGTCCCAGAAGTTCGGCGAGCCGGAGAGCGCGGCATTGACCTTCGGCTTGTTCCACTGGATCGGGTTGGCGCGCGGGTTTTGGTGCTCGTGAATCATCCCGATCGCGTGACCGAACTCGTGGAGCACGACGCCCTCGTCCTGCCAGCCGAGGTTCATGGTCGGCTGATCGCGCGGAATGCCGAGCGCGTCGGTGCCAATGTAGGACCAAGCGCCGTCGTCGGCTCGGAAATCGATCCGGATCTGCGCGTCGGGCGCGTTGTCGAAGACGAGCGGCAGGTTCGCGAACTGGGCCCAAAGCGGGGCGAACTGCCGGACGATGCCCTGCTGGCTCGCGGTGCCGCCGAGGAAACGGATGTGCAGGAGCGTGCCGACCGGCCAGAGCTTGGCGATTTCGAAGGCGGCGCGGGTCTTGCCGATGGTGATTTCCATCATGCGCCCGACGAGGGGACGCAGCATCTCGTTCGGCAGCACGCGGTCGAAGCAGACCTTGTCGTTTGTGGGCATGAGCTTTCTCCTCGAAAAGGTTCCGGGCCGGCCGGGTCGGCGACCCCGTGTCAGGACTTGAATGAGCGCCTACTCTCTCGATCGGCGTTTCGAGCGGCAAGTTGTTACAGGTGTGCGGCCACTGCGCCCGGGTTGCCCCCCTGCGCAGCCGGATCTTGCCCGAGAACGAGAAGCCGTGACTCGTTCTGTGCCAAGCTCTCGGGCGATGAATCCGCGCGCCGCCAAGTCCACCACGCCGGCCGAGCTGGTGCGCGTCCGTGGCGCCCATTTCGAGCGCTGCGACGACGCGTTGGCGACTGAAGAGCCGCTGGAGATTCGACTGCTCTTTGGCACCGGGCGGCGCACCACGGTCGCGGTGACCATGCGCACGCCGGGTGCGGACGCCGAGCTGGCCCTCGGGTTTCTGTTTGCCGAAGGGGTGATCCGAAGCGCCGCCGAGGTGGTCGCGCTCTCCGCCGGAGACGGCTCAGGCCCTGGAGGGGAGCCGGAGGGCGAAGCCAATCTAGCCAATATCGTCGAGATCGAACTCGCGCCCGGGATCGAGCCCGACCTCGCGCCGCTCGACCGGCATTTCTTCTCCAACAGCGCCTGCGGCGTATGCGGCAAGGTGGCGCTCGAAGGGCTCGCGCTGCGCGTCGAGCGGCCTGCCGGCTCCGGCCCGCGCGTCACCCCGGCGGTGATCGCCGCGCTCCCGGATTCGCTGCGCGCCGCCCAAGGGTTGTTCGACGCCACCGGCGGCCTGCATGCCGCGGCACTGTTCGATCCGGAGGGGGAACTGCTCGCGGTCCGCGAAGACATCGGGCGCCACAACGCGCTCGATAAACTGGTCGGCGCCTCGCTCCGCACGGGAGCGCTCCCCTGGAGCGACCGAATCGTTCTGGTGAGCGGTCGGTCGAGCTACGAGATCCTGCAAAAGTCGCTCGCCGCGGGTGCGCCGATCGTCTGTTCGGTCTCCGCCCCCAGCAGCTTGGCGGTCGAGCTGGCGACCCGTTTCGGGGTCACCCTGATCGGCTTCCTGCGCGGCGAGCGCTTCAACGTTTACGCCGGCCCCGAGCGGCTCGGCCTCGGTCGAGGTGTTGCCGCGGCGCGCCTGCCGATCGTCGCCACCAGTTATGGAGAATCCCGATGAAAACAACCGACCGCTGCCGCCACGTCCTTCTTTTCACTCCGTTCGTCGCCGCCCTTCTGCTCGCCGGCTGCGGCCGTTTCGTCGAAGAGGATGCCGCGGGCAAGAAGCACGACGCGCAGGTTCTCACGCGCTTCGCGGCTCGCGTCGCGCACGTCGCGGCCGGTCTGGCGTAGCTCGGTGACCGCGCCGTCCCGTATCGTGCCCCAGGCGAAGCGTTGACCGCGCTGCACCCCCCACCCGTCCTCGGGCACCGAGCCGGAACTATTTGCCCTTGGCGAGGGCCGCCTTGATCACCTCGTCAGAGAGCCCGGCCTTCTTCCACGCCACCAAGTCGTCCGCGGAGAGCGAGCGGGAGAGCTCCTTCTGCGCGACGAAACCGACCAAGAGGTCGGTGTCGAAGCCCTTCTTCTTGAGCTTCACCAGCTCTTCGAGCATCGCCTCGGGGGTGATCACGTCGCCGGCCGGCCGCGCCGCGGCGAGAGCGGTGGGCAAAGCGGTCGCCGCGATGGCCGGCCCTGCGATCGGCGCGCTCTTGCCCAGCCAGGCCTCTTGCAGTTTGGTCTCGGCGAGTGCGGCGGCATAGGCCTCTTGGGTCGCGTCCGAGAGCACCTCGTTGATGTTGTCTTCGCTGCGCGGCCTGCCGTAGCGGGTCGCGTCGCCCACGCCGGTTCCGTCCCAGAGCAGGTTCCCTTTGGCGTCGCGCAGCTCGAAGGTGAACTGCACGTCGGCGTTGTAGGTCGAGCCGACCGCTTTGTTGCTCTCGACGACTCGGAAGCGGGTGAGCTTGCCCGAGAGGGTGAGCGGCGCGCCGTCATCGACCCGAATGCCCCAGTCGCCCGCGTTCTTGGCCAGGACCTCTTTGGCCCACGCGATCGGGTCGTTGGTCGCGCGCACCGGCCAGACCTTGTCGTCGTCATCGGTGCTCTCGCCGATCATCGCGAGGTCGGCGACGGTGCGCCCTTCCGCCATCTCGAGGCGAACCGGGCGGTCGGAGATTCCCGCCTGAAGGGTTGGAGTGTTGGTGCCGACGCTCTCCTGCGGCGCATAGCGCAGGTCGATGTTGACGGGGCCGAGCTCCTTGGCTTTGAGAGGAGTGGCCGAGCCTCCGAGGCCGAGCAGGCCGGACAGCACGAGGGTAGAGGCCAAGAAGGGAGCTCGATAGGTCTTGATCATGGGGGTTCTCCGCGGCACCGAGCAAAGGCGGCGCCCTAATGTGGGTGGTTTAGAAGGTCAAGAGGAAGTCCGGGAGCCGGACTTCCGGCGCGGCTTCGACGGTTCGTTCCCCAGCGGCAGCTCGGACTGCTGCGGCGGCGGAGCCGGTGCCGTGGTGCGGGCCTGGGCTTCCCGCAGATCGCCCATCTCGGTCTGGAGCGCCGCCAGCTGGCCGTTGCGCTCAGCCAGGATCTCCTCGACCTGGAGCAGTCGGGCGACCCGAGGACGACAGGCGACGAGCTCCCGGGAGAGTTCGCGAACTCTGAGGTTCCGCCAGAGCCAGCCGACCGCAAGCCCAACGATCAGGGCGATCAGGGCGATCAGGGCGGAAGCGATAGGGTTCGAAGCGGCAAAAAGCATAGAGGTGGGCTCCAGGCGCCGCGGGCCTGCCGGAACGCCGCGGACTCTTGCCCAATCTATCCGACCTCGGGCCGGTCGCCAAATCAAGCGCTCTTTCCTACTCCCCGTCGTACCGGCCCCGCCGGACGTGCTGGCGGAGCCCATCGAGGATCCAGCCGACCGAGCGCTCGGTCTGGGGGTTGACCAGGAAGGCGGGGGAGCCGCCGGGATCGAGGAAGAAGCGGCAGGTGACGAGGGTTGCGCCGCCGATCGCCTCGAGGATGAACGAGCCGTGTTGGTCGCGGACCTCGCCGCCGGGGAGCGAGGCCCAGGTTGAGGCGTAGGTGGTGGCGTTGGGGCGCTCGAAACGGAAGCGGACGGTGAGTCGGCGGGTGCCGAGGAAGCCGGGGAGTTCGAGCCGCTGGCGGGAGAGGATCGAGCCGTCCGCCTGCCGCTCGGCAGTCGAGCTTTCGAGGAAGGGCATGAACTCCTCGTGGTGGGCGACATCGGCCACCGCGCGCACCACCCGCGCCAACGGTGCCGGGATCAACGCGCGGCCGATCCCAACTTTAAAGCTCGTGCCTGCGACCGTTGCCGAACCGAGCAGGATTTCGCCTTTTTTGAGGCGCGCCCGCTCGGCGGTAGAGAGCGGCGCGAGCTTCGGCGCGCCGGCCATCCCGCCCGCACCGCCCGCCACCCCCGCGAGCGGAGCGAGGGCGAAGAGGAGAAGGAGTGCGGCGAGACGGCGGAGCATCGACCTCGGCATGCTCCGGATTGTAACCTCGGGCTCATGGCCGAGCCTGTCGTCGTTCCGATTCCAAGTCGGCCCCCGCTGAGACCGTTTCGGAAATCGGCGCGCGCGCGGGGGCTCTTCGTGTTGGTCCTGCTGGTCACCCTGCTCGGCTGGCCTTTCCGGCGGTACCTCGGAAACGTCGGCCGCTGGGTGAGCCTCTCCTTCGACCCGGCGCCGATCGTCTTGCCGATTCCCGTGCTCGGCGTAGGCCCCGCGGATCTCGAAGACACCTGGGGTGCGGCGCGCAGCGGCGGGCGGCGCCACGAGGGGATCGATATCTTCGCCGCGCGCGGCACCCACGTCACGGCCGCGGCGCGCGGCCTGGTCGCCGGGCGCGGCTGGAACCGGCTCGGTGGCCGATTCATTCGGGTGTTCGGTGCGGGGGGCCGGTGGTACTACTACGCCCATCTCGATGCGTTCGATGCGCCGCGGAGCGGCGATTGGGTCGAGGTGGGCGACCTGCTCGGCTACGTCGGCACTTCGGGCAACGCGAACGGCACGCCGCCTCATCTCCACTTCGGCATCTACAAGATTCCCGGCCGGGCGATCAATCCCTACCCGTTGCTAGATCCGTCCCCGCCGTCTTCCCCGCCGTCTTCACCGCCGTCTTCACCGCCATAAGCAGCGCGGCGATCTCCTCAGGTTTTGCCGGGCGCCAGAATCCGCGCTCGCGGCGTTTGTCGAGCGCCCCCTGGGTGTAGCGGATCGAGGTGACGTGGCGCCCCTCGCGGTTGAACACATGGGCGCGTCCACGTTCGCCGAGCACGACGTGGGTGTCGCGCTGGACATCGACCAGCACCTCGTGCGCCGCGGCGCGGGCGAGATCGGCGAGCGCCATGCCGGTTGGCCGGTCCCCTTCGGTGCGGCGGATCTCGGCGTGGGTGGTGCGTCGGTCGCGGGCGCGGCGGTCCTTTTCCAACCGGTGAGCCAGGCCATCCAAGATCCCCTGCAAGCGGCTCGGGGCGAGGTCCAAGGCGCGCGGTTGGGCCGGTCGGCCGTTGTGCGGCAGTGCGGTCTTGGCGCCTTTCTTGCCGGAAGAGGAGTGCTGCGCGTCGAGGCTCCGTTCGACACTCGCCAGAGCGGTCTGCGCCCAGCGGACGGCATCGAGCCAGGGGATGTTGTTGCCCAGCCGGTCGTAGAGCGCTTCGAGCGGCCCGCCTCCCGGAGCGCTGCCGAGCACGTTCAGCGCGAGACTCCGTCGCCCCTTTTTCGCGCGCACCGAGAGGATCTGAAAACCGACCGCAAAAGGCGCCTCGACCCCGGTCGCCGCGCGCACCCGGTACCAGCCGGCGGTCACTTGGCCGAGCAGCCGAAAGCCGTCCTCCCGCTTCTGGAACGGTGCCGCGAGCGCGGCGCACAGATCGGCCTCGCCGAGGGTGAGTGCGACCAGGCCGGGGGTGTCGCGAAACAGCGTTTCGACGCGCGGATCGCGCCGTTCGAGAAGGAGCTGGCCGAAATCGAGAAAGCGGGGAAGGCCGGTCGGACCGTAGCCGGCGAAGACCTGGCGCGGGTCGAGCGCCACGGCGTGGCTGCAATCGGGCGTGCTGCAGCGAAGGCAGAACGCCCGCCCGGGGCGAAAGACGCTGCGCTCCCGGACGAGATCGTCGAGCGCCTCGTCGAGAGCCAGGTCGGCGGCTTTGAGCGCGGGCTCCAAACGCCCCTCGCGCAGGTCGGACGGTAGGCGCAACGAGACGGAGAGGCTGTCGCTCCGGCCGGCGACCAGATACCCACCCGGGTGGCTCGCGATCCGCCGTTCGACCTCCTCGGCGAGCAGGCGGAGCGCCTCGCGCAGCCGTTCGGATGCGGGCGTCGGTGGGGTTGGGCGGTGGGCCATGGGCGGCATCGGAGTCTTTCGCGAGGGGGCGCGGTGGGGCTTAGAGAAGCCGCGCGCCATGCAGTCTATTCCCACCGAGATCGTACCGAGATCGGCGCAGTTCTTGCTTCGCGCGGAAAGCTCTGGGATCATCCCGCCCCGGTTCACTCCCAAGGAGGCACATTCATGACCGAACGCCGAATCTCTCGCCCACTACCAATTTCCATCCTGCTGGCTCTGATCACGCTCCTCGGGCCGGTGGCGGCCCAGGCCGGAGTTCACTACCAATCCACGACGACGATCGACACGCCAGGCGGGCCGCAGAAGACGGTGGTCGAAGCCTGGGCCGAAGGCGAGTCGGGGCGCGTCGAATTCAAAGAGAGCCAGAACCCGTTCGCCCGGACGGGCACTTACATGCTGACCAGAAACGGCGGCCGGACGCTCGTGCTGGTCGATCCGGAGGAAAAAGCCTACGGCGAGTTCAGCCTCGACGGCCTGCTCGGTTCGATGGGTGCCGTAATGGAGGGGATGGGTCCGCTGCTCAAGATCGAAATCTCGGCTCCCAAGGTCGAGACGCTGCTCGACGAGCCAGGGCCGGAGATTCATGGCCTGTCGACCCGGCACATCAAGATTCGCTCCGCCTACCAGATGAAGGTCAAAGTGTTCGGCATGGGGCGGCCGAGCGACGTGGTGAACGAAGAGGAATATTGGGTCACCGACCAGCTGCTCGACAAATCGTCCGGCATGTGGCTCAAGACCGCCAAGCCGAAGACCGGCAGCGCCGACTTCGACCGCCTGATCGCCGCCGAAATGGGCAAATTCACCGGCGTGCCGCTCAAGTCGTCGACTGTGACCACCACGACCACGAAGGGCAAAGCCCAGGTGACCAGGACCACGATGGAAGTGACGGCGCTCGACAAGTTCGTGAAGGCGCCCGTTTCGTTCGACGTTCCGGCGGGCTACAAGCAGCGCGAGATGATGCCTCAGGGCGCCGCGGCAGGTCAGTGAGCGAGCCCGGCGCGCCGCCGCCTCGCCCCCCGATCACCCCATTGGCGAGTCGGGAGATCTTCACCGGCCGGACCATCCGGCTCACGGTGGACAGCGTCCGCTTGCCGAACGGAATGGAGGTGGACCTCGAACGAATCCACCACGTCGGCGCGGCGGCGGTCGTGCCGATCACCGCGGAAGGGGAGGTCCTGCTGGTGCGCCAGGCCCGCTGGGCGACCGGAGGCTGGCTGCTCGAAGTCCCGGCCGGCAAGCTCGACCGCTTGAGGGATGGCGGCGCCGAGGCGCCCGAGGCCTGCGCGGCCCGCGAGCTGGAGGAAGAGACCGGATTTCGCGCCGGTCACCTCGAACCGCTCGGCTGGATCTGGACCACGCCCGGTTTCGCGGACGAAAAGATCTGGCTCTTCCTCGCGACCGATCTTGTCCCCACCCAACAGACCCTCGAAGCCGACGAGATCCTCCACGTCGAACGCATGCCCTTCACCCGAGCGGTCGAGCAGGCGCTCTCGGGCGAGATTCCCGACGGCAAAACGGTCTGCGCGCTGCTCCGCGCGGCACATCGGTTGGGGCAGAGGGGGTAAACGCGGCACACCGGCCGATCCGGTGGAGCGGTTCAACTCGTCAGGGATTGTCCTGGGACCGCCGCCGTCAATCGGGGTCGTGCGAAGTGGAAGGGAGCCTGGCAAGCCCCTGCCCGCCCCCCATCTGGTACCATTCGAGCTGGCTCCGGTCGCCGTTTTCAAACCTCCAGGTACTTTCTCCAGAGGCCCATGTCCGACTTCGTACACCTCCATCTGCACAGCCAGTTCAGCCTGCTCGACGGGGCGAACCGGATCGACGACGTGATGGCCGCCGCGGTCGCCGCCGGGCAGCCCGCCGTGGCGCTCACCGACCATGGCAACATGTTCGGGGCGATCGACTTCTACAACAAGGCGAAGAAGGCGGGGATCAAACCGATCCTCGGCATGGAGGCCTACGTCGCCCAAGGGAGCCGGCTCGATCGGACTCCCGGGCGGGGCTCTTCGAACCATCTGGTGCTGCTGGCCAAGAACGAGACCGGCTACAAGAACCTGCTCAAGCTCACCTCCGCGTCGTTCCTCGAAGGCTTCTACTACAAGCCGCGGATCGACAAAGAGCTGCTGCGGAAACACTCCGAGGGTCTGATCTGCCTCTCCGCCTGTTTGAAGGGGGAGATCAACGAGAAAGTCGTCGGCCGCCACGAGAAGGAGGCCGAAGCCGCCGTCAAGGAGCATCTGGAGATCTTTGGGGAGGGGAACTACTACCTGGAGATGCAGGACCACGGCATCGAAGAGCAACGGATCGCCGCCGACGCCGTGCGCCGGATCGCCCAGAGGAACGGCGTGCCGCTCGTCATCACCAACGACTGCCACTACTTGAAGAAGGACGACGCGTTCGCCCACGACGTCCTGCTCTGCATCGGCACCCAGAAGACCTTCCAAGATCCAGACCGGATGCGCTACGCCTCGGACAACTTCTACATGAAGTCGGCCGACGAGATGCACAAGCTGTTTCCCGACGACCATCAGGCGATCGAGAACACGCTCCGGATCGCCGAGCAGTGCAACCTGGTGATCCCGACCGGGACATTCCATCTGCCGGAGTTTCCGGTGCCGCATGGTGAGACGCTCGACGGCTATTTCGAGCAGGTGGCCAGAGAGGGCCTCGAACGGCGCCTCCAAGAGCTCCGGAAGCCGCGCGCGGCGGGGCTGGTCAAGACCCCCGAGCCGGTCTACCGCGAGCGGCTCGAATTCGAGATCGGCGTGATCAAGACGATGGGCTTCCCCGGCTACTTCCTGGTCGTCTGGGACTTCGTCCGACAGGCCAAAGAGACGGGCGTGCCGGTGGGGCCGGGGCGTGGCTCGGCAGCGGGGTCGGTGGTCTCTTACGCGCTGCGCATCACCGACATCGACCCGCTTCAGTACGACCTGCTGTTCGAGCGCTTCTTGAACCCCGAGCGGATCAGCATGCCCGACATCGACATCGACTTCTGCATGCGGCGACGCGGCGAGGTCCTGTCGTACGTGACCAACAAGTATGGTCGCGACCATGTGGCGCAGATCATCACGTTCGGAACCCTCGCGGCCAAAGCGGTGATCCGCGATGTCGGCCGGGTGATGGGGCTCCCCTACGCCAAGGTCGATCGAATCGCCAAGATGATCCCGGACATGACCAAGTCGCTCGCGGAGGTGGCGAAAGAGGAGCCGCTCAAGTCCGAGGCGGCGCGCGACCCGGAGATCCGGCAGGTGATCGAGGTCGGCTCGCGCCTCGAAGGGCTCACCCGCCACGCCTCGGTCCACGCCGCGGGCGTCGTGATCACCCCGCGCCCGCTCGACGAGCTGGTGCCGCTCTACCGGGTGGTCAAGGGCGAAGAAGAGCAGATCATGACCCAGTGGGACATGAACGTGATCGAGAAGCTCGGTCTGCTCAAAATGGACTTCCTCGGCCTGCGCACGCTCACCGTGATCGACGACGCCGAGAAGATCCTCGCGCACCAGGGGGTGAACCTCGACTGGAGCGAGGTACCGCTCGACGACCCCGACACCTTCAAGGTGTTCTGCGACGGGCGCACCAGCGGCATCTTCCAGTTTGAATCGCGCGGCATGACCGACCTGGTGCGCCGCGCGCGGCCGAGCAAGTTCGAGGACCTCGCGGCGTTCAACGCGCTCTACCGGCCGGGCCCCCTGTCGGTCGGCATGGTCGACGAGTACATCAAGCGGAAGCTCGGCCAGAAGAAAGTCGTCTACACGCTCGACGAGACGCGCGAGATCCTGGAAGAGACCTACGGCGTCATCGTCTACCAAGAGCAGGTGATGCTGATCGCGGTCAAAGTCGCCGGGTTCACCATGGCCGAAGCCGACGTGTTGCGCAAGGCGATGGGCAAAAAGAACGAAGAGATGATGGCCGAGCAGAAGGAGAAGTTCGCCGCGGGCGCGGAACGGCGTGGCGTGGCACGGCAGAAGGCGACCGAGCTGTGGGACTACATCGAGCCGTTCGCCGGCTACGGCTTCAACAAGAGCCACAGCGTCGCCTACGCGATGCTCGCCTACCGCACGGCGTACTTGAAAGCACATTACCCGCTCGCGTTCATGGCCGCGATGCTCAACTCCGAGCTGTCGTCGTCCGAGTCGATAGCAAAGTACCTCGCCGAGTGCAAGAACATGGGGCTCCCCGTGCTGCCGCCCGACATCAACGAGAGCGACTACTACTTTACCGTCGCGGGCGAGACGATCCGCTTCGGCCTCGGCGGGGTCAAAGGGGTCGGCGAGAACGCGGTCGAGGAGCTGCTGGTCGCCCGCCGCCGGCTCGGCAAGTTCAGGAGCCTCGCGCACTTGGCGTCCGAGCTCGATGGCCGGATCGCCAACCGCAAGGTGTTCGAGTGCCTGATCAAAGCGGGCGCGTTCGATCGGGTCGGCGTCCATCGCGCGGCGCAGATCGCGGCGCTCGACCGGGTGCTCGACTACGGCCAGAGGAAGAGGGAGG
This sequence comes from Holophagales bacterium, assembly GCA_031404815.1. GTDB lineage: Bacteria > Acidobacteriota > Thermoanaerobaculia > Multivoradales > UBA5704 > DASYKS01. The sequence continues at coordinate 24,656 of JANNIH010000157.1, read as the reverse complement.
AACGTGACGCGGGTCAGTCGAGCCTGTTCGGCGGGTCGGGCGCAACGACCGGTGACGAGCCGCGAATCGATGCTTCGGTCCCCGAATGGTCGGAGCGCGACGTGCTCACGGCCGAAAAAGAGACGCTCGGGCTCTATCTTTCAGGCAACCCGCTCTCCGCCTACGAAGGGGACCTCGCGCGGTTCGCCACCCACACCACGGCCGATGTCAAAGAGGGCTTCGAGGGGGAGGTCACGATCGGCGGGCTGATCACCCAGATCCGTAAAACCAAGATCAAGATGGGACCGAACGCCGGCCGCTTCATGGGCCGCTTCGTGCTCGAAGATCTCCACGGCGGCGTTCCGGTCACCCTATTTGCCAATCAGCTCCAGCAGTTCAACCACCTGATCACCGAAGAGGCCGTGGTGCTGATCCGGGGCGAGGTCCGCGAGCGGGGCAGCGACGTCGAACTCTCGGCGATGGACATCACGGCGCTCAGTCTCGGCAGCGGCAAAATCGTCGCCGGAGTCGATCTCGTGGTGCCGGAGAACTTCCCGGCCAAAGAGATGTTGCGCCTGCGCGATCTGCTGATCGAAAACCCCGGCGCGATTCCCGTGACCTTCGAGGTCCGCGACGGCCTAAAGACCCACCGCGTCCGCACCCAGGACAGCTATTCGATCGACCTCGGGCGCGAGTTGGTGGCGTCGATTGAAAACCTGCTCGGGGAGGGGACGGTCAAAGAGCGGATCGTGCCGCTGCCGAGCTAAAGGGGCGCACCGCTCTTGAGCGCCCGACCTCCTACCCGTCCACCGCCAGTTTGCCAAGACGTACCGCAAGCTCATCCCGAAGGGTCTGGTTCCGGATCGGTACCATCATGCCGGCTACTGCCTCGCTCGCCTTCTGCCACTGCTCCGCCCGGACGAGGGCGACCGCCGGCAAGGTCTGATCGTCCTGCGCGCCGAGCGCGATCACCGCGGCGACGAGGGCCTCGAGGTCGATCTCGGGGGTTGGGGGTGGTGGATCGACCGGAGGATCGACGGGCTTGGGCACCGGCCCGCCGCCGCTCTCGAACCGCGCGCCCTGCTCGTCGACGACGATCGACCAGAGCGGGGTGGAAGTCGGAAGTTTGAACCGTGCGGTCCATTTGTCGTCGGTGCTTCGGGCGACGATCTCGCCGTCTTCGATCCCGCAACCGACCGAACGAGGCGCGCCTTCGCCGCGGTTCTTGAGCGAAGGATCGAACGGAAAGCCGCGGGTTTGCCGGCGTGTGGCATGGTCCGCCCAGCTCCAGAGGGCGGAGGGGGTGTTCGGATTCAACTGTTTCGGGCGATAGGTCAAACGCCCTTCGGGGTATTCGACGAACCGAAACTCGCCGAAGACCTTGGCGGTGCCGAGCAGCTTGAGCGCGAGGTTCGGATCGTCGAACGGTGACAGGATCTGCGGTTCGATCAGGAGGTCGGCGCCGACCAGGTCGGCCACCGCACCGGCGAAACCCTCGCGGTCGCACAGATCGGCAGCGCCGAGCGCGAAGCGGCAGAACAGACCCACCTGGTCGGGGTTCGAGGTTTTGGGCGACCGCTCGCCGACCGGCGACAGGGTCGGCCCTCGGTACCAGAGTTCGCCCCGTGCGTTGCGAAAGTCGTCACCCTGGTCGGTCCACTGGACCGCGCCGAGCAATGCGAGTCCGAGTTGGCGCCGCAAGACCTCGCGGGCATCGGCGCGCATTTCGGCCGGCGCCCGGTCGCTCGCAAACACCAGCTCGGCCGCCCAACGGAAGGGGTCGTAGTCCGTGCTGCGCGGCTCCTCGCCGTCGAGCCATTGCGCCGCCCCCTGCCCCGGAATGCGCCCGGCCTGCATGGCCATCAGCTCTGCGGCGTCGCCCCAATCGCCGAACACGAGGCCGCGCGCGGCCATGATCAACTGCGGCTGATTCCAGCTCCGGGCGCCGCCCGCGACCAATCCGCCCATGCCCGAGGCGCGCGCACGCAGCCATTCTTCCAGCGCCTCGGCGGTGGCACCGAGCGCGGTGCCGCTCCCTTCGGAACGGCCGACCTCGATGTCCGCGCCGAGCGCCTGCAGGATCGCGGCGGGTGCCGCGACCTCGGCGTGAAACTGCTTCTTTTCATCGCCCGAAGGGGGCCAGGTGAATCGTGGCTTGCGTGCCATCGCGGTACCCTCCTTGTTCGATTGAGGGATCGATCCGAAAGTTAGCGTGACTCGTACTATAACACTGAGCGTGCTTAGAGATCGAGCTACCGTGCTCCGGGTCTTGCCGGTATGATGGTTCCATGAAGACGACCCTTGATCTTCCCGATGACTTGGTGCGCGAGCTGAAGATTCACGCCGTCAACGAGAACAGGAAACTCAAGGACACGATCGCCGACCTATTGAGGCGTGGCCTGGCTCAGAAGCACGCTGTACCCGCGACGGCCCGCAGACGCCTGGAGCTGCCGCTCGTAGAGTGCGCTCACGAGGCCCGACCCGGCGAGGAGATGACCCCCGAACGCGTGGCGGCAGTGCTGCTCGAAGACGAAGTCTTGGCCGACAGTAATTACGCCTAGCTGGCTTCGACTTCGCTTAAGCCAGCAGGTTGACCCGAGCCCTGAGCGAAGTCGAAGGGCGGAGTTTCTTTTTTTGAACGGACGCTGCTCGATGATCTCTTCCGGAGACCTACGCGCAGGCTAAGGCGCCCCCTCGAACGGCAACGCGGGGTTGGCGCGGGCGGCGAGCAGGAAGGCTGCGACCCGTTCGGCGAGGGCGAGGGTGGCGCGCTCTTGCTCGGCGGCCTGGCGGAAGAGGGCGATCGCGGCGAGCGCTTCGCGGTGGATCTCGTGGGCGGCAAAGACCGGGAGCATCTGGCGGGCGAGATCCTTGACCTGCTCGGTCCGCCCCGCCCGCAGGTAGAAGGACGCAAGCTCCAAGGCGGCGAGCGCGGCGTCGTAGGGGAGTCCGTGGGCGAGAAACTCGCCGCGCACCTGGCCGAGCTTCGCGGTCGCTTCGTCGGCCCGGCCGAGGCCCGCGGCGATCCGCCCTTCGATCCACCGCAACCGGACCTCGTCGAGCGCGCCGCCGTGCCGCCGGGCGAGGGCGCGCACTTCCGGCACCAGCGCCTTCGCCTCGACGAAACGTCCGATCTTGCTCAGGTAGTCGGCCAGGTTGTGGCGCAGGCAGAGCAGCAGGCGCGGATCGCGGACGGCATCGCTCTCTTGGGCGGCGCCGCGCAGCTCGAGAATCGCGGCTTCGAGGTCGCCGCGCTCCTCGAAGACCTTGGCTTTCATCAAGCGCAGACGCCCGCTGGAACACCGTTCTGGGGTGAGGTTGATTGCCCGGTCGAGAAGGGCTATCGCTTCATCGAACCGTCTTTGTTCGCGTCTTAGGGTTGCCAAGAGATCGAGCCGTCGCGCTTCGAGGAGCGGCGGCAAAGGGCGTTCACCTGCGCGAGTTTCGCTCCGAGAGAACAGCTCGTCGGCAGGAGCGAAGTCGCCGGGTAGGCGAACGGCGTTGCCCAGGAACGCGAGGGCAAGCGCGATGTGGGGGTGTTGCCCTTTGGGGACGAGCTGGTCGGCCACCGCGAGCGCCCGCTCGGCATCTTCTCGCGCGGGGTCGGGAGACGACGCGGCACGTTCGACGCTCCGGGCGCCGAGCCACTCGACGAAACGGGGATCGGCGCCGCTCGGATCGCGTGCCAGTGCGGCGCGGAAAGCGGCCGGCGCCAAGCGCGCGAGGCGGTTCCACGCCTCGATGGGTGGCTTACCGGATGGGGGAGCCGGTTCGGCTTCGAAATGGGCCACTTCGATCGGTTCGGTGTCACCTGTCGCTTCGATGTCCACGGCCGGGGTCGGTTCGGCGGCGGGGCTCGATCCGCCCCAGTTCTCGGTGAGGAAGGAAAGGCACGAGCGGGTCCACTGATACGCCGCCTTGGCGGCTTCGGCGGCGACCGCGTCGAGCCGCTCGTTCGGCCGAAACGCGGGTCCGGCGAGGAGAGCGTGGTCGGGGGCGTCCAGCGCGGCGAGAAATCGCTCGGTCGGTTCGATCGTGGCGAGCGTGTAACCCATCGCGGCGAGCAGCCGACGCAGCGTCTTGAGCTCCGGGACCTGGTTCCCGAGTTCGTACTGCGACAGGTTGCTGCTCGGCACGCCGGAGGCATTGGCGAGGTCGGTCTTGCTCAGAGATCGGGCGGCGCGCAGCACGGCGAGCACGCGCCCGAGATTCTGGCCGGGGGCCGGTTTGCAGTCGTCGCTCATTCGCGTCCTCCAAGGAGCGCAGTGGAATCGCTGGCGCAGAGTATGCCCGATTTTTTCCAGGCACACGAACATTAGGTGTGCTCCGCGGTATCCAAAGCGCACCCGGAGTCCCTGGAGGGAGGAAAAATGTGTGGCTCAGCGCAGATTTGGTGCCTTCGCTGGTAACCGGCGGTAAGTGTGGCGCATGCTCTCCCGGTTCGGGGCGCCCCGGTGGGCCCTGCCGGTCCGCCGCCGAGGCCGCCCCGGGAGAAACCGCCATGCGCCGCTTCGCCATCCCGTTCGTCCTGCCCGTGCTGCTCGCTTTTGCGTTCGCAACACCCACCCACGCTTCCGACCCCGGCGACTTCTGGTCCCTGCTGCAAAACGCCCTTCGCTTCCTCTGGGCGAACGAGGGGAGCTCTCTCGATCCAAGCGGGCGCCCGGCGCCAGGGCCATCCGAGGGGTCCCGTTGGATTTGGGAATCGACCGGGAGCTCGCTCGATCCGAATGGTGAACCGGTGTCGGTACCGAGCGGTTTCGGCTGGCTCTGGGCCGAGGAGGGGAGCTCGCTCGACCCGAACGGTCGGCCCTCGTCGAACGCGCCGCGCCCCTTCTGCGCGGGGTGTGGTTCCGACCGCTAGCGGCGGCTAAGCCCTATCCGCTTTCGGGTGGGGCCGCCGATCGCACCATCGCCTGCCGTTCGTTCTCCAAATGCCGGCGAATCTCCCGGGCGAGCCCGGGAGTGAGCCGGCCTTCTTTTGCGGCGGCCGCGAACAGGGCGAGGGCGGCTTCGACGGCGAGCGAGCGTTCGCGGTAGCCCAGCACGTCGCCGAGCGATTCGGTCGCCTGCCAGAGCCGCTCGGCGCGGCGAAAGGCGACCTTGGCACCCCTTCGCTCGCCGCGCGCGTCGCGGAGGGTGCCGAGGTGTGCCCAGGCGTAGGCCTCCAACTGGTCGCGCCAGCCGGCTTCGGCGGGATCGTCCGGCGGCAGGTGGCGCGCCACGTCGATCGCGAGAAGAGCCAGGTCGAGCGCCTCTTGCGTCCCGCTCGCCAGAGCGCTCGCCAGACTGCTCGCCAGATCGCCCTCCGGATCCGCCACCGCCCGCCCCGCGCTCTCCGCCACCAGCAGCTCGGCGAGACCCCAACTGCGAAATTGGGGCTCATCCCGGGCCGCCCTGCGCCGCGCCGAGCGGGGGAGGGCGAGGAGCGCGGCGAGCAGGTCCGGAGCCGAGGCACGGGAGCGGGCGAGATCGATCTCCACCCGGTTGAGCGGCGGCGCGATCAACCCCCGCGCCGCGAGGTCGAACAGGTCGCCCGCAGACGCGCAGCAATCGGGGCAGAGGGCGAGCAGATGAAGCAGCAGCCGATCGACCGCCTGCGGCCGATCCTCAGCTAGGATCGCCGTCAAATCTTCCGGGTTGAGATGAGCATGGCGCATGGGTTCAAGAAGCGAGGTGCCGCCGCGGGCGCCACGAACCTGAGCGCGGAATCTGTGCCTTGGAGGATGCGGAGGCGCTCGACTTGGGTTCAGGGGGGGGCAGGGGCCTCCAACCTCCGAAGCGCGGTCGATTGCGGTAAAGTAAGAACCGCGAAACCACGCCATGAACGATCTCCGCCTCCTCTTCGTTCCCGCCGATGATACGGGCTACCGCGCGCAGCTCGCGGACGCCGATGGCCGCAGGCTCGGCGTCGAGGTCCCGTTCACTCCTTTCCTCACGGAGGACGATTACGAGGACCTGCGCTGGTATCTGGAGGAGTACATGGACCTCCCCGATGGCGGGGCGGTCGTGCGGGCAGGGCGGATCGAGAAGAACCTGGGGGAGTGGGGGCGCCGGCTCTATGAGGCGTTGTTCTCGATCGCGGACAACCGCGAATTTCTGCGCGAGCTTCTCGCCGGACCGGAACCGCGGCTGACCGTCGCCACCCGCGACCCGGCTCTGTTGCGTTTGCCATGGGAGCTGATCGCCGACGAGGCGGGGAGCCTCGCGCGGCGCCTGTCGGTGCGCCGCCAGTTGGAAATGCCGGAAGCGGTGAGTGCCCCCCGCCCGGTGCGGCTGCCGCTGCGCATCCTCTACATCGTCAGCCGTCCGGCCGATACCGGCTTCATCGATCCGCGGCTCACCACGAAAGCGCTGCTCGATGCCCTCGATCCGCTCGGCGCCCATGTGCGGGTGGACTTCTGCCGCCCGCCCACGCTGGCGCGGATGGACGAGATGCTGCGCGACGGGCAGCGCTCGGGCGGTCCGTACGCCCTGTTGCACTTCGACGGCCACGGAACGTTCCTGCCCGAGGCGCAGATCGGCGCGCTGTTTTTCGAAAAGGCCGACGACGGTTCCGGCACCTCCGCAAACGATCCCGTCGCCGCCGATCGGCTCGGCGATCTGCTGGTGAGCTACGCCGTCCCGCTCGTCGTGCTCGAAGCGTGCCGCAGCGCCACGGTGGGAAAGACCGCCGTCTTCCGCTCCGTCGCACCGCGCCTGATCCAGGCGGGTGTCGAGAGCGTGCTCTCGATGGGCCACGCCGTCCACGTCGAGGCGGCGCGGTTGTTGCTCGACCGCTTCTATCGCGAGCTGGTCCGCGGCACCACCATCGGCCAGGCCGTGGCCGAGGCGCGCAAAGCGCTGGTCGCCACCCCGGGCCGCTGGATCGAAACCGGTCCCGGCGGGCGCACCATCGAGCTGACCGATTGGTTTTTGCCCCACCTCTACCAGCGCGCGGCGGACGACGCGCTGGTGCCGCCCGATGCGATCGGAAACGAGCCGGTGCGGCAATTCGACCTCTTCTTGAGTCACCAACACAACGATGCGACCCGCGTTGAGGCGCTGGCGCGCCAACTGACGGAGAAGCACGGCCTGCGCGTCTGGCTGGATTCCTGGGAGTGCGGCCCCGGCAAGTTGGAGCCGCAGTGCGAGATGGGCATCCGGAACAGCCGTTTGACCGTCGTCGTCGGCTCCCAGACGGCCCTCAAGTCGAAGTGGGTGCGGTGGGAGATCGACAAGCACACCGAGCTGAACCCCGAAGAGGACCGGCTGATCCCGATCAAATTCGAGGATCTCGACCTTCCTCCCGACCTGAACGAGCTGCTCTGGGTGGATTTCACCGATCCGGCCCGGGACGCCGACGCCACTGCGCTCCTCGCCCGGCTCATCCGCAGCGCCGACGCCGAGGACGCCCGCCGCCGCCGGGGGTTCCGCAGTCCGTCCGGCAAGGGGGAGCCCGGCCCCTTCCCGCCGCCGCCGCAATATGGCTTCCAGGGCCGGGCGCGGGAGCTGTACGAGCTGGAGCGCCGGTTCCGTGCGCAGCGCGGCCTCGTGCTCCACGCCATGGGCGGCATGGGCAAGACCGCGCTCGCGACCGAAGCGGCGCACTGGTGGACGCGCAGCGGCCTGTTCCGCGACGGCGCGTGCTTCGTGAGCTTCGAACAGTTCATGAGCGCCGACCGCGCGGTCCAGATTCTCGGCACCTACCTGGCCGGGCTGAAATTCGAGCAACTCCCCGCGGTTGAGCAACGTCGCCGGGCGATCGAGCTGTTTCAGCAGAAAGACGCGCTTCTGGTCTGGGACAACTACGAGAGCACCCTGTCGCAGTTCAACGACGGTGCCGCCGGCCACGCCAGCCCGTACGACGACGACGAGCGCCACCTCCTCGCCGAGCTGTTTCGCGACCTCACGACCGGTCCGAGAATTCCAGGAACACGAGGTTGCCTGCTCGTCACCTGCCGCCCCGGCGACACCCACCTGCCCGGCGCCCAACGTTACGAGCTAGAAGGGCTGGCCCGCGCCGACAGCCTCTGGCTGCTCGCGAGCATTCTGCGGCGCGACGGCCTCACGCTCGCGGATCCCCGGCTGAACCGCGAGAAGCTCGACCCGCTGCTGCGCGACCTGGCCGATCACCCGCTTTCGCTGGAGCTGGTTGGCCCTCATCTGCGCACCTTGACACCCGAGGCGATCCGCGCGGATTTCGGCAGTCTCCTCGCGAAATTCCAGCAGGAGGCCCCCGAAGGTAGGAATCAATCCCTCCTCGCCTCCCTGGAGTTCTCCCGCCGCCACCTGAGCCCCGCCGCCCGCGAAGCGCTCCCCTGGCTCGGTCTGTTCAGCGGCGGGGTGTTTGAGGACAATCTGCTCGACGTGAGCCAGCTCGCCCCGGAAGCCTGGGAAACAGTCCGTCAGGAGCTCGAAGGCATCGCCTTGCTACGCGCCGAGGGCGACATCCAGCTGGCCGGTCGCCCCTTCCTGCGCTTCCACCCCACCCTCGCCGCCGCCGCCGCCGACCCCACCCTCGCGCTGAATCCGGAGATCCGGCAGCGCTTCCTCGGTGTTTATCTTGCTCTCATGCAGGCGCTGGACAAGGCGCTCCGTGGCTCGCAATCGCGCACCGCGCTCGAAGTCCTGAACCGCGAGGAGGCGAACTACCGCACCGCCGTCCAGTGGGCCGTTGCCGATCAGCAGCTCCCGGTCGCTGCGAGATTGGGCGACACGTTTCGCAAATATCTAGAAAGGTCAGGCCGCCTCCGCGAACGCGATGCCTGGGTGCAGTGGCTGAAGGACGCAGTGGGCAAACGGGGCTTCACAAAAGAAGCCGCCGAATACGAGCGGGAACACGCGTGGACGCGCTTCACCCAGGGCGATCCGCAGGGGGCGATGGATCAACTCCAGGCCCTTCTTGAACGCCTCCGCAAAACCACCGACTTCGATCCTGCGTTTATGTTGGCGATAACGACCAACATGCTGGGCCGGGTGCTGTACATGGCAGGCGGTTCCTCTCAGGCCATCCCCATCCTGCGGGAAAGCGTCGGGCTCTGCGAGGCTCTGGTGGAGACAGCAGGAGGCCGGCCCTGGGAAGAGATTCTGGCCTCGCCCGACCCCTCGAAGGCCGCGACAGAACTGGGCAATCTTTCCGCCGCGTTGGGCGATCTGGCTAATGCTCTGAGCAGGGCTGGCCAGCACGCCGAAGCGCTCATCGTGGCGGCGCAATGTCTCGGAATTCAAGAAAAGCAGGGCGACCACCGCAATGTCGCAGCTGGTCAAGGCCTGAGCGCCAAGATCCTCGGAGCAATGGGCCGCCTCGATGAGGCCGACGCCCGCTACGAGCTGGCACTCACTGCGGCTCGCCAAGTTGGAGATAAGCTGCTCGAAGGGGGTGTCTTAATAAATCAGGGGGTACTGGCAGATAATCTCAATCAGCTAGAGCGTGCTAGCAGCCTCTACAAGCAGGGGCTTGAGCGCTTTCAGGAGGCGGGCAGTCAGAGAGAAATCATGCGAACCTACAGCCTCCTCGGCGTGGCCGAACGGAAGGCTGGCCGGCTGGTTGAGGCGCAAGCGTGGCTCGAGAAATCGCGCGAGCTGGCCGTGCAGTTGAAGGATCAATCTGGCCTCGGCGAGGCCGCCCAGAACCTCGGAAACGTCTTGCAACAGGAAGGCGAAGCCGCCCGGGAGCGGGGGGACGAGTTCGCTGCCCGGCGATATTTCGAGGAAGCCCGCCACTCTGTGGAGGAAAGCCTGCGGGTCTCGCAAGCCCTGAAAGACAAGGCAGGTGAATCCGCTTCGTGGAGCGAGCTCGCAAGAATCCACTTCCGCCTCGGCAATCTCGATGTCGCCGAACGCCACGCCCATGAAGCCCGTGAGATCCGCGAAGCCCTTGGTCTTAAGGAAACCTGGAGGACTTACGGTATCCTCTCCGAAATCGCCCAAGCCCGCGGCGACCTCGCCGGTGCTGCGGAGTGGGCCAAGAAGCGTAGTGACCTGCTCGCCGAGCTCGACCGCCGCGCCGGAGGTGGAGGTAGGGTGCCAGCCAAGGTGCTCCAGGCCCTTCAAAGTTTGACCCTCGCTTGTGCTCGAGCCGGCTTCGGGCAGGACGAGCTTGGCCCCGGCGAAGTAGAGACATTGGCCCAGCTCACAGGGGGCGCGGCGCCGTTCCCCGAGTTTGCTGGCTTTCTTCGTCAGCTCGCGGCGGGCGAGGTGCCGACGGTTCCCGGTGGGTTGCCGGGTGAGCTTCGGGATTGGTTGGAGGGGTTGGTGGCGGAGATCAGGAAGGCCAAGGACGGTTGAGGGACTCGCGCAGGCCAACCTGAGCTACTGGAGAGAAGCGACGGGTATAAGGAGAGCCGACCATCCGGAACCAAATCTGAGCTTCCGGGTTGCGGGCGAGCAGTCGATGCGACGCGGCGATCTCGTCCTCGTCGGTTTCGAAGGCGCCCGTCTCGATGTCGATGGCAACGAACTTCCCGGCATCCCGTTCGCTGAGCCGAGGCTGAACCTCACGCTCGTAAGCCTCGTTGCCCCGCCGGGCGAACTCTTCCTTGCTATACCGAGGATACGGGGCGGCATTCATGGCAATATCTTACGACACCGGCGCTTCTCGGCGGTCAAACGCGCTGCTCGTCTTTGATCACGGCCCACCCATGCCCACCCCCCGCCACCCCTCGCGCGCCGCTTTTGCGCTGGTTTTCGCCTTGACCGGTTGTTCCGGGCCGGTTGCGGAGGCTCCGAAGGATGCGCCGCGGGCGGTTGCTTCGCTGGGCGAGGTGGCGGTCGAGATCTTTAAGGGCGCGCCGCTCTTGGAGCGGGTTCGCGTCGGGCTGTACGGTGTCGCGTTCGGCCCGCCGAATGGTGCGGTGGAGCGGGTGCTGTTTGTGGACGATGGTGTGCGCGAAGAGCTGAAAGGGCTGGTCGCCGCCTATGCCCCGTTCGAGGTGGCGATCGGTGCGGCGCGCTTTCGGTTTCGGGGCCGGGGTGCGCTGCCGGCGCCTCCGCCCGAACAGCGCCGGATCGCGGAGTGGGTGCAGTTCGTGGTTGGTGCGTCGACCGGGATGGCGGGTGAGGCGCCCAGCCCGGTCCTCTCTTGGCAGCGGGGAGGCGATGGGGAAGAGTGCGAGGGGCTCCTGATCGATCGGGTCGGCGCGGTGCGCGGCGGACCCTGCGCCGAGGGAGGCGGAGTGCCCCGACGGCTCGCCGGGCCCGAATTGGCGCAGCTCTATGCCTGGTTCGATGCTCTCGCGCCGTTCCAGGTGAGTTGGCTCGAAGGGTTGCCGGGGGAAGAGCGGACGCTCCGGCTGGTCTTTGGCGGCGCGGGAAAACGCCAACCGAGCGCGGCGGAGCGTGGGGGGATCGCGGCATTCTCCACCGCGTTGGCCGCCGACCTGGCCATCGCTTCGTCCCCCAAATTCTCGCCGCCGGTGGGGCCGGTGCGCAGAGAGGTAGCGCCGATTGCGTCGCCGCTCCGGCCACCTCTTCCGCCGCGGCCGGCGGCGCCGCTCGACTTGGCGCCTAAAACGGCGCCTAAAACCACCCCTTCTTCTTGAAGTAGCCGACCAGCACGAGCGCCACCGCCATCATCAGGCTGAGGGCGAACGGGTAGCCCAACACCCAGTGGAGCTCCGGCATGTTGTAGCGGCTCACCGTCGTGTCGAAGTTCATGCCGTACACGCCCGCGACGAACGAGAGCGGGATGAAGATCGACGACAGGATGGTCAGGACCTTCATGATCTCGTTCATCCGGTGGCTTTGGCTCGACAGGTAGACGTCGAGCATGCCGCCGGCCAGCTCGCGGTAGGTCTCGATCACGTCGATCGTCTGGACGACATGGTCGTAACAGTCGCGGAGGAAGATGCGGGTCTCCGGTGTGATCAGCTCCGAGCCGTCGCGCAGGATCGAGTTGAGCAGGTCGCGTTCGGGCCAGGCGGCGCGGCGCAGCATCAGCAAGTCGCGCTTGATCCGGTGGATCTCAATCAGCATGGCGGGAGAGGGCTTCGCGATCAGCTCGTTCTCGAGCTGTTCGATATCTTCCCCGTAGCGCTCAAGGACCGGGAAGAACTCGTCGATCAGCGCGTCGATCAGCGCGTAGGCCAGGTAATCGGCGCCGCGCTTCCTGATCAAGCCGCGGCCGAGTCGGATCCGCTCGCGCACCGCCTCCCACGAATCGCCCGGAATCTCTTGGAAAGTGACGACGAAGCCGGTGCCAAGAAAGAGGCTGATCTGCTCGCCGATCAGATCGGACCCTTCGACCCGCACCGAACGGAGAATCAGGAACTCGTGGTCCTCGTACGGCTCGACCTTGGGGCGCTGGCCGCAGTTGACCACATCTTCGAGCGCCAGCTTGTGAAAGCCGAAACGCTCGCCGAGGTGGGCGATCAGATCGACATCCGAGAGCCCTTCGATGTTGATCCAGGTGACGCTGTCGCTCTCCTTGTAGCCGAACGCATCCTCGATCCGGGTCAGCTCGATCTCTTCGATGTGATCCGGCCCGTAGTCGATCACCGAGATCCGAACCGGACCGGAGGATTCGGGAGAAGGAGTCAAGATGCCGGGGGCGCTGCCCGGCTTGGAGTGGCGACGTCTGAGGGAAGAATGGCGGGCTTTGGCTCGGGATCGCGACATGGCCGGAAGGCTACACCATCGGCTCGACCGGCTCGACCGGCTCGGCCGGAGCGCCCGGGGGTGGGAGGATCGGCTCGTCGAATGGCCGTTCCGGGCGTTCGAGCTCGCCCGCGGGGGGTGGAGCGAACGGCGAGCGGGCAACGGGCGCGGCCGGGCGCTCCGCGGCGAGGCGGCCTTGGGTCTCGCGGATCGCGGCGACCAGCTCGTCGAAGACCCTGCGGGCCTTGGTCCGTCGCGCGCCGAAGCGCATGCGGGTCCAGGTGCGACGGCTCTGGACCGAGAGCACCCAATCGGGGATCAGGTAGCCGATGATCGAGAACACGAGCGGAGGTCCGAAGATCCAGAGGGCCGTCTCGCCGCCGTTCGATTCGGTGAGCACGGAAACGACCGAGCCGAGACATAGCCCGACCAGGGCGAGCCCCAGCACCGAGCGCCAGCTCCGGCCGCGATGGAGCGTTGCGAGCACCACCTCCTCGAACAGCACCCGGTGACGGGTGATCCGATAGAAGCTCGAGGTGTCGATCTCGAGGCTCTCGCCGCGGCGGTAGACGCGGATCCGCTCGGCGAGGCTCGAATCGCGCGCGAGCAGGCGGCGCTCGACGCTCTCGGCGCCGATCTCAAGCGGCTCGGCGGTCACGGTTTCTTCCCGTCGGCGTTCATCGCGATGCCTGCGAACATCAGGGCGATGAACCCGATCGAGATCACGATCTGGAGCGCGCCGAGGACCATCGCGAAGATCGGCCCGGCCCGGCCGCCCGCTTCGCGCCAGGCGCGACGTTGCGCGAGCCCTTTGAGCGCGAGGAAGATGACCGGCGGGCCGACCACGATGCCGAAACAGCTCATCAGATTGCCCAAGATCCCGAGGGTGAGCGCGAGCCCCGAGGCGTCGAAAAACTGGGTCTCGACCGCGGCGAGCGAGCCTTCACGGCTCAGTCGGTCGAAGCAGGCGGGGCAGAGCTCCAAGGCATCGAGCGGAATGCGGCAAAGGTCGCAAACGAACACGCCGCAGCGCGAACAGTTGGCGACCGCCGCGTGGCTCGGGTGTTGGGCGCACGCCGTCGCCCCTGCGGCCTCTTCCGACCCGCCGCTTGCGCCCTCCGCACCGAACGCCGGGGCGTGCGAAATGGCGACGGGAGAGCGCACCAGCGGGGTGGTGGGCGTAAACGCGATCGCCTCGAACGAGGTGCCGCAAGCGGCACAGGTGTTTTCCGGCGGCCACTCGGTGAAATCGGGCAACGGCAGCCGGCAGCGCGGGCAGAGCAGAGAGCGCTGCGGTCGTGCGGCCGTCATGGCCAATTGACCACCCGGGTTTTGGCCGCCATGTCGTGGATGCAGGTCCGCTCGGCGCCGAACGCGGTGAGGTAGTTGATCAGCCCAATGCAAGAAAGCAACCCGAACGCCTGCGTCACCAAGGCCCGGATCCACGCTTGCCGCGGCCGAACGTCGCTGCCGTCGGGCGAGACCACTTTGAGGCCGATGATCCGCTTGCCGAACGTCTGGCCGCTCCGGGCGATCTGGATTCCGTGGTAAAGAATGCCGGCCACGAAGCCGAAGAGCATCAGAACCAGTTGCAGTCCCAGCTGCAGACCGGTGGCGAACAGGTCGGGGGAGGCGCCGGGATCCATCATTCCGAGCGGCATCATCACCGCGAAGACCGCGATGATTCCGAGGAGCATCATCGGGATGAAGAGGAAGATACCGTCGAGGAACATGGCGCCGAATCGGCGGCCGATCGAGGCGAGGTGGAGTTGGCCGGCCTCGGGCGAAGCTCCCGCCCGCAAGTCGAGCAGGCGCTGGACCTTGCACTCGGCGCAGAACGGCAGGCCGGCCAGCTCGACGTAGCAATCCGGGCAGAAGGATTCGGCGCAGCGTGCGCAACGAACGAGACCGTCTTCGACGAAGGGGTGGTTTTTGCAGGGCATCGTGGGTTCCGTTCGAGCGAATCCGAACGATCCGCCTCTCTTGCGTGTCTCTCGTACCGGGTGGACCCGGGTATGCTATCAGACACCGAGAACGCCGCCTGGTGTGTACAGGCTCGCATCCAGACGCCAAAAACGCATGATCGCAAACCCTTCGACCCCCCGCCGAGAGCGGTGCACCCATCACCCCGACCGCCCGGCGCACGCGCTTTGCGTGTCGTGCCGAACCGCCCTCTGCCGGGGCTGCGCCACGCCCTGGGAAGGGATCTTTCTCTGCGCCTCGTGCCTTTCGGCGCGGCGCAAGGAGAGCGAGAAGCGCGGCACGCTCCGGGGCTGGCTCGGGTTGGGGCTCGGCCTCGCGACGGCGGCGATCTTGGCGGTCTTCTTCGGCGCCTGGGTGTTCGGTCTCTGTGCCGAACTGCTCGCCGGAGCCGCCTCTTGAGAGAGCGCTTGGGATTGATCGAACTGCTCGCCGGAGCCGCCAGTTGAGAGAGCGCTTGGGATTGGGCGAGCTGCTCGATCGGTCGGCGCTGCTGGTCGTCCGCGAGCTGCCCGAGCGCTCGGCGCTCTGCGTGCTCGCGTCGCTCCCCTGGCGGCTGCTCCAGGTCTGGCTGATCCATCGACTCGTCGAGCTCGGATCGACCGCGACGGAGCATGGGCGGTATCTGATCGCGCTCTCCTTTTGGACCGTGGCCGCCCTGCCGCTCGCGTTTTGGGGGCGCGCCCAACTGGCCCGTGGCTGCTCGATCGCGCTCTCGGGCGATGACGGTGCACTTGGGCGTTCGCGCTTCGGCGTCCCCTGGCGCTCCTACCTGTCGGGGCTCTATGTCGCCCTGGTCGCGGCGGCGCTCTATCCGGCGGCCGGTTGGATGATCTTCACCCTCCCTCTGATCGCGCTGTTGGCCGGGTTGGCCGCCGCGACCACGCCGTTTCAGGAGCGGCCGGGTTTGTGGGCGCCGATCGCCACCGTGCTTTCCGGCTTCGGTTCCCCCTGGCTGCTGGTCGGCCTCTTCTTTTCGGCGTGCGTCGGCGCTCTGATCGCCGCGATCGAGCTGTACGTCCTGTTTCAAGGAGGGCTTATGGCGGCCGAGATGCTGTTCGCTGGTGGGGGCACTTCGGTCTGGTGGGAGCAGGTGCTGTCGCCCGGTAACCGTCTGTTCGTCCTGCTCCTGGTGGCGGGCGCCTGCCTCGCGGTCGAGCCGTTCTGGGTCGCGGGGCTGTCGATCATCGTCCACCGTGGGCGCGCCCGGGCGAGCGGCGACGACCTCGCGGGGTGGATCGCCGAACTCGCGGAGATCCACGAAGTGGAAAAGAGAACAGAGGGCGCGGCATGACCGGCCGACGATTCGCCAAGCTCGCGCTGCCGCTCCTGTTCGGGCTGCTCGCCGCGGTTTCCTCGACGGCGGATGCCGCCCAGATCTCGGTGGGCGACTACCGGCAGCGTCTGCTCGGTCTCAAGGGACAACTCGATGCCGGCGACTGGGTGGGCGCGGGTCTCGCCGCGCGCGCGCTGCTCGGCTTTCGGGTGCACGTTCCATCGGCGGTGGGGCGCGGGGAAGAGATCGCCCCAGACGCCTCGCTGCTCGGCCCGATCGCCCGCGCGACGAATCTCGCGACCGCCCGCGGCCCCGGCGGCGGCAATTCCCGCCGCCTCGCGCATCTCATCGCGGCTCTCGCTCTGCCGAGTTCCCTCGGCGATGCGCCCGGCGGTACCGAAGCCGCCGGTTCGCGGGATGAGGCGCTCGCGCGGCTCGAACGCCTGCGCGCGCGCGAAAAGCTCGCCGACCTGCCGGGTGGTGGCGCGCTGCCGCGGCCGAAGCCGCCCGAAGGGGCGCTCGCTGCGCTCGGCGAATTCTTCGAACCGCTCTCCCGCGCGCTGCGCACCCTCGGCCGGAAGATCCTCGATTGGCTCAATCGGTTGTTCAAGGCGGAGAAGCAGCCCGTCGCGACCGGGGTGGTCTCCAATCTGTCGATCGCGATCACGCTGTTGATCGCGCTCGGTCTGGCCGGCGGGGTGATGCTCTACGTTCGCCGCCGCCGGGCGCCGACCGGTTCCGGCGGAGCCGCTGAGCCACCGAGGCCCCCCGCGGCCGATGACGATCCGCTGTCGCGCGAGGTCGCCGAGTGGGAGCGCTATGCCCGGCAGTTGGAACAGGCCGGGCGGACGCGCGAGGCGGTCCGCGCCTGGTACCACGCCGTGCTGGTCGCCCTCTATCGGACCGGCTTTGTCCACTATCGGCGCGGGCGGACCAACTGGGAGTACGTCGCGTCGCTCTCGCCTTCCCTCGAAGTGCGTCCCGGTTTTGCCGATCTCACCCGCCGTTTCGAGCGCGAGTGGTACGGCCGCGAACGAAGCGCGCCCGAGGCGTTGGCCGCGGCGGCCGAGCTGGCGTCACGTCTGCTCGGCGCCGTGCGCGACCTCGGCGGGAGCCGCGCTTGAGCCGCCGCGCACAGGTGCTGGTGGTCGCTGCGATCGCGGCCTATGCCGGGGCGACCCTTCTCTGGGTGGCGGGCGACGAACGCGCCGAACGCGCGGCGTTCGCGAGCCCCGGATCGAGCCTCGACCGCGGTCCGGAAGGAACCTCGCTCGCGCGCGGGGTGCTGGCCGAACGGGCCGGCGCGGGCGCCCGGGTCGAGCCCTTGTTGCGCCGGATCGACGGCCAGGAGCTGCCGGCCAACGCCGTGGTGTTCCGGCTCGCGCCGCCGGAGGCTCCGTTCCTCGGACGGTGGGCGACGGATGACGACGACGAGAAAGACGAGAACGGCGACGAGAAAAAAGACGAGCCGGGCGGCGCGAAGAAGGACGGCGCAAAGAAGGACGGCGCGAAGAAGGGCGGCGCGACGAGCCCGAAGGGCGACAGCAAGAAGAGCGAGAAGAAGGGCGACCCCAGAGGCGACGGCGATGAAGAGGGCCGAGACGACCCGGACGAGGACGGGCCGGCGCGCCCTTCCGCTCTGCTCACCGACGACGAGGAGGCCTGGGTGCAACGGGGCGGGCGCCTGGTGATCGCGACCGGGGTTTGGTACGGGCCGCTCCGCGTCTCCGATCTGCCGGCCTCCGCGCGCATCGCGAAAGTCTTCCCGCTCTGGCCGGGGGTGCGGCGAATCGAGCCGAAGCCGATGCGCGCGCTCGCCGGGGTGCCGCTCACGCTCGCGACCCGAGTGTTTCTGGCGGCCGAGCAGCCGTTGGTCGCCCGGCTGGTGCTCGGCCAGGGCGAGGTGATCATGCTCGGCTGCCCCGAGATTTTCGCCAACGACCGGCTCGCAGAGGGGGATCATCTGGCGCTGCTCGAAGCGCTCGCCGGGCCGCCCGGGGCGCGACCGATCTTTTTTGATGAGCGCCTCCATGGTCTCGAACGTCACCCGGGCACCTTGGCGTTGCTCACCGGCTGGGGCTTCGGCCCGGCGCTCCTGCTCGCGCTGCTGGGCGTGGCCGCCGCGTTCCGGCGCGCGCGCTCACCCCAGGGGCCGCCGGAGCGCGATGCCGCAGATCTACGCAGCGATGCGGTCGACCTGGTCGACGCGCTCGCCGAGCTGTACGACCGCGCGCTGCGTCGGGTCGACGCCCTGCGCCTTCATCACGACAACCTGGTCCGCACCGTCGCGGCCGAGACGGGGCTCTCCGGCTCCGGGCTCGCCGGGCGGATGAACCTCCTGCTGCCGGGATTCTCACCGCCGGAAGTCGGCGCGCCCGAGATCTCGCGCGAGGAGCTCTCCCGCCGGTTGCGGATCGTCAACGTTGCTTTTGGGAGGATCGATGTCCGAGACCACAAACGTCGGCGCTCTACCGGCTGAACCCGCGCCGCCCGCGCCGTCCACGCCGTCCGGAGCCTTCGGCGGAGAGCCGGCCGATCGAGACACCGCCCAGGTAGGAGAGCGCTTCGCCGCGCTTTCGGCCCAGCTCGACCGGGTGGTGATCGGCCAAGCCCGGGTCAAGGAGCAGCTGCTCGCCTGCCTGCTCGCGGGGGGGCACGCGCTGCTCGAAGGGGTGCCGGGAACGGCCAAGACATTGCTCGCTTTGAGCCTCTCGCGCCTGCTCGGCGGGCGCTTCCGGCGCATCCAGTTCACCCCCGACCTGATGCCCGCGGACCTACTGGGCACGAACATCTTCAACCCGAAGACGCAGGAGTTCGACTTCCGCGCCGGGCCGATCTTCTGCGACCTGCTGCTCGCCGACGAGGTGAACCGGACGCCGCCGCGCACTCAGTCCGCCCTGCTCGAAGCGATGCAGGAGCGGGCGGCCACGATCGACGGCGAGAGGCACCCAATCTCGCCGGTCTTCCTGGTCGTCGCGACCCAGAACCCGATCGAGTTCGAAGGGACCTATCCGCTGCCCGAGGCGCAGCGCGATCGCTTCCTGCTCAAGATCTCGATCGATTTGCCGAGCGCAGAAGACGAGACGTCGATCCTCGCCGCCTACGCTTCCGGCCACCGCCTGCACGAGGAGGTGGCGAATCTCGCGCCGATGATGACCACGGCGGAATTGGTCGCGGCGCGCCGCGTGGTCTCGGAACGGGTGCGTGTCGAGCCGGCACTGATCTCCTACATTCAGCGCGTGGTGGCGAAGACCCGCGACCACGATTCGGTGCAGATCGGAGCCGGCCCGCGCGCCTCGCTCGCGCTGCTCGACGTGGCGCGCGCGATCGCCATCTTGCGCGGTCGCGATTTCGCCACGCCGGACGATGTCAAAGAGATGGCCGAGCCGGTGCTCGTCCATCGGGTCATCCTGACCCCCGAGGCGGAGATGGAGGGGGTGCGCCTCTCCGACCTGTTGCGCCGGGTTTTCGAGCAGGTGGAGGTCCCGCGCTGAGCCCCACTTCGCCCTCCGGGGCATTGCCCACGATCCGCGGCCGCCAACCGGCCCGCCAACCGGCCCGCCAACCGGCCTGGCGCCCGACCGTACGATGGATCCGCGCTTTGGGTCTGGTGGCCCTCTCGGCGCTCCTCGCGCCCTGGATCCCGGGGGTGGCGTTCGCGGCGCTCCCGTCGATCACCGCGGCGCTGGTGCTGGTCGCTCTCGCCTGGCGGGAGCGCCGCGCGCTCGGCCGGCTCAGCTTCTCCGTCGAGCGGGCGGAGCGGCTCGTCCTCTCGCTCGGCGAGGAGGAGCAGGTGGCGCTCATCCTGCGGATTCGAGAGGCGCGCGAAGGGGCCGGCGGAGAGACCCTGACCCTTTCTCTCCGCCAACTCTGGCCCGAGCTGATCGACCGCCGGGCGAGCCGGGCCGAGGCGACCGTGGCGCTCCGCGCGGGCTTTGCCACCGTCCCGTTCGAGCTGCCGGTGCGCGCGGTGCGGCGGGGGAGCGCCGCGCTCTCCGCCCCTTGGCTCACCGTGAGCCGTGACGGTTGGATCGAGCGGATCGTCGAGGTCGCGGTCGTCGCCGAGGCCGGTTCGGAGAGGCCTGCGGCGTCTCCGGCGGCGTCTCCGGCCCCCCCGCCGACCCTCACCGTCCTGCCGAGCCTGCTCGCGGTGCGCCGGATGCGCCGTGAGCTCGATCGGCTGTTTCTCTCCGGGCTCGGCTCGCGCGCCGCGCCGCGGCTCGGCAAGGGGCGCGAGTTCGATCGTCTGCGCGACTATGTCGCGGGCGACGACCTGCGCGACGTGGCCTGGAAGGCGAGCGCGCGCCACGGCAAACCGATCACCCGCGAGTATCGGCTCGACCGCGCGCAAGACGTGCTGATCTGCGTTGATCGCGGCCACCGGATGGCGGCGCGGGTGGGGCCGCTCACCCGGCTCGATCACGCGGCGAACGCCGCGGTCCTACTCGCCTCGATCTGCGACCGGATGGAAGACCGGGTCGGTTTCTTAGGCTTCGACGACGAGGCCGACGCCGGCACCGCCGGCGGCTCATGCAGTCTCGGCCAAGGGCGGGGGATGGCGCATTTGCGCGCGCTCACCGCCCGCGCCGCTGAGATCGCGACGGCGGACCGGCCGACCGACTATCTGGCGCTCGCCGCCCACCTGCGCCGCCGCTTGAAGACCCGCTCGCTGATCGTGATCGTGACCATCCTGCCGGAGCTCGACGAAGAGCGCACGCTCGCCCGCGCGGTCGCCCAGCTGATGCCCAAACACGTCGCCGTGGTCCTCACCTTCGCCGATCCCGCGCTCGAAGCGGAAGCCACCGCGCTGCCGACCGAAAAGCCCGACCTCTGCCGCGCCCTGGTCGCCCGCGACCTCTGGGTCGAACGCCGCCATACCCTCGCCGACCTGCGCCGCAGGGGCGCCCTGGTGGTCGAGGCGCCCCCCGGCGACGCAGGGATCGAAGCGGTGAACGCGTATCTGGAGGTCAAGAGGCGACAGTTGTTGTAGCGCGTTGTTGTGAGGTGCTGCTGTGAGGTGCTGTTGTGAGGTGCTGCGTTCGTTGCGGAACGCTTGGCTCTCACCCCAAACCCGGGCAGAATACCCACCCATGTCTCCCTTCCTCTGGAACGGTCCCGTCGACGGAACCCAGACTCTCGTGCTCGCCCACGGCTCCGGCGCGCCGATGGATTCGCCGTTTCTGGAGACGATCGCGAGCGGGCTCGCCGATCGCGGGGTCCGCGTCGCGCGGTTTGAATTCCCCTACATGCACGCCCGGCGCGCGGGGGGCCGCGGGGGACCTCCCGATCGAACCGCCGTGCTGCTCGAATCGTGGCGCGCGGCGCTCGCGGCGGTGCGCGCCGAGGCGGGGGGCCACGTGGCGATCGGCGGCAAGTCGCTCGGCGGGCGGATGGCGAGTTTGATCGCCGACGAGGTGGAGGCCGCGGCGCTCGTCTGCCTCGGCTATCCGTTCCACCCGCCGGGGCAGCCGGAGAAGCTACGTACGACGCACCTTGCGGCCCTCTGCACCCCGACCCTGATCGCCCAGGGGACGCGCGACCCGTTCGGCACCCGCGAGGAGGTTTCGGCCTACGCGCTCTCGCCCGCGGTCCGGATCGAATGGCTCGAATCGGGCGAGCATTCGTGGAAACCGCTGGTCCGCTCCGGCCGCACCGAGGCGCAAAACCTGGAACAGGGGATCGAGGCGATCGCGGGGTTTCTCGCGGGCCTGCCATAGCGCTTCACACCCGGGCGTGCAACGCTTCGAGAATCGCCGCCAGATCCGGCTCGATCGTGAGTAGATCGGCCAGCGGATCACCTTTGAGCGCTCGCACCCGGCGGGGGACCGAGCGGATGGTGAATTGGCTCGGGTGGAGGGTGCTCTTGAGTTCCTCCCAGCGAAGCGGGGTCGAGACCGTGGCCCCCGGCCGCGGTCGGGCGGAGAACGGGGCGGCGATCAACTTGCCGCGGCCGTTCTGGAGAAAATCGATGTAGACCCGGCCGCGGCGGGCGGCGAGGTTGCGCTCGATCGTCGCGATCTGCGGCAGCGTATGGGCGGCGTGGCGGGCGATCACCTCGGCGAGCTGGCGCGCCTGCTCGAAACCGCAGGTTCTCGCCAGCGGCAAGAGGATGTGCAACCCCGAGCCGCCGCTGGTCTTCAAAAACGGCGTCCAGCCGATCTCGCGGCAGAAATTGCCCAGGAAGCGCGCGATCGCGATCACGTCCGCGAACGGCGCCCCTTTCGGATCGAGATCGAGGATCGCCCAATCGGGTCGGTCGATTCGATCCGCGCGGCTCGCCCAGACGTGGAGCGGGATCACGCCTAGATTCGCGAGGAACGCGAGCGTGTCCGCGTCGTCGCACAGGATGTAGTGGATATCCCGCGGTCCCTGCTCGCCCGATTCGCTGCGGATCGCGACCGTGCGAATCCATTCGGGGAGGAAGCGTGACGCGTCTTTCTGATAGAAAGATTTTCCTTCGATCCCATCCGGGTAGCGATCGAGCACGAGCGGGCGGTCGAGCAGGTAGGGGAGGATCGCGGGGCCGATCGCCAGGTAATAGTCGATCAGATCCCCTTTGGTGTACCCCTCCGCCGGCCAGAACACCTTCTCGCGGTGGGTGAATGCGAGCTTCCGCTTCGAGGCGGTTGCCGGCAGGGGAGCCGGAGGCTCGGTGTCGTCGTCATCATCGTCGTTCTTAGGGATCATCGAGGCTCCCTGCCGCACGCACTCTTCGACCGGCTTGTCGGGGCGTAGTCGGAGGAAGACCGGGTGGCGCAGGTGGCCGTCGTTCGTCCACTCCTTGAAGCGGATCTCGACCGCGAGCCGAGGATCGAGCCAGACGTGGCGACCGCTCTTCGGCAGCGCACCGGAAACGACGGGTTTTAGGCGCCGGAACGGTTCGAGGGCCTGCCGGATCTCGTTCAGCTGCTTTTCGGTAAAGCCGCTGCCGACGCTCCCCGCATAGCTCCAGCCGTCTCCCTCGCGGACCGCGAGGTGGAGCCCGGCAAAGCCCGGCCGGCCGCGCGATTCCGACTCTTTCCAGCCGACGACCGCGAAATCGCCGGTTGAATCGACGCGGATCTTCAGCCAATCCGCATGCCGTCCGTTCCGGTAGGGGCCGGCCGCCCGTTTCGCCATGATCCCTTCGAGGCCGAGGGCGGTGACCGCGCCGAAGAGATCGACGCCTTGGGTTTCGACATGATCGGTGTAGCGGATCACCCCGGCCTGGGGCAACATCCGTTCGAGCAGGCGCTTCCTTTCGAGCAGGGGGAGCGGGCGCAGATCGAACCCCTCGAACGCCAGCAGGTCGAAGGAGAAGAGCGTTGCGGGATGTTCGACCGCCGCCCGCTCCGCTTCGAGCGCGCCGCCGATCTGGCCACGCTTTTGGAGCCGCTGGAAACTCGGATGCCCCGACTCCTCGACCACCACGACCTCGCCGTCGAGCACGAACGAAGAATAAGGGAGCGCCGCGATCGCGCGGGCGATCTCAGGAAACGTGCGCGTGGCGTCGCGTCCGCTGCGATAGAGCAGCCGCGCTTCGCCGTCGGCTTTCTCGGCCAGCAGCCGATAGCCGTCGTACTTGAGCTCGAACAGCCAGCCGACGCGCGTGAACGGTGTCTCGCGCGTCTCGGCGAGCATCAGTTTGACCTCGCGGGCTCCAAGGTCCCTCTCGGGCGCGCCGAGCCGGGCGAGCTCGGCGCGAATCTGCTCGGCGCGCGGATCGCCGTCACGGAGGTCTTCGACCGTCAATCCCGAAAGGATCGACCTGGGGGAGAAACCCGCCTCGCCGGTGGCGTTCGCCCATTCGTCGCGCTCTTTGATCAGCAGCCAGCCGGCCGGCTCTTTCTTGAGCTTGACCAGCGTCCACCGGCCGCGCAGTTTGTAACCTTTCAATTCGAACAGCAGCTTGCCGGTATGCAATCCCTCTTCCATATCGAGCAGCGGCACGTAGCGCCCGCGGTCCCAGACGATCATCTGCCCCGCGCCGTAGTTGCCTTTCGGGATGATCCCTTCAAAATCGGCATACTCGAGCGGATGATCCTCCACCTGCACCGCCATCCGCTTTTCGTGCGGATCGTCCGACGGTCCTTTCGGCACCGCCCACGACTTGAGCGCGCCGCCGATCTCCATGCGTAGATCCCAATGGAGCGCCCGCGCCGCATGCTGCTGAACGACGAACAGGCGCGGCCGTTCGGCACCCTCCACTCCCATCGGCTCGGGGGTCTTTCTGGCGTCGCGCTTCGCGCGGTACTTTGCGAGGCCCCCGGCGGGGCTGGCCGAACCCTGGGCGGGACGATCGGATTTCTCTGGTTTCATCGGCGTTTAGACCGGAGTATGATAGCCCGCATGAGCGCACGAGCCTACGCCTCCGGCACCGTCTCTTTCGGCCTCGTTTCGATCCCGATCAAGCTCTATTCGACCGGGGAAGCCTCGACCGGCATCCATCTGAACATGCTGCACAAGAAGTGCGGTAGCCGCTTGAAGCAGCAGTACATCTGCCCGACCGACAACGAAATCGTCGGTAAAGACGAGATGGTGAAGGGTTTCGAGTACACCAAGGGGCAATACGTTCTCTTCAGCGACGATGAGCTGAAAGCCCTGATGCCGGAGCCGACGAACGCGATCGACATCACGGAGTTCATTCCGCTGGAGAAAGTCGATCCGATCTATTTCGAGAAAACCTATTATCTGGGACCGGACAAGGGGGGCGACCGGCCCTACCTGCTGCTCTCCCAGGCGATGCGCGACACCGGTCGCGCGGCGATCGCCCGCTATCGCGCGCGGGGGAAGGACTACCTCGTGCTGCTCCGCCCCTACGAACAGGGGGTGGTGATGCAGCAGCTGCGCTATCCCGACGAGATCC
>JANNIH010000156.1:0-11949 GCA_031404815.1 Holophagales bacterium | reverse complement strand
CGTTCGCCATCGCGGCGGCGGAAAGGGCGGACAGCTCGAAGGGGGGATTCGTCCGGTTGTAGGTACCTCTGCCCGGGTATTTCGTGACAAAAAAGGCGGCTTCACGAAAAATCCCTCCCCGCCTCGGGAGGGGAGGGAAGGGAAAAGAGTTGAGTCAGCCGTTGGGATCGATGGTGCTGCCGAAATTCTGGGGCGGCGGGACCGGTCGGCCGTCGGGGTCGATGGTGCTGCCGAAGTCCTGAGTCGGCGGGGTAGGGCGGCCGTTGGGGTCGATGGTGCTGCCCGCGTCGAGCGGCGCGAACAGGCCGGAGAGAAACGCACCGGCGCGCTCGAACGGGCTCCACCCGCCGAGGGTCAGCCAGACGGCGGTGAAAGCGATGGAAAGGGCACGGCGAGACATGGTCGGACCTCCTCTTTCGGGGCCGCTTCCGGGCCTCCCTCAAGCGGAAGGTCGGCGCGGCCCCTGACATAGAGAAGTGTGCGCCGAGCGGTCGGCCCGGTCGGCTCAGCTTCGAAGGGTTGTGGGACGACAGATCGTGCCCAGCCTAGGGCGCACACGCAGGTGCGCCCCTACCCCTTCAACCACGCCACATCCCGGCTGAAAGTCACGGCAGTCCCCGCCAACCCAAACGCCCGCTCCGACCGACCAGGCCGCCCGCCCCGGTAGGTCGCGGCGAGCAAGGCGGCGATGCCCGCTTCGTCGAGCGTGGCGGTCCAATCGATCCGTTCGGTTCCCAGGACCTCGAAGAAGGGGGAGAGTTCGTCGAGCGCACCGGCCAGCCGCTCGCGGCGGTCGCCCTGGCCGAGGACGGCGGTGCGCAGCTCGATCAGGTCGTCGGGGCCGGGGAGGGCGATCACCAGCCGTCCGCCGGGGGCCAGGAGCCGGTGGAACTCCTCCGGGTTGCGGCGGGCGGTGAGTGAGGTGATGAGTGAAAACGAGTGATCGGCGAGCGGGAGGTGGCGATCGGCGTTCGCGATCACCCAGGTGGCTTGGGGGCTCCGGCGGGCGGCCAGGTCGATCGCGGGGGTGGAGAGGTCGACCCCCCAAGCGTCGATCGGGCGTTGTTGGCCCAAGAAGGTCAGAAACGCCCCTTCGCCGCAGCCGACGTCTAACACCGTAGGGTGTGGAAGGGGGTCCCAGGTGCCGAGAATTGGCAGTAGGGCGGCAAAGAGTGGCGCGTCGAGCCCGCGATCGGCGAGCAGCCGGCGGGCTTTTGCGGCCTCCGGCGAATCGCCCGGGGTGTTCGATCGCCGGTCCTGCGGCTGGAGCAGGTTCCAGTAGCCGGAGCGGGCGCGGTCGTACGAATGACCCTCCGGGCAGACCGCGCGGCGCGCTCCGCCGACCGAATCGATCGCGAGCCGGGCGCGGCAGGAGGGGACGGAGCAGAGCAGCATCGGTCGGTCTCGGTGGTTTCTCGCACCCCTAAGAGTCTCGGTTTTTGCGCCGAGCTTGAAGGGTTTCTCGGAGCCGGATATCCTGACACTGTTCCCGGCAGACTCGGCGCCGCCTTTGCGGATGCCTTAAGGAGGAGGATTAAGCCGTATGGAAAAGCATCTCGACGGTTGGCGCAGCCCGATTCTCGGTCAGGATATGCCGATCGTCTCCTATGGGCATTGGGGACACCCTCTCCTGTTGTTCCCGACCGCCGCTGCCGACTACCTTGAAAACGAGCGCTTCTGGCTGGTCAAAGCGATGGAGCCGCTGATCGAGGCCGGCCGGGTCCGGGTCTTCTCGATCAATAGCATCAACAGCCAGGCCTGGATGGACGACAAACTCCCGGTGCCCGAGCAGGCGCGCCGCCAGGCGCTCTATGTCCGCTATGTCGAGGACGAGGTGGTGCCCTACATCCGCCAGTTCTGCCAGTCGCCGGAGATTCGGATCGCGACCTCCGGCGCTAGCTTCGGCGCCTACCATGCCGCGAACTGCTTCTTCCGCCGGCCCGACCTGTTCGATTCGGTGATCGCGATGAGCGGTTTCTACGATCTGGCGCCCGACTACTTCAAAGGCTATTCGGACGAGAGTTGCTATTTCAACAATCCGGCCTGGTACCTGCCCAAGCTCGAAGGGCCGGCGCTCGACCGGCTGCGGAACGATTCGCGCATCCACATCCTCTCCGGCCAAGGGGCGTACGAGGCCCCCGATGCCTCTCGCCGGCTGGCCGAGATCTTGGGCGCCAAGGGCATTCCCTACGAGCTCGACCTCTGGGGGCATGACGTCAACCACGACTGGCCCTGGTGGCGAAAGATGCTCCCCTACGCGATCGAGCGGATGGGATGGTGACGGTCCTCCCGGCGTCCCGCCTGGGCCAACCTTGGCGGGACCTTTGCTAGCGGCGAATGAAATGATCGAACCGAACCTGGGCCACGGCACTCCCACCGCAGACGAGCTGGCGCAGTTCTCGCGCCGGATCGCGCGGAGCCTGGCCGATCACCCGCTCGATCGCGATGCCACAGTGCACCGTACCGAGATCGCACGCCTAATCGGCACAATGGGGGCGGCGACCTGGTACGAGCTGCTCGAGATCCCGCCGACCGCGAGCGAGGACGAGATCCACGACGGGTACGAGCGGCTGGCGCGGGCGGTCCACCCCTCGCATGCGCCGGCCCTCGGCCTCGCCGGTCGCGAAGGGGTGCTCGAGCTTCTGTTCGAGCGGGCGACCGCCGCGTACCTCACCTTGAACCACCCCGACCGCCGCCGCCGCTATGACCGGGAGGTCGATATCGGCGGCTCGACCCAGCTGTCCGGCGCGGCGCGGCAGGACGAGACGCGCCGAATGGCGCGCCAACTCTACGAGCGGGCGACCGGCCTGGCCGGCGCCAAGGACTACCACTTCGCGGTCGAGCTGCTCCGCCAGGCCGTACGCACGGACCCGCAGCCGGAGTATTTCGGCGCCCTCGGCCGTGCGCTCAGCCAGAATCCGAACTGGCTGCGCGCCGCGGCGGAGAACCTGCAGCGCGCCGTCGAACTCGGGTTACGCGATGTCGAGACGGTCGGTGCGCTCAAGCAGGTCCGCGAGTGGCTCGAGGCCGAGGCCGCCGGTCCGGCCCGGCTGCACCGCACCGGCCGCAATAGTGAAGACGAAGGGGTTATCTCCTAGTCGATCGAGCCGGTTCGAGACTTTTTGTTCCACCGCACCTCCCCAGCTGTCACAACGAACGTCAGGGCCAAGCGAAGAGGGCGGCGATCCGCTCTGTCATCCCGGTGTCATTCACCCGCGGATATCTTGACCCTGCCGCCTGCGAGGGCGGTGTTTCGTTCGGGAACCATCTCGTGGGTTGTTCCCTTTCCCGACTGTGGAGGTATCCGATGTCCAAATCGTGGGTTTCACTTGTTGCGGCTCTGTTCCTGGCCGCCGTTCCGGCGCTGGCCGGCGGGCCGGGTGTCCTGAAGTTCGATGAAGTGACCTTTGAAATCGCCGAGACCGCAGGCGTCGCCGTGATTCGGGTCGAGCGCTCGCAAGGCGAGGACGGCGCGGCGTCGGTCTCCTACGCCACCGGCGGCGGTACAGCGACGGCCGGGTCCGACTACATGGCGGTTTCCGGCACCCTCTCCTGGGGTTCGGGCGATGGTCTGACCAAGACGTTTACCGTGCCGATCCTGAACGACTCGGACCCTGAAGGCTCGGAGACGATCGGCCTCACCCTGTCCAACGCGAGCGGCGCCGCGATCGATTCGGAGCGCGGTGCCTCAACCCTGGTCATCCTCGGCAACGGCGGTGGAGGCGGTGGTGGTGGAGGCGGTGGCGGCGGTGGTGGTGGTGGTGGCGGTGGTGGTGGTGGCGGAGGCGGTGGTGGTGGTGGCGGAGGCGGAGGCGGTGGTGGTGGTGGTGGTGGTGGTGGTGGTGGCAGCGCCGGGGTCCTCAAGTTCGACCAGAGCGATATCGCCGGATTCGAGGGTGCGATGGCGCTGGTTACGGTCGAGCGTTCGATGGGTGAGCAAGGGACGGTTTCGGTCGCTTTCCGCACCGAGAGCGGCACCGGCACCAGCGGCGTCGATTTCGCGGCAGTCACCGGAACGCTCACCTGGAACGCAGGGGATGGATCGAACAAGGTGATCGAGATCCCGCTGCTTGGCGACGCGATCGCCGATGGTGGCGAGACCTTCCGGGTGATCCTGTCGAATCCGACCGGGGGCGCCACGATCGACGGCCAGCGCGGCGTCGTGGTGGGGCGCATCCTGGAGAGCGGTGACGGCGATAACCTGGGGGATAACGACACCACCCGGCCGGGTGTGCTCAAGTTCGACGACGCGAGCTACCAGGTGATCGAGGGGAACGTGTTCGCCCGGGTCGCGGTCGAACGTTCGAACGGCGTCAAGGGGCGGGTTACCGTCCGCTGGACCGCCGCGAACGGCAGTGCGATTGCGCCCGCCGACTTCACCGCGGCGAGCGGCACACTGGCTTGGAACGCCGGGGACGGCACGAGGAAATTCTTCCAGGTGCGCATCCGCCCCGACGCCCTTCGCGAAGGGAACGAGACGATTCGGTTGGCGCTCTCGGCACCCACCGGCGGCGCGACGCTCGATCCGGATCGAAGCAACACGATGCTCGACGTTCTCGACAACGACGGTTCGACATCCTCTTGCGTGCCGGGCACCACCACGCTCTGTCTGGCGGGGAACCGGTTCCAAGTGACGGTGGCCTGGCGCACGCCGCAAGGTGCGAGCGATTTGGGGACGGCCGAGCCGCTGACCAGCGAGGCGGGGCTGTTCTCGTTCTTCGGCGATCAGCAGTACGACCTGCTGGTGACCGTGCACGACGCCTGTTCCTCGGCGAACGTCTTCCAGGTCCTCGCCGGTGCGACCACCAAGCTCGACTACACCTTGACGGTGATCGACACCCGGACCGGTCTCACCAAGCAGTTCAGCAATCCGGCGGGCCGTCTCGCTCTGCCGGTGGACGACATGGCGACCTTCAAGACCTGCGGTTCCTAAGCGCCGGCCTCACTCGCGGCTCGGTTCGGCGCGATCTCCTTCCTCGGCCCGGGCGGCAACGCCCGGGTCGTTTTTCGTCTGGCCGGTTTCCCTCGTAGCAAAGGCTGTAACGAAACTTGAAGTGGGTCGCCAATACGGTCAAATGACTGTGAACGCCGAATGACCGGCGTTTGCGCCATGGCCGATTGAATCTCTTTGCCAGAGAGGACCCCAATGCCAGTCACCGTCAGCTATCCAGGCGTCTACATCGAGGAGATTCCGAGCGGCGTCCGCACCATCACCGGGGTGGCGACGTCGATCGCGGCGTTCATCGGCCGGGCCTTACGGGGACCAACCGACACACCGGTTGTAATCAACAGCTTTGGCGATTTCGAGCGGGTCTTTGGCGGTCTCTGGGCCGACAGCGCGCTCGGTTTCGCGGTCCAGGACTTCTTCCAGAACGGAGGGGGGCAGGCGATCGTCGTGCGGCTGTACCGTAAGACGGACGGAAAGCCACCTACGGCCGAGCTGAGCGCCCAGGGGCTGTCGCTGGTGGCGGTTTCCTCGGGAGCTTGGGGCAACACGCTGCGGGCCCGCATTGAGGAGGTCACCCAGGAGGTCGCCGACCAGCTCAAGATCGACAAGGCGAAGCTGTTCAACCTCACGATTCGCGACACCCGCACCGGTCTGACCGAGACCTTTCAGAACCTCATGGTCGATGACAAATCCGCGCGCCGCGTGGATGACGTCCTGAGCAACGGCTCCCGCCTGGTGCGCGCCAAAGATCTGCCCAATGCGGTTCCGACCGCCCATGGCGCGCCGACGGCCCCCAAGGGGATCTGGGACGATGACGGCGCTTCCAGCAAGGTCACCGCCCCGGCGGTCGATGGCGAGGCGCTGCAACAGGACAGCTTCACGGGGGCCGGTCAGGAGGGGGCGAAGGAGGGCCTATACGCGCTTCAGAAAGCCGATCTCTTCAACATCCTCTGCATCCCCCCCTACAAAGGTGATGACGTGGACCCGGATCTCGTCGGCAAGGCGGCCAAATACTGCGAGGACCGGCGCGCGATGCTGCTCGTCGATCCGCCGAGCGCCTGGAACGATAAGGATGCCGCCAGAGACGGAGTGTCGGCGGTAGGCACCAACAGCAAGAACGCCGCCCTGTTTTTTCCGCGCTTGCGGCGACCGAACCCGTTTCGGTGCGGCCTGCCGGAGGACTACGCTCCGTGCGGTGCGGTGGCCGGCATCTTTGCGCGCACCGATACCCAGCGCGGCGTCTGGAAGGCGCCGGCCGGCCTCGAAGCGACGCTGGTCGGCGTGCCGGAGCTGAGCGTTTCGCTGACCGACGCCGAGAACGGCGAGCTCAATCCGCTCGGCATCAACTGCCTGCGGGTCAAGGCCGCGGCGGGGCGCGTCGTCTGGGGTGCGCGCACGTTGCAGGGCAACGACATCCTCGCCTCGGAGTGGAAATACATCCCGGTTCGCCGCACGGCGCTGTTCATCGAGGAGAGCCTCTACCGCGGCACCCAGTGGGTCGTCTTCGAACCCAACGACGAGCCGCTGTGGGCGCAGATCCGGATGAACGTCGGCGCCTTCATGCACAACCTCTTCCGCCAGGGAGCGTTCCAGGGCTCCTCGCCGCGCGACGCCTACCTGGTCAAGTGCGACAAAGAGACCACGACGCAGAACGACATCAACCTGGGCATCGTCAACATCGTCGTCGGCTTTGCGCCGTTGAAGCCGGCCGAGTTCGTGATCATCAAGATCCAGCAGCTGGCCGGCCAGATCGAGACCTAAGGAGACATGGCAATGCCTCAGTTCACCGTCAACGCCCAGCGTTTCGATCCCTACAAGAACTTCAAGTTCCGGGTCTTCTGGGAAGGCAGCACGGCGCCGGTCGCCGGGGTCAGCAAGGTCGGCGGCTTGAAGCGCACCACCGAGGTGGTCGAGCACCGCGAGGGGGGCGACCCGAGCTCCTCCCGCAAGTCGCCGGGGCGCACCAAGTTCGAAGCGATCACCCTGGATCGCGGGGTGACCCACGACACCGAGTTCGAGAAGTGGGCGAACAAGGTGTGGAACTACGGCTCGGGTCTAGGCGCCGAGGTGTCGCTCAAGGACTTCCGCCGGAACGTCATCATCGAACTCTACAACGAGGCGGGGCAGCCGGCGATCCGCTACAAGGTCTACCGCGCCTGGGTCTCCGAATACCAGGCGCTGCCGGATCTAGATGCCAACGCCAACGCCGTCGCGATCCAGCACATCAAGCTGGAAAACGAGGGGTGGGAGCGCGACTACGAGCTCCAGGAACCGAGCGAGCCGAGCTTCACCGAGCCGGCGGCCTAGAGGCACCTCATGCGTCCCCTGTCCGCCCAGGAGCTGCTCGACGCGTGGGAACGCGGCTCGTCCGAGCCGCCGGTCGGTCGGGCGCTCACGCTGCTCGCCGCCGCCTGCCCGGAGACGCCACCGGAAGAGCTGGCCCGCGAGAGCGTGGGCCGGCGCGACGGGCGGCTCCTGACGCTGCGCGAGTGGACGTTCGGACCGCGGCTGATGAGCGTCGCCGCCTGCCCCGCCTGCGGCGAGCGGCTGGAGACCGCGTTCGACATGGACGACATCCGTGTGGGCGGCACTGCCGACGAAGCGCCGGACTATGCGGCGGCCGATCCGATCGGGCCGCTCTCCCTCTCGGTCGCGGGCTACGAGCTGACCTTCCGCCTCCCCGACAGCCTGGACGTCGCTGCGCTGGCCGGCGGAGAGAGCCTGGACGGCGCGCGCCTTCGTCTGCTCGGCCGCTGCGTCCTCTCGGCCCGCGGCCCGGAAGGAGACGAGACCCCTCCGGACCGGCTGCCCGAGGCGGTCCTTCAGGCGGTCGTCGACCGGATGGCCGCCGCCGATCCGCAGGGGGACGTCGAGCTCGCCCTTTCCTGTCCGGCCTGCGCCCACGCCTGGCCGGCGGTGTTCGACATCGCATCCTTCTTCTGGACCGAGGTGGACGCCTGGGCGCGCGGGCTCCTCCACGAGATCCACGCCCTGGCCTGCGCGTACGGCTGGTGCGAGGCGGAGATCCTCGACTTGAGCCCCCGGCGGCGCCGCTCCTACCTGGAGCTGGTCGGCGGATGAGCGATTACCTCGGCAACCTGGCGGCGCGCAGCCTCGACCCGGCGGGAATTGCCCTCCGGCCGCGCCTGGCGTCGCGCTTCGAGCCGATCGCTCCCTCCCCGTCGCTCGCGGTGGAGAGGTGGGCGGAAGAGCCGCCGACTCTGGAGACGGCGGCTGAGGAGATCGATTCTCCGGCCCGTCCGGTGCGGGCCGCGAGGCCTCGGATCGTGTCGTCGGAAACGGTGGTGGAGGAGGAGCCCGCGCCGGTGCGGCGCCGTCGGCCGCGAAGGAATCTGGAAGAAGTGGCACAGGAACCGCTCTCCGAGACTGCGAGGCCGAGGGACGTGCGGCTCGCCGTGTCCGCACCGGCCACGGCCACAGCCGTCTCTCCTCTGGGGCTCCCGGCCCGGCGGAGCGTTTCGCCCTTCGAGCCCTCACCCCCTGGCCCCCTCTCCCGAGGGGAGAGGGGGAATGCGATCCCAACCGGGTTTGCCCATCCGGATCGGCTTCAGCTCGTGACGGTGCGTGAACCCGCCCTACGGCAAGACGCACCCGAATTGTCCCCCCTCTCCCCTCGTGCCCCTCGGGAGACCGGGTCGGGGAGTAAGGGCTCGAAGGCGATACCGCCTGCGCCGCCGACTCGTGTCGTCCTGGAGCCGCGCCTGACCCTGGCTCCTCCCGCGCCGCCACCCGTCTTCCCGGCCTCGCCCCGGGCCTCTGAGGCACCGGCGCCCACGATTCAGGTCACCATCGGCCGCATCGAAGTGCGGGCGACGCCGCCGCCGGCAGAAGCCTCCCGTCCGCGCCCCGCCGCGAATTCCACTCTCAGCCTCGAGGAATACCTGCGGCGCAGGTCCCAAGGAGGCGACCGATGAGCAACGCCCTGGCGGTCGCCGCCACCACCGCCACGTTGCGCGAACTTCTCGACAAGAAGCTCGACCTATTCTCGCCGGTCAAGGTCACCACCCGATCGCCGGACAAGGCGCGCGACGGCGCGACCGGAGACCAGGTCAATCTCTTCCTGTACCAGACGATGCCCGATGCGGCCTGGCGCAACATGGACATGCCGCGCCAGCTCAAGCCGGGGGAGACGGGGCATCCGCCGCTGCCGTTGATGCTCTCCTATCTGCTGACCGCCTACAGCGACGACCTGGACGATGTCAAAAGCCAGATCCTGCTCGGCCGCGCCATGAGCGTCCTGCATGACCATCCGTTGCTCGATGGGACCGAGATCAAGAACATAGCCACCGGCGAGCTTTTGGCGAGCGACCTTCACGAGCAGCCCGAGCGCGTGCGCATCACTCTGCTCCCCCTGCCGCTCGAAGAGCTCGCCAAGCTCTGGACGGCCTGCCAGAGCAGCTACCGGACCTCTGCCGCCTATCAGGTCTCGGTCGTGCTGATCGAGAGCACGCGGCCGGCGAAGACGCCGCTCCCGGTGCTCGCGCGCGGCAAGGAGGACCGCGGGGTCACTGCGCAGGCGGACGTGGATTCCCCATTCCCGACCCTGCTCGACCTCCTCCTGCCGGCGGGGCGACGGAGCGCCCGGCCGGGCGATCTCGTGACGCTCAGAGGTCTTCACCTGGACGCCGGTGCTCCCGCCGTGCGCCTGGTCAACCCGCACCTGTCCGGCCCGGCGCCGGTCGCGCTCGGCAAGAGCACGGCGACCGAGATCGAGATCACTCTGACCGATCCGGCGCACTGGGTGGCGGGGCTCTACAGCTTGGCTGTGGTCCTGACGAACGGAGAGGACGTTCGTACCACCAACGAGCTGGCCCTTTCGGTCGCGCCGACCCTTCTCTCGGTGCCGCCCGATGTCGTGCGCCAGCCCGACCGGTCGGCCGAGATCACCGTGACATGCCGCCCGCGGGTCCGCCCCGGCCAACGCGCGGCGCTGCTGATCGGGGACCGCGAAGTGCCGGCGGAGGCCCATCCGGCCGAGACCGGTACGCTGACCTTCGTCGCCAGGAATGCCGCCGTCGGCGAGCACTTCCTGCGCCTGCGGATCGACGGAGTGGACAGCCTGTTGATCGAGCGTCTTCCCGGCGGGGAGCTCGCTTTCGATCCCTCTCAGAAGGTGAAGATCCATGACTGATCGAGCGGACTGGCAGCAGGGCAACGACGCCTACCTCGCGGCGGCGCTCGCCTGGCTGCGCCTACGGCTGGTGCAGATGGGGGCGGACGGGGAGCGCGCTCCGGCCGCCCCCGCCCCGGCGGAACCTCCGTTGCCGGGCTTGGCCCAGCCTCCCTCGTTCACCCACCGCTTCCTGCGTCGGCCTCCGGCCGAACCCGCGCCGTCGGGTTCCGTCCACCGGGCGCCGGCTTCGGATGCCGTTACCGAGCAGCAGATCGCCGAGGCGGCGGAGACGATGGCCGCCGCCGAGCGGATCGAGCCGCCACCGGCCCTCCTCCTGCTCGCCCAGCGGCTCGGGCTCTCGCGTTTCGAGCGCGACATCCTCCTGCTCTGCGCGGCCCTGGAGCTCGACACCCGCATCGCGTTCCATTGCGCTCGCGCCCAGGACGATCCCACCCGCCCCCATCCGACCTTCGCCCTGGCGATGGCCCTGTTCGACGATCCGGCCTGGGACGCCCTGTCGCCCGAGCGCCCCCTGCGCCATTGGCGGCTGATCGAGATCAACCAGCCGGGAGCCCAGCCGCTCACCACCGCCGCGCTACGTGCCGACGAACGGATCGTCAACTATTTGAAAGGGCTCAACTACCTCGACGACCGCCTGGCGCCGCTCCTCCTGCCGCTGGAACCGCCGGATCTGGACATCGACCTGCCGCCCTCCCAGCAGGCCGTGGTCGAGGAGATCGTCCGCCGGCTGGAGCGGTCTCCTCAAGGCCGTCGCCTGCCGGTGCTCCAACTGCTGGGGCCGGACGCGCCGAGCAAACAGCTGATCGCCTGGCATGTCGGGTCCGCCCTGGGCCTGCGCCTCTACCGGCTGCCGGCCGAGCTGATGCCCACGCAGGTCGCCGACCTCGAAACCCTCTCCCGGCTGGTGCAGCGGGAGATGGCGCTCTGGCCGTTCGCCGTCTACCTCGACGCCCACGAGGTGGAGAAGTCCACCCCCGCCGAGGGCCAGGCGCCGCCGATCAGCCGCTTCGTCGCCCGCTTCCACGGCGTCCTGCTGGTAGACACTCAGGACGTACGGCCCGGCCTGGGGGGCGACACCGTGGGGCTCGACGTCGAGAAACCGACCCCCGCCGAGCAGCGGCAGGCTTGGGGCGACGCGCTGGGGGAGTCGGCCGCCGATGCCCCTCAGCGGCTCGCCGGCCAGTTCAATTTGAACCTCGCAAGCCTGCGCCAGATCGCCCGCGAGGCTCTTAGCCGGCCCTTCGAGAGCGAGATCGAGCTGGGTAATTTGAACGAGCGGCTGTGGGACGCCTGCTTGAAGAGCACCCGTCCGCGGCTCGAGTCGCTAGCCCAGCGCATCGAGCCGCGGGCCACCTGGTCGGACCTGGTGCTGCCTGAGGCGGACCTCGACCTCCTGCGCCAGATCGCCGCCCAGGTGGGTCAGCGCGCCCGGGTCTACGAGGAGTGGGGTTTTGCCGAGAAGCGCACGCGCGGCCTCGGCATCAATGCCCTGTTCGCGGGCGAGAGCGGCACCGGCAAGACCATGGCGGCCGAGGTGCTGGCCAACGAGCTGCGCCTGAACCTCTACCGCATCGACCTCTCGGCCGTGGTGAGCAAATACATCGGCGAGACCGAGAAGAACCTGCGCCGCCTGTTCGACGCCGCGGAAGACGGCGGCGCCCTGTTGTTCTTCGACGAGGCCGACGCCCTGTTCGGCAAGCGGAGCGAGGTGAAGGACAGCCACGACCGCTACGCCAACATCGAGATCAACTACCTGCTCCAGCGCATCGAGTCCTACAAGGGCCTCGCCATCCTGGCGACCAACATGAAGAGCGCGCTCGACCCGGCGTTCCTGCGCCGCCTGCGC
>JANNIH010000155.1:0-35196 GCA_031404815.1 Holophagales bacterium | reverse complement strand
TCGAGATCTCATCGGCGGCGGCCGCCGCGAGCACCTGTTCGAGCAGCTTGCCACCGAGTACCAGCTTGATCGTTTGGGCCAAGGTACACCTCCTCCTCTGCGTGGAAAACGAGAACCTATGGATGCTCAAGATGCCTTTATTGGTCAGATCTCGGTCTATGCCATCTATGGCACAAGCCTGGAAGTGGATGAATATCACATCTAGGCGTCAGGAGTCCCCTTTTTTCAACGGAAGTTCCAGGTACACGATACGCTCCGCACTCCTTTGCGAGCGTGTCGGGT
Organism: Holophagales bacterium; assembly: GCA_031404815.1. Classification (GTDB taxonomy): domain Bacteria; phylum Acidobacteriota; class Thermoanaerobaculia; order Multivoradales; family UBA5704; genus DASYKS01. The sequence continues at coordinate 34,914 of JANNIH010000155.1, read as the reverse complement.
AGGTCACGGCCAACCACCCGCCTACGACCTAACGCCGTTTTGGCTTGGTTCGTTACGGGTAGGTCCGAAAAGTGCCCATGAGACGAACAATATGGAGTGGATTTTGAGAAATCGAGTCTTTCGGGACGAAGTGCCAGATTTCTCGACTTTGGCGTGGATACGCCAGGGACGATCTGCAAGATGTGCAACATAAAATGACGCCGGCAAGGAAGCCGCTTCTCGTGCCAAACTGCGCTCTGGCATCAGGTCCACCCGAACGATGACCCCACCCCCCAAATCCCCCTGGCGCCCGTTGCGCTACCCGCTGCTCCGTTCGCTCTGGATCGCGAGTGTGGCTTCGAATATCGGGACTTGGCTCCAGAGCGTCGGCTCGTCCTGGATGATGACGACGCTCACCCCCTCGTCCACCCAGGTGGCGCTGGTCCAGGTGGCGACCAGCCTGCCGATGTTCCTGCTCGCCTTGCCGGCCGGTGCACTCGCCGACGTGATGGACCGCCGCCGTCTGCTGGTGGTGACCCAGGGGTGGATGCTCGCTGCGGCCGCGGGGCTCGCGCTGGTTTCAGCACTCGGCGGGGTGACTCCCGGAGTGCTCCTGCTGTTTACCTTCCTGCTCGGGCTGGGGACCGCGTTCAACGGTCCGGCTTGGCAGGCGATCCTGCCCGAGCTGGTGCCGCGCGAAGAATTGCCCGAGGCGATCGTCTTGAACAGTGTCGGGTTCAACATCGCGCGCGCCGCCGGCCCTGCGCTCGGCGGCCTGCTGGTCGCGGCGGCGGGGCCATCCGCCACGTTCGCTCTGAACGCCGTCTCGTTTCTCGGGGTGCTCGCGGTGTTGCTGCGCTGGAAACGCCCGGTCGAGCCGTCGGTGCTGCCGGCCGAACGGTTCTTTGGCGCGATCCAGACGGGCGCCCGCTACGTCAGGCATGCTCCTGAATTGATCGCCGTGCTCTGGCGCGGCACCTCGTTCGTCTTCTGCGGCAGCGCGCTCTGGGCGCTGTTGCCGGTCGTGGCCCGGGTCGAGCTCGGCCGCGGGCCGGGATCGTACGGCTTGCTGCTCGGCCTGCTCGGGGTCGGCGCGGTCGCGGCGGCGTTCGTGCTCCCCCGGCTCAAGCGGAACAACTCGACCGACCTGGTGGTGATCGTCGCGACGCTGGTTTTTGCGGCCGGCATGTTGGCGCTCGCGTTCGTCCGCAGCTTCCCCCTGATCCTGCTCGCGATGCTGCTCTCGGGCGGCGCCTGGCTCTCGGCGCTCTCCAGCATGAACGTGGCGTTCCAGACCTCGCTCCCCGCATGGGTCCGGGCGCGCGCCCTCTCGGTCTATCTCCTCACGTTCTACGCCGGCCTGTCGGCCGGCAGCACCCTCTGGGGCCTGCTCGCCGATCGCTTCGGCCTGCGCGCCTCGCTTTCGGCCGCTGCGGCATCGACGGTGATCGCGTTGCTCGCGACCGCCCGTTTCCACCTGCGCTCCGGCGAGGGGTTGAACCTCGCCCCCTCCCGCCAATGGCCCGCGCCGATCGTCGCCCACGAGCCGGAACCCGACCGCGGGCCGGTCCTGGTGCACGTCGAGTACGAGGTAGACCCCGCGCAGGCCGAGGAGTTCAACGCGGCGATGCGGGAGCTGCGCAGCTCCCGCTTGCGCGACGGGGCGTACGAATGGGGTCTGTTCACCGACGCGAACCAGCCGAACCACCACGTCGAGCAATACCTGGTCGCCTCCTGGCTCGAACACCTCCGCCAGCACGAGCGCGAGACGGTCGCCGACCGCGAGCTGAAACGGCGGATCCGCACCTACCAGAGCGAACCCGGACCACCCAAGGTCCGCTACCTGATCGCCGAGCGGCCGGGCGCGGGGCCACCCTTGTCCCCCGGCGCCCCGGCCGCATAACATCCTAGCCATCGAATGTCCCATGAAGGGCCGAACGTTTCGAGCCCGCAATCATCAGAGTCCCGGACAACCCGGTGGACGGAGCACCCTGCCCTTGAAAACCAAGATCCTCGTCACCGGCTCCCTCGGCCAGGTCGGCTCCGAACTGGTGCCCGCCCTCCGCCGCCTGTACGGCCCCGACAATGTCGTCGCCTCCGACGTGCGGATGATGAGCCGGGAACAGCTGCTGCGCACCGAGGGACCGTTCGAATTCCTCGACTGCACGAACGCCCGCCAGATTCAGGAGATGGTGCGGCGCTACGAGATCGGCACCATCTACCACCTCGTGGCGTTGCTCTCGGCCACCGGCGAGAGCCGGCCGCAGGTCGCTTGGGACGTCAACATGGGAAGCCTCTACGGCGTCCTCGAGGTGGCGCGACAGAATCGCTGTTCGGTGTTCTTCCCGAGTTCGATCGGCGCGTTCGGCCCCGGCACGCCGCGCGATTTGACTCCTCAAGACACGCTCCAACGGCCGACCACCATGTACGGCGTCACCAAAGTCGCGGGCGAGCTGCTCTGCGACTACTACTTCGACCGCTTCAGCGTCGATGCCCGCGGCGTCCGCTTCCCCGGCATCATCTCGCATGGCGCCCCTCCGGGCGGCGGCACCACCGATTACGCGGTTGAGATCTTCTACGAGGCGATCCGGCACAAGCACTACACCTGTTTCCTGAAGCCCGACACCCGGCTCGACATGATGTACATGACCGACGCGGTCAAGGCGGCGATCGACGTCATGGAGGCGGATGCCGCGAGCCTGGTCCACCGCAACGCCTTCAACGTCACCGCGATGAACTTCACGCCCGAAGAGCTGGCCACCGAGATCCGCAAGCACATCCCCGACTTTGTGCTCGACTATCGGATCGACCCGGTCCGCCAGGCGATCGCCGACAGCTGGCCGCGCTCGCTCGACGACAGCGCCGCGCGCCAAGAGTGGGGCTGGCAGCCGCAGTTCGATCTCCCCGCGATGGTCGGCGAAATGCTCATGAACCTGGAAATCAAGCTCAAGCAGGAGATCGACGAACATGCCCGTTGACCGTTTCCTCCCCGCACTCGCGGCGGAGCTCGACCTTCTGGAGCAGCGCGGCACCAAGAAAGGCGCCGAATCGGTGATCGTCGGCGTGATCTCTGCGACCGGCGATTTCGGCCCGCGCTACCGCCTCGCGGGCGAAGGCGACCGGCTGTTCCTCAAGATGAACTCGAACAACTACCTGGGGATGGCCCTCCGCTCCGAGCTGGCCGAGGCGGAAGAAGACGCGACCCGCGGCTTTGGCGTCGGCCCCGGCGCGGTGCGATTCATCAGCGGCACCCATGCGGCGCACACCGACCTCGAAGCGCGCCTCGCCAAGTTCCACGGCCGCGAGTCCGCCATGCTCTGGAGCAGCGCCTACGCCGCGATGCTCGGGGTCCTGGTGCCGCTGATCACCCCGGAAACCGTGGTGGTGAGCGACGAGCTGAATCACAACTGCATCATCAACGCGATGCGGCTCGCGCGGCCGAAGGACAAGAAGATCTACCGCCATCTCGACCTCGAAGACCTGGACGCGAAGCTTACCGAGGCCGCCGGAACCTGCCGCCGGGTCATCCTGGTCACCGACGGCATCTTCAGCATGCGGGGAGCGAACGCCCCCCTGCCGAAGATCCTGGAGATCGCCCGCCGCCACGACGAGCATTTCCCGGAAAACGTCGTGGTCCTGGTGGACGACTCCCACGGCGTGGGCGCGTTCGGCGCCACCGGCCGCGGCACCGAAGAGGCGACCGGTGCGCCGCAGGCGGACATCCTGCTCGCAACGCTCGGCAAGGCGCTCGGAGTGAACGGCGGCTACGTCGTTGCAGCCAAGATCCTCACCGACTTTCTGCGCGAGACCTCCCCCACCTACATCTACTCGAACCCGATCACGGCCGGCGAATGCGCCGCGGCGCTCCGCGCCCTCGACCTGCTCGACAGCCCCGCCGGCATCGAGCGGCTCGCCCACCTCCGCACCATGACCGAACGCTTCCAGCACGGACTTCTCCGCCTCGGCTACGAGACCATCCCCGGCACCCACCCGGTCGTCCCACTGATGGTCCGCGACACCGCAAAGACCACCGCACTGGTCGCCCACCTGCGCGCCCACGGCATCCTGGCCACCGGCTTGAAGTTCCCCGTGGTGCCGAAAGGTGACGAGTCGATCCGCTTCCAGGTCTCGGCGGACCACACGCCGGTTGATATCGACGGCGTGTTGGCGGCTCTGGAGAGTTTTTCCGGGCGGGGGTGAGCCTTGGGCGCTCAAGCTCGATGGATTCCGGGCAGCGCGAATCCCGATCGTATCGAACGAAAGGTGCGGTAGAATCCACCCTGCATTCAGGTCGACTGCGGGAAGGAGTCCCGACATGAACGCCATTACCCTGAGAGACATTCCTCCGAAAGTGCAAGCGGCCATCCGGCAACGCGCCGATGCGGAAGGGTTGAGCCTCGATCGCGCGGTTCTCCGATTGTTGGAGGAGACGACCGGTAGGCCGTCGAGCAGCCGCGCGCTCCACCACGACATCGACCACCTTGCCGGGACTTGGTCCGCCGAAGAGGCAGATGTGTTCGACCGCGCTCTCGCCGAGCAGCGTGGGATCGATCGAGAGATCTGGCGTTGAGTCGGATTCTCCTCGATACCTCCGCCTACTCCGCGTTCAGGCGCGGTCAGGTGGTTTCCACCAAGAGGCGCACCTCCACGGCGACGGCGCGATCACGCAGGCCGGACCGGGTGGCAAGGTCCTAGCCGCCGGTAAGGGCGGGATTGCGATCGGCGAAATCGTCCACGGAGTACGGTTGGGGCTGGGCGTGGCCACCGATCTCGGCCGGCCCGAGGAGGGCCGCCGCCTCGGCCGCGAAGCCGTCGAGATCTTCCTCCGGCTCTTCGCCGACGACCCGGGGCCGATCGGCAGATTTCTCGGCGCGGCGGCCGACGTGCTCCGAAGCCCGAGCGGCGAGCTATCAGGAAGACGAGGCATTCGCCTTGGCGAGCGCGGCGCGAATTCCCGGGCGCCCGCGCGTCGGCCGAGCTTGACGGCAGTGGTTACCGCTCTTGGGAGTTTCGTGGTTCGGGGGTGAGAAGGAGGCTATCCGCCGCATCCTGGCAGAGCTCCGTCAATTTGGAGGCCAACTCGGCGCGAATCATCTGGTCGGGGAGGGACGAACACAGCAGAAGGCGAAGCGCTTCGTCCGCCACGTCGAAAGCTTCCTGCCGGCGACCGAGGTCACGCAGAATCAGCCCAAGGCTGTGGAGGCCTGCAACGAGATTGAGCCGAATGACATCCGGCAGAATGGAGTCGAGCCGGCGGAAGTACTCTACGGCCCGGCCGGTGCTTTCGAGCGCTTCCTCCGTCTGCCCCAGATCCCGGTACCGGCTCCCCAAGCCGTAGAGGCTGATGGCCAGTTCCACCGTCCACTTCCCCGGTTGGGCTTCGGCCAGCTCGCCGTGGCAGCGCACAGCCTCTTCCGTTGCCTCCAGCGCTTCGTTGAAGTAACCGAGTCCGGTAAGCATCTCCCCCAGATCATGGAGGCTCGCCGCAAGATCGGGTAGAAAGACATCTCGCCGCTCTTCGGCCAAGCGGCGCCGGATCGCCAGCGATTCCCGGATCGCCTCCAGGCCCTCCTGCCACCGGCCGACCCGGCCGAGACTCTGACCTAAATTGTTGAGGCTCTTGGCAAGCAGAGGGCGAAAAGTGTCGGGCCGCTCCTCCTCCAAACGGCGGAAATGGTCGGTTGCCTCGCGAACCGTGATGATCGCCTCCTCGTATCGACCAACAGCGCCCAGATCGAACCCCAAATTGTTGAGGCTTGACGCAACGTCGGCCAGGAGAATCACAGGCCCCGGCTTGGCCAACCGCCTGCGGATCAGGAGAGCTTCGCTCGTGATCTCGATCGCGTGTTGGTACTGACCCACCTTACCCAAAAGGCTGCCGAGATTGGCAAGTCTCAGCCCAAGGGCCGGCAAGTAGGCTCCTGGGGCCTTCTGTTCCAGGCGACGAAGGATCCCGACCGCCTCTTGCGCTGGCTCAAGAGCTTCTTCTCGACGTCCGACCTCGCTCAGACGGACGCTCAGGTTGCCGACAAACATCGACAGGTCGCGTAGGTAGGCCTGATCGGCCTCGGCCAACGGGCGTTGCAGATCGACAGCTTGGCGAGCTGAATCCAACGCTTCTCCCCATCGGCCAAGATCCGCGAGCCGATTGCCGAGGTTGTTGAGCATTCTGGCGATCTCGTTTCGGCGCGTAGTGTTGAGGTTGGAGCCGGCGCCGACCAGCGCATCCACGATCTTTCGGGTCGCTACCGAGCTGACTTCGCGAAGCGCGATCGAAGCGCTGAGGTCATCCTCGGCGCAAAGAGCCTCCACCTTCCGGGCCAGTTCGACGGAGCCTTCCTCTTCGATTGCCGCCGCCAAGACTCTTCCCGCCTGGTCTCCGGTCTCGACGGCGACTTCGATCGCCAATTCCGCAAGAGATTCCAGTCGATCCTGAAACGACTGCCGCAGCCAGACAACAGCCTCAGGACGTCGTGTCGCCAGCCGCGAGAGCAAGGTCAAAGTATGCTTGGAGTCCATTGATTAGCGACGGCCTGTTGTTTCGGCTAAAAAAGCTGGAGGCATCGGGTCGGAAACGGAACCGATCAATCCGGTGGAGTGAGACTACTCCACTAACAGACCATTCGTAGTTTCAGCCAAAAGCAGGGGTAAGGAAACCAGGGAGCTTGATCTGAGCAACCAGAAAGCCAAAGAGCACGCGGCTCTTACGCAGCTAACGCGATTGGCCCAGCGCCGACCCGCGGCGGAGAAGTGGCTCGGGGAAGCACTTCGCGGCCGGCTCGGGGATCTGGCAGAGTTGGCAGTAGAGGTGGCAGTTGAGACCGGCGACCCCATAGGAGAGACCGTCGCGAGATTGGTCGAGGGAGCGGAGTTTGGGCTGGTCGAGCGACTTCTCCGGCTTTGTGAGGGGGAATCGCGACGGCAAGCCGTACCCCTTCGCGAGTTGTCGCTACTAGTGAATCGGCGATATCTGGCATTCTTCCAAGAGCACCCCCAAAGGGCTGAAGAGGCTCTTAGGGCCGAGGCGGCGCGGGCCGCGAACAACCTAGCGCTCCGACTCTTGGAACTCGAGCGACGAGAGGAAGCACTGACAGCTTCCCGACAAGCCGTAGAGATTTGGCGCGACCTCGCAAAGACCAGTCCCGAGTGCTTGCGGGATCTCGCGGCGGGTCTCACCAACTTAGGGCTCATTCTGTACGAAAGCGGCCAGCCGGAGGAGGCCCTCCTCGCCTCGCAAGAGGCGGCAGGACTCCATCGGAAACTGGTCGAAAGCGACAGCATTACGGTAGCCCGCCAAACGGCCGCCAACCTTATGAATCTGGGACTGGTCCTTGCCCGCTTAGGGAGGCGGCGTGAATCCGTCGACGCTTGCAAAGAGTCGGTAGATCTCCGGCGGCGCCTCTGCAAGACGAGCAATGGAGACCTTGCCGAGCTTGCTGCCGGCCTGGACAATCTAGGGATCAGCCTCCAAGAGCTGGGAGAATCGGAGGACGCTTTGCGAGCACTGCGGGAAGCGGTCGCCATCCGCCGAGACCTTGCTGAAGGGCATCCTGAGAGCTTCGCACCCGCGCTCGCCGAGAGCCTCTTGAATCTAGGAACTCTACTGTCAGACTTGGGCTTCCGAGAGGAGGGTCTGGAATATGGCCGGGAGGCAATCGCCTCTTGGGAGGTACTCGCAGCCAAGCGCGAGGCTTTCCTGCCGGACCTGGCTCATGGTCTCGAAACTTTGGCAGCTCTCCTGGCGGAGCGGCGAGAGCTCGACGAAGCACTTGCTTTGAGCCGGCGGGCTTTGGCTCTCCGCCGTCGGTTGGTCGAGCACTTTCCCGATTCTTTTCGTTCACGCTTGGCTGCTGGTCTTCACAATCTGTCGGTCATGCTCTCCCAGTTGCAAAAACGTGAGGAGGCGCTCGCAACGTGCGGGGAAGCGGTCGCAATCTGGCGAAACCTTATCGAGGCACGCCAGGGCGACTATCTCTCAAGCCTTGCCGGTAGCCTTAATCATTTCGGCGGCTGCCTCCAGGCTTCGGGACACCACCGGGAAGCCCGTGTGGCCCTTGAAGAAGCAATCGGCATCTATCGAGATCTTGCAGAGTTGTGGCCGGAGGCCTGTCTCCCCCAGCTCGCGGTGGGCTTGTACAGTCTTGCGAGCTATCTGATTCACAACGGCCAGTCGGGAGAGGCTCTAGCATCGACTTCTGAGGCGGTCGGCATCTGGCAACCGCTCGCTGAGCGCTTTCCTGAGGCATACAGGCCGTGGCTCGCAGAGGGCCTGGCTGGCCTGGGTTATCTCCTTGGCGAGAACGGCCGCTACGACGAAGCGATCAGCGCCTGCGGCGAAGCGATCACGATGTTCCAGGCGCTGGAAAAGGAGCTTCCCGGCCTTGCCCTCCCAGGGCTCGCGCGGACTCTGGGACAAGCCAGCGGCCCACTTTTCTCTCTCGGTCGAGTAGAGGAAGGGCTCCGGGCGGCTCGAGAGGGAGCTGCCCGCTGGAGGGAGTTAGTAGCGAGCGCACCCGAGAGATTTCTACCCGACCTGGCGGGGAGTCTCAACAATCTCGGAACAGCCCTCAACGATCTTGGGCGCCACTCAGAGGCCTTGCCGATCGCGGAGGAGGTGGTTTCTGTCTATCGGGCACTGGCCCGAGAGACACCGGCCATTCTGGCGGAGTTCGCCATCTCGTTGAGCAACCTGGGCTCGACCTGGTTCGACCTTGGCAAGCCGGAGGAGGGTTTGCCCTTTCTCGAAGAGGCAGTTCGCAGCTTGCTTCCTGCTTTTCTTGACGATCCAGAACTGATCGGTCCCAAGATGACTCCCGTGGCAAGAAGCTACCACCACCGTCTTCGTGATGCCGGCCTGGAACTCGATCCGGAGATCTTTGCGCCGCTCAGAACCCTTCTCGGGCTACCGGCGTCCTGACTGGCAGCAGGGATCACGGCCCACCCGCCAGCGCGGCGCGAATTCCCCGGATGATCTCGGGATCGCGCGGGCGATCCTCCGACGACGTTTCCATGTAGTAGCTGAACAGAGAAGCGACGCTGGTGTTGAGGACCTCTCGATGCGAGGCCAAAAACGGGATCAGACGACGAAGCCCGTCGTCGGCCGCTGCGAATAGATCGGCCGGGCGATCGAAGGATTCCAGAAGCTGACATCGGAGGGCGCAGCGATTTGCGAGGTCGGGCAGGTAGCGATCCGGTGCCCGGTCTACCAGCTGGAGGTAGAGACCGATCACCTCTTCCGTCGCCGCGAGCGCCTCCTCCGCGCGATCGAAGTCCATCAGCCGATTGCCCAGGTTGTACAGGCTGCTCGCAAGATCGGCGGCAAAGGCCTCGGGGCGCTCTGAAGCCAATTGTCGCCGAAGCTTTGCCGCCTCCGCCGTCGCTCTGAGGGCTTCCTCGGCACGCCCCTGCCCTGCGAGTAGGAAACCGAGATTATGGAGGGTAAGAGCCAGGGATGGCAGGAAAATCCCAGGGCGCTCCGCAGCAAGAGTCCGCCGTAGCTCGAGCGACTCTTCGGCTCGCACGAGCGCTTCTTCAACATCGCCTTTTTCGGCCAAGCGACCGGCGAGGTTCATCAGGTCCCGGGCAAGATCGGGAACCGCTTCGACCGGGTCTTGCTCCACCAGTTTCCGCTGGACCTCGACCGCCTCGCGACCTACGGCCAATGCTTCTTCCGAATGGCCGAACTCGCTCAGAGCAATGCTCAGGTTCCGCAAGCTCACGGCGAGCGCTCTCTGGCCGCCTGAGTCCAAGCCCACCTCCAGCTTCTTGAGGATTCTCGTCGCTTCCCTTGAGGTCAGAAGCGCCTCCTCCCACTCTCCGAGAACACCATGCGCCTGCCCGAGATTTGCCAAGCTGGATGCGAGATCGAAGAGAACATCATTCCCTCCGCCCTCCTTCAGAAGGTCACCCAGGATCCGCATCGCCTCCTGGTGGCAGCGGAGCGATTCCCGCCAGTTGCCCAGACGGCTGCAGCGACTCCCCAGGTTACCCAACATGCGGGCAAAGGCGTGGAACTTGCTCGGGTCGCGCGGAAAGCTCGCTTTTCAAGAACTCGAGTTGCCGCCGCGTCGCGACTTCGGCCACCTCCCGCAGCGGGACCGATTCGCGGAAGTCCCGTTCGTCGCAACGCAGCATCAGCCGCTCCGCGAGGTTTGGGTCGGCTTGGTCCCCCACCAGAGCCGCCAGCACCTGGCCGATCGGGCCACCGGTCTCTACCGCAACATCGAGCGCCTCTTCGGAAAGCTCCGCCAGGCGGCCTTCAAAGGCACGGGCCAGCCATTCCCGGGCCTCAGGTCTGCGCGACGCCAGGCGACTGAGAACGGTGAGCGCCTGCAGCTGCATGGTCCGCCCTACCCCGTCGCCTTCCCCAGCACCAAGTCCAGCAGCTCGTCCGCGCCGCGCTCCATCTCGCGCTGGACCAGGTGCTCGCCGAGGAGGTCGGGGAGGATCGGTTCGATCCAGCGGTCTCCCGGGTAGCACTCTCGAAGGAGCCGCGCGACGGCGAGCAGGACGTCTCCGCTCTGACCCTGAAAGGCCTGAAGTTGGCGCAGGACTTCGAGCGCCTCGGCTTCGCTGCGGACCCCACCACCCAAGGTAATCGCGGCCATCGCGCGGCCGATCCCGGCAACCAGGGTGGCGTCGATCTGCCGGTCTATTGCCCGATCCTTCCAATAGCGGGTCTCCCGCTGCAAAACGTAATCCAGAACGCCGTCCTCTCCTTTGACCTTCACGCCCTCGATCGAAGCCAACGCGGCCATGTGCAGCAGGAGGACTCGTTCGAACAGCGCTGTTTCAACTCCCTCGGGGGGCTCCGTCGGCGCATTTCGATTCAAACGTTGGGCGAACGCCTGCCCGGCCAGACGATACGACTCCGACCGCTCCGGCACGGTCAGGGCCAACGCCGGCAGCGAATGCCGCGAGGTCGCCGGGCCGGTAAGCAACTCCCCCACTCCTTGCCCTTCCGCTTTGAACTGTTCCCACCAATCGAGGGCGGCGCGGGCGAGGAGGATCAGGCGGATCGGTCCCGCGTCGGTGGCGTAGAGTCGGCGCAGCAGGGGAATCACCAGCTCCCTACGGGTTTCGGCATAGTCGACGATGGCGAGCACTTTTCCGCCCCGTCGCGAGATTGCATTCCACGCTTCCTCGGGCGACCGGACGGCATCCGGCTCCAGGAAGCCCGCCCGCCATCCCTCCTGACGAACGAGCTTCGCGATCTCGAGCGCCAGCCGGGTCTTCCCCATGCCGCCGGGACCGGTATAGAGGCGGACGCGCACCGCGGGCCCCTCGCTACACCAGGCGTAGAGGTCGCTCCTCTCCTTCTCTCGGCCGTGGAAAGGCACGATCCCGTAATCGGCACGTAAGAGGGCGCCGGGCGGCGAGATCTCCGGACGCCATTCGAGCTCCGGAATGCGCAGGGCGGACGGGCGCAAGTCGCGCGGCGCGGGCTTGCCCGTCGCGGTCGAGCAGCGCAGGCCCGGACGGGCGTAGACCGTATAGGCGAGCCAGGCCGGGTCCCCGGGAAACTGATCGCGAACCGCCATGCGCGCCTGCCACACCGCATCGCCGATCGGGGCGCCGCCGAGAAAACCACGATAGAAGGCGTGGGCGAAGGCGCGGGCTTTCTGGTCGCGCACCTTCCAGAGCGTACCGATGAACGCGGAGGCACCCGCGGCGAGGCTCTGCTGCGCCCAGCCGCCGAGTCCGGTCAGGGAAAAGCCCCCCTGGCCGGTCGAGCAGGCATTCAAGAAGAAGAGCGGCCGGAGGCGGCTCAGGTTGCCCTTGGCAGTCACCAGATGGGCAGGCTTCAGGGCTTCGTCGTTCGCCAGGTAAAACGTCGACAGATTCGGGTCTTTCGCACCGGCCGAACCGTGGCTCGAGAAATGCCAGGCCTCGAACTCGCCGCCGTCGAGGCCCGCTTTGACGGACGGGTACGTCGCCTCGATCTCGACCACCCGCTCGGCGCCGAACAGGGCCACCAAGTCCTCGCGCTCGCCCGGAGTACTCGGCAGGCCCGAATCGGCAGGCTGCACCAAGGCAAGCCGGCGAAGCGGTAGATCGCCGGTCGGCTGGGGAATCGTCCGCAGCCACCTCGTGACCCGGAACGCTTCGCAGAGGTAGGGTCCCTCTTCACCACCTTCCCCTTGGAGCTTGATCAACTCCCAGGGGATATAGGGCTCGTCCGAGAGGATCTGCACCGTCTCGATCTGCCCTCGGTACAACCAGAGCAGGGACCGGAGTTCGGCGGGGAGATTCTGGAACAGCGCCACCGCGAGATCGGCGAGCTGCAGCCGCGCGCTCTCCTGCCCCGCTCCCCCCTGAGCCGCCAGGTCGGAGAGGCGGTCCAGCTGCTTGCCCAACTCGTCCTGAGCCTGCACCTTGGCGTCACCCGCCAACGGGACAGTGCCGAAATCCTTGTTCTGGAGGCCCAGAAATTCCGCCCGGACCTCGAACGACAGGCTTTTCACGTCGTTCCTGCGGACGAAGATCTGCAGCTCGCAGGGAATCTCGCTCGAGTCGCTCATGGCTGATCTCTAGAGTTTCAATATTCTATCAGGATTCGAGCCGTTAGTCTCTGACCAACCTTCGGTCCCGCCTCGGGTCACAGGCGGTGGGAAGCGTTGAACCGAAACCGGCGCGGGAGAGCCCGTCCGGAGAACCTCTTCCCGCGCGAAACGAACACTTCACGCCCCAACCGAAGAGCACTCCGGACGAACCGGAGCACGCTCCCGTCGTTCGGAAGGGAACTCCCGATCTCCCCGTACCGCTCCAGGCCGTGCGAAGAGATCTCCGGACGTTCCGGAGTCCATCCCGCGCGTCGCGGAGTTCGCTACGGACGGACCGGAATGGATTCCCGGGGATCCGAAGAGAACTCCGGGAGAGCGGAAGAGGATTCCGGACCTCCGGGAGAGGTACGGATCGGTCGGAAGACGTCTTCGGACGATCCGGAGAGCGCTCCCGGTGATCCGGAATTCCCTACGGGCGGGCCGGGTCTATCTTCCGCCGAAGCGGTAACCGCTTCGATTCCTCCGGAACCGCCTGCGGAACTCCGGGAGTGGCTTACGGGGTTGTGGAAGGGCGGGCGGTTCGAACGGTGCGTGTAGCCTCAATGATCGCGCCGCGCCGTCATCGCCCCGCGAGTGCGGCTTCGAGGCGGAGACGTTCGGCGTGCTCGAGATTGAAGGTCGCGACGTCTTGGGCGATCTTTTCTTGGAGGGCGCGGGCAAGCTCCGCCACTTCCCCGGCGTAGGCTTCCGCCCGTTCGCGCGCCTCGCGCTCCGCGGCGATCGCCTGGGCGGCGTTGCGTTCCCGTTCGGAGCGCGCCGAGCGCTCGGTTTCGGCGCTCTCCGTCACCCGGGCGAGTTCCGCCTCGAATGCGGCGCGCTCGGAGAGGGCGCTTTCGTGGGTCAGCGCGAGACGGGCATGGAGAGTCTCGATCTCGGCCCGACGGGCCAAATGCCACCGGCTCTGCTCGGCATGGCGTTCGAGCAGGTCACGGGCGCCGAGCGAGAGTTCTCCCCCATCGTCGTCGAGCGGCTCTCTACTCAGCGCGTCGAACAGCGCGCGCTGAGGTGGGGTGAGCAGATCGGACTCGACCTCCGGCTCGCGTTGGTGGCGTTCGAGGGCGGGATCGAGAAAGGCTTCGAGCGCCCCCGTGGCCGGTTCGGACAGGTTTGTGCCACCGAGCGCTTCGAGCTCACGGCGCAAGCGCCCGGCCGTTGCCCGCGGCCGGTCGATCAAATCTTCGTAGCGAACTCGAAGCCTTGGTAGTCCGGCCGAGGCGGAGAGCGCCGAGCGCAGGTAACGCTCCCAAAGGGCGATCCCCAACGCGAGCGGAAACCCGTCGCGCGCCGCGAGCGACCGGGCGATCGACAACGGGGAGCGCTCGATCAACACACAGACCGGCCGCTTGAGCACGCGGCGCCAGATAGGCAGCAGGAGGCAGAGGCGGGGGTCTTTGACCACCCAAGGGCGTCCGCCCGCCGCGCGGTCGAGCGCTCCGGTCACCTCTCTCGCCCGCTCGGTGTAGGCCGCGAGGTCCGCCGCCGACAACGCTTTGAGCAGCTCACCCGGCGCAAAGCCCGCCGCACCGTCCCAGCTCGTGCCGAGCGTCGCCAGCAGATCTTCGTTCAGGCGCCAGATGTCCCGCCGCTCCCAGTAACCGCGCGGGTTGGCCGCGTCGGCGGCAGGGAAATCGGCCGGCTCACCCGCGTGGCAGCCGAGCAGCCCGAGGGTCCGCGCCAGGGCAGAGGTTCCCGAACGGTGCATGCCGAGGACGAAGATTTGCATGCCGTCGAATCCTTCCTGCCCTACCGAGAGTGGACCACCGCGCAGGAGGCCGCCCTGTGGAGCGATCTATTGAACCGTCACCGGGATCAAATTGAGTTTTGCGCCATGGTCCTCGAATGTCGTCACCAGCTCCTGGATCAGATCGAACTGGAGCGTATATTGACCCGGTTGCCGGGGTGCGGTGATGTCGACCGGGAGCGTCACATCGCGCCCCGGGCCGAGCGGCGCGTCGAGGTCCGCCCGGGTGGTCGTCCCCTCCCCGGTCGACATGTCCTCCGAGGTGCGCCAGCGCCAGACCAAACGGACTGCGTAGGCGCCCGTGCCGGCTGGGTCGCCGGTTTTGGGGTCGGGCCAGACCTGATCGCTGATGTTGCGGAAGTTGACCCGTACAGTCGCCACTTCACCCGCCCTCATCTGCGCCGGAACCGTGGCCGAGAGCCACTCGACCTGAAAGGCCGAATCGACCAGGGGTGATCCAGACGGGATTCCCGTCTTGTTGCAAGCACCGAGGCCGATCGCCAGCGCTGCGCCGAGCAGCGCGACGCCTAGTCCGGTCGCCCTCCGTTGGGGTCTTGGGTACAGTCCGCTCGCCATCATCTCGAGGCTCTCCAGAGTTGGGTCGGCGGGTGCGCCGCCGAACCGCGCCGCACCGTGGGAGACATTCTCTCCGACCGTTGCCTGAAGAAGCGTATCGCACCCGCGGGCTCTCCGGGGTGAGCAGACGATAGAGTCGGGCGAACCGATGAGCGTCCCACACGTCCCGCCCACCCGATTTCGGCGCGCAGCCCTCCTCTGGGGCGTCGTGACCGTGGCGCTCGCCTCCGCCCTCCAGGCGGTCCTGTTTGCGCTCGAACGGCTCGGCGGTGAGCGGCAGCTCTGGGGCGACGAGGTTCTCTATCTCTCCGCGGCGCGGCGGGTGCTCGCGACCGGCCAGAGCGACCTCGATCCGCTCTGGCCGCCGTTATATCCCCATCTGGTCGCGGCGCTCGGCGCCTCGCGCGGGGCGGTCGCAGTCGGCCAGACGATTCTTCTAATCGCCACCGCGCTGCTGCTCGCCGACCTTGCGCGCCGGGCCTACGGTGGGCCGGCGGGCGAGCTCGCGGGCCTCGCGGCCGGCGCTCTGCTGCTGCTCGATCCGCAGGTGGCGGCTTTCTCCCACTACCTCTGGCCCGAGATCGTTCACCTCTTCCTGTTCGTCGCCGCCCTCTGGGGGCTGGTCCGGATCGGCTCGAAGACGGCTCCCCTAGGGTCGCCTCCGAACCGCCCGCCGGTCGCGGGAGTGGCGCTCGTGTCAGTTGCGTTCGTGTCAGTGGCGCTCGGCTTGGCGCTCCAGGCGAAGAGCCTGCTGCTGCCGTTCGTGCCGATTCTGTTCCTGCCGCCGCTCCGTCGCTTCGATCGGCGGCGTGCTGTGCTTAGGGCGGCGCTCGCCGCCGCGGTGATCGCTCTTACGCTCACTCCAACCCTGGTCGCCAACCTGCGGCAGGGGATCGGCTTCGAGCTCGCCGACAGCTCGCGGTTCAACCTCTGGGTGGGCTTGAACGACACCTCGCGGCGCAATCTGGTGGGCGAGGTGGTCGGCCATAAGTACGACCTCTACAAGAAGAGCGCGCCGACCTTCTCCGCCCGCAACGCGATCCTCGGCGCCAAGATTCGCCGGCTGATCGAGCGCGAAGGAATCGCCAAGCTCGCGCTGCGCCAGCTCGGCCGCCAGCCGTTCCGGCTGTTCGACCGCAACTCGTTTTTCACCGATCAGCTGCCGGGCGGCGCGATCTCCGCCCAGGGGCGCGGCTACCGAGGGGTACCGGCGGGACTGGCCGCCTCCTTGCGCACCTGGGGAATCGCGATCTACGCCGTGACGCTGCTCGCCGGCGTCTTCGGGATCGCCCGCGGCCGGGCGGCCTGGTCCCCCACGGCGGCAAGCTTCCGCCCGGTGCTGCTCGCGTTTCTCGCCTACAACGTGGTGCTCTTTCTCGCCCTGCACGCCAAGACGCGGTATCGCATCCAGATGATGCCCGCGCTCGATCTGTTCGCCGCCTTCGGCATCGCCGGCCTCCTCGAAGGCGCCCGCCTGTCGCGCCGCACCGTGGTCGCGGCAGCCGCCGCGGCGCTGCTCGCCCTCGCGCTGGTGTTCGGCGGCCGGGCGCTCGACGAGCGTTGGCCACAGACCCCTCTCGCCCCCCTTTCCCCTGAGGAGATCACCCCGTGAGCGACCGGACCGGACCGTCCGCAATGCCCGACCTTGTGCCCCCTCACGAGAGCACCGCGTTCAATGCCTATGCCGGCGGGCTCAACGAAGAGCAGATCGCCGCGGGCTGGCACCGCACCTGGATCGGCGGCCTCTGGGAGGAGATGGGCCGCCGCCAGCTCGACTATCTGGTGGCCGAGGGGCTCAAACCGGAGATGAACCTGCTCGACGTCGGCTGCGGCTGCCTGCGCGGCGGCGTTCATTTCGTCCGCCATCTCGACCCGGGGCGTTATTTCGGGATCGACGTCTCCGCCCCGCTGCTCGACGCCGGCTACGACCTGGAGCTGGCGGCGGTCGGCCTCTGCGATCGCCTGCCGCGCCGGAACCTGCTCGCGAACGGCTCGTTTGAGGCGTGGCGGCTCGGCGCGACCTTCGATTTCGCGCTCGCGCAGTCGGTCTTCACCCATCTGCCGGCAAACTTCATTCGCCGCTGCCTGATCGAGCTGGCGCGCTCGATGGTGCCTGGCGGCCGTTTCTACGCGACCTACTTCGAATGCCCCGACGACCGGCCGGATGCGTTGGAGCTCGTTCACCAGCCGGGTGGGATCACCAGCTACCTCGATCGCGACCCTTACCACTACCGTGCGCGCGATCTTTTTTGGCTCGCCGAAGGTCTCCCTTGGCGGGTCGAGCAGGTCGGCGAGTGGGGTCACCCGCGCGCCCAACGGATGGTGCGCTTCGTGCGCGTCGAGGGGCAGGCCCCGCCGGTCCCCCCTTCGAACGACGGCCCTACAGCGGGCGACGTGGCCGCAACATGAAAGATGGCCGACGGCGGAAGGGTCCGTCTCCCGCAGGCCCCGCGGCTGCCGCGAAACCGCGGCCGGCCGAGCGGTCAACGTGGTGGTTCGGGTTGCTCGCCGCCCTCGTTCCGCTCGTCGCCTATTGGCCCACGCTCGGCTACGGCTTCCTGCTCGACGATTTCGTCCTGTTCCAGACCAGCGCTTCGCTCTCCGACCTCGGCAGCCTCGTGGACGGCTTCCGGCACGATCTCGGCGCGGTCCGAATCGGTTCCGCCGAGGTGATCAGCAGCTACTACCGCCCGGTCTTTCTCGCCCTCTCGACCCTCTACTTTCAGATGGTCGGCGGGGCGCCCGGCGGCTGGCACTTCGCCGCGGTTTCGCTCGCGGCGCTGCTCGGCTGGGTGGCCTATCGGCTGCTCGTGCGTTTCGGCCTGCCGCCGCTCTCCGCCCTACTCGCCTCGCTCGTTTTCTCGCTCCACCCCGCGCACGTCGGCTCGGTCGCCTGGGCCTCGGGCCTCCAGGAGCTGCTCGCGGCGCTGTTCACCTTGCTTGCCGTGCGCGCGCTGCTCTGGCGCCGCGCGGGCGACGCTCTACCGATCACCGCGGCGGCCGTGGGCTTCGCGCTCGCCGTCCTGTCGAAAGAGGTGGCGATCGCGCTCCCCGCTTTCGTGGCCGTTTGGGCGTTCGTCGCCTCGCCAAAAGACGATCCGCAGCAGACGCTTCGGCTGCGCCGCGCGACGTTTGTGCTCGCCGCCGTCGCCGCCCTCTACCTCGCGGCGCGCATCGCCGTGCTCGGCGGCCTCGCGCACCCTCCCGCCACAGCACCCGGTTTCGTCGCCTCGCTGCCGTCGGTACCGTTCGCCTTCGCGACCTATCTACGGCTGCTTTTCATTCCGGTCGGCTTCTCGTTCTTCCGTCCGGAGCGCCCGGACGCTGCGCTCTATTCCGCGTCGGTGCTCCTCTCGGTCGCTCTTCTCCTCGCACTCACGGCCCTGGTCGTCTGGGCGCTGCGCACGAAGCGGACGATCGGTGCGATGCCGGGCGGAGCGTCTCGTCGGTCGCTGCTTCTGCCGATCGGATGGATCGTCCTATGGCTCGCGCCGGTGCTCAACCTCTGGGCGCTCGATCCGCAATGGATGGTCACCGACCGCTACCTCCTGCTCCCCTCCTTCGGCCTCCCCTGGTTGCTCGCCTTGGTCCTCCCGAAGCGCTTCACAAACCGCGCGCTCGCTCTGCTCGCGGTGCTCTTTGCCGTGCTCACCCTGCGCTACTCCGCGATCTTTGCCGATCCGCAGAGCTTCATCGCCGCGATGGAGATCGCCGAACCGACCAGCGCCACGGTGTTCTCCGAGAAGGGGCGACTGCTGCTCGAAGCGGCTCGCAAACCCGAAGCGCGGCAGGCGCTCGAACGGGCGGTGGCGCTCGATCCGCTCGCACCGCGCCCGCTCCTCTCGCTCGGCGATCTCGAATTGGAACAGGGGGAGTTCGACCGCGCCGAGGGGCACTACCGCCAGGCGCTCATCCAACGCCCCTACGCGAGCCGCCCGTGGAAGCTCCTCGCGATCGCCCGCGCGAAAGCCGGCCAGAGCGACGCGGCCTTTCGCTTGATCGAGGAGGCGGCCCGGCGCTGGCCCGACGATTTCGAGGTTCAGCTGCTCGACGCGATCTTCCGCGGCATCCGAGGCGACCGCCCCGCCGCCCTGGCCGCTTTCGCCGCCGCCGGCCGGCTGCGGCCGGGAGACCCGGCCCTAGCCGGTGGCTTCGATGCCATGCTCGGCCGGTTGCGCGGAACGATCGAGCCGTGATTCCCGCTCGATCCGTGCCAACCGCTCCAAGAGCCCAGCCTTCACCGCCGGCCACTCTCCCGCAGTGATCGAATACATCACGGTATCCCGCGGGCGGCCGTCGGCGCGGATCTGGTAGTTGCGCAGGGTACCTTCGCGGACGGCGCCGAGCTTCTCGATCGCCCGTTGGCTCTGGAGGTTTCTGGCGTCGGTCTTGAGCTGAACGCGCAGGGCACCGAGGGCGTCGAATGCATGCTGGAGGAGCAGCAGCTTGGCCTCCGGGTTCGCCGCCGTCCCCTGGTGCGTTCGGCCGATCCAGCTGCGGCCGATCTCGATCGCGCGGTTGGCGGGACGCACATCAAAGAAAGAGGTCGAACCGATCGGCTCGCCCGTCGCCTGGAGCACGATCGCGAAGAGCTGCGAGCCGGGAATCGCAAGCCCCCGACGTTCCCATTCGAGATAGGCCGCGAGGCTCGCATCGAGCGGCCAATCGACCATCCACTCGAAGATCTCCGCGCTTCCGTGGCGGTACAGCTTCGCCGCATGATCGAGGGTCAGCGGTTCCAGCCGAATCGAGCGCCCTTCGAGGATGACAGGTGCGAGGATCACGCCTTCTCCTTCCGCTTGTAGACTTGAACCTATCGCGAACTCGGCTCCCTGAAGCGAAGTCGATGGGAGATCGAACGGTCGCGGCGAACAGAGACTTACAGCCCGGCTTCTTCGGCGACCGCGGCGAGGAACGCCCGCAGGGTCTGTGCACCCTGCCCAAGCTCTCGCCCGATCCGCTCGTGGTCGATCGCCGCATAGCCGTGGCCGATTCGATTGCGCAGGCCGACCGAACCGCGCATCCCTTCCGCGACTCCTCGATCGAGGACCCCTCGATCCGCCAACAGGTCGAAAGAGGCTCCCGCGTCGTCGGGTACCGGCCAGCCGGCATCGGCCACCCAGTGGGTGGCAAGATCGATGCATTCCTGGATCGCCAGAAAGAGATAGAACGCGCCGAGATCGCGGTCGCGACGCTCCTCGCCGCCGATCAGCCCCTCGCCGTCGGTCAGCCAAGAACAGGCCCGGGCGAGCTTGCCGGCCGCCATGTCAGGCCGGACCATGGGCGACCTCCGCGCGAAGGCGGGCGACCGCCGCAGCCTGAATGCGGCGCGCATAGGGCGCCCAGTCCCACCAATCCCGCATCGCATTCGCTTTGAAATCGGACCAGAGGAAAGGCCGCCGTTCGAGCAGGACCTGCCCCTCGCGCGCGATCTCGAAGCGCAGCAGCGGCGGCGCCTGGTCCAGGAAGATCAGATCGACTGCACGACCCGCGACACGGCCGAAATCGACTTCCAAGCGAAGGCGCAGCTCCGGATTGTCCTGGTCGAGGAGCAGGCCGAGGTCGACGTCACTGTCGCGCCGCAACGCGCCCCGCGCGAGCGAGCCGAACACAACCGCCAGGGCCAGATTCGGTTGGCCCAAGGCGCAGTCGCGGAGGGCGGCGAGGAGATCGGGAGGTTCCATGAGGCAGGATCTTAGCGCGGCTGGCCTTCGATGCTCTCTACCTCGACCGCGCCGGGCCCGCATCAGCGGCGCTCTTAAGGTCGACACGAGCGCGATCGTCGGCCCCTGCCGTCATCATGGCGGGGTGCGCCGATCGTGCCGGTTCTCGCCTCCGCGCCGGAACGGTATACTCGAAACGCCCTTGAACATCCTTCCCGAAGCCATCTAAGAGAGACGAGACCCTTGCCGATGAACCCCCTCCGCTTTGCCGCCCTCTCCTACCTGCTCGCCGTTCCGCTCGGCGCTGCGCCACCGCCTCCATCCGCCCGCGCCCAAGAGATCGCGGCGTACGCCAAGGCAACCTATGGCGAAGCGTCGATCGCCACCCTGGCTGAGCTGGTCGCGTTCCGCACGGTCGAGACCGAGGGGCTGGCGAACACGCAGAACCCCGAGTTTCACAAGCTGACCGAGTACCTCCGCGCCAAGGCGAAGGAGCTGGGGCTCGACTTCGAAGACCGCGGCGCGGTGGTGTTGATCGGTGTCGGCAAGGCGGATGCCGCGCCGGAGGACCGGCTCGGCTTGATCGTTCATGGCGACGTGCAGCCGGTCGATCCGAGCAAATGGAAAAAGGACCCGTTCCATCTCGACACCGAAAGCGAGCCCGGCAAGCTGCTCGGCCGCGGCTCAGAGGACGACAAGGGACCGATTGCGACCGCGCTCTACGCGATGAAGGCGCTGGCGGACAAGGGGCTCGGCCCAACCAAGCGGATCGAGCTGATCGTCTCCTACACCGAGGAGTCCGACTGGGTGCCGTTCCAGACGTTTCTCGCCGGTTGGACCGCGCCGGCCCTGAATGTCGGGCTCGACGCCGACTACCCGGTGGTGGTCGCCGAGAAAGGGTGGTGCTCGATCGGGCTCGGGATCGATCCGGTCGCCGAAGCGTCCACCGGACCGCGCCTGGCGAGCTTTTCAGGCGGTTTCTTCCTCTCCCAGGTTCCGGAAGATGCCGAAGCGGTGATCGCAGGCGCGTCCGACGAGGTCACCACCCGTTTGATCAACGCGGCGCGCCGCGATGCCGACATTCGGTACACGTTCGAGCCGCGAGGCAACGGCGATCTCGTGCTGCGCGCCCGCGGCGTCTCGGCCCACTCCTCGACCCCGTGGGACGGCAAGAACGCGATCGCCCATCTCGCGGTGTTGCTGGCCGGCGAACGCTGGCCGGACGGCCAGGCCGCGCACATGGTCCGTCTGCTCCATGACCTGGTCGGCCTCGGCATCTACGCCGAATCGTTCGGCGCGGTCGGCTATGAGCACCCGTTCATGGGCAAGGCGACAATGTCGCTCGGGACATTGAAGCTCGAAGACGGCGAGCTCAACGCCGGGATCAACCTCCGCCGCCCGGTCGGCCGCACCAAGCAACAGGTCGAGACTTCGATCCTCGAAGCGGTCGAGGCCTGGTCTAAGAAGACCCGCATCCCGGTGATCTTACAGAGCGACATCTACGAGCCCCACATGGCCCTCGACGCGCCACACGTCCCGGTGCTGCTCGGGATCTTTTCCCACTACACCGGCCAGGCCGACCCGAAACCGATCTCGATCGGTGGCGGCACCCATGCCCGCCTGCTGCCGAACGGTGTCAATTTCGGTCCCGGCATGCCCGGAGAGGTCTACACCGGTCACAGCGAACACGAATGGATCGGCCGCGACCGCATGCTCTTGAACCTCTCGATGTACACCGCGATGCTCGCCGAGCTGGTGGGGCGGTAGACTATTGATCCGACTTTTTGATCCCCCGCGGAAGGACCCACCAGCCACCCCATGACCCAACCCACCGCAAACCCCACCGGCGAATCGGGCGTCGCCGCCCTACGGCGGAAGAAGACCGCCCGGCCGAAGCGTTACAAGGTGCTGTTGCACAACGACGACTTCACCAGCATGGACTTTGTCGTCCACGTTTTGATCACCCATTTCCGTCGGTCGCCGGGCGAGGCTACGCAGATCATGCTCGAAGTTCATCATCAGGGGGTAGGGGTCGCGGGCGTCTACCCGAAAGAGGTCGCGGAGACCAAGGTCGCCGAGGTCACCGACGAGGCGCGCGAGGCGGGGATGCCGCTGCTGCTCACGCTCGAAGCCGCGGAGGGGGACGTTTGAACCTCTCCCAGCCGCTCCAGATCAGCCTCTCGGTCGCGCTCTCCGAAGCGGCTCGGCTGGGCCACGAGTACGCCGGGGTCGAGCATCTCCTCTACGCGCTCACCCTCGACCGCGGCACCTCCGACGTGCTGCGCCACGCGGGCGCCAACCTCGAAGCGCTCAAGCGCCGATTGGCGATCCACCTCGCCGAGGAGATCGACCGGATCGACGACGATGAGGTCGAACCCCGGCTCGGCCTGGGTGTCCGCCGCGCGCTCGCCCGGGCGAGCACCCAGGTCGAGGGCTCCGGCCGCGACGAGATCCGCGGCGCCGACCTCCTGGTCGCCCTGTTCGCCGATCCCGACACCTTCGCGATCTCGCTGCTCGACGAACTCGGGATCTCCCGGCTCGACGTGGTCTCCTATCTCTCGCACGGCGTCTCGCGCGTCTCCCCCGCCGGCCCGGGGAGCGGCGACCGCTCCGCCGACTCGCACGGCGGGGCGATCGGCGAGCGCGAAGGCGACGAGGACGAGGAGGGGGGCGACAGCGCGCCCGCGGGCGATCCGCTGCAGGCGTTCTGCCAGGATCTGACCGCGCTCGCCCGCAAGGGATCGATCGATCCGCTGATCGGCCGCGAGCGCGAGATCGAGCGTACGCTCCACATTCTCCAGCGGCGGCGGAAGAACAATCCCGTCTACGTGGGCGACCCCGGGGTCGGCAAGACCGCCTTGGTGGAAGGGCTGGCGCTCCGGATCGCCAAGGGCGACGTCCCCGAGCGCTTCCGCGACACGCTTATCTTCCGCCTCGACCTCGGTTCGCTGCTCGCCGGCACCCGCTACCGGGGCGACTTCGAGAATCGCCTGAAAGCCGTCCTCGCAGCGTTGGCGGCGCTCGCCGATCAACGGCCGATCCTGTTCATCGACGAGATCCACACCCTGATCGGCGCCGGTGCCGCCGGCCGCGGCTCGATGGACGCCTCGAACCTGCTCAAGCCCGCCCTCCAGGACGGCACGCTGCGCTGCATCGGTGCCACCACCTGGGAGGAGTACCGCCAGAACTTCCAGCGCGATGCGGCGCTCGCCCGGCGGTTCCAAAAAGTCGAGGTGCTGGAGCCCTCGATCGACGAGACCGTGCGCATCCTCGAAGGGCTCCGCGAGCGCTACGAGCTGCACCATGGCGTCACCTACACCAAGTCCGCCCTGCGTGCCGCCGCCGAACTCGCCGAGCGCCACCTGCGCGACCGACGCCTGCCCGACAAGGCGATCGACCTGCTCGACGAAGCGGGCGCGGGCGTTTCGCTGGCCGGCGGGAAAAGAGTGGGCGCGCCGGAGATCGAGCGCATCCTCTCGACCATGGCGCAGATCCCGCCGAAGCGGGTCCACGGCGGCGACCGCGACCGGCTGCAAGCCCTGGAGACGGAGCTCAAAGCGGTGGTGTTCGGCCAGGATGCGGCGATCGAGCGGTTGGTGATGGCGATCAAAGTGGCGCGCGCGGGCCTGCGCGAACCGCAAAAGCCGGTCGGCGCCTTTCTGCTCACGGGACCCACCGGAGTGGGCAAGACCGAGATGGCCAAGCAGCTCGCGGCCACCTTGGGCATCTCGTTCATCCGTTTCGACATGAGCGAGTACATGGAGCGCCACACGGTCTCCCGCCTGGTCGGCGCACCTCCCGGCTACGTCGGCTACGACCGCGGCGGACTGCTCACCGAGGCGGTGGCGAAAAGCCCGCACGCGGTGCTGCTGCTCGACGAAGTGGAAAAAGCGCACGAGGACGTGTTCAACCTGCTGCTCCAGGTGATGGATCACGGTACGCTCACCGACACCAACGGCAAAGCGACCGACTTCCGCCACGTCATCCTGCTCATGACCTCGAACGTCGGCGCCCGCGAGATGGCCCAGCGGACCCCCGGCTTCGGCACGCTGCCGGGAGCGGCGCCCGAGGGCGCCGAGCCCGGTCTCGGCTCCCCTCTCCGGGAGATGGCAGCCGCCCCTGCTCTGCGCGGCGACCCGGCGAGCGACCAGGCGGTCGAGCGCCTGTTCAGCCCGGAATTCCGCAACCGGCTCGACGCCCGCCTCCGCTTCCGCCCGCTCGACCCGGCGGTCATGGAACAGATCGTCGACAAGATGATCGCCGAGCTGGCCCAACAGCTCCAGACCAAGAAGGTGACCCTTACGCTCACCCCGCAAGCGCGCACCCTGCTTGCCCAAAAAGGCTACGACCCGGCCTTCGGAGCCCGTCCCTTAGGCCGCGTGATCGACGAGACGATCCGCCAACCGCTCACCGACCACCTCCTGTTCGGCAAGCTCCAAAACGGCGGCAAAGCGCTCGCGACAGAGGTGGATGGTGGGATCGTGGTGGAGGTGTTGGGGTAAGGGGGGCCGTACCCTACGCCCGAACCGCCGTACCCAAAACCCAACAGGCGGTGCCGGAGCCGCCGTACCCGATGTCCGGATCACCACCACGCCTGGTGAAATCTAGGCTAGAGTGAGCATCATTCACCCCGTTGAAGTGTCAGCGCCCAAAGGTCACCAACAAGGTCACTCAGAGCATTCGCCCTTCGCGCTTCGAACACCTTCTGGTCGACGCGCTTGTAGCGCCAGTCCGCTCCGGAGGCTTCGCTCACGCGTTCGCACCAGTCGCGTATCGCTTCGTCCTTGGCCGTCGTCCCCTCCCATACCCGCCCTTTCGTCTCGATGATCCAGTTGACCTCTCCCGCGTCCGTCTCCTGAACGACCACCCAATCGGGATGGTAAAAGCCGATCGCACCGTTGGGCTTCAAGTAGTCCACCCGAAACGTTGAACCCGACTCCCCCTGCTCCGTCGTACCGAGCGCCGCGAAGCGCAACACGTCGGTTGCCCTCTTGTCCAGAAACTCGGCGAAGCGTCGCTCGAAGTCGTTGTAGGTAGCCACCCAGTTGAAGACCGTTTTTGTCGCCGCAAGGGGAGGCAGGTTTCTCCGCCACCAAAATGGCTTTGTCTCGGAAAGCCGGTAGTCCGCCCGGTCGAACTCGATCGCGCGGCGAACGATGATCAGCTCGGAAATCTTGCGCACGAGGTAGTTGGCGATGCCGTCCTGGATGTCCGGCCGCGCGAGGTGGGAGCGGATGGCGTCGCTCTCCAGGTCGACCTCTTGGCCGAAGCACCGGGTGGCAACGTAGTCCCTCACCGAGGGGTACAGGTCGGCGAAACAGTTGGTGAGCCTGGCCCGCCCCATGACCTTGTTGGTGATGGATCCGAGAAGATCCTGGAGTAGAGGAAGCTCACCTGCGCCGATATCGACCGCGTGAACTTCCGTCTCCGTGGTCGCGAACTCGAGCTTCAGCCTCGTCCGATAGACTTCTGCGAGTTCCTCCTGCTCGAAGACGGGTTGGAGCACCGCGACATCCAGATCCGAGAGATTGCGGACTTCATGCACCAAACTCGGTTTGGTGATCGGAATCGCAATGTCGTAGGCCAGACGCTCCTTCATCGGCTCGATGGTGAACGACTTGGGCGGGTCGGTTTTGGTCGTCGCGAATCCCACGCCTTCGGCTTCGAGCTGGGTGCGCAGGACATTGAGCAGGTTGCGGGTGCCGAGCACTTCGAGGGTCTGGGTGTCCGGACCTACGTCCTGCATCAGCCGGAGGCCGCGGCCGATGACCTGCTCGGGCAGGATCTCGGCCTTGGCGGTGAACGGCCGAAGGCCGAGCACCACGGTAACGTTCCTTACATCCCACCCCTCGCGCAGCATCATCACGCTGACGATGACTTTGGTTTTGTTTCCCGGCTTATCGATGTCGCGGGCCGCCTCCCGCGCTTTGTCGAGGTCGGTCTTGGTGACCTCACCCTCGGAGTCGGTGTGGATCACCAGGATTTCCGCTTCCTTGAAGCCGAACTCCTTCGTCTTCCACAGATACTCGCCCAACGCGTCGGCGTAGACGTTTTTCTCCGCCATGATGAACAGCACCGGCTTGGTGTCGAGCTGCTTCAAGACGCTCCAGTGGTCTTTCCATCGCCCGACCGCGGCGCGCACCCAGTAGCCGTATTTTTCGGCCACGTTGTCCCTGGTGACACCCTCCGGATCTTGCGCGGGCTGCCTGGGATCGTCCTCCTTGGTGACAATCAGAGGCGCCTTGACGATGCGGTCCTCGACCGCCTGGGCGAGCGGGTAGTCGCAGACCGTCCACGGGAAGAACATTCCCTCCTGGTCCTTGGGCGTGGCAGAAAAGTCGAGCCAAAGGGCGATCCCTTGGGGCACCGCGCGGTGAATCGAGAGCAGCGACTGGCTCCAGGCCAGCTTTTCGTCGTGGACGTGGTGGGCCTCGTCGTTGAAGACCACGAGGTTTTTGAGCGACTTGACCCGTTCGAGCATCGAGCGCTGGCCGGCGGCGAGGTCTTTTGCCGGCTTCCTCCCAAGGAGGGAGTCCACGGCATTCAGCGGCGTCCATACCTTCTCGCGCGACGCGTAGAGCTGATGGATGTTGGTGAGGAAGAGGTTGCCCGAGGCGTCCGGCTCGGTCGCGTCGTCGCGCAAGATCACCTTGAGGTTCAATTTCCCCCACTCGGGGGGAACGAGGGGGAGCTCGTGGAAGACCCGGTTGTTGGCGAAGTCCTTTTCCAGTCGCTGGTAGACGATGACGTTGGGCGCGACGATCAGGAAGTTGGTCGACAGTTCCGATCCGGCAACGCGCATCTTGTGGAAGTGCGACCAGACGACCGCCATCGCGATCACCCAGGTCTTGCCCGATCCGGTGGCCATCTTGAAAGCGAAGCGGCGGAGATCTTCCGGCGGCAGCTCTTGCACGCCTTCGCTCTCCAGCTCGGGTACCCAGCGACGAAGCTGTCGGCGACCGTCCATCGTGGTCTGAAACACGATGTTGTCGGTGAAGAGATCCGTCTTGAACTTGGTGGCGTGAGCCTGGATCAGCTTCTGGGCGTCGCGCTGCCCGGCGATCTCTACCAGCCAAACCAGCGTCTCGATCGCCTCGCGCTGACAGAAGTAGTACCGGAAGGGAACCGAGAAATCCGCCACCTCATGGTCTTCGTCGAACCAGTATTCGAACAGCCGCCGGGTCACGTCGGACGCCCCGGGGTAGCCCTGCTCTCGCCAGGCGTCTACCGCCGTACGAATCTTCGGCACCAGCAGCAGGCGGCTCGGCCGTCGGCCGGAGGTATCCTCCCGCCAGCCTGTACCCGCCGAGTTATCCTTGACCAGGTACGAAGTCGGCTTCTCCCACGGAAGGCGGCCGGGAATTTCGGGTAGGTCCTTGTCGTAAGAAATAACGGAACGAGGCACGGCTAGCGGTCTCCTTCCGGTAGCGGTTCTTGATCGCCCGCCCATCCCGCCAGGCGCTGGCGCGCCAGAGCGACCGCCTCATGCAGCTTGCGTTGCAGTTGCTCGCGGGGCAGTGCCTCGGTCCAGTAAGAGGCGACATGGATTCCGATTCCTTCCATATCCAGCAAACGGATGGTCTCTTCCTTTTTGCCAGCGCACAGAATCAGGCCCAAGGGGCTTTCTTCTCCCTCTCGGCGTTCGTGCTGATCCAGCCACCGCAGGTAAAGCTCCATCTGCCCCTTGAAACCAGGCTTGAAGTCCCCGAGCTTGAGCTCGATTGCCACGAGTCGGCGCAGCCGCCGGTGGAAGAACAGAAGATCCAGGTAGTAGTCGTCACCATCCACTGTGACCCGCTTCTGTCGTTCGAGAAAGGCGAAGCCTACGCCGAGCTCCAGGATGAATGATTCCATCTCCCGGAGGATCGCCGCTTCCAGGTCCCTTTCGGAATAGGTGTCTTTGAGCCCCAGAAAGTCGAGCAGGTACGGATCCCGGAACACGAGGTCGGGGGTCAGCCGGTCCTCGTCGCGCAGCGCCTTCAGCTCTTCTTCGACCAGCTTCGATGGCTTACGGGAGAGCGCCGTGCGCTCGAAAAGCATCGAGTCGATCTTCTGGTCGAGCGTCCGGGTGGGCCACCGCTCCACCCGGCAGACCTGCGCGTAGAAGTCCCGCTTGAGCGGGTCTTCGAGGTAGCTCAGACGCTTGAAGTGGGTCCAGGACAATTGTCTCCGCAGCGCGGAGACAATTGCCTCATCGGGAAACGCCTCGGCGAAGCGGACCATATGCCGGATCGATTTCTCCGAGAACCCGCGGCCGAACTCTTCCTCCAATTGTCTCCCCAGTGCGGAGACAATCGTCGCGCCATACTCAGCTCGCTGAAGACCGAGAATCTCCAGCCGAATGCGGGTCCCAATCCTCCAGTAGAGAGCGCAGAGATGCTCGTCGATTGCTCGCGCTGTGGAGATACGTGCCTGTTGAATCCAACCGCGCAACTCTGTGAGCAGTGCCGGTGGAGCGTCGCTTAGAGCAGGCACCACGACTTTAGACGCCCGGCCCGGAGTCCTCTTCATGACTACTTCACCTCCACGTCGAATGCCTGCGAGGTGTCGTTGCCGAAGATGTCGATGACCTTGACGAGGATACGGTACTTGCCGGGTTTCTCGTAGGTGTGCGGGTCGCAGACAAGCGGGAGCTTGCGCTCCTTGCGGGTCCGATAGGCGACCCAGCCTTGCATGAAGGTGTCGTTCTGGAAGTCCCAGTCTACGGACCAGTAGTCGATGTAGTCGGACCACTTCTTGACCTTGCTGCGCACCTCTTCGGGAATCAGCTCGGTGTTGGGGATGACAAAGTCTTTGAGAGCCACTTCCACGGTGAGCTTCTTGGGTCGCTCGATCGCGGCCTCCAGGTAGGCCAGCTCGAAGAAGCGGATGTCGCCTTTGTCGGTGGCTTGCTGCTCCATCACTTCGCGGGGGATCTGCAGGAGGAGGAGCTTTACGCTCTTCTTCTTCGCCGCTTCGACCATCAGGTCGTAGAGCCCCATCTCCCACTCCCAACCGAGGACGTGCAGGTCGCTCTGCTTGAGCTTCGCGCATTCATCGACGGCGGCGTCGATCTCGGAGATCGTGACCGGTGCGTCGACAGCGCCGATGTGAACGAGCGCCTTGCCCTTCTTACCGTGGATGAATGAGAGGCCCGCGATCGGCTGGGCGCCGTAGAGCTTGAGAATGAAGGCGAGATATTCGTAGAGCGCCTGCTCCGTGAGGGGCTTCTCCTTCGCGTCGCCGAAGGTCACGCCCTGCCAGTACTGGCGCTCGTACCTGCCGAGGTTCAGTACCTCGAAGGGCTTGCATTTCTCGATACCGAGGAGGCGCTTGCGTGTGACGTGAACACCCCAGCGACCGAGGTCACAGCCAATCCAACGACGGCCTAGCTTCTCAGCCATCGCGAGCGTTGTGCCAGACCCACAAAAGAAGTCAGCAACAAGGTCTCCAGCCTCAGTGGTCGCCTCAATAATACGGGACGCTAGTGCTTCGGGTTTCTGGGTGGGATAGTCATTTCGCTCGCGCGCAACCATGTTGAGTGGCGGAATGTCATCCCAGACATCGCCAATCGGGGTTCCCGTTACCTCTTCCAGAAATCGAATCAAGCGTGGGAAACCGCCCTTCGCTGGCCAGTAGATTCGTCCATCGGCATCGAGGCGATCAAGCTCATCTGGATGTTTCCCCCAATGTCTTCCGATCGCCATTACATCGAACCCGCGCCAGGGCTGGCCACTGGGCCCTTGTCTCGTACCCGGGGCCGTCAGCTCGGCGACGTCCCACCGTCGGCCCTGGCTGTCTACTCGCTGATAGTGTCGCTCTAGGTGCTTGTCGGATAGTGGTCTCAGCAGAGTGTTCCACTTAAATTTGGCCGACCTGCCGTAAACCAACAGGACGTCGTGGACTTGACTGAATCCCCTTCTTGTCTTTTGAGGTGAAGTCCTCGGCCAGACGATTTCGTTGTAAAACGCGTCTACGCCGAAAACTTCATCCAAAACTAGTTTAATCGCGTGAGAAACATGCCAGTCGAGATGGACGAAGAGGCTCCCGGTTTCGGAAAGGAGCTCTCTGGCAATCCCCAGGCGCTGCGACATCATTGCTAAGTACGAAGGAAGCCCCTGACCCCAAGTGTCTCGATACGCCTTCTCCTCAACAGCAGACTGCTCTTTTATGAGGTCGACTCCTCCGGAATCGCCGACCTCTGTCGAAAACCTGAAATCAGCGCCCGTAGCAAAGGGTGGATCGATATAGATGAGATCAACCTTCCCGGCAAACTTCTCCAGCAGCGAACCCATCACCAGCAGGTTGTCGCCCCAGATAAGCTTGTTCCGCCAGCCCGCTTCGAAGGTATCCCCCTCCTTCCCCTCGTAGGTGTCGAAGAGCCCGTACCCCTTCGTCCTCTGCGCCTCGCGCGTGGCACGACTCTCGTTGACGGTCTCGATCACCTGAAACGGCAGGCTCACCCGCGGCACCTCCTTGCGCGTGCCGTCCTCGTTGTACTTGCCGGGCCACACCAGCTCGGTCTTCGTGATGTCGATCTTCGCCATATTGCCTCTCAGTTCTACATTGAGATGGTGCCGTCGGACCGACACAGGCTGCGCAGGTCGCACTCCTTGCAGATAGCCGCCTCCGGCGGCTGCGTCACCCGGAACTCCTCCGCCTCGATCCGCGCGACCACTTGATCGAAGTAGCGGCCGGCCTCAACGATTCGCTCGGGCCGATACGGAAAGACCATCACCGCCTGCTCCTTCCGCTCCTCCGCCGTCCAGTACAACAACAGCCGGTCCACCCGCTTGCCGTAGCGCTGCTCCAAGATGTGGGCATACGTACAGAGCTGGCGCTCATACGCCTCAAGGAGTGCGGGGCTGTTCGTGGGGCGCTGGGAAGTCTTGAAATCCAGCAGCTCCAACTTGCCGTCTCCGCCCAACAACAGGTCCACCTTACCGGAAAGGATGTAGCCGTCCTTCTCCAGCGACACGTCCACCTCGGTCTGAACCACCCGCCCCATCTCCTCCCGGTTCTGACGGAAGTAATTCATCACCTGGCGGAAGGCCGACTCCCGGGCCGTGTCATCGATCGGCCGCACGTCGCTCAGACAGAGGAAACGGAAGGTACGGTCGAACAGCTCGCGAATGCGTGGTTCATCTAGCGTGTCGAGCTTGCCGTCGAGCGCAATGCGGTGAATCTCCTCGATCGCCTGATGCACCAGGAGGCCGAAGAAAATCACCGCCGACCGGGACGGCGTGAAATCATACTCGCGGAAGAATTGGTACTGCCGCGGACAGGTCTCGTAGATCTTCAGATCGCCCGTGAAGCTGTAGCTTCTCTTCACCGGCATCCGCTCGCGCAAGGCGAAACGCTGGGCCGCCAACAGATCCTTCTCCACATAGGGCCACTGGGGAAGACCTTGCCAGATCGGCGCGAAGTGATCCTTGGGGCTCTCGTGCGCGGTGAGGACCAGAATCTTCTGGGGCCGCGAGAATGCGACATAGTGCAGACGCATCCGATCAAAGAGCGTGATCCGATTCTCGGGCTCGAAGCGCGCCCGGTGGTAGTAGGGGCCGAGATCACGGTCGATTCCCTTGGCGCTCGCAATCTGCGAGCTGAGACTGCCCACCACCACCACGGGGAACTCCAGACCTTTCGCCTGGTGAATCGTCATCACCTGCACGTGGCCCTTCGGGAAGGGCTGGTTAGGATCCTCGTACTCGTTGATACCACCGTCGTGCAGCAGCCGAAGAAAGCTGTTGAACAGGTGGAAGCGGAGGAAATCCCGATTGCGATGCGTAACCACCGTGTAGTGGTAGTAGCCCTGGAAGACGCTCAAGAGCTGAGAGAAGATCGCCAGGTTGCGCGCGGCGTTCTCGTTTCTGGACGCTTGGGCGAACGGGTCCAGCGCGAGTAACCGGTAGAAATAGTCCGCCGGCCGAAGATCGAGAGACTCGCCCTCGGCGAGCGCCTCGATCTCCGCCACCCAAGCCTGGAGCGCCAGAGCCAACGGATGGGGTGCCAGGTAAGCTCTTGCCAGCCCAACGATTCCCTCATCCACATACCGCCCCAGCTCAGCCACGGCGCCGGACATCTGACCTCGGCCGTCGCCATGCCAGCCGAAAAGCACCGCGAAACAGGCCATCATCAGCCGGATCTCTTCGTTCTCGAAGTAGGCGCGGGCCCGGGGGCAGAACGCGGGAATGCCACGCGCTTCGAGCGCTCGGAGATACGAGCCGCTGTGATCGTCCCGCACGCTGTGCAGGAGCAGGGCCACCTGGCTGTAGTCTGCAATCACCGCGCTGCGCTTCAAGAACTCGACGAGATCGGCGAAGCGGTCCGCCTCGTCGCGCGGGCTGCGTCCCCAGATGCTGATCACCGCCGGATAGTCCGGATGGCCACAATCCGGATCGGCTTCGATCGTCTTGTCGAAGCGAAACGGTACGCCTTTCGGGTTCGACCAGTCGGCGGAGGCCATCCAGCGGTCGTAGCGTTCGACAATGGCGCGGTGAGAGCGATAGTTCGTGGTGAGCCGAACGACCGGACAGTTCGCGAAGCGACTCGGGAATTCGAGGATGTTTCGAACCGTGGCGCCCCGGAACCGGTACAAGCTTTGATCCTCGTCACCGACGACACAGAGATTGCCGGTCGCCTCGGTCAGCTTGAGCAGGAGCTGCTCTTGGACGTAGTTCGTGTCCTGATACTCGTCGACCAGCACGTAGCGGATCTCGCCCGAGAGCGCAGCGCCATGCTCGGGCTCTAAGAGAAGCCCATGCACGAGGCTCTGGAGGTGTGCAAAGTCGGTGCGATTGTTGGCAAAGAGGGCGGTCTCGTAGGCGCGATAGGCACGGGCCAATCCCTGATGGAACGGATCGGAGGAGCCTGCGAGCTGCTCGGGACCGACCAGCTCTTCGGTGATCTTGTCGAAGTAGCCGCGTGCGCCCTCGATCGCCGTCCAGCGTGTCTTCCACTTCCCGAGATAGAGGCCGTCCTGCTCCGGGCCGAGGATCTCCTCGAAGTGCTCGAAGAGGAACAGGAGTTGGGTCAGCTCATCGAGCGTCTCGTAGCTGTTGCCGAGCTCCGTACGGTGGCGGTGGCGGGTCAGGATACGACTGCAAAGTCCATGGATCGTCGTGACCCGAAGCTCCGACAGGTCGCCCCGGTATCCGACGGTCTGTGCGGCCGCGGAAAGGCGATCGCGCAGCTCGAACGCGGCTTTCTCGGTAAATGTGCAGAGCACGATCTCCTTGGCCGCGGCTCTCCCCAACAGGAGGAGGTTGAGGGCGCGCAGTACGATGCTGTAGGTCTTGCCCGATCCAGGCCCCGCCACGACGAGCAAAGGGCCGTCCGAATGGGCCACGATCTCGCGCTGGGCGCTATTGAGGTCCGGGTAGTGTTCAAGGATGGCCGGCGCGATGGTCAAATCAACCCAGCCTTCCGAAAGCTGAAGACCTCGTCCGGCGAGACGATCAGATGATCATGGATCTTGAGGCGAACGGTCTCCGCCGCGAGAACGAGCGCACGGGTGAGCGTTTTGTCCTGTTCGCTCGGCTGAACCTGACCGTTCGGATGGTTGTGGGCGAGGACCAATACCGCCGCTCCGCGCCGGAGAGCATGCTCCACGACCCGGCGAGGGTAAACCGTGGCCCGGTCGATCGTCCCTTCCTCTAGGCGGTCGACACCGTCTCTGAGCAGGCGATAACCGCTATCGAGATAGGCCACCTCGAACACCTCGTCGCGTAGCGCGCCGATCCGCATCCGCCAGAAAGCTGAGAGGCGTTCCGGTTCGGCGAGAGACTCGACACCCTCGGCCGACTGCTGGAGGTAGAGCGCAGCGGCGGCACGGATGATCCGGAACGCCACCGGCGCGACCGAACCGATGCCTTTGACCTTCTGCAGCTCTTCAAGCGGTGCATCTAGGATGCCGCGGAGATTCCCGAAGCGGGCCATCAAGGCCTTGGCCTGCTGCTTGACGTCCAAGCGTGGGATGGCGAGGGTGAGCAGCAGCTCGACCACCTCGTAGTCGTGCAAACCTTCGAAGCCAGACTTCAGAAAACGTTCCCGAAGGCGTAGCCGGTGCCCGAGGTAATGGGGATCGCTTTCGGTCATGATGGCGGGCAATCCCTCAGGTTGAATGAAGACTTGTAGGAGAAGTCTATACTCGGTCGCTCAACTTGCCGCAGAGCTCCCCCGCTCACCCCCCCAGCAACGCCCCCAGCGCTTCGATCGCCTGGTCGATCTCGTCCTCGGTGTTGTAGTAGTGGGGGGAGATGCGGAGCAGGCTGCGGCTGCGCCCTCCGCCTTGGAAGTAGGCGATCCGGTTCGAGGCGTGGAGGTTCATGCCTTGGGATCGGAGGGCGAGCACCAGGTCGAGCGGGTCTTTGCCCGCGACGGTCGCGGTGGCGATCGCCGCCAGGTGCGCTCC
>JANNIH010000154.1:0-149933 GCA_031404815.1 Holophagales bacterium | reverse complement strand
TGGCGGCAGCATTCGGGCCAGCACGCTCGGCACTGCCGCTCGATGTCGAAATTGGATTCGGGAAGGGGCGATTCCTGCTCGCCGCTGCAGAGCGCTTTCCGGCGCGGAACTTCCTGGCAGTGGAGTACGCGCGTGCGCTCGTCCGCAAGGTGCGCGATGGCGTCGTGCGGCGCGGGCTCGTGAACGTGAAACTCTGGCATGGCGATGCGAAGCACTTCGTGAGCGTGGTGCTGCCCGATGCGAGCGTGTCGCGGCTGCACGTCTACTTTCCCGATCCCTGGCCGAAGACCCGGCACAAGAAGCGGCGGCTGCTCGACCCCGAGACGGTCGACCTCGTGCTCCGCCTGCTCGCGCCGGGCGGCAAACTCTCGTTCGCCACCGATTTCCTCGAGTACGGAGAGAAAGTCGTTCGCATCCTCTCCGCCGTTCCCGGCCTAAAGATCCGCCGGATCGTAGAATGGCCGGAGGGGCCGAGGACCCACTACGAAGCGAAATTCGTGGCCGAAGGGCGGCCGATCGTGCGCCTTGAAGCCTGGTTCGCGGAGGGCTCGAGAGTAGCGCTGCACCCGCTGGGCGAAAAGCGGGTGGTCGCCGCGGTCAGCGGCTTTGGCGGGGATGGGGAACAGGACCTACAAGATGGGGAACTCGATGAGTGAAGGCGCCGGTACCACCTACCCCGTTCGAGCGGAGATCCCGGTCCGATTTCGTGACGTCGATGGCTTGGGGCATGTGAACAATGCGGTGATCGTCACCTACCTCGAGATCACCCGCGAGACCTACCGGCGGAAGATTGGGGAGTTTGTCGATATCTCCGATTTCGGCTTCCTGCTCGCGCGGGTGGAGTGCGACTTCCGAAAACCGATTCCCTACGACACGGTGGTCCACGCCCGGGTCGGCTGTTCGCGCATCGGCACCAAAAGCTGGGAGCTGGTCTACCGCCTCGAATCTCCCGACGGCGCAACCCTTTGGGCCGAAGCGCGCACCATCCAGGTCGTGGTCGACTTCGCGACCGGGGCGACGAAAGAAAT
Organism: Holophagales bacterium; assembly: GCA_031404815.1. Classification (GTDB taxonomy): domain Bacteria; phylum Acidobacteriota; class Thermoanaerobaculia; order Multivoradales; family UBA5704; genus DASYKS01. The sequence continues at coordinate 148,905 of JANNIH010000154.1, read as the reverse complement.
CCCCCCAGAGATCCGCGCCGTCATGCAAGATCTGGAACGGTAGGAATGCCCCCAGTGCGCGGCAATCTGAAAATTCTTCTCCTTGCGCTTCCCCTGCTCGCCGGCTGCCGCCGCGAGATCCCGAATCTCGATTCTCCCGGAACCACGATCATCGCGTTCGGCGACTCGATCACCGAAGGGGTGGGCGCCGCCGGCCCGGGTACCACTTACCCGGAGCAGCTCGCCGAGCGCCTCGGTCGGCCGGTAATCAACGCGGGAGTTGCGGGCGACACGACCGCCGACGCGCTCGCGCGGATCGAGTCCGTGCTCGCCCAGGACCCCTGGTTGGTGATCGTCGAGCTCGGTGGCAACGATCTGCTCCGCCAGGTGCCGATCGAGCAGACCGAGGCGAATCTATCGGGGATCGTCGAGCGTCTGCTGGCGGCGCGCGCAATCCCGATCTTGGTCGAGATCCATGGTCCTTTCGGCGGCGGGCGTTACTCCGACCTGTTCGAGCGACTCGGCGAAAAATACAACGTGCCGGTCCTCGAAGACGCGCTCCCCGACATCCTCTCCGAGCGCAGCTTGAAGAGCGATGAGATTCACCCGAACGCCGACGGCTACGCGAAACTGGCCGCGGCGGTGTCTAAGGAGTTGGCGCCAATTTTGAAAAGGCGTGCCGCGCGATGACCATAGAAACCCTCCTCACCCGGATTCCCCCTCGTTGGCCGACGATCGAAGGACCCTTCCTTAAGGGCCAAACGGCGTTCTGGCGCGCCGAGCGGGGCGGGGTACGCCTCCTGTTCGTCGGGAGCGGCCCCACCCCCGAGCGCGTCGAGCGCGAGGAGATGTTCGCCCGGGTGGCGCCCGATGCCGCAGGCGCTGGAACGGCGGTCGCCTGGGCGAAACAGATCCACTCCGACCGCGCCCTGGTCGCGAGCCCCGGCTGCGCCGGAGAAGGAGACGCGCTGATCGCCCCCCGCGACGCCGGCCTTGCGCTCACCCTCTCGACCGCCGACTGCGTCCCCGTCCTGCTCGCCGGTCCGACCCACCTGGGTGCCGCCCACGCCGGTTGGCGCGGCCTCGCCAACGGCGTGCTCGCCGCAACCATCGCCCGCATCCCCGACCCGCCCGAAACCATCAACGCCTGGATCGGTCCGTCGATCGGCCCCTGCTGCTACGAGGTGAGCCCCGAGGTGGCCAACGAAGTCGCCCGCGGTTCTGGAGCGGGAAACGTCGCGATTGCCCGGCTGGGGCCTCTAGGGAAACCCCACCTCGACCTCTTCGCCGCCGCCGAACGCCAGCTCCGCGCTCTTGGGGTCCGCCGCATCTCGACCCTGCGCCGCTGTACCCGCTGCGACGCCGAGAGCCTCCACAGCTACCGGCGCGAGGGCAACGGCGGAGGGCGGAATCTGAGCTTCGTGTACGTTCAGGCGGGGAGTGACCGAGCCTGACCCGGCCCCCGAGGTTCTACTCTTGCAACCTACTCCCGCGGCGCCGGGATGCTCGGCACCACGACCTTCTTGCGCGGGTTTTTCGCCAGCTCGGCGAGCAGGACTTCGATCGCTTTCTCTAAAGTCGGGTCCTGGCCTTTGGCGATCAGGTCGGGGCGGTCGATGACTTCGATGTCGGGGCTCACCCCTTCGTTTTCGACCACCCAGTTCCCTTCGGTGTCGAGGAAGCGGAACTGGGGCACGAGGACGAAACCGCCGTCCATGAGGGGCGGGTTGCCCGAGAGGCCGATCAGGCCGCCCCAGGTGCGAGTGCCGATCAGCGGCCCGAGCCCCAGCTTCTTGAAGTAGTAGGGGAAGGCGTCGCCACCCGAGCCGGCGCTCCAGTTGATCAGGCAGGCCTTCGGGCCGGAGTTGACGAAATCGGGCGTCGAATTCGGCTCCTCACCGCGCCGCACCCAATAGTTGAGCCGCGGGCGAGAGAGGAGCGCGATCATCGAGTCCGGGATGAAGCCGCCTCCGTTGTAGCGGTCGTCGAGGATCAACGCATCCTTGTCGACCTGGGGGTAGAAGTACTTGAACAGTTCGCGGTTCCCTTCCACCGCGGTGTTCGGCAGATGGATGTAACCGATCTTGCCGCCCGACGCTTTTTCCACCCGCCGACGGCTGGCCTCCACCCAATCGAGATAACGGAGGTTCTGCTCGCTGGTGATCGTCGCGATCTTCTCTTCGTGTGCGCCATCGGTCGTCGGCTTCTTGTTGAGCAGGAGCGAGACGGTGCGCCCGCCCTTGTTTTCCAACAGGCGATAGACGTTGTCGACCCCCTTGGTCGAAACGCCGTCGACGCTCAAAATCAGCTCGCCCACCTCGGCGCGCACGCCCGGTTCGGTGAGCGGCGAACGGAAGTCCTCGTGCCAATTTTCGCCGGGGTAGATCTTGGCGATCCGAAAATAGCCCGAAGGATCGGCGGCGATCTCGGCGCCGAGCAGGCCGCCGTCCTTTCGTTCGACCGGCGACCAATCCGGCCGCCGCTCGACGTAGGCGTGACCCGCTCCGAGCTCGGCCATCACCTCGTTCAAGATCCAATCGAGATCGTTGCGGCTCGCGACATACGGCATCAGCTCGCCATAGGTTTTGATGATCGCGGGCCAGTCGCGGCCGTGAAGATTCGGGTCGTAGAACCAGTCGCGGACGAGCCGCGCGGCGTCGCGGTAGATCTGTGCCCACTCTTCGCGCGGCACGCTTCGAACCGCAAGGTGCGACAGATCGAGCTTGGCGTCCGCCTTCTGGTCGGGTGCGGCATCGACAAAGCCGAAATCGCCGTTTTGTGTGAACAGGATCTTCTTGCCATCGGCCGACAGGCTGTAGTCGGCGACTCCGGCGAGCACGCCCTTCTCTTCGCGCGCTTCCAGGGCGTAGCGGAACAGTTGAGCCGGTGCGCCGACGGCCGCCTTGAGGTAGTAGAGCGCGTCAGCCGAGGCCGAGAGCGCCCGGTAGGTGCCGGGGTCGCCCGGGATCGCCCGGACGCGGCCATCGAAACCGTCGAAATCGATCTGGACCCGAACCGGTTTCGCCGCCTCGGCGGGCTTGGCGGTTCCGGTCGGTTCCTCATCGCTCTGCGGCGGAAAGAGGGCCAGGGCATCTTTGCCGAGCGCGCCGACGTAGATGCGGGTCGGATCGGTATAGAGGTACTGGGTCTCGAAGCCGCTGAAGGTGAGCGAGAAGTCGCGGTTCGAGAGGAAGTAGAGATACCGCCCGCGGGGATCCCAGACCGGTTCGAAGTCGTTTGCTCCGCTGTCGGTCAGTTGCCGCGCCTTTCCGTCGTCCAAGCCGTAGACCCACAGCGAGCTCAGGTGGTTCGACCCAACCTTCGGATAGGCGAGAAACCGACTGTCGGGCGACCAGCGATAGATCTCGAGGGTGCCGTAGCGGCTGGAATCGGCATCACGCACTTTGCCGCTCTCGACGTCGGCGACGCGCAGGCGCGCCTTCTTGTCGCCAAACGCGAGCTTCTTCGAATCGGGCGACCAGGCCGGGGCGAAGCGCCAGATGTCGCCGTCGGTCGTCACCCTCCGTTCGCTGCCTGATCCGTCGCCCGGCCGAACCCAGATCTCGTACTCGCCCGACCGGTCGGAAAGGTAGGCGATCCACTTGCCGTCCGGCGACCAACTCGCCGACATCTCGCGAATGCCCGGGGTGGCGGTCAGATTGCGGATCTCCCCCTTCTCGGCCGGTACGGTGAACAGATCGCCGTTCGCGGTGAGCAGGGCGCGTTTGCCCGTTGGGGAAGGGACGGCGGCTTCAACACTCTTGCCCAGATCGACGAACGACGGCAGCGCCTCGGGGAAGTCGCCGGAAACGTGGATCGGCACTTTCGCCGTCTCACCCCGCTGCGGGTCGAACAGCCAGATCCAGCCGCCCGCCTCGTAAACGATCGCATCGGGGCCACCGCTCGGCCAGAGCACGTCCCAATTGCCGTTCGTCACCTTGGCCGTCGCCTTGGTCTTGACGTCATAAGAGAACAGGTTGAGCGTATGGTCCTTGTCGGAAGCGAAGAAGATCTGGTCGCCGAACCAGATCGGCCACATTTCGTTCTCCGGGGTCTTGGTGATCTGCTCCGCGGCGTCCTGGGCGAAATCGTAGATCCAGACATCGGGCGTCCGGCCACCGCGGTGGCGCTTCCAGTTGCGGAACTCGCGGCCGATCGGCGTGTAGGCAAAGCGGGTGCCGTCCGGCGAGAACGTCCCCATGCCCCCTTCCGGCATGCGCAGCGGCTCTTCCATCCCACCCGCCGCGGGCACCGTGTAAGGGCGGCCGATCCGTTCGTCGTACGCCACCCGATTGCTGCGGAAGGAAATTCTTTTGCCGTCCGGCGTCCAATCGAGAATCACGTTGTCGTAGCCGCCGCGCGGAGGAAGCTCCCCGATGTCGTTCCTGAACGTCAGCTGCCGGGGCTCGCCGCCGTCAGCCGAGACCACGTAGACCTGGCGGGTGCCGGTGTACTCGGCCGAAAAGGCGACCGACCGGCCGTCGGGCGAAAGCTTCGGGAACAGCTCTTGGCCTTTGTGGGTCGTCAATCGCCGGGCCTCGCCGCCGACCCGGGGGACGATCCAGACATCACCGGCATACACGAAGACGATCCGGTCGCGCGAAACGTCGGGCGTGTGGAGCATGCGGGAGTCGCCTGCCGGCTGGGCGTAACCTGGGAAGGCGGCGGAGAGTGCGGCAAGCAGGGCGAGGGACGACAACAGGCGAAGTTTGGTCACGGGGGTTCCTTTCCGAAAAGCGGAGCGACTGCGCGGCAGATCCTGCCTCTACGAACGGGGCGCGCGCAAGTTGCTTCGCGATGCACGCCGATTTCGGGCCGAACTCCGGATGACGAGTAGGATGAGGGGCATGGAACCCAACACGCTCGAGGCCCTCTCCTCCCGGATCGTTCACCTCGACGAGGTTATCCCGGTGCCCTGGAAGAACGGCGGGGGGCAAACCCGCGAACTCTTGGCTTGGCCCGATGGTGAAGCCTGGCAGCTCCGGCTCAGCGTGGCCGAGATCGGGCGCGATGGGCCGTTCTCCTCGTTTTCCGGCATCACCCGCTGGTTTGCCGTGATCGCGGGAGAGGGCGTGGTGCTCCGCTTCGGTTCCGAGGAGCGACGGCTGCTGGCGGGTGGCGACCCGCTGCGCTTCGATGGCTCTTGGGCACCCGGCTGCCGGTTGATCGATGGCCCGACCCGGGACCTGAACCTGATGATCACGAGTGGCTTAGGGGCGATGATCGCCGCCCGCCCGGGCAAGCCCTGGACCGCCGACTTCGCACAGCGCGGCCTGTTCGCCACCGTTGCCGGCCGGCTCATTCCCGAACCGGGCGAGCCGGTGGACATCTCGGCGAACACACTGTTCTGGCAGGGAGCCGCAAGCTCCGGCGCTTGGCGCTTCGAGGCGGCCCCTTGGGTCCCGGAAAACGCTGCTTCTGCCTGGTGGTTGGGCTTTACGCCGGAAGAGAGTCGCGTACCTCGATAGAGGCCAGGCTCGTCGAAAGGCGATAGCATGTCCGTGTTTGTGCGGATGCTCGCTCGATCGAGTCGGACCGGTCGGTCGGAAGCACCTGCCCAAGGGATCGAACTCTTCCCTGAGGTCGCCAACGGTCACAACGGCGTCTACCAGGTCGGAGAGCTGAACGCCTCCCCGCCGATGATCTTGTCGCTGCGCGCGCCGACCCCGCCCTTGAACTAGAGCTTCAGGCGCCGCAGCCGAAGGGCGTTGGCGATCACCGAGACCGACGAGAACGACATCGCGGCGCTCGCCACGATCGGCGAAAGGAGCAGGCCGAACGCCGGATAGAGAACTCCCGCGGCGAGCGGAAGCCCAAGCAGGTTGTAGGCGAAGGCGAAGAACAGGTTCTGGCGGATGTTTCTCATCGTGGCGCGCGACAGGTGCCGGGCGCGCACGATACCGCCGAGATCTCCCCCCATCAGGGTCACGCTCGCGCTCTGGACCGCGACATCGGAACCGGTGGCGAGGGCGAGTCCCACCTCCGCGCGGGCGAGCGCCGGGGCGTCGTTCACGCCGTCTCCCGCCATCGCGACCCGCCGCCCGGCTTTCTGAAGCCGCTCGATCTCCTGCGCCTTTCCCTCCGGCAGCACCTCCGCGATCACCTCCGCGAGCCCCAACTGACGCGCAACGGCTTCGGCCGTCGCGCGCGAGTCGCCGGTGAGCATGACCAGGCGGATCCCCTCCGCACGGAGCGCCGCGAGGGCGGCCGGGGTGGTCGCCCGGATCGGGTCGGCGATCCCCAGCAGGCCGAGCACCTGGCCGGCGCGGAACACGGCCACCACTGTCTGCCCCTCCGCCCGAAGCGGAGCGGCGGGGGTGTCGAAGCCTGCCACCAGTGCATGTTCCGGAACGCCTACTTCGGCGGCGAGCGCCCGGTTGCCGAGAGCGACTTCGGCGCCTTCGAGTGTTCCGGCGACCCCCTTGCCGACCAACGCACGGAACCTCTCGACCACCGGTACTTCGATCCCGCGCTCGGCGGCGCCGGCCAGAATTGCCGCGGCGAGCGGGTGCTCGCTGCTGAGCTCCAGGCCGGCCGCCACCCGAAGAAGCTCGCGCTCGTCGATTCCCACGGCTGCCTGAACGGCCACCAGCCGAGGCTTCCCCTCCGTGAGCGTGCCGGTCTTGTCGATCACCAAGGTGTCGATCTTTTCGAGCGTTTCGAGCGCCTCGGCATCGCGAAACAGCACGCCCGACCGGGCGCCGCGACCGGTGCCGACCATCACGGCCATCGGCGTCGCGAGGCCGAGCGCGCAGGGGCAGGCGATGATCAAGACGGCGACCGCGTTGACGAGGGCGTAGGCGAAACGGGGCTCCGGGCCGAAACCGAGCCAAAGGCCGAACGTGAGGAGGGCGACGACCACCACCGCCGGCACGAACCAGGAGGCGACCCGGTCGGCCACGCGCTGGATCGGTGCGCGACTTCGCTGCGCTTCGCCCACCAAGCGAACGATCTGAGCGAGCACCGTGTCGTGGCCGACCCGCTCGGCGCGGAAGACGAAACTGCCCGAGCCGTTCACCGTGCCGCCGGTGACCTGGGCCCCCGGCCCTTTTTCGACCGGGATCGGCTCGCCTGACAGCAGCGACTCGTCGACCGCGCTCGCCCCTTCTTCCACTTTGCCGTCCACCGGCACCTTCTCGCCGGGCCGGACGCGCAGCCGGTCTCCGACCGCGATCGCCGTAATCTCCACCTCTTCGTCACGTCCATCCGCTCCAACCCGCCGGGCGGTTTTTGGCGCGAGGCCGAGCAGTGCGCGAATGGCCGCACCGGTCGAACGCCGGGCGCGCAGCTCCAGCACCTGGCCCACCAAAACCAGGGTCGTGATCACCGCCGCTGCCTCGAAATAGAGCGGCGGGCGCCCGCCGTGCCCCGCGGCGGCGACCCCCGCGGGAAACCACCCGGGGCGGAACACGGCGGCCAGGCTGTAGAGGTACGCGGCGCCGGTTCCGAGGGCGATCAGGGTGAACATGTTCGGACTGCGGTAGCGAATCGAATCGACCGCGCGGACGAAGAACGGCCACCCTCCCCAAAAGACGACCGGGGTCGCGAGGGCGAGCTGGAACCACGCGACCCAACGTCCGTGGAGTGCGCCAACGCCCGCCATCCCCACCATTTCGAGCACGAGCAGCGGCAGCGCGAGCGCGGCGCAGCCGATCAGGCGGCGTTGCATGTCGAGCAGCTCGGGATCGGGTCCCTCGTCCAGGCTCGGTACTTCGGGTTCGAGCGCCATGCCACAGATCGGGCACGAGCCCGGCTTGTCGCGCACGATCTCCGGATGCATCGGGCAGGTCCAGTGTTGTCCAGGGGCCCCGGGCGGCGCGGGCGCCTGCTCTGCCGATTCCACCTTGGGTGCCAGGTACTTCTCCGGATCCTTCTCGAACTTCTCCCGGCATCCGGCGCTACAGAAGTAGTAAGTCAGCCCGCCATGCTCCGCCCGGTGCTTCGCGGTCGCGAGATTGACGGTCATACCGCAGACGACATCGCGCTCGGGCTCTAAGGCCACAGGCGGGCCGGTGGGTTCGGGGCGGCAACAGGCTTCGGGGATCGGAGGATTCATTGGGTTCACCGCTTCCGTTCTCTTACGCGACGGACGCGAGGTGGACGCTCAGCTGTTCGAGCGCTTGCGGCATGTTCAGGCGTCCATAGCCGAAGCGAATGTGTCGAGGCTCATCGTACACGGTTCCCGGCAACAACATGACGCCCGAGCGGCGGACGACCTCGTCACAGAATTCGGTCACATCCCGCTCCGGCGCGAAGCGGACGAAACCCATCGGACTCGCATTGGGCCTCACCCACGAAAACCATTCCGGGCGCTGCTCGATGAACCGTTCGAGCAGCGGCAGGTTGCGCCGGACGATTCCTAGATTGCGCCCGACGAGCACGCCGCGGTGCCGCAACGCGATGTCGGTCAAGATCTCGCTGGGGGTACTGTTGCAGATGGTGGTGTAGTACCGCAGGGCGAGACAGCGTTCGATGACGGATCGGTTTCTCGAAGCGATCCAGCCCAGGCGGAGCCCCGGCAGGCCGTAGCTCTTGCTCATCGAACCGAGGCTGATCGCATTCTCAAAGAGGTCGCAAGCCGCAGGAAGACGCATTGCCGGATCGTGTTCCAGCTCGCGAAACACCTCGTCGCAAAACAACAAGATCCCGTGCTTCCGGCAAAGGTCGATCACGCCCTCGAAGACCGGCCGGGGCATCAACAGCCCGGTGGGGTTGTGCGGTGTCGCGATATAGAGCATCCGGGTGTTGGGACGGATCGATCGTTCGAGCGCATCCAGATCGTGCGCCCAGTCGCATTCCGGGCGACGCCGCCATTCGCAGACCTCGGCTCCGGTGCTCCGGACAAGCTCCAGGGCGCTTTCGAAGCAGGGTGTTTCGACGATCACCTGGTCGCCGCTTCCGAGCAATGCTTGGTAGACGAGAAAGATCCCTTCTTCCGCGGAGGAGGGAACCAGCACCTGTTCGGCCGCGAGGGCGTCGTAGATGCCGCAGATCGTCGCGCGCAGCCACGGCGCTCCCTGCGATTCGGTGTAGCCACACGCCTGGCCCAGCAGGCGCTCTTCGCTCCCCGCTTCGAGCTCCAACAGCTCGCGAATCGTCCGCGTCTCCGCGTCGGAGCTCGCGAGCAAAAAATTGGCCGAAAACTCGTGCCGGGCGAAGTAGTGCTCGATCCGGAAAGGTTTGATGTGCATCAGGGTACTTTGACAGCAACGGCGGGCTACGGGGAAGGTCGGTCAAAAACGCCGAGGGCGGGAGCGGTCCCACCCCCGGCGCGGGGCTACGAAGTCACCGGCTCAGGATCACGCAGCGTTCTTCGTCGGCGCCTCCTTCTTCTCCTGCGCCGCCTTCTCGATCTCGGCCTTCAGCTGTTCGAGCTCGCGCTTCGCCTTGCTCGTCCGGCGCACACGCAACGCGCGCGGCTTGATGCCGAACTTGAGAAGGTCCGCGCTCTCCAAGCCGAAATGGCTCTGCAACGCGGCGGCGAGAACATTGCGGATCTTCCGACCGTTCTTGATGAGCGCCTCGCGCTGCAACGCTACGTCCCGAAGACCGGAGCGCTGCACCTCGATCCGCTCCCCCATGAGTCGCATCGTCTCCACCAACTCCTTGAACTTCGTGTGGGCCCCCTGGGCATGACCCATCTCTCCGAGAAGCGGCTCCATGTTCTCCACCAAGACGCCCCACGCCTGCACCTTGTCCGAATACGAGCTGACTTTCATGACCTTGCTCCCTTCTGGACGTAACGTCCAAGAGTCCAACCGGCAAAACGCCGGAGGACGAATCCGCCACGGGATTCACAAGGGTGCAGCGATAACGGCGCGGTTTTCTCGGTGGGGGTGGGAAAATTACGGCGGTGGCCATCTTTCCACCGTAATCGTGGACCCATTACCGTAATCAGAACGGCGACTACGACGATCGAGCGCCAACCACCGTAATCGCGAGAAATTCGCGGTGGCAGCGCGGCGATTGCCGTAACTTCGTTCTGATTATGGAGGATTGGGTCCCGATAGCAGCTATTGCAAGACGATAGCGGCTATCGCGGCTCAACTTCAGCCCCTTCCGAGGTGCCACCCTACCTGCTGGCGCCCCTGTGATCTTCAAAGAACCGTTCCGACGAGGAGAATTGTCGGGCAAGGCTGGGGCGGTTGTCAAGCCCCTTTACGGGATTTGTTTCGGCTTCTGGGAATTGGGGGAGCCGGCGGGTAGGGTTCCAGGTGACGCCTACCTTGTCGGCTCGTCGGCGTTGCGCAGCCTGGCTCCCTACCCGTCGGCGTTGAACTGTCCTCCTCAGTCCGCGTCGTTGCGGGCGTACTATGGATTCAGATCTGCCCAATACGCATTGGGCGGCCGGCAGGGAGCGGGCCTGTCCGACATCACGCTCCGCCAGGCAAAAAGGAAAGAGGGTCCATCATGAAAGGCTTCGTCCAAAACATCGAGGGTCTCGCCGTCCAGAACGACGACTTTCGTCGTGTGCTCTACACGGCCAAAAACTGTCAACTCGTCTTGATGGCGCTGAAACCCAAGGAGGAGATCGGCGCGGAAGTCCACAAGCTCGACCAGTTCTTCCGCGTAGAAGAGGGGACCGGTGAGGCGTTACTGGATGGCGTCCGGACGGAGATCCGCGCCGGCTTTGCGATCGTCGTCCCGGCCGGAGCAAAGCACAACATCGTCAATACCGGCAGCGCCCCCCTGAAGCTCTACACGCTCTATGCGCCACCGAATCATCTGGACGGCGTCGTCCACCATACCCGCGCGGACGCCGAGGCCGACAACGAACATTTCGACGGCAAGACGACCGAATAGGGAGTCACCCGGGGGGCGGGTCCCCAAGGGGCGGGAGATTCGAGAGCAAGGGGCTCGAAGGGGACCGGAAGTTAAAGGCTGCCTGACCCTGTAGGTCTGAGGCAAACGCCGGCCGCGCCCACCTCAGCACACGGCTCCAAGCTGAATAAAGATGCCGGCAGCAGCGTGGTATCTTGCCCTTCATGGCCCCGGCGACGGTGTATCTTGAGACGACAGTGCTCAGCTACCTCACCGCCCGTGACGCGCGCGACGAAATCATCGCCGCGCATCAGAGTGTGACGCGCACATGGTGGGAAAGTCAGCGGCAGCATTATCACGTGGTTGCGTCTGCAATCGTGGTGCGCGAAGCCAGCGCGGGCGATCCCGAGATGGCTGCTAAACGTCTGGCACTGATCGCCGATTGCGACCTCCTTCAGATCACGGACGCCGTGGATGCGCTCGCCGTCCTCCTGCTGGCACGAGGGCTCGTCCCGACGACCGTTCCGAACGATGCCCTGCACATTGCAGTGGCAGCCGTCGGCGGGGTCGAATATCTTCTTACCTGGAATCTGAAGCACCTTGCGGGAGCGATCGCACGTCGCCGGATCGAGAAAGAGCTTCGCCGACTGGGCCATGAACCGCCAACGATCTGCACGCCCGAGGAGTTGATGTCATGATGGATGAGAATCGAGCAGCAAGCGCCGCCGCGATGAGGATCACGGATGATCCAATCGTGGCTGAGGTCCGGGCCACGCGCGAAGCCCTAGCCGCAGCATCGAACTACGACCTCGCTCGCATCATCGAGGACCTGCGACAGGTTGAAGCCGTCGAACGAGCCCATGGCCGACGGATCGTGGCGCCACCCAGTTCAGTTTCTGGCGAGGCTGCCTGACATAAATTTGCAGCTGGCGGCTGGTGTGGTCAGTGTCAAGACCAAGATCACGCCGTAAGGTGTGGCGGCGCCGTCTGGTGGAGAACCGTGGCTTGACGAGGTGTGAGATGAGCATTCCGAATACCGGCCGCAGGATGATCCGGCCCACCCATCCGGGCGAGATGCTTCGGGAAGACTTCCTCCCGGACTACGCGCTCAACGCTTCCGGTCTGGCCGATGCCATAGGCGTCTCGCGCCAGACCGTCAACGAGTTGCTCCGAGGGCGGCGAGCCGCGAGCCCGGGAATGGCCCTTCGACTCGCACGTCTGTTCGGCAACTCGGCGGAATTTTGGCTCAACGCCCAGCGTGCCGTAGATCTATGGGATGCGGCTCAGGCCATCCAGGAAGAGGTTCAGCGCATAAAGCCGTTAAAGGCCGCATAACCGCTGCCCTCTATCCTTCGGACGCGCGTTCCGCCACGAGTTCCGCGACGGAGTCGCGAGCGGGCGAGAACCGGCGGCCCGCCCCAATCAGCCGACGCGCCTTCTCTCCACGGTCGGGGATCACGCGGACCAGGATCTCGTCCCGCCCTTCGACCGGCTGCCAGTCGAGCCGCCAGCCGGGCTTGATTCCGAGCTTGCGCCTCACTTCAGCGGGGATCGTGACCCTGTTCTTCTGTCTGATCGTCGTGACCATGGGAGGATGGTTGTCTTTGGGGCCTGGCGTGTCAAGGCGGGCCTCACGGGGGCTGAGATTTTCACTGCCGACCCTCAAGGCGTACAATCCAAAGGATGAGAATGCTCACGGCTCAGGTGGTCAACGGCAATCTGGACGTCCCCGAGGGTAGTCTCCCCGAAGGGGGGACGATCACCCTGCTGGTTCCGGAGGGCGACGAGAAGGGCTTCGAGCTCTCCGCCGACGAAAGGACGCTCCTCCTGGAATCAATCGCCCAGGCGGATCAAGGCGAAGTCGTCGACGGCTGGAAACTACTGGCTGCGCTAGGTGCCTGAAAGTTGCGCCTCCGCTTTGCTTCTTGTGACTGACTCATGACACTCGTTCGCCCGAGACTTACCGATCACCACGGGATACTGGTGGCACAGGAGTCCGTCGACTTCGCCATTCCGTTTCTCGATGACGACATTCCTCTATATGTGGATCCATTCCTGTTGTGGAAGTCGCCTTCGATGCAGGAAACCTCGCTACATATAGCCTTGATCTCAGCCTTTAATGGCATTGGCCGAATGGCAACTACGGGTAGAAAGCGCGACGCGCGCCGCATCCTGATCGAGCTTTCTGAATGCACCGAAGCTGGATTGGGCCAAGCGCGGAATCGGGTAGGCCGGCGAATCTCCGAGGCGAAGGCCGATGAGATCATCTCCCTGTTCGAAAGCATCCCCGACGTTCAAGCCCAAGGACTACAGCATATTGAGGCGGTGCAGCTCCTCGTTGACGGAATTGCAAAAGACAGAATCAGTGATTTCACCTGTAGTCTGCTGAAATCATTCTTGATCGACTTCACCATGCATAACTGCAAGAAGACAGGAATACCCACAGAGAAAGTGGCGATAGAGAATCTGTATGATCCTGCAAGGCGACACATGACATCTGAGGTTGTTGATTTGCCGGTGAACCCCGAAACAAAGGCGCCAATCTTATTGATTCCGAAGCGCTGGCTCCGATTCATGCCGTGGATTAACTACGACGGTTTCTTCGACAACGCCTATGTGAAACTGGCGTCGGGAGTTGCTCCCGAAGGCCGCGAGCGGATTGACGTACTAGCATTCAACAGGCATAATTTTGGGGTTGTCAAAGACTATCTGGATAGTCGGCAGAAAACCGCTCTTGATTGCCGCAATGATCCTCTCTTTCGGCAGATTCCTATCACTTCAGCCAAAACAAAATGGGCTGCCATTAAAAAACTGCCAACCGGAACAGGAGGCGCAGCGGACAAAAAGTACGAAGGCTATATCGAACAGCTGCTAGCTTCGCTGCTCTACCCCCAACTAGACTTTGCCCAAGGGCAAAGCCGCACCGACTCCGGGGCACACATTCGCGATCTGATCTTCTACAATAATCGCGGAGTTGACTTCCTGGAAGAAATCCATGAAAAATATGGTTGCTCGCAAATAGTCTTTGAGATGAAGAACGTGAGAGAGATTCAAAGAGAACACGTTAACCAGTTGAACCGGTATCTTGTCGACCATTTTGGCCGGCTGGCGATTTTTGTCACCCGCAATCCCCTGCCCAATAGTATTCAGAGGAACATCGTCGATCTTTGGTCTGCGCATCGTAAATGCATCCTCGTCCTAACCGATGACGATTTACAGACTATGGTCACAGTATTCGAGAGCAAGCAGCGCATGCCGATCGAGGTCTTGAAGCGAGCGTACGTGGATTTTACCCGAGCTTGCCCCAGCTAAGGAGATTCGAATGCCAAAGGTCACAAGGAAGGCAACCGACCAACAAGAGTCTAACTACATCACGCAGGCGGATGTTGAGATGTTCGGCAAGGTTCGGTCACAAATGACAAAACTGTCAGCGGACCTCGAGGCACTTTCGAAGAAGTCCCCCGATGCTCCTGTAAGCAAATTTAAACTGACCTTCGTAAACGAGATGCTACGTGACGCGAATCGATTCCTTACGCCGCCGTTTAAGCCTATTGAGGGGTTCGAGCTTTTTGATGACGTCGCCTTACCCTCCAATAGCGATTCCGTGATGGTGCTCAATCAATACTTGACCTGCCTCGAGAACTGGCGTTCTGCCCACATTCACGAGACTACGCGTGATGGTTTTAATAAACAATGGGTGTGGAATATTCCCGGCGAATCCATACCGGCCGGTCGACCCACTAGCGGGTAGATAATCCTGGATCGCAAGCAAAGGACATCGCGAAAGCGATCCAGCCGGCCAAGGACTTTCACGAATAACGCCATGCCCAAGACCGCCGCAAAGAAGCCGGGCAAGGCGAAGACCACTCGCCTTCGAGGATGTCCTTGGGGATCTGATGGGCCATGCCAAGCCATAGGCTTCGAGATCAGGCGCTGGGCTCGGCCCCCGGTGCGCTAAAACCCTCACGCCGAGTGCCGAGCCGGCATGGTATTCTACCTGCCATGAGAAATGCCGTTCAAACAACCATCGACTCTTCCGGTCGGCTAGTGCTGCCTAAGGCAGTTCGGGACGAGGCGGGAATCGAGCCTGGAATGACTCTCCGGCTGTGGGTTCACGAGGGGAAAATCGAGATCGAGCCCGCAACTCGGGATGTCCGGATCGTCCAAAAGGGACTCTTGCGGATCGCCGTACCTCTCGAAGAAGGGCCGCCGCTCGAGCAGGCGACGGTGGACGCCGTGCAGTGGGAGCTTCGCGAGCATGGGGCGTAGCAGGGTTCCTCCGGTCACCGCGCTCGATACCAGCGTCCTCGTCGCTGGCCTCCTCTCATGGCACAAGTATCACGAAGCAGCCGCGGCCGCGCTTTCTGATCTGCTGGAGAGCCAGGCCGCTGTTGTCCTGCCCGTCCACTCTCTCGTAGAAGCCTATGCAGTAATGACGCGGCTGCCTCCTCCGAACCGACTGAGCGCGAAGGAGGCGTTCGAGATTCTTGAGGGTTCACTGCGCAGTCGGTTCACTCTTGTCGGTCTCGAAGGCGACGAAGCCTGGGGCCTGATCGGAGATCTCAGCCGCCGTCCGATCGTGGGTGGAACGACCTACGACGCTCTGATCCTGGCTTGCGCCCAGAAGGGCGGGGCCCACCGAATACTGACATTCAATCGTGAGCATTTCGAGCGAATTGTGACGGACGACTTTGAGGTCGTGGTTCCGGGAGTTCCATAGACGCACCGAAGCCTTCGCGATTCCGATGCCTGGCGTAAGACCGGGAGACCGGGTGCTCCTAACGCAACGCACCAAAGGCCAATTTCGCGAACCAGATCGGGCGTCTGATCGAGATAGGCCCAAAGCACGCCTTCGGAAAACGCTTTCGACAAGCCGGCGTCATTCGCCAGGGCTGCGGTCATGGTGGTCGTTCCCACTCCAGGCCATCCCGTCATAAGGGTAAGGTTGCCGCGCTCATTGCCTTCGCGGCCGACGCGATGCCGGCGAGCGCCACGACCGGCGAGCGGCAGGCGTTGAGGACGACCAAGCGCAGCGAGCCTTGGTCCTCGAGCAGGCGGGCGAACGCCTTTGCCCCGAGGCGCTCCGCCCTATTGCGCCTTCGCCCGCTTAGCAAACGCCTCCTCCAACAGATCCGCCAACCGATACCCCGCGAGCGCAAGACGCTTCCGGCAGATCTCGTGGGCGCGGCTGCTGTAGGCGTCGGAGGGGGTGGTTCCGGGGGTAATTCCTTGGTAGACGGAGGAGACGGCAAGGGCGTAGCTCTCTCTTGCCCAGGCCATAGGGTCTTTTTCGGTCCGCTCCGGGAACGACTCGGGCGGGTTGCCGGTCGTGATCTTGGCGACCAGGGCGGGGAGGGCCGGGCGCCAGGCGGCGGGATTGTTCGCATCGAGCGTTGGCAACCAGCCGGCCGCGTTGTCCCAGTACCAGTGGAGATCTTTCTCCGGGGTGGCGACCGGGAAGAGGTTGCCGCCCCGGTCGCCGTCGGGATGTTCGGCGGTGAAGCGGCCGATCGCGTGGAGCGGCTGGTGGATGTCGCCCATCAGGTGGAGCAGGAAGCGGAGCGCCTGGGCGCGGACGAAATCGCCCGCCTTCGGGCTCGCGAGGGTGGCGCGGGCGTCTTGGATCACCGCGACCACGTTGTCCGGGCGCGGCCCGGCGACGCTCGACAGGGCACCCGCGTTGTAGGGCAGGTTGATGTAGTGCCAGGAGTTGTAGAGCGAGAAGTCCTCGCCGCGCAGCATGTCCATCCAGGCCGAGGCGGCGATGAAGGTGTCCACCTTCGGATCTAGGTTCGCGAGCACCGCGATCAACCGATCGGCCTCCGCGCGGGCGGCGGGCGACAGCCTGCGGTAAGCGATCTCCGCCGTCGCCATGTGGCCGGCCGCGCTCCAGGCTCCGGCGGCGAGCGGCGCGAGGAGCAAGAAGCCGAGAAGGAGGCAAGCGGCGCGCTTCAGATTGGTGTTCATCTTCACTCCACCGTCACGCTCTTCGCCAAATTCCGCGGCTGATCGACGTCCGCGCCGCGCCTTACTCCGATGAAGTACGCCAGCAGCTGGAGCGGGACCACGTTCACGATCGGCTGGAGCAGCGGCGAGACCCTGGGGACTTCGATGATCTCGTGGGCCAGGCCTTCGAAGTCCTCGGCCGGGGCGTCGGTGACCACGATCACGCGGCCGTCGCGGGCGCGGACTTCTTGGAGGTTCGAGCGGACCTTTTCGTAGACCCCGTCGCCGGTCGCGAGCGCGATCACGGGTAGGTTCTCGTCGATCAGGGCGATCGGCCCGTGCTTCATCTCGCCCGCCGGGTACCCTTCGGCGTGGATGTAGGAGATCTCTTTCAGTTTGAGCGCCCCTTCCAGAGCGATCGGGTAATTGATGCCGCGGCCGAGATAGAGGACATTTTCCGCTTTGTAGTAGCGGCGGGCGAGATCCTCGAGGTGGGCCTCCTGCTTGCGGATGACCTGATCGACCGCACCGGGCAGGTGAGCGAGATCTTCGAGGTAGTGCCGCTCGAGGCTGCCGTTGCGCTGCTGCCGCAGGTAGAGCGCGAGCAGGTAGAGCGCGACCAGCTGCGTGGTGAACGCCTTGGTCGAAGCGACTCCAATCTCCGGGCCGGCGTGGGTGTAGATCACCCCCTGGCTGATCCGGGTCGCCTGCGAGCCGACCACGTTGCAGACCGAGAACAGCTTGGCCCCCCGCTCTTTCGCCGCTTCCATGGCCGAGAGCGTGTCGGCCGTTTCGCCCGATTGCGAGATGCCTACCGCGAGCACGCGGCCGTCCACGATCGGATCGCGGTAGCGGTACTCCGAGCCGTAATCGACCTCGACCGGCAGCCGGGCGATCGACTCGATCAGGAACTTGCCGATCAGCGCCGAATGCCAGGAGGTGCCGCAGGCGAGCAGGTGGAGGCGCTCGATCTTTCGGATCTCCTCGGGCGGCAGCGTGATCGTGTCGAACAGGATCTCGCCGGTCTCGAAATCCACGCGCCCGGCGAAGGTGTCCTGCACCGCCTGGGGCTGTTCGTGGATCTCCTTCGCCATGAAGTGCTTGTAGCCCCCTTTTTCGGCCTGGACCGGGTCCCAGTTCAGGCGCTGTACCGGCCGCTCCGCGGGCGCGAGCAGGCGCCCGGTGCGGTCGAAGATCTCGATCTTCTTCGGGGTGAGCACGGCGAGGTCGCCGTTTTCGAGGAAGATCACGTTGCGCGTGTAGGCGAGCAGCGCGCCGGGATCCGAGGCGAGGAACTGTTCGTTGTCGCCCTCGCCACCTAGCCCGAGCACCAGCGGTGGCCCCATGCGGGTGGCCACGATCTCCTGGCCGTCGCCCACCGTGGTGACCACCGCGAAGGCGTACATCCCTTCGGCTTCGCTGCAGGCGCGGGCGACTGCCTCGCGCAGGGTCGAACCGTCGAGGTAGGAGGAGATCAGGTTCGCGATCACCTCGGTGTCGGTGTCGGAGGAAAACGTCCAACCTTCCGCGAGCAGTCGTTTTTTGAGCGGCAGGAAGTTCTCGATGATGCCGTTGTGGATCAGCGCCACCCGCCCCTTCGAATCGACCATCGGGTGGGCGTTCTTTTCGCTCGGCGGGCCGTGCGTCGCCCAACGGGTGTGCCCCAGGCCGTAGACGCCGGTAATCGGCTTGGCGGCGAGCTTGACTCGCAAATTTTCGAGCTTGCCCTCGGCCCGGGCGGTCTGGAATCGACCGTCTTCGACCGCGACGATGCCGGCCGAGTCGTACCCACGGTATTCCATCCGGCCAAGGCCGTCGATCAAGAGGGGCACCACGTCTCGGTGCCCGACGTATCCCACAATGCCGCACATGGTTTCTCCTAAGGTTGCCCGAAGCGTCACGCCGTCGGCGTTTTAGCTCTCACCCGGCGTTGCCCCTTCAAACGCTCGACCGCCCCTTCTAAATTCTTCTGCCGCACGCGGGTTACCGCGAGCGCTCCTTCGGGCACATCTCGGGTGACCACTGAGCCCGCGCCGGTCTGTGCTCCGGCTCCTACGCGCACCGGCGCCACGAGCATCGTGTCGCTGCCGATGAACGCACCTTCGCCGATCTCGGTTCGATGTTTGGATTCCCCGTCGTAATTACAGGTGATCACCCCGGCGCCGATGTTTACGTGCGCTCCGACGACCGCGTCGCCTAAGTAGGCGAGGTGCCCGGCTTTTGCGCCGGGACCCAAGAAGGAGGCTTTCACCTCGACGAAATTGCCGACTCGCGCGCCCGCTCCCATCACCGTCCCCGGGCGCAAGCGGGCAAACGGACCGACCCGGCAGCCGGCCGCGATCTGTGCGCCATCGAGCACGCTGTAGGGTTCGATCGCAACCCCTTCTCCGAGCGTGGTATCGCGCAGCCAGGCGCCTTGGCCCAGCTCGCAGCCGGCGCCGATCTCCGTCTTGCCCGAAAGCGCCACGTCCGGATGAATGAGGGCGTCGCGACCGACCGTGACGCTCGGTTCGATCGAGGTGCGCGCCGGTTCGAGGATCGAGACACCCGAGCGCATCAGCGCTTCCAAATGGCGGTCGATCAGTCGACGGTGCGCTTGGGCCAGCTCGACGCGATCGTTGATGCCCCAGCTCTCGGACGGATCGGCCAGAGTGTAGAGCTCGACCCGGTGACCGGCGCGGGCGGCGTCGGTCACCGCATCGGTCAGATAGAGCTCCCCTTGCACGTTGGTCGCGCGCAGGCGGTGCAGGTATTCGAACACCTCGGGGGCGGGGAGGGCGTAGAGGCCGGCGTTGATCCGCTTTTGGGCGCGCTGCTCAAGGGAGGCGTCGCGCGCTTCGACGATTCCCGCCAGAGCGCCGTCCGCACTGGCGAACACCCGGCCGAGCGAACCTGGATCGGCCAGCTCCGCGACCGCCAGGGCGCCCCAACCAGAGCAGCTTTCGGCCTGTTCGGCGAGCGCTCGAATCGTCGGCGCGGTGACCAGCGGCGCATCGCCCGAAAGGACGATCAACGTCGCCTCGTGCCCTGGGTCGGCGCGCAGGTAGGGTTCAACCTGTTGGAGCGCATGGCCGGTTCCGCGCTGCTCGGCTTGAAGCACAAACTCGACATCCGGCGCGGCGAACTCCGCGCGCACCGCTTCGGCGCCATGGCCGACGATCACGAGGATTCGTTCGCAGGAGGCGGCGCGCGCGGCGGCGAGCACCCAAGCGAGGAGCGGTCGCCCGGCCGCCCGGTGGAGCACCTTCGGCAGGGCCGAACGCATCCGCGTCCCCTGGCCGGCGGCGAGGACGACCGCGATGCGCGGGCGTCGGGCGTCGGAAGCACCTTGCCGCATCAGCCCTCACCCCCGGGTCGCGGCCCGCGGGCGGCGAGGTGGAGGGCGGCACGGGCGAGCTTTTTCGGATCGTGACGCACCAGCTCCTCCTCGGCCGAGTCGGCGAGCAGATCGGCTTCGACCACTTCGACACCCATCGCTTCCAGCTCCTCGCTCACGTAGCGCACCGGTTCCGAGCCGACCTCGGCATAGTGGCCGAGCCAACGGTCGGGGATGGGCGTGGCACTCGCGAGCACGCCGTGGACCATCCCGGCACCCAGATAGCGCTGGACTTCGCGCAGGTGGTCGGCGCCCATCATCCGGTCGGTCTCGCCCGGCTGGGTCATCAGGTTGAGCAGCAGAAACACCCTGGCCCGGCTGCGCGCTATCGCCTGGCGAATCCCGGGGATCAGCAGGTTGGGTAGGATCGAGGTGTAGAGCGAGCCGGGACCGAGCAGGATCAGATCGGCCCGCTCTAGCGCCGAGAAAGCGGGGGGGAAAGCCGGCGGAGCGGAGGGCTCGATCTCAATGCCTTCCAGTCGCTCGTTCGAGCCACCGACCGCAGATTCCCCCTGGTAGACCGTGCCAGAGACGCCCCGGCCGCGCAGAACGACATCGGTGAGCGTCGCGGGAAACACCTTTCCGCGCACCGAGAGGATCGACTCCGCGGTCAGAATCGCCTGGTGGAAGTCGCCCGTGATGCCGGTGAGCGCGGTCAGGAACAAGTTGCCGAACGAGTGGCCGAGCAGGCCGTCGCCCGCCGGGAACCGGTATTGGAAGAGTCGGGCGAGCAGCGCTTCGTCGTCCGCGAGGGCGACCAGGCAGTTGCGGATGTCTCCCGGGGGGAGGACGCCGAACTCCCGACGCAGGCGGCCGGAAGAGCCTCCGTCATCTGTGACCGTGACCACGCCGGTCAACTGCCGAAGCTGCCGCGTGCCGACGTGGTGCTTGAGTCCACGGAGCACGACGGAGAGCCCGCTTCCGCCGCCGACCACGACCAGCGAGTACCCCGCAGCGTGCGCAGCGCGCTTAAGGGAGTTCGAAGAGCTGACGGTGTTCGGCGTGTCTTCGAAGCTCGGCAAAGTCGGCGGAGTGGAACGCATGGACTCGGTTCCTGGGGTTGAGTTCGATCGCCTGCGCGAGCGCTTTGGCTGCTTCGTCGAGGCGACCCTCGGAGGCGTGGATCGAGGCGACCAGAAAAGCGAACCGGTCGTCTTTCCTGTCGCGTCCGCTGCGGCGCGCGAGCTCCAAGGCGTCTTTGATCGCACCCCGGTTGCGCAGCATCACGGCTTCGAGGAACGGATCGTCAGCCACTTCCTGGTCCACCGCGAGCTTCTGGCGGCAGATCGCGAGGAATTGCCGCGCACGAGCGGAGAGCGAGGGTTCGTCGCCCGCGATCACCTTCTCGAGTTCGGCCGCGGCCTTCTTCCACTCTTGCTTCTGGAGCCACTCGAGGCCGTTGGTCAACTGCTGGACGAGCGGATCGGTCTCCGGACGCGGCGGGGCCGGACGCGAGAAGGCGACGACCTCTTTCGCTCTCGGAGTCGTCAACACGCCGAGCTCGACCAGGGCGGCGTGAACGGCCTTCTCGTCGGTCTTGAAGCGCACAGCAAGCTCTTCTGCGCTCTTGGTCTTGCCGTACCGCTTCAGGTAGGCGAGGTCTTCTTTCTGCCAACGCTTGGCCATCGTCTTTTAGGCTCTCCTCGAGCTATCGTTTGCGCAGCTCGATCAGGATTTGCTTCGCGACCGACTTCAGGGTGTCGAACACGCCGATCCCGGTGGTCGCGACCGCTTCGAACGTGGGTTCACGTTTGTAATTGAGGACACGATACAGCTGGTCGACGGCCAGTGCCCCGGGCAGATCCCGCTTGTTGAACTGGAGCGCGTAGGGGATGGTCGGCAAATCGTAGCCATGCTCTTTCAGGTTCGCTTCGAGGTTGCGGATCGATTCAATGTTCGCCTCCATCCGCTCCTCTTGGCTGTCGGCCACGAAGACCACTCCGTCAACACCCTTCAAGATCAGCTTGCGGCTGGCGTCGTAAAACACCTGTCCGGGCACCGTGTAGAGGTGAAAGCGAGTGGTGAAACCCCGGATGCTGCCGAGATCGAGCGGCAGGAAGTCGAAGAACAGGGTGCGATCCGCCTCGGACGCGAGCGAGATCATCTTTCCCTTCGAATCGGGCGACGTCTTATTGTAGATATACTGCAAATTGGTCGTCTTGCCGCCGAGCCCGGGCCCGTAGTAGACGATCTTGCAGTTGATCTCCTTGCTGGCATAGTTGATGAACGTCATGGTCGGACAACCTCGATCGGCGATTTGGCAGCGAAAGAATGCGGAAGCGAGAGGACCGAATCGTGGGGCATCCCCAAGCCGTCACTCGCTGAACAGAGCGTCGATATCCTCGTCGGTGATCTCGGAAAACGGGCTCGAGGGACCGCCGTTGCCCTGCTCGCCCTTCTGCAGCATGGTTTCGAAAATCCGCTCCAGATCAACGCTCGCCCGCTTGATCCGAAGTCGCACCAGCCCGAGCGACGAGCGCTCGTCGAAGATGACGACCAGGATCGCGCGTTTTGCGTTCGAGATGTGGATGTGCTCGGTCTGCCCTTCGTGGAACAGGACTGCGAACTCGCGCTCGCCGATCAGCTTGGCCAGGCCGTCGGTCGCGGCGACGTTGCCGGCGGTAAGCGAAGCCAGAGACGTCACGTCGAATTGCTCGGTCTCTCCCGCGGCAGCGATCTGCTGTCCGTTCCTATCGATCAGGAAGACGGCCTTGGCATTGGCCTCCTGGCGGAGTCGCCGGAGCACCTCTTCCAAGCTCACGTATTCCTCTTCGTAGAGGATGAAATCGGCTGAACCCATCGGGTGACCTCGTTTCGGATCGCCGAAAGATACAACACCCGGCGCTTCCGGTCAAAACGCTGATTCCAAATAACTTGTGTTGGGATGCTCCGAGCCTACCGGAAGAAACGCCACCCCTGCAGTATGTCGTTCTCGGCGATCAGGACCCGATCCCCTAGGACGCGATGGGCCAACTGCACCGGCTCGCACCCCCCCTTCCCGTTGTTGACGCCGGCCAGCCGGAAGGCCTTGTCGCACTTTCTGCAGACCACCCATTCGGCTTGAGGTTTGTATCCTCGCTTCCCTTTGAAGCAGACCTCGTTGGCGTCGAACGCGACCTGGATCGTGCCGCCGCCGTCGCGACCGACGAAGAACTTGACCTCTTGGTTCGCCGGATTGAGGAACCGATAGAAGCGGACCTCGAGCCGAGCGAGCGTTCCGACATCGATTTTGACGAAATGGTCGTCGCCGGCGTTGACGCGCTCGAAACCGCTCTTGCCCAGCCGCCCCGCGAGGGCCAGCTGGACCACCAAACCGCCGACCACGAGCAGGCCGATCAGGAGAATCCCATGGAGAGGTCTAAAGCGCACGATCGGTATTGTGCGTCAAGGGGCGGTAAGGGGCAAGGGCAAGGCGCCTCTTCACTGCCTCTTCACGGTTCGGTCCCCCAGCGCAGCCCCTCGCCCTCAGTGTCGATACCGAGCTTGTCGAGTATGCGGATCGCGTAGTGATCGAGGAAGCGGGGGAGGTCCTCGCCTCCGATGTAGAACGCCGGTACCGGGGGCAAAATGGTCGCCCCGGCGATCAGCAGGCGTCGCATGTTTTCCAGGTGAACCAGGCTGTAGGGGGTCTCGCGAAACCCCAGGATCAGCGGCCAACGCTCCTTGAGCGCAACGGCGCCCGCGCGGTGAACGAGCGTCCGAGCCGAACCGGTGGCCAGCGCACCGAGAGTTCCCGCGCTACAAGGAAGAACGATCGAGCCTGTGATTCGGTAGGAGCCCGAAGCGATCGGCGCATCGAGCTCGTTGTCGCGGTGGATGCGAATCTTCTCACTGAACACCGCGGGTATGGCGGCGGCTTCGACCAGATCGTGGGCTCCCGTCTTCTCGGCCCCCAGTTCGTGGCGGAGCACCTGGCTCGCCCCGGCCGAGACCGTGATATGGATTCGCTCGATGCCCGGCTGCTCGGCGAGTCGCGCCAGCACGTGACGGGGCAGCAGCATACCGGAGGCGCCGGAAACGAGCAGTGCGATGCGGTGGCTCAATCGGGCTCCGGAGATGTCGGACTGCCGAGGGTTCGGGCGTCAGCCACAAGGGAAGAGGTTGCTGAGAGTCTCGGCGCGATCGGCGTGGCGGCCTGGATCACCCGTACCTCATGCTGCGGGAACGGAATGTCGATCCCTTCCTCGCGGAAGCGGCGGAAGATCGCGAAATAGAGTTCGCTCTTGAGCACCTGCGGGGTGCGCAGATGCTCCGAGGTCCAAACCCGCAGCTGAAAGTCGAGCGCGCTGTCGCCGAAACCGACGAAGACCACGTCCGGCACCGGATCGCGGAGGACGCTCTCGTTCGCCAACGCGACTTCGATCAAAGCGTCTCGCACCCGTTCCGGGTCGCTCGCATAGGCGACACCGATCTCGAGCGAAAACCGGGCCAGCTGACCGTGGGCGCTCCAATTGGTCACCCGCTCGGTGAGCTCGGAGTTGGGCACGATAATCACCACGTTGTCGTTGGTCTGAACCCAGGTGGTGCGCGCCCCGATCCGCTTGACGTCGCCGAGCAGGTTCGAGACCTCGATCCGGTCCCCAACTTTAACTCCCCGCTCGATCAACAGGATCAAGCCGGAGACGAAGTCTTTGGCCAACGACTGTAGGCCGAAGCCGATGCCGAAACCGATCGCTCCGCCGATGATCGCGAGGCTGGAGAGATCAATTCCGGCGACTTGGAGTCCGATCATCAAACCAACGAGGAACACCGCGTAGCCGACGCCGCGGGACAGCGCGTACTTCTGCCCCTCGTCGATCGCGGTTCGAGCCAAGACCCGCCGTTGCAGAAATCGCCGTGTGCTTCGCGCGAGCAGGCTCAACAGGAACAAAAAGATCGACGCCTTCAGCAGGAAGGCCGGGGAGATCGGCAGACTTCCGAGGTCGAACAGCGGCTGCGACCAGAGGTCGCGTGCATCGTTACCGAGCCGATCGAGGCCGCGCTCGACCCGGTTGGCGCGCAGCAGCCAACTGCCGACGGCGAGCCCGGCGAGGAGCGCCGTGACCCCAAGGAGCCAGCGCGTCGACCGATTGACCATCTAGAAGGGGAACTCCAGGTTGTAGGAGTAGCGGCCTCGCTGGACCACCAGCGGCAGACCGCCCCGGTCGAAGCCACGGAGGACTTCTTCGCCCAGGTTCTCGAGATCTTTGAGTTCGCGACCGTTGGCCCCGAGGATGCCGTCTCCGGGGCGCAGGCCGGCCCGCGCGGCGGCGCTTCCCGCGGCGACTCCTCCGACCACGATCGAGCCGCGGTCGATCTCGACGGACAGCCCGACCTGCTCGTTCAGAATGCGCAGCCCGAGCCCGGGCGGCGGCGCCACCGGCAGGAGCGTCGAACGGATCGCCCGGCCACCGCGGCGCACCTCGAGCGCAACGCCTCGGCCGGCGGGGAGGGTGTAGAGTTCGGTGCTGACATCCTCCCGGGCAGCCACCGGACGCCCCCCCACCGCCGTCACCAGATCGCCTTCGGCCAGACCTGCTTTCGCGGCGGGCGAGCCTGGATAGATTTTGTAGACCAGGGCGCCTCGGTTGGCCTCGATCTGGTAGCGGCGCGCGACTTCGGCGTCCACCGTGACCAGGCGGAGGCCGGTCCAAAGCGGCCGAAGCTCGCCGAAACGGAGCAGATCCTCGACGATCCGCCTCGCCCGATCGGCGGGGATGGCGAAGCCGACGCTGTTGGCCCCCGACACGATCGCGGTGTTGATTCCGATCACTTCGCCCAGGATGTTGACCAGGGGACCCCCGGAATTGCCCGGATTGATCGAGGCATCGGTCTGCAGGAAATCGGTGAAGATCCGCTCGCCGCTGTCGGAAGGGACCGAGCGCCCGCGGGCCGAGAGCACGCCCGCCGTGACCGAGTTCGACAGACCGAACGGGTTGCCGATCGCAACGACCGATTCGCCGATCATCAGATCGATGCTGGTACCGAGCGGCGCGGCGGGCAGATTCTTACCGCCCTGAATATTGAGCACCGCGAGATCGGCGTCGTGGTCGAACCCGAGCACTTCGGCGTCGAGTTCGCGGCCATCGAGCAGGGTGACCACGATCTTCGACGCGCCCTCGACGACATGAGCGTTGGTGACCACGATACCGGACGGATCGATCACGAATCCGGAGCCGAGCGACTGCGAACGGCGGCTGCGGGAGCCGAAGAACTGACCGAAAAACGGATCGACTTCGCGGACGATGGATTCGGCGGAGATGTTGACCACAGCCGGCGCGACCTTTTCGACCACATCTACGACCGGCGTACGCCGGGCGGAGAGACCGCCGGTGCCGGGTGCCGCAGCGTCTGAGGCGGCCGGCGCCGCCGGGGGGGCTGCCAACGAGGCCGGGCGAGGACCGAGGCGGAGGGCAACCAGGGCGCCGAGCGCGGCAAGCAGGAGTAGCAGGACCAGGGGAGCGGCGACGGGAACCTTGCTCTTCATCCCCCGTAGATTAGGATACCGGGTGCTCCGGGGGATAGTCGGAGCGACCGAGTGCTCGTTAGGGTGGTGTCGAAGCCCACAAAGGAGGTGCGACTGTGAAACCCCGTTTTGGTATCCCGCCGGCCTGGTCGGTACTGGCGCCGGCTCTGGCGATCACCTGCACCGTTGCGGTGCGGGCCGCCGAACCCCATGTTTTGATCGCTCCGATCGCTCCGATCGCCGACATCTTTCCCTTTGCGGTCGCGCAGAGGACGCTCGGCAACGGACTCCAGGTGATCACGGTGCCGTTCGACAGCCCTGGCACCGTGGCCTACTACACGGTCGTCCGCACCGGCTCGCGCGACGAAGTCGAAGCCGGTAAGAGTGGCTTTGCCCATTTTTTCGAGCACATGATGTTCCGGGGCACAGAAAAGTACTCGAAGGAACGGTACGGCGAGATCCTCAAGCGTATGGGCGCCGACTCGAACGCCTCGACGGACGACGACCTGACCCTCTACCACATCGTCGGGCCGAAACGGGAGCTCGAGACGATGGTCGATCTCGAATCCGACCGGTTCAGGAACTTGAAATACTCGGAGTCCGACTTCCGCACCGAGGCGCTCGCCGTGCGAGGCGAGTACGCAAAAGGTGTGTCGAGCCCGATGCTGCCGATGTTCGAGAAGCTCCAGGATCTGGCGTTCACCCGCCACACTTACAAACACACCACGATCGGCTTTCTCGCGGACATCCAGGCGATGCCCGAGCAGTACACCTTCAGTCTGCAGTTCTTCCAGCGCTTCTATCGACCGGAGAACTGCATCGTGCTGGTGGTGGGCGACGTCGAGCCGGAGCAGGTCTTCAAGCTGGCAGAGCGCTACTATGGAGACTGGAAACGAGGGTACCGACCGGTCGAGGTGCCGGTCGAGCCAATGCAAACCGATCCGCGCTCGGCCGTGATCAACTGGTCGGGTCCCGTGCGTCCTCACTTGCTAGAGGGCTACCGCGCACCCGCATTTTCCACCGCTTCGAGCGACTGGGCGGCGCTCGACCTGATCGGCCAGTTCCTGTTCAGCGAATCAGCTCCGCTCTACCAAGAGCTGGTGGTCGACAAGCAATGGGTGGACAACATCGCGGGCGGTATTTCGGCGCGACGCGATCCCTCGCTGTTCAACATCTTCGCCCGGGTGCGCTCACGGGAACTCCTTCCGCAGGTGCGAAAAGTGATCGCAGACCATCTCGCGAAACTCCAAAACGATCCGGTCGATCCGGTCCGTCTCGATCGCATCAAGTCGCATCTGCGCTACGCCTTTGCCGCCGGCCTCGATAGCCCCGGCGCGGTCGCCGAGCAGCTCGCCGGGATGCTCGCGATCACCGGCGATGTCCAAACCCTCAATCAGCTCTATCGGCGCTACGCCGAAGTGACCCCCGCCGATATGCAACGCCTCGCGCGCGAGGTCCTGGTGCCGAGTCGCGAGACCGGGATCACCCTCGGTTACCAGGCACCGAACGAGCCCACTCCGACAGCTGAGCCGAACCGCACCCCGGGAGGAAACGGACGATGACGACGAAGTGCGTGGGCTTCGGCCTTCTGGCTCTCATCACCCTGCTGTGTGCGCCCGCCGAAGCGGCGAAAGCGAAGAAGAAGCCCGTGCCAAAGGCGGTTCAAGCGGCCGTGCCGATCGATCCTCAGATCGAAACGATTGCGGTGCCGAGCCCGAATTCGCCGTTGGTCGCGGTGCGGCTGCTCTTTCGGGTCGGTTCGATCGACGACCCTGCCGGCAAGGAGGGGCTCGCAGCGCTCACCGGCCTGCTGCTCGGCCAGGCGGGAACGACCGCGCGCAGCTACTCGGCTCTGGTCGAAGCGCTCTACCCGATGGCCGCCTCGATCGACGTTTCGACCGACCGCGAGGTGACGACGATCACCGGCCAGGTCCATCGCGACAAGCTGGGCGAATACACCTCTCTCTTGGTCGAGGCGATCACGCAGCCGGCCTTTTCGCAAGCCGACTTCGAGCGCAGCAAAGAGCAACTGCTGGTCACCCTGACCACCTCTCTGCGCGCCACCAACGACGAGCTGCTCGGCCTGGAGGCGATTCAAGGTGCGATCTTCCCCAACCACCCGTATGCCCATCCACCGGCGGGTACGGTCCAGGGGTTGAGTCAAATCACGCTCGACGACGTAAGGCGCTTCTACCAGGAGAACTTCACCCGCAGCCGCCTGCTGCTCGGCGTGGGCGGCGGCTATCCCGAAGGGTGGATCGCCCAGCTCAAGACCGGCTTTACGAAGTTACCTCTCGGGTCCGCGGTCGCCCGCGAGCTGCCGAGCCCTGTGACACCTTCGGGTCGGCGATTCACCCTGGTCGGGAAGGCGACCGCCTCAGTGGGGATTCATTTCGGCTTCCCCCTCCCGCTCACCCGCGCGGACGCCGACTACTACCCGCTGATGGTCGCCGCCAGCTTCCTTGGCGAGCATCGAACCTCGCACGGCGTTCTGTACCGAGAGCTGCGCGAAAAGCGTGGGCTCAATTATGGCGACTATGCTTACCTCGAGTACTACCCGGTACCGCCGTTTACCAACTCACCGACCCCAGGCTCCCCGCGGCGCCAGCAGTATTTCTCGATCTGGTTACGTCCCGTGCAGCCTGCCGATGCGCAGTTCGCGCTCCGCGGCGCTCTATTCGAACTCGACCGGCTGATCCGTGAAGGCATGACCGCAGCGGATTTCGAACTCACCCGTTCGTTTCTCACCAACTACACAAAACTTTGGACGCAGACGCTCGCCGACCGACTGGGGTTTGCGCTCGACAGCCGCTATTACGGCATGTCGCCGTTCATCGACGAAGTCGACCAACGGCTCGCGAAGATGACCGTCGAGGACGTGAACCAGGCGATCCGGAAATACCTCCAGACGGCCAACCTCCGTATCGTCCTGGTAACCGCCGACGCAGCCGAACTCGCGGCCGCGATCGAACGGGACACTCCTACGCCCAAAAAATACGCGTCGGAAGTCTCGGCCGAGCTGCTCGCCGAGGACGAGGGCATTCAACGGACGAAACTCAAAGCCGCCGCAATCGAGATTGTTCCGGTGGAGCTGCTGTTCGAGAAGTAGGTCGAACCTCTCGGCCTCACTCCTCGTCGCTTTCGGCGCCGCCCTTCAAGCCGGCCTTCTTGGCGTAGTAGCGGAACGAACGGAAACTCATGCCGAGCAGCTCGGCGGCCTGGGTTTGGACCCCGTTGGTGCGCTCGAGCCCCTGGACCATGAGCTGGGCGCGGATGTCCTCGAGATAGGCCTCGAGGTCGAGACCCTCATCGGGCAGGGTCACGATCTCGCCGTGGCTTTTGCGGTGCGTGAGCAGCTGCACCGGCATGTCCTTGGTCGTGATTGTCTCGCCGTGGGCGAGCGCGAGAGTGCGCTCGATCATGTTCTCGAGCTCGCGGACGTTGCCCGGCCAGTCGTATCCTTCGAGCATGCGCATCGC
The DNA here is from genome assembly GCA_031404815.1 of Holophagales bacterium. Classification (GTDB taxonomy): domain Bacteria; phylum Acidobacteriota; class Thermoanaerobaculia; order Multivoradales; family UBA5704; genus DASYKS01. The sequence continues at coordinate 118,919 of JANNIH010000154.1, read as the reverse complement.
GTCGGTCGAGATTTGGCGCGGCGAAAGATTCATCTCCTTGCAGTACTTTTGGAGGAAGAAGTCGACCAAGAGCGGCACATCTTCGCGCCGTTGACGCAAGGGTGGCAGCTGGATCGGGATGACGTTGATCCGATAGAAAAGGTCTTCGCGAAAATCACCTTTGGCGATCCGCTCTTCCAGGTTCTGATTGGTCGCAGCGATCACTCGAACGTCCACCGACTCCTCGTTGTTGCCCCCCACTTTGCGGATCTTCCGCTCCTGTAAGGCACGCAGCAACTTGACTTGCATAGTGAGCGACATCTCGCCGATCTCGTCCAAAAAGAGAGTGCCACGATTGGCCTCTTGGAATAGGCCCTTCTTGTCGCGCACCGCGCCGGTGAACGCACCTCGCTCATGGCCGAACAGCTCGCTTTCGAGCAGGTTTTCGGGGAGAGCACCGCAGTTGATCGCGAGGATTCGGTTTGCGGCGCGCGGGCTGGCGTAATGGATCGCGCGAGCGATCAGCTCTTTGCCGGTGCCACTCTCACCCTGAATCAGGACCGTCGACGCCGTGCGCGCGATGCGCTCGATCAACGAGAAAATGGCCTGCATCCGCGCGCTGCGGCCGATGATGTTGTTGAATGTATATTTCTTCTCCAGCTCTTTGCGGAGGTAGACGTTCTCGTCGACCAGCTCGGCGCGCTCTAAAGCCTTCTGCACGATGATCCTCAGTTCATCGACGTCGAAGGGCTTCGAAATGTAGTCGAAGGCGCCGAGCTTCATCGCATCGATCGCCGACTTGGTCGAGGTGTAAGCGGTCATCATGATGACCGGCGCGTTCGGATTCGAGGCCTTGATCTCCCGCAGCAGATCCAGGCCGTTGCCGTCCGGCATCATGATGTCGCACAAAACCAGGTCGAGGCCGCCCTGTGCGAGCACGCGACGGGCTTCCTCGGTCGAGCGTGCCGTCTCGACTGCGTACCCCTCGTCAGCAAAGAGCAGAGTCAGCATGTCGAGCATGCTCGGTTCGTCATCCACCACCAACAAACGCGCGCTGTTCGAGCTCAAGGGGTTGCCTCCACGACTGCCAGCTCCGCGGCGGTCGGGTCTGGCGGTGACAACGGCAGCTCGACCGAGATGGTCGCTCCTTCGCCGGGTCGGCTCTCGACCGAGACCTGTCCACGATGCTCTTGGACGATTCGATAGACGATTGCCATGCCGATCCCGGTGCCGCCATCAAAGAAAGATCGAAAGGGATGGAACAGGTTCGCCCTCTGTTCCGGCGACATGCCGCGACCGGTATCGGCGAAGCGCAACCGATAGGCGCCGCCACCCGAGCGCCCGGAGATGCGTAGATCGCCTCCTTCGGGCATAGCGCGCAACGCGTTTCTGGCCAGGTTCCAGAAGATCTGGCTCACCTGGTCCGCATCGGCGATCAGGATGGAGCTCGTCGGCTCGAGGTCGAGACTCAACCGATGGCGCTCCGAAACCTCGCCGCTGTTTTTGAGGAGCTCAAAATTCTCGGTCAGGAGACGGCCGATGTCGAACTCCGAAGCCGAAAGCTCACGCGGCTTGGCGAAACGGAGAAACCCCTTGATCGTGCGATCGAGGCGCTGGCTCTCTTTGAGCAGGATCTCGAGCAGGCGACGTTGGGAGGACTCGCCCGGAAAGTTCGCGGACAGCATTTGCACCGACCCAGAGATTGCCGCGAGAGGGTTCCCGATCTCGTGGGCGAGTCCGGCCGCAAGCTCTCCCACCGCGGCCATCCGGTCCTTTACCTGCATCTCTTCCTGCAGGCGGCGCCAGCGCGTCAAGTCCTGAAAGATCAGAATGTAGCCCCGCTGGACCCCATCGGCGTCGGCGAGATGGGAGATCGAGAAGCCGACGTAGCCGGCGGTGCCGCCGTAGGTCAGCTCAACTTCGGATCGGACCTTGCCGCTCTGGCCGCTCGCGTTCGCGAGTTCGCTCCAGCGCTCAGCGGAGAATAGGCCTGAAAACCAAATCGGCGCTCCGACCAAGTCGGCCTCTCCTTTGCGCAGGATCTCGGTGCCTGCTCGATTGACGCTCTTGATGACCCCTTCGAGATCCGCGGTCACCAGACCGCTACTGATCGACTCGATGACATCGCGATGAACGACCTGAAGATCCGCAAGATCCTCTTTTTTCGCTTCGAGTTCCTGCTCGGCACGGGCGATGTTGTGGGCGAGATACGACGTGAGCAAAGCCACCGCGTAGAAACCGAAAAGGTGGACTGCGAGATTGTAGGTCAGGCGCCAGATCGATGCTTCGTCACCTGGGAAAACGGGGAGCGGGATGGCATGGAAATGGATCGACAGCAGCAGGCTCGCGTAGAGCACGTAGGCGGCGGTGGCGACCGCAACGCCTGCGCGGCGGCGAAGGATCGTCGCGGCGACCGCGATGACGATCAAGTAGAGCATCGAGAACGGGCTCGAAATGCCCCCGACCTGGTAGACCAATGCGGTGATCAGCAGCAGGTCACCAAAGAACTGAATGTAAGCTTGAAGCTGGTAATGATCCGGTAGCAGCCGGAGGAGAGCGAGGTAGATCAACGTCGCAGCAAAGGTGAGCGCCGCGATGATGTACAGAAAGCCGTACGGAGAGGTGCTCTCTCCCGGAGCGATCGGCTGGAGTTGAGCGCTCGGATCAGACGTTGAAAGGGCGGTTGTCGGCGTACCGAGCTCCGAGAGCTCCGTCGGCTGTCTCGTGTCGGCCAGCTGCAGGAGGAAGAACAAAAGGAGCACGCTGCCGATCGCAACCAGGCGGATTGCGATGTACCAGCGCAGCTGGCGGGCTAGTGCGGGCATCGGCAACGGCGGCTCGGTCTCTTGAGTTCTATGGGCTTGGAGAAAGGGAGCAACTCTGAGGCTCTCGGACGGCAAACCGCCCGAGAGCGCATGGTCGTCGTCGTTCAGCCGATCTTCGAAAGAATCGAATAGAGCGGCAGGTACATAGCGGCAACGATCGTGCCGATGACGACGCCGAGGACCGTGATCATCAGCGGCTCCATAAGCTTCATCAGGCCGTCGACTGCGGTGTCGACCTCCTCCTCGTAGAAATCGGCGATCTTGGACAGCATCTGGTCGAGCGCACCGGTCTGCTCGCCGACGTTGATCATTTGGACGACCATCGGCGGAAAGACCTTGGTGTCACCGAGCGGCTCCGAGATCGTGCGCCCCTCTTCGACACTCTTGCGCACCGACATCACGGCGTCTTCGACGATCGCGTTGCCGGCGGTCTTCGCCGTAATCTCCAGGCCGTCGAGAATCGGTACACCCGATGCCGTGAGTGTTCCCAGGGTGCGGCAGAACCGGGCAACAGAGATCTTGCGCAGGAGCATTCCGATCACCGGAAGCTTGAGCAAGAAGCCGTCGAGCACACGTCGACCACGGTACGTCTTGTGGTACTGGCGAATGAAGAATACGAGCGCGACCAGAACGATGAGGATGAAGGGAAAGAACCGCGCCACGAAGTTGCTCGCCCCGATCACCAGGCGGGTGAGGAGCGGCATTTCGCTGCCCAGGCCGGCGAACAACTGCGCAAAGACCGGGATCACCTTCCAGAGGATGATCGTGACGACGCCGGCGGCGATCACGATCACGGTCACCGGATAGACGAGAGCCGATTTGACCTGGCTCTTCAACTTGACGATCTTCTCGATATAGGTCGACAGGCGCTGCAGGATGACGTCGAGAATTCCGCCCGCTTCGCCCGCGGCGACCATATTGACGAACAGGTTGTCGAATGCCTTCGGATGCTTGCTCATCGCATCGGCAAGCGACGAGCCGGACTCGACGTCGGTTCGCACCTGGGTGAGAATTGCCTGAAACCCCTGATGCTCCTCTTGCGCGCCGAGAATCTCGAGGCACTGCACGAGCGGCAGACCCGCGTCCAGCATGACTGAGAACTGACGGGTGAAGATCGCGATCCGCTTCGAGCCGATGCTGCGCGGTATGCGGGGAAGGACCTTGATTTCCTTGCCCTTCTCACGCATCGTCGTGACCTGGATCTGCTGTCGACGCAGGACCGCGATCGCGGCCTCTCGGTTGTCGGCGAGGAGCTGACCCTCTTGGGCCTGGCCCGTCCGCGTGCGGCCTTTCCAGACGAAACTGGGCATTGTTCTAACTCCTCCGACCGTCCTAAGAAGCTCAGGCCCGGGCGGCACCGGCGCCGGTCGGTACGCCACCGACGGTCGCCGGACCGCGGTTGATGATCTCTTGAAGCTCGTCGGCATGCGACGAGCGCGCGAGCGCCGTCTGCAGGCTGATCAGCTTCTTGAAGTAGAGGACGGCGAGCGATTGATTGAACGTCTGCATGCCGTGCTTGGCTTGGCCTGCCTGCATCATGCCGTAGATCTGATGCACCTTGTCCTCGCGAATCAGGTTGCGGATCGCGGCGGTCGGCACCAAAACTTCCATCGCGAGAGCCCGCCCCTTGCCGGAAGCACGTGGCAGCAGCGACTGGCAGAGGATCCCCTCGAGAACGAACGAGAGCTGGACCCGGATCTGCCCTTGCTGGTGGGCCGGGAACATGTCGATGATCCGGTTGATCGTCTGCGCCGCCGAGTTGGTGTGAAGGGTGGCGAAGGTCAAATGCCCGGTCTCGGCGATACGTAGCGCCGCTTCGACCGTTTCGAGGTCGCGCATCTCGCCGATCAGCACCACGTCCGGGTCCTGGCGCAATGCCGAGCGCAGCGCGTTCGAGAAGCTATGGGTGTCGGCGTGCAGCTCGCGCTGGTTGACGATGCACTTCTTGTGGCTGTGCAGGTACTCGACCGGGTCTTCGATGGTCACGATGTGCTCGTGCCGCTCACGGTTCACCTTGTCGAGCATGGAAGCGAGAGTGGTCGTCTTGCCCGAGCCGGTCGGACCGGTGACCAGCAGCAGGCCACGCGGTTTCTCGCACAGTTGTTCGACCACCGGCGGCAGGCCGAGATCGCGGAAGGTCTTGATCTCGAACGGAATCTGTCGGAACGCGGCGGCGATCGCGCCGCGCTGGTGATAAACATTGGCGCGGAAGCGCGCCAAGCCCTTGATTCCGAACGAGAAGTCGATCTCGAGGTTCTCTTCGAGGCGGTGCTTCTGGGTATCGGTCAGGATCGAATAGGCGAGCTGCTTGGTCTCGGTCGGCGTCATCGGCGGCAGATTGAGCGGCCGCAAGACACCGTCGACCCGAATCTGGGGCGGCGAGTTGGTCGTCACATGGAGGTCGGAGCCTCCCTGCTCGACCATGGACTTGAGCAGTTGGGTCAAACCCGGTGGCATAAGGGTGCAACTCCTTCGATCCTAAGACTTAGGGGTTCCAAGCAACCGGATTCTACACCATTCAGAAGATCGACCAAAGAGAATAAGTTCGACGGTCTTAGGGTCGTCGATTCCCCCCGGAGGCGCCTCCTCTAGTATGTTTCGGCTCCATATGGCCGCCGATCCCCACGCCGAGGAGGCGATCGAGAAGTCGTACGACTCCCGGCTGATGCGTCGGCTGCTGGGCTATGTCCGGCCTTACCGAGGGATGACCCTGGCAGCGGTAGCTCTGATCCTTGGGGGCTCGCTGCTCCAACTGGTCGGGCCGCTCGCGACCTCGATTGCGATCGACCTGTTCGTTCGCCCCCCTGGTGCGGCCGGCAGCATCTCTCCCGCAGCGGTCGCCGTCTACGAGGCGATGAAGCTCCGCGGGATCGAGCCCGGCGCAGTACGCCTGGAGGGGCTCGCGGCGATCGCCGGGGTTTTCCTGATCTCGATCCTGCTCGCGTTCGTTTGCACCTACTGGCAGGGACGGGTGATGCAGGTTATGGGTCAATACATCATGCGGGACCTGCGGGGGCAGATCTTCGGCCGACTCCAGAGTTCGTCGATCGCCTATTTCGACGCCAACCCGGTAGGCCGCCTGGTCACTCGCGTGACCACGGATGTCGACGCCCTGAACGAGCTTTTCGCGGCAGGCCTGGTGGCCGCTTTCGGTGACCTCGTGGTCCTTGCCGGCATCGTCTGTGTGCTGTTCTGGCTCGATTGGCGGTTGGCTCTGATCGCGTTCGCGATCGTGCCGCTCCTGTTTATGCTCACTTTCTGGTTTCGCTCGCGGGTGCAGCGCAGCTTTCGCGAGGTCCGGGTGAAGATCGCTCGGATCAACACGTTCCTCCAGGAGCACATCACCGGCATGTCGGTGATCCAGCTGTTCGGCCGTGAGGCCGAAGCGGATCGTCGGTTCAGCGCGATCAACGACGAGCACCGGGTGGCGAATATCCGCTCGATCTACTACTACGCGGTCTTCTTCCCCGGTGTCGAGCTGGTCAGCACGCTCGGTCTCGGCCTGCTGCTCTGGTACGGCGGCGGCCGGGTCACTTCCGGGTTCGCCTCGGTCGGAGCGCTGGTCGCGTTCTTCCAGTACGCCCAGCGGTTCTATCAGCCGCTCTCCGACCTGGCCGAGAAGTACAACATCTTGCAGGGTGCGATGGCCGCGTCCGAGCGCATCTTCGAGCTGATCGATACACCGGTGACGATCACCAGTCCGGAGAAACCCTACCGACCCGGAGAAACCCGCACCCTGAGCGAAGTCGAAGGAACGATCGAACTCGACCGGGTGGTGTTCGCCTACAAACCCGGCGAGCCGGTGCTGCGCAACATCTCCTTTCGCATCGAGCCCGGCCAGACAGTCGCCGTGGTCGGCCACACCGGCGCGGGCAAGAGCACTCTGGCCAACCTCTTGCTTCGCTTTTACGACGTCCAAGAGGGCGCTGTGCGGATGGACGGCGTCGATGTCCGCGATTGGGACCTCCGCGAGCTGCGGCGGAGTATCGCTCTGGTGCTCCAGGATGTTTTCCTCTTCTCGGGCTCGATCGGCGCCAACATCCGGCTCGGCGAGCCGTCGATCGACGAAGCGCGGCTGCGTTGGGCCGCCGGGGAAGTCCATGCCCTCGAATTCATCGAGCGACTTCCGCACGGATTCGATACGGAGGTCCAGGAGCGCGGCGCAGGGCTCTCGGTTGGGCAGAAACAGCTGGTGGCGTTCGCCCGGGCCCTCGCCTTCGACCCTCGGGTGTTGATCCTCGATGAAGCAACCTCTTCGATCGACACCGAGACCGAGCAGCGCATTCAAGCGGCGCTTATGCGCCTGCTGGTCGGCCGGACCAGCCTGGTCATCGCACATCGCCTTTCGACGATTCAGCGGGCAGACAAGATCTTGGTCCTGCATAAAGGCGAGCTGCGCGAACAGGGAACCCATCAGGAGCTGCTCGCCCTCCGCGGCATCTACCATCGCCTGTATCGCCTGGAATACCAAGCCCAGGAGGCGGAGAGGCGCCCTTGGCCCGCTCTCTCCGCTTTGCTAGGATAGACTCCGGTTTCCAAACCAGCGGTCCAAAACGGCGCCCTCCCTACTGAGATGAACTATCCCGGCAACCCAGCGCTCGGCAACGACGTCAAGCAGCGAATCGTCGCCACCTTCGAGCAGACGCTCGACTTGGCGATTGCCGGCAACCGACAGGAAGCCTTGCTCGGCTGCGATTTCGTGTTGCGGATGGACTCGCAATTCGAGCCGGCACGGCACCTTCAGGAGCGGATCCATGCCAACCCCGGTGCGCTCTCGCACGAAGCGCTCGCCGACCTGATGCCGGGCGGGGTGGCTGGTGGGGCCGAGGACGAGCTCGGCTTCTTGCCCGCGCTGGATGATCTCGGCGGGTTCGACAGCTCGGATGCTGCGCGTGGCGGCCTCCGCGACGAGCTTGAGCAGCTGTTCGCCGAACGCCGGTACGCCGAGCTGGTGGCTCGGGCTCATCAGGAGGGCGCAGCGTTGGCCGCCGACCCGAGCCTCGGCCAGCTCGCGGGGATGGCGCAGGAGAAGCTGGAGTCGGCGCCGTACGTGGCGAAGTTCGTCGCCGCTGCGCGGTCGTCTCTCGCCGCCGGAGAGACCGCGGAGGCGGTACGCCATCTCGACAAGGCGCGATCGCTCGATCCCGATCATCCCGAGGTTGGGGAACTCTCCCGCGCACTCGCGGGAGGTGGAGCCCCCCTCGACGAGGCGTCGTTCTTCACCCTGGAAGGCAACACTCCGTCGGACCTACCTCTCCTGCAGGCAACACCCGCCTCCCCGCCGGCTCAAACCTTCGCCTCTGAGAGCGACCGGCGGATCGCCCAACTGCTCGCCGAGGGAGACGCGGCCTTCGGACAGGGAGATCCGCAAGGCGCGATCGACTCCTGGTCGCGGATCTTCCTGATCGACATCGACCATGACGAGGCCGCGCGGCGCATCGAGCGGGCTCGCCGTCTCAAGGCGGAGAGCGAACGCCAAGTCGAAGAGATCTTCCATGACGGCTTGTCAGCCGGCGAAGCCGGGGATCTTCCTGCGGCGCGCAAAGCGTTCGAGCGGGTGCTTGAGTTGCAGCCAACTCACCTGGCGGCACAAGAGCAGCTGCAGCTTCTGGAGGCCGGCCAGGCACCCACTCCGCGATCTCCGGCACGAAGCGGCGATGCGCTCGAACCTCTGGGCTCGGGCTTCGACAGCCCGGCACCGGTCGATCTCAAAGAAGAGATCCTCGTGCCGCCCGAAGGAGCGGCTGCTCAGCCCCGCAAGGAACGGAAAGGCAAGGTTGCGGAAGCCGCCTCTCCTGCCACCGGCCCGGCCCAAGGGAAGCGAAAGTTTCTCCTTATCGGTGCCGGGGTGCTCGCGCTGGTGCTGGTCGCGGGCTGGTTCCTGTTCCAGAACTGGGATCGCCTGTTCCCCAATTCCGAGAATGAAACGCCCACCCAGGCTCCCTCCTCCGACGCGATCGCGCGGGCGAAAAAACTCCACGAGCAGGGCAAGACGGAAATCGCGATCGCCCAGCTGAAGAGGATCCCGCCGAGCGATCCGCTATTTGGAGAAGCTCGCGACCTGGTCAAAGCTTGGGAGGCCCCAACGGCGCCGGCCGAACCGATCGGCCCGTCGCCCGAGCAGGCGGCCGTGCGCGACCAAGCGCTCAACCAGGCTCGGGAGGCCTACACCTCGCGGGCCTACCTGCTGGCGGCCGAGCGGTTCAAGGAGGGATCGGAGATCGCCCCGCTCGAAGGCACGGATGCCGAGCTGTTTGAGGACTCCAAGCGACAATTGCTGCCGATCGCTGCGCAGATCCAGCTGTTCCATGACCATGAGTGGGACCTGCTCTTGCCACAGCTCTGGCGGCTGCGAGAGTCCTCGCCGGGGCCTGATATCGACCGGATGCTGATCGACAGCCACTACAACCTCGGGTTGCGCGAACTTCAACGAACGAATCCGGTCAAGGGTGTGGAGCAGCTTCGCGAGGCTGCCAAGCTGTCCCAAAACGACCCGGAGCTGCGGCGCAACCTCGAGTTTGCAGAGGTCTACCAGACGCGAGAGCCGGACCTGCTCTACCGGATCTACGTCAAGTATCTTCGGTTCCGCTAATGGCGCGCTCCGGCCGGGGTTCCAAGCTGCCGCCGGACGAGCCTGTGCTGTTCGATCTTCCTCTCGGCTCGCCTGACACCTCCCTTAGTTTCGACTTGCGCTCCTCCCCGCAAAAGGTGGAGCCTCGAGCCGACCCTGGGCCTGACCCTCGTCCGAAAGTGGCCACGAAGGCCGCAGCTCCAATGGCGAGCGATCTTCTCCCATTCGACGAGCCGGTAGCAACGGCCCGGTATCCCAAAGCGGTCCCCTCGCGGCACTCGACCGAAGCTCCGAACGAACCGGATGACGAAAGCGACGCCACGGCCGACCTCTCGGTCTTCCCTTCCGGGCGCGAGCGCTGGGTCGCCGGCGCCGCGGACCTGATCGTCCACGCTGCGGTGCTGGTCGTCGCATTGATCGGTGTGAGGGCGTTGGGCATTCGCCCGGCTCTCGCCCATGCCGCACCGTTCGCGCTCTTCCTCGCCGCGTTCTCGTTTCTCTACACCGTAATTCCACTCGCTTTCTGGGGCCAGACGCTCGGCATGGGTTGGATGAGGACGATCGCCCGGGATCGCGACGGCCAGGCGCTGACCTTCGACCAGACCGCGCGCCGCTGGCTGGGCGGCTTGATCGCGACGGCTCTGCTCGGTCTGCCGGTCTGGCTTGCCTTGCGCGGCCGCTCGCTCACCGACTGGCTGAGCGGTTCGATCACGCTGCGCGCGAACGGCGCCGTGGACGGCGATTCCGACTACGGCGTCGCCTGATCCAAACGCCCCAATCCCAGCCTTGAGGCGTGCAGCCGACCGGGTGAACCGGGCTCGGTCCATCCAACCACCAGGTGCAGGTCGTCGAGCAATAGGCGCGGAAATCCGCTCGCCCGCCCCGAGGCGGTGGTGGCGATCGTGATCGCCGGACCCGCCGGGCCGGTAGGTGGAAGCCGTTGCAGCCGGAGCACTGCGCGCTCGTTCGCTCCGGGCTCATGCCCAAGCCAGGCGACCATTGCGCGCCCTTCCCGGTCGAGCACCAGGTCGACTCTCCCGAGCGGCGACTCGGTGTCGACCGGAATCGGTGGCGAAAACGTCGCGCCGGCATCGTTCGAGAACGCGAGCAACACGCGCGGGGTGGGTGCACCGGTAAACCAGGCAACCGCCACCCTCCTGTCGAGCGCCGCGACCGCCGGGCCGTTGACCGGGCATCCGGCGATGTGCCAGCCGTCGGCGTGGACGAGCTTCGGCGGGCTCCAGCCCTCCTGAGTACGACGCCGAATCGCGATGTCGCGAATCTCCTCCGACGAGCGGTCACGGTAGACCACGATCGGCCCTTCGGAGGTCATGGCGGCATCGGTCTGACAACAGTCGCAGACCCGATCGTCGAGCAACTCTTCTCCCGTCGAGCCCCGCTCCGGATCGACCGTTGCCGACCGAAGGGTCATCGGTCCTCCCGCCGGCATGCCACGCCCGTCGAGCCAGAAGGCGCGCAAGCCGTTCCCAGGTCCAGCCTCGGGCAGCCAAGAGACGAAGCCGTGCTCGGCTGCCGTGCGATCCTTGGGCAACCAGCCCAGTGGATTCCAGGTCGCCCCTCCATCCTTCGTACCGGCAAGCGCGATCGAATAGGCGTACTTGTCTGGGCCGGAAACGGCGAGCCAGTGCGCGACCGCCGAGGTTCCACCGGTGCCACCGGGAGTTCCGACCGCTCCGACGGCAGGAAAATCGGCCCAGTTGGCGAACAGATCAGGCCCCTCCGCCACCGTCACCGGTGGTACCCAAGACGACTCACTGAACCGTGAGGTCCGTATGCGCCAGCGCTCGGTGCCGGCGCCTGGGTCGGTCGAACCCGGCACCGGTTCGAGCCAGGAGAGCAGCGGTGTGCCTGCCACTCTTGCCAGGCTTGCCCCCATCGAACCGGGAAGCGCCGGGGGATCGATCGACACGAGATCGGAGGGCAGGGGGGGCGGCAGGGGTTCACGGCAACCGGCGGCCAGGAACGAGAGGCCGGAAAGCGCCGTGGCGGCCAGGATCGACAATGAGCGGCAGATCCGGGCCATGGCGCCGATCACTTGGCCACTGCCGAGGTTTTAAGCTCGAGTCGCACATCGGCGAGATTGCGCGAGAGCATGATCTCGATCGGCTTCGCCGTAGAGTCGGCCGAGAGCCAGAGTTCCAGCCGCCCTTTCCAGCGCCGCTGGTCGGGAGCATCAAAACCGCGGATGATGAAGTGGCGCGCGTTGACCCGGCGTCCGGAGATCACCCGTTGCTTGATCCCTTGCGGGACGATTTCGACCGGGTAGGTCTTGCCATCCGACCAGATCTCGATCCGGCGCGTCGTTTTCGGCGGATCTCTCCGGATCGAGTAGATCCCGGCGGCGATATCGAGGACGCCCGGCCGCTCGACCGACTCGTTCTTCGACTTCGTCTTGCCGCGCCAGTGGTAAGAACTCCAGGCGCGGACCGGCCGCAGGGTGTCGGCCTCCACCTCCGAGCCATAGCGGAAGTAATCTCCGCGCTCGCTGTCTGGCGAAGTGATGGTCAGCTCTGAGCGGAGGTGCCCGTTCGGATCGGTCTTGAACACCAACGAGCCATCGCCCTGGCCGGGCAAGAAGGCGCTGGCGATCCGGCCGATGAAGTTGCGCAGTTCCCAGTGGTAGCGGAAATCTTCGTCGATCGGTTGCGCCTGGGCGCCGCCAACCCGGCCGGCAATCAGCAAGCCCACCGTCAGCGCAAACGCCAGCGCGAGGCTGACTCCGCAACGAGCGGCGGTGCCTAGAAGAAGGAGAGGAGAGCGTTGGTTCAGGTTCAAAACATCCCCAGCTGCAAGCGAGCCGCCTCGGACATTCGCGACGGGTCCCAGGTCGGCTCCCAGACCAGCTCGACCTCGGCCGACGTCACCCCGGCGACCCCGGCGACCTTCTCCTGGATTTCTCCGGGCAAGGTTCCGGCAACCGGGCAGGCGGGGGCGGTCAAGGTCATCTGGATGTGTACGTGCCCGGAGGGCTGAACGTCGAGATCATAGATCAGGCCGAGTTCATAGATGTTGACCGGAATCTCGGGGTCATAGATGGTTTGTAGGGTCTCGACCACCGCGTTCTCGAGCGCGGCCTCGGACCTTGCCGCAGGCGCTTCTTGGAGCACGGGTGGTACCTCGGCCAGTGGGCTTTCGATCACGTGTCTCACTCCGTTCTCACTTCACTTGCTCTCACTTCATCTTCTCTCGCTTCATTTTGGCCGGTGGCGAGCGCCGCTTCGAGCGCCCGCCAGGCGAGGGTTGCGCATTTGACCCGCATGGGGAACTCACGCACTCCGGCGAACGCTTCCAATTTGCCCAGATCGACGGACTGGGTCGGGTCGGGCGAGCCGCTTCCGGTGGCCTGCCTTAGGAACGCCTCGAGCAACCGCCGCACCTCATCGGTGCTCTTGCCGGTGACGGCCTCGGTGAGCATCGACGCCGAAGCGACCGAGATCGCGCAGCCCGAACCCTGAAAGGCCGCGGCCCGAACCGTATCGTTCTGCACCTCGAGCATCAACGACACCCGATCACCGCACAGGGGGTTGTGCCCTTCTGCGCGGCGGTTCGCTGCCGGTAGATCGTGGAAGTTCCGCGGCTTGCGGGTGTGATCCAGGATCAGGTCCTGATAGAGATCGCGCAGGTCGTCGTGGCCAAGGCTCATCGGAGAAAGATCTCCCGAGCCTTCCGCAAGCCGGAGGCGAGGGCGTCGATCTCGGCCACCGTGTTGTAGCAGGCGAACGACACGCGCACCGCCGTGGCGATCCCCAAGCCCGCCATCAACGGCTGGGCGCACAGGTGGCCGACCCGCACCGCAACTCCCTGCGTGTCGAGAACCGTTCCAACGTCATGGGAATGGACCCCCTCGAGCACAAACGAGATCGCCGACGCTCTCTCTTTCGGAGCGCCGAGCAGGCGGAGATGCGGAATCATTTCTAGGCGGTCGAGCGCATATTCGACCAAAGAGCTCTCCCAATTCGCAACGTTTTCTCGCCCGATCTCGCCGAGAAATTCCAGCGCCGCCCCCAGACCGACCACTCCTTCCAGGTTCAGGGTGCCGGGCTCGAAGCGGCTCGGCGGATCGACATACTCGCTCTCCTCGAAGGTGACGCGCGTAACAATGCCGCCGCCGGTCTGCCACGGCGGCATGGCCGCGAGGACCTCGCGCCGCGCCCAGAGCACGCCGATGCCGCTCGGACCGTAGACCTTGTGGCCGGAGAAGGCGTAAAAATCGCAGCCGAGCGTTCGGACATCCAGGTTGACGTGCGGCGCCGCCTGCGCCCCATCGACCAAGAGAAGCGCGCCGACCGCATGGGCACGCTCGGCCATCTCCGCAATCGGCAGCACGGTGCCGAGGACGTTCGAGACGTGGGCGACGGCGGCGAGGCGGGTCCGCTTCGAGAGTTGTTCTTCGAACGCCTCGAGCGGCACCTCGCCGCGAACGTTGATCGGCGCGACGACCAGCTTCGCCCCTTTTTCGGCGCAGAGTCGCTGCCAGGGGATCAAATTCGCGTGGTGCTCGAGCGCGGTGATCAGGATCTCGTCGCCCGGCCCGACGTTCGCGTGACCCCAGCTGCCGGCGACCAGATTGATCGCCTCGGTGGTGCCGCGGACGAAAACGATCTCATCGGCGCTCTCGGCACCGACGAACCGCGCGACCGTCCTTCGGGCAGTCTCGAAGGCGTCGGTCGCGCGCTCGGCCAAGGTGTGTACGCCGCGGGCGACGTTGGCGTAGAAATGGCGATAGCAGTCCGCAACCGCCGCGATCACCCGCTCGGGCTTTTGGGTCGTTGCGGCATTGTCGAGGTAGACCAGTGGCCGGCCGCGGACCGTCTCCTTAAGGATCGGAAACTGCGCCCGCACGGCTTCGAGGTCGAAGCTTGGAACGCCTGACCTCGAATGTTCCGGTTCCGCGACTTCGAGGCTCGCCGTGCTCATCGCGATCAGACCGCCTGGCGTACCACTTCGCCACCGGGCAACCGGGCGAAGAGAAATTCTTCGAGCGCACGGCGCACCGGCTCGACCGGGATGCGCTCGACCAGCTCGCTGGCGAACGCGTAGGTCAACAGGCTTTGCGCCGCTTCGATGCCGATTCCTCGTGACCGGAGATAGAAGATCGCGTCTTCGTCGAGCTGGCCGACCGTCGAGCCGTGGGTACACTTGACGTCGTCGGCGTAGATTTCGAGCTGGGGGTTGGAGTTGGCGATCGCCTCGGACGACAGGAGCAGATTGCGATTCGACTGTTTGGCGTCGGTCTTTTGCGCCCCCGGGTGGACGTGGATCAGGCCGTTGAACACAGCCCTCGCCTTGCCGTCGAGAACCCCCTTGTACAGCTCGTGGCTATCGCAGTGGGCCGCGACGTGCTCGACTTTCATGTGGTTGTCCACCACCTGGCGCCCCTCGACCAGATAGAGGCCGTTCAAGGTGCAGTCGGCACCCTCACCGGCGAGCACCGCGTGAATGTCGTTGCGGACGATGCCGCCGCCGAGCGAGATCGAATGCGAGGCGACCCGGCTCGATCGTTCCTGGCGAAGCTCGAACGCTGCGACATGAAACGCTTCGCGCTCCTCGCGCTGGAGCTTAACGTGGCGAAGGCTGGAATTCGCCTGAGCGACGATCTCGGTCACCGGTACGGTGAGCGCGGGGCCGCCGCTCCCGTTGATCCCGGCATACGTTTCGACCACCGTGGCCTCTGAATCCTCACCGAGAACGAGCAAGTTGCGCGGAAACGACATCGTGCCGCCGGTCGCCACGAACAGCAGATGGATCGGCGCCTCGATCCGCACCCCGCGCGGCAGAAGCAGGCAGGCACCATCCTTAAACAGCGCGGTGTTCAAGGCGACGAAGGCGTGGCTGTCCGCCCGGTCTCCCGGACGATGCGCACCGAGGTGTTGGGAGACTTCCTCGCGTTGCGCCTCGATCGCCTCGGCGAGGCGTCCGACGAAAACGCCGTGCGGAAGGTCTCCGACGAACGACAACGCGGGCGCGAACCGGCCGTCGACGAAGGTGAGCCGCGCAGCGGTACCGTCGAACATCCAGGGCGCGATCGCTTCGATGCCGAACTCAGCCACCTCGCTGGAAGCGGGGTGGAAGCTCGCCCGCACGATCGGCGCGATGTTGGTGAACCGCCACTCCTCTTCCTTGAGAGTCGGAAAGCCAACTGCGGTGAAGCGCTCGATGGCGCGGCGGCGCATCTCGGCCACCCGGGTCGGCTCGGCCGGCCTCTCGCCCCTCAAGCGCGCGAATTCGTCGAGATAGGGCTCTATCGGACTGCCTGCGGCGGTGGGCCTCTCGATCAGCATCGCGCTCATCGCGTCACACGCCCACCGGTTGAGCGAGCGCGGCTTCCTGCTCGATCCAGCCGTACCCTTTGGCTTCGAGCTCGAGCGCGAGTTCCTTGCCGCCGGACCGGACGATCCGGCCATCGACGAGAACGTGGACTCGATCGGGCACGATGTAGTCGAGCAGCCGTTGATAATGGGTGATCACCAGGAACGACCGCTCGGCATTGCGCAGCAGGTTGACCCCCGCCGAGACGATCCGCAGCGCGTCGATGTCGAGGCCGGAGTCGGTCTCGTCGAGCACCGCGAAGCGCGGTTCGAGCACCGCCATGTGGAAGATCTCATTGCGCTTCTTCTCGCCGCCCGAGAAACCCTCGTTGACCGGCCGATGGAGCAGCCCCTCGTCCATTTGGACCAACTTCATCTTCTCGCGCACCAGCTTGAGAAAATCGACCGCGTCGATCTCCTTCTGACCGCGGTGCTTGCGCACGGCGTTGAGCGCGGCCTTCAAGAAATAGGTGTTCGAGACGCCGGGGATCTCGACCGGATACTGGAACGCCATGAACACCCCTTCGCGGGCACGGATCTCCGGAGCCATGTCGAGCAGGTCCGCTCCGTCGAGCAGCACTTGCCCCTCGGTTACGTCGTAGGCGCCGTGCCCCGCGAGCACGCGGGCCAGAGTGCTCTTGCCCGAACCGTTCGGGCCCATGATCGCGTGGACTTCGCCGGCAGAGATTTCGAGGTCGACTCCGTGCAGGATCTCGACGCCGCCGACGTTCGCGTGCAGATTCTTGATTTGGATCATTTCGCTTCGTTCCCGTCGGCTTCTCTAGCCGACGCTCCCTTCGAGATTGACCGCAAGCAGCTTCTGCGCCTCGACGGCGAATTCCATCGGCAGCTCGCGGAAGACTTCCTTGCAGAAGCCGTTGACGATCATCGAGACGGCGTCCTCGGTCGCGATGCCGCGCTGATTGCAGTAGAAGATTTGGTCCTCGCCGATCTTCGACGTCGTCGCTTCGTGTTCCATCCGAGCGGTCGGGTTCTGCACGTCGATGTACGGAAAGGTGTGAGCGCCGCACCGGTCGCCGATCAACATCGAGTCGCATTGCGAATAGTTGCGCGCGCCGTCCGCACCTTTGAGGATACGCACCGCGCCGCGATAGGTATTCTGCCCTTCGCCGGCCGAGATCCCCTTGGAGACGATCGTACTCCGGGTGTTCTTGCCGATGTGGATCATCTTGGTCCCGGTGTCGGCCTGCTGCTTCCCCTTGGTGAGCGCGACCGAATAGAACTCGCCGATCGAGCCGTCCCCTTTCAGGATCACGCTCGGATACTTCCAGGTGATCGCCGAGCCGGTTTCGACCTGCGTCCAAGAGATCTTCGAATTCGCCCCCTCGCACTTTCCCCGTTTGGTGACGAAGTTGTAGATCCCGCCCTTCCCCTCGGCGTCGCCAGGGTACCAGTTCTGCACGGTCGAGTACTTGATCTGGCCATGCCCGAGCGCCACCAGCTCGACCACTGCGGCGTGAAGCTGGTTCTCGTCGCGCTTGGGCGCCGTGCACCCTTCGAGGTAAGAGACGTAGGCCCCTTCGTCGGCGATGATCAGCGTCCGCTCGAACTGTCCGGAGTTTTGGGCGTTGATCCGGAAGTAGGTCGAGAGCTCCATCGGGCAGCGCACCCCCTTCGGCACGTAGACGAACGAGCCGTCGGAGAAGACCGCCGAGTTGAGGGTCGCAAAGAAGTTGTCGGAGTAGGGGACCACCGAGCCGAGATACTTCTTGATCAGATCCGGATACTCGTGCACCGCCTCGGAGAAGGAGCAGAACAGGACTCCTTTCTCGGCGAGTTGCTTCTTGAACGTGGTCGCCACCGAGACGCTGTCGAACACCGCGTCGACCGCCACCCCGGCGAGGATCGCCCGCTCGCGGAGCGGAATCCCCAACTTCTCGTAGGTGGCCAGCAGCTCGGGATCGACCTCGTCGAGGCTTTTGGGACCGTCCTTCTTCTTCGGCGAGGCGTAGTAGTACATCGCCTGATAGTCGATCGCCGGGTAAGAGACGTTGGCCCAGGTCGGCTCGGTCATGGTCAGCCAATGGCGGTATGCGCGCAGGCGCCATTCGAGCAGCCAATCGGGCTCGTTCTTCTTGGCTGAGATCATCCGGACGATCTCTTCGGAGAGGCCGAGAGGAAAGTCCTCCTGCTCGATCTCGGTGATGAAGCCGAAAGGGTAGTCTTGCTGGATGGATTGTTCGATCGTTTCGGTCGCGGTCTGCATGGGTCGGAAGTCCGTGCTGTCAAGGAGTTGGTCAAAGTTTCAAGCAGCCGGCGCGATAGCGGCGCCGCGGCCGAGCTGGACCAGCCGGGCGCCTGGATCGGTGCGAACCGGAGGCGCCATTTCAGCGAGCGAGATCCGGTCGAGCGCCTCTTTGAGCGCCTGGTTGATCCGCTGCCAGTTGTTGCGCGTCGGGCAGAGCCGCTCGTGCGAGCACTCGCCCGAGGTGTCAATACACTCGGTGATCGCGATCGGCCCCTCGAGCGCGGAAATCACCCGGTTCATGGTGATCTCACTCGCCGGTTGGGCCAAGCCATAGCCGCCCCGTGCGCCGCGATGGGAGGCGAGCAAACTCTCTCTCGTGAGCATTTTGAGAGTCTTGCTCACCATGGGTAGGGGCAACCCGGTCTCGGCAGCCAGCTCGGGGGCGTTGAACGTCCGTTCCGGGTGTGCCGCCAAGTGCGTCAAAAGGACGATCCCGTAGTCGGTCTGTTTGGTGATGCGGATCATGGTGTGAGGGTCTCGGACTCTTCGTCAAGAAACAGGACCGATTCGGTACGGATTCCTATCTTACGCGCTTCGCGAGCGAGAAGCGAGGGGTGGCCCTGCCGGGCGACTGCCGGGCGCTGCCGGGCGACCTATCCTCCTCAAAACGCCAAACTACGACGGAGCCCTGGCCGAAAGGCGCCAGTGAGGCTTTGCCGGCCTCACCCTCTTTTTGCCGCCAGCACGCGGAGTCCGGCGCTTGTTCATTTCACGAGGACACGATAAAGGTGTCCATCGAAAAGGATGGCTAAGACTTCAATCGAAGCGCCCGATCGCACAGCCGCCGATGGGTCGAGCGAACCGCGCCTGCTCGATCGCCGCTATCTGCTCGAGCGTCGCCTGAGCGAGGGCGTCCAGGGCGTTGTCTACGAGGCGTTCCACCTCGGACTCAAGCGGCGGGTCGCGATCAAGCTCCTTCCGGCACATCCTCGGGAAGCCGCGGCGGAGCGGTTCCGCCAAGAGGCCGAAGCGCTCGGTCGTCTGGATCATCCACACGTCGTGAGGGTTTTCGATTCGGGGCTGGACGCCGAATCCGGCCGCCCCTACCTGGTGATGGAGCTGCTCTTCGGGGAGTCGCTGGGCGATCGACTGGCGCGAGGTGAGGAGCTTCCGCCGGCCGAAGCGCTGCCGCTCCTCGCGGCGGTTGCGGCGGCGATCGACGAAGCGCATCGCCTGGGCATCCTTCATCGCGACCTCAAGCCGGCGAACGTCCTCTTGGTCCCGGGGGCGACCGGTGCGGCGGGCGTCAAGGTCTTGGATTTCGGTTTGGCGAAGCTCGTCGCAACGATGAGCCGCGAGGCCCTCGGCGCTCCGACGCCCTCTGATCCGGCGACAGACCCGGCGGCCAGCACCTCCTGGGGCACCCCGCTCTACGCCGCGCCGGAGCTGTTCCGCGGCGAGCCCGCGAGCCGGGCCTCGGATTTTTACGCGTTCGCGGTCCTGGCCTATGAAGTGCTCGTCGGCCATCCGCCATTTCGCGGTTCGCTCGCCGCCGTGGTCGAAGGGCATCTCGATGCCGACCTTCCCGCGGAGCCGGATCTGAGCCCCGAGTTGCGCGCCGTGCTGCGCAGGGGTCTGAGCAAGCGGCCGGAGGATCGACCAGGAACGGCCCGCGAATTCGTCCATGACCTGGCCGCGGCGATCAACCGGCCGATCGTGCGCGAGCGCAGCGAGCGCCGCCGGAAGAGCCTGAAACGGAGCAGCATCGCCTTGGCCGTCGGTCTGGCGCTCCTTGCGCCGCTCTCCGGCCGGCTCTCGATCCCGCCGGCCGAGCGGTTTCTCTTCGACCTCTCCGCCTCGTTTTCTCCCGCGCGCCCGCCAGACAGGCGCCTGCTGCTCGTGACGCTCGACGGAGATCCGCGCGGATCGGCGGGGCGCTCCCTGGCGGAGAGGGGCGACGAGATTGCGGCGGGCTCTGAGCGTTTGCTCGCGGCCGGCGCGCGCGGGGTCGCCTTCGACCTTCTTCTTCCCGAGAGCTGGAGCCGGTCGGCCGGGTTCGTTCGGCTGGCGGCCGGGTATGCAGAGCGGATCGTCCTGGCCGCGCACTCAACCCCCGAGGGAGGCGTGATCGGACCGGAGGCGGTTGCCGGCTTGGCGACCGCGGCGCTCGGCCCCGGCCGGGCCGCCGCGCTGTTCGGCTTCGTCAACGTGGACGAGGACCCGGATGGCAGGGTGCGGCAGGGGCGCCTCGTCTATCGCGACGCCTCCGGTGCGCCCGTGCCCTCCTGGGCCTACCGGGTGGCCGAACGGCTCGGCACCTCTGTCCGGCATCGGAAAGAGCCGTTCTGGATCGATCCCGGCCTCGCAGGAGCGGAATATCCGGCCCTGACCTGGAGCGAGGCGCTTCGCAGGCTCAAAGCCGAGCCGAGCTTCTTCCGCGGCCGAATGGTTCTGCTCGGCGGGGGGACGCATCCCGCGGGGGATGATGTCCACCGGGTGCCGAGGCGTTCGGGCGGCGGCCATTCGATCGCCGGCCTGGTGCTCGAAGCGCGGATGGCCGACACGATCGCCGCGGGGCTGCCCCTGCGCGACGCGCCGGCCGGTGCAATGGCCTTGGCCACCCTCCTGCTCGGCGGGGGCGTGGGATTCGCGGTGTTGTGGGCGCGCCGGCCAAGTCATGCGATCGGGTTCAGTATCGTTCTGAGCGGAGTCTGGCTCGGCACTTCGGTCCTCGCTTTCGTCCTCTCGGGACGGATCGTGCCGATCACCCCGGCCCTCACGACGATGGGCATTGCCGGATTCGTCGCCGGCCTGTACCGGCGTGGGTTGATCCCAGAACCCGCGGAAAAGGAGTACGACTCGCAGCCATGAAAAGCATCACGCTCCTCCCTATCGCGCTCTTCCTCGGGGCTTCGGCTCTCTCGGCGGCGCCCGTCTCGCCCCCGGTCGCGATCGTCTATCAACTGGAGGGAGATGCGGTCTGGAATCTTCCTCGCGCGGCGCCCGAGCCGCTCCAGCTCTTCTTTGTGCTCCCCGCGGGAGCGGAACTCCGGGTCGCCTCGGGCGGGTCGCTCGCTCTCGCGTTCCCGAGTGGAGCGCGGTATCGCTTGGGCGCTGGGTCGAGCGCCACGCTCGCGGCGCGCGGTCTGGTCCATGGCCGCGGCCTGGTCGAAACCCTGCCGACCGTCGCGCCGTTTCCCGCGCTCGCCCCGATCGACCCCGCGGAGCATCCCGGGGACCGCTCAGCTGCGGTGCGCGTGCGCGGCGAGTCGATCGAGGGACTCATCCCCAACGGGCGAGTCCGGTCGCTCGCCGACCGCACGATCCTGCGTTTTGCCTCGATGGTCGGGGCCTCGCGCTACCGCGTCGAGGTGCGCGACGTGCGCGGCGATCTGCTGTTCGAGACCGAGACCCCGGACACCGCAGTGAGCCTGCCGCCCGTCCTGCTCGCCCCGGGGAAGCGCTACCGGTGGACGGTTAAAACGGTCGATCGCCTCGGCCCGGTGGCACGGGGGGAGGCGGGCTTCGAGACGATGGCAGCGGCGCCGGTTTCGGCGCTGGGGTTGGCGCCGGGATTGGTGGTCGAAGGGGCCGCTCGAGGCTATCCCGCGGCCCGCGCGGGTCTGATCGCCGGGGATGTGATCCTGGCCTGGAGTCGGGCCGCCACACCGCCTGCGAATCCTTCGTCGACCCGTGGGACCCTCGCGTCACCGTTCGATCTGGAAGTGGTGCGCACCGAGCAGGCGCCCCGCGGCCTCGTAACTCTGAGCGGCAACCGCGGCCTCGAGCCGATGTCGTGGACCCTGCCCGCGGGATGGTGGTGGGCGCTTTCGACGCGGCCTGCGATGCCGGAAGATCTGCTCGCCGAGTACGAAGAGGGACGGCAGTCTTGGGAACGGGGAGAGGGCGATCGGGCCGATCGCCAATGGGCGGAGCTGGTGCCGCGCGCGGCAGATCCTTCTTTGGCGGCTTGGTTTCACTACCGCCGTGCGCTTTCGCTGCGAGACCATGGACAGAGTGGGCCGGGCGAAGCCCCCTTCCGCGCGGCGGTGGAACTCCTCGCCGCAGCCGGCCGGCCGCTCGAAGCGGCGATCGTAGCGAACGAAGAATGCCGAAATCTCACCTATCGAAGCCTGTTCGACCGGGCGGACGGTGTCCTCGATCAGGCGCTCAAGCTTGCGGATCCCGTTCCCGGCCCCCCTCTGATCCGCGGTTGGCTCTTGACGGCACGGGCGAGCGTCGCCGGCCGAACCGGTGATCACGCGCGAGCGCGGGCGCTGATCGACGAAGCCCTCGCGCTGCTCCAGACCCAGGCGCCGAACAGCGACAACCTCTCGTATTCCTTGAACACAGCCGGTGTGCTGGCCGCCGATCGCGGGGAACCGGCCCGGGCGGAAGAAGCCTGGCAGGCCGCGCTCGCCATCCAAGAACAGATCGCCCCGCTCGGCCCCACCCGCATTTTCATCGCCAGCAACCTCGGAATGGTGCGACTTCTTCAGGGCGATCTCGAAACGGCGGAGTCGGATCTCGAAGGGGCCTTGGATCTGACGCGCCGCATCGGCGCAGGGCCGGAGGGAATTGCTCAGATGCTCACCAACCTCGGCGAGGTCGCGAGCGCCCGCGGAGACTTCGTTCGAGCGGAAGGACATTTGCGCGCGGCCCTCGCCATCGCCGAGGAAAAGCTGCAAGGGCATCCGGTCCTACCGGAGATCCTCACCGGGCTGGGTTCGATCCAGCGCGCCCGGGGCGACCTCCGTTCGGCCGGTTCCTTCTTTGAGCGGGCGCTCGACCTGCACTCCCAGGCGGCGCCCGAGAGCGAAGAGGTCGCAAAGACCCTGGTGAGCCTGGGAGACGTCGCCGCACGGCTCGGCGCCCCGGCCACCGCCCGCGAACGGTTCGAGCGGGCGCTGGCTCTGCGCGAGAAAGCGGGCCCCGGCGGAATCCTGGTCGCGGAAACGCTGCTCGCGATCGGGCGCATGGAAGCGGGGGCGGGAGGCGACCCGAAAGCCGCCGAACGGCGCTTCCTCAAGGCGCTGCGACTCGCCGAATCGCAACTACCCGAAGGCCTGCTGGTGGCCGAGGTGCTGCTCGGCCTCGGCCGATTGGCCGAACGCGCGGGCGATCTGCCGCGCGCGGAGGGCTTGCTCCGCCGCGCCCTCGACCTGCGTTCGAGAATCTCGCCCGGCAGCGGCCTTGAAGCGGAGGCGCTCACTGCGGTTGGACGGGTCGAGCTCGCGCGCGGGGCGAGCGCGGCGGGCACGGAGCATGTGTGCCGGGCGATCGACGTCTTGGACCGTCAACGGCCGCGGGTCGGCGGCATCCAAGAGGATGCCGCGATCTTCGAGGCCTCATTCTCCGCGACCTATCAGGCCTGCATCGAAGCGCTCTGGAAGACCGGCCGGGAGGCAGAGGCGTTTCACGCCCTGGAGCGAAGCCGCGCGCGCGCCTTCGGGCGCCTGCTGTCCGAAAGGGATTTGCGGTTTGCCGAGCTGTCCCCGAAGGCGCGCTCCGAGCGCGGACGCCTCGAATGGGAGTACGACCGCCTCCAGGAATCGCTGAACCGGTTGAGCCTGTCGAAAGACGGAGCGGAGGTCGCCCGATTCCTCGATGCTCTGCACGAAGTCCGGAGGAGGCAGGCGGATCTGACCGCGCGCCAACTGCGAGACGCCCCACAGGTTGCAGCCCTCCAAGGTCCCGCCCCCCTCGCCCTCGACGCCGCTCGCGCGACTCTGGACCCCGGAACCCTCTTCCTTTCGTACGCCGTGGGCGAAGAGAAGACTCTGCTCTTCGTCGTCGCCGCGGCGCAGGATGGCGGACCTGGGGCGGTGGTCTTCCCTCTGCCGATCGGGCGGGCCACCCTTTCCCGCGAGATCGAGACCTTTCGCAGCCTGGTGCTCGATCCGAGCGCCGATGCCGCCGAGCTTCGAAAGCGCGGCGAAACTCTGTACCGGACGCTCCTCGGGCCTGCCGAGGGGCAGGTGCAGCGCGCCCGCCGGCTTCTGATCTCTCCCGATGGCCCGCTCCACGCCCTGCCGTTCGCCGCCTTGGTCCGAAAGGGAAAGCACCTCGCCGAAAGGAAGCCGATCCATCTCGCGGCGTCGGCGACGGTGTACGCCGCTCTGCGCGACCCGCGACCCTCCGGGCGCGCTCCCCTGTCCGTCGCCGTGGTGGCGTTCGGTGCCCCGGTCTACCCGCCGACTGGAGGAGACGCCCCTGCCGATCTCCAGGTTCGATCCGCGGCGGAGCGCGGCTTGGCGCTCCGGCCCTTGCCCTCCTCGCGTTCGGAGATCCTCAACCTCGGCGCCCTTTTCCCTGAAGCGAAGACCTATCTGGGGGCCGACGCTACGGAAGAGAAAGCGAAGGCGGCTGCGCCTGAGGCGCGGATCGTCCACTTCGCCGTCCACGGCCTGCTCGACGAAAGTGTGCCGCTCAATTCAGGTCTGGCCCTGACCATCCCGGAACATCCCGCCGAGGGCCAGGACAACGGCCTCCTCCAAGCCTGGGAGATCTTCGAAAGCCTTCGCCTCGACGCCGACCTGGTAACCCTCTCGGCCTGCGATACGGCACTCGGCAAAGACGCGGGGGGAGAAGGCATCCTGGGCCTCACCCGCGCCTTCCTGTTCGCCGGAGCGCGCTCGGTCGTCGCGTCGCTGTGGAGTGTCTCCGACGCCTCGACCCCCGAGCTGATGCTCCGCTTCTACACCTACCTCCGCGCCGGCAAGAGCAAAGACGAAGCGCTCCGCCGCGCGCAGGTGGACCTGCTGCACAGCGGCAAAACCGAACTCGCCCACCCGTACCACTGGGCGGCGTTTCAGCTGTATGGGGGTTGGGAGTAGCGGGCGGGGCTCGGCTGGTGTTCCGAAAACGGAACAGACCGCGCCGCGGAGTGTGCCAAGAATGAAACGTTCGGGCCGCCCCGCGCGAGAGAAGACCCTTCTCTTGCTGCGGATTCCCCGCGCCATGGCGGGTGGCACGTCGGTTGCGCAGGAGAGGAAGCGGCAATTCCTGCCTCTGAGCTACGCGCAAGCCCCGCGGCCTCAGGCCCGCGCCGGGGGGCGAACCGCCGGCTCGGGGAACCTTCAAAAGGAGACACCACATGACCGTTCAGACCCATCTCCAAGCAGGCGCACGAGCCCAAATCATCGTCGTCGGCTAGTCGCGAAAGGAGCCACCACATGACCGTACAGACGCACCTTCAGGCCGGATCGCGAGCCTCCGTCATTATCGTCGGCTAGTCGCGAAAGGAGACACCGCATGACAGTACAGACCCACCTTCAGGCCGGAGCGCGAGGCCAAGTCATCATCGTCGGCTAGTCAAAAAGGAGACACCGCATGACCGTACAGACCCACCTCCAAGCAGGCGCACGATCCCAAATCATCATCGTCGGCTAGTCGCGAAAGGAGACGCCGCATGACCGTACAGACGCACCTCCAGGCAGGCGCACGAGCCCAAATCGTCATCATCGGCTAGGCGGGCTGTTCGCCGCCGGACTCGTGCCCGCGGGGCCTCCTGAGGGCTGCCCCGCGGAGCACACCCGTAGCCTCCACCCCATGTCCCAGCCCTTTTCGTCCACCCTCCGATGCTTGCGCGCCGAGCGCGATCTTCTTGGCCGTTCGGTCCCGCCGATGTGCGCCCTGCTGCTCTTGGTCTGGGGCGTCTGGTGCGTTCGAGCCCGCTTGCCGATCTACGCCACGAGCGAGCAGGCGCGCGTCGAATCGGGTCGCGCCGCCGTGCCGATCGCAGCTCCCGTGGGCGGCCGACTGCGGCGCCTGGCCGTGCGTGTGGGCCAACGGGTTGCGGCGGGGGATCTCTTGGCCGAGCTCGACGCCGAGGTTGAGTTTCATCGGCTGGCTGAGGCGCGGGCGCTGCTCGAAGCCGAAATTCAGCAGCTCGCGGCCCTCGAAGAGGCGCGCGCCGCCAGAATCCCAGGCGACGAAGCCGGTCGGCGCTCCTTCGACCTTTCGCGGGCTCAGGCGACGGAACAGAGTCGCGGCGCGGCGGCGGCGGCGGACGAGGCTGCCGAGCGGTTGCAACGACTGGAGAGGTTGGCGCGGGAGGGCGTCGTCTCGCCCGAGCAGGTGGATGCCGCTCGCGCCGAGGCCGAGCGCCGGGCGGGCCAGGCCCGGGAGGCGCGGCTCGCCGAGCGGCGGGTGCCGGAAGAGAGGGTGCGAGAAACGGCTGATCGCGCCGCCGGGCGCGCAGAGATGGAGCGCCAAATCGCCGAGCGCCGGGGAGACCTCGAAGCGCGATCTCAGGCGGTTGTACGACTGGTGGCCGAGGGGCGGTGGCGAACGCTGCGGGCCCCCGCCGCAGGCCGGATCGGCGAGCTGGCCGCGCTTGCGCCGGGCGCCCTTCTGGTGGCCGGCGAGCGGATCGGCGTGTTGGTCCCGGACGGTGCCCTACGGGTGCGCGGAGAGTTTCCCGCGGGCGCGCTCGGCCGCATCCGGCCCGGCCAGACGGCCGAGCTGCGGCTCGATGCCTTCCCCTGGCCCGAGGCCGGAGTGGTGTCGGCGCGCGTCGAACAGGTGGCGAACGAGCTGCGCGACGGCAAGATCCGAGTCGACCTCGCGCTACTTCCCTCACGCCTTCGGCTCGAGCATGGCTGGACCGGCACCGTGCTGATCGAGACGGAGCGCCTGTCGCCTCTGTCGCTCCTGCTGCGCTCCCTCGGCCGCCGGGTTGCGCCATCGGTCTCGGGGGCGGGCGAGGTCCGATGAAGGCGGCGAGCCCGCGTCGTTTCCTGGCCCCGGAGGTGGTGCAGAGCTCGGCGATGGATTGTGGGCCGGCCGCGCTCAAGTGCTTATTCGAAGGCTTCGGCCTGGCGGTCAGCTACGACCGCCTGCGTGAGGCCTGCCAAACCGACCTCGACGGCACTTCGATCGATACTCTCGAGCAGGTCGCGGTGAAGCTCGGCTTCGCCGCCGAGCAGGTCATGCTGCCGCTCGATCATATCGCCCTCGCCCCGGCCCGGGCGTTCCCCTGTTTGCTGGTGGTGGCCAACCCGCTCGGGGTGACCCATTTCGTCGTGGCGTGGCGGCGCCATGGGTCTTGGGTCCAAGTGATGGACCCGGCCACGGGGCGGCGCTGGCTGCCTCTCGCCGAGCTGCTCGAAACGACCTTTCGCCATACCCTGCGGGTTCCCGCGGCCGCATGGCGCGATTGGGCCGGGTCGGAGGAAGGGCTCACCCTGTTCGCCGCCCGTTGCGACCGTCTCGGCCTGACGCGGACGGAGAGCCGCGCGCTCCTCGACCAGGCGGCCTCCGAGCCGGGCTGGCACCCGTTCGCGGCGCTCGATGCGGCTCTCCGCCTGGCGGGTTCGTTGCAACGGGCACGAGCGTTGCGCGGTCGCGAGATCGGGGGCCTGCTCGCCGCGCTGCTCGGCGCCGCGCGGGCGGGCGAGGCGGAAGAGCGGGAGGTGTTGCCGGCGACCCTCTGGTCGGTGCGGCCGATCGGTGGCCGGGACGCGACCGAGCTCGACCTGGAGGGCGCGGTGCTGGTCCGCTTCGGAGGTCGGCGTGGCGATCCCGTGGAGATTTTCGGCGCGGCGGGGCTCTCGCCCGATCTCGCGACCGCCGTGGCGCAGCCCACGGTGCACCCGCTACGCGAGCTGCTGGCTCTCCTCCGCGCGGACGCCACGCTCCGCCCCGCGCTCCGGCCGGTCGCGCTGCTCTGGGCGGTCGCCGTCTCTTCTTCTAGCCTCGCGTTGGAAGCCCTGCTGTTCCGCGGCCTGCTCGATCTGTTGCCCAAACTGGCCGCGGTCGAGCAGCGCGTGTTCGCGTTCCTCGCGGTCGCGGGTTTCCTCGCCCTCTTGCTCGCCCTCGAACTCGGGCTCACCGCGCGCTTCCTCGGTCTCGGCCGGCGGTTGGAGATCCGTATGCGCCTGCACCTGTCGGAGCGCCTGGCGCGGCTCGGCGATCGCTACTTTCGCAGTCGCCTGCGCTCCGACATGGCCGAGCGCTGCCACAGTGTTTTCCGCCTGCGCCAGCTGCCCGAGCTGCTGGGCAACATCCTTCGGCTCACCGTTCAGCTCGCCGCGACCGCCCTGGCGATCGCCTGGCTCGATCCAGCGGTGGCGCCCCTCGCCTTCCTCTCCGCCGCTCTCGCCTTGGCCCTGCCGCTCGCCCTCCAGCCGGCGCTCGCCGAACGCGACCTACGGCAGCGCAACCACGCGGGCTCGCTCAGTCGCTTCTCGCTCGATGCCCTGCTCGGGATGGTGCCGGCCCGCCATCACGGTGCCGGCCCCGCGCTGCGTCGCGAGCAGGAGAGTCTGGTGGTCGAGTGGCTGCGCGCCGGGCTGCGCCGAGAGCGGCTGATGGTCCTGCTCGACGTTCTCCAGGCGCTGGCGGGGTACGGCTTGGCGGTGTGGATCGTGGCCCGCCATCTCGCGGGCTCGGCAGGTCTCGGCAGCGCTCTGCTGCTCTGTTTCTGGGCGATCCAGATGCAGATGCTCGGGCAGGAGCTGGACCTCGCGGTCCGGCAGCTGCCGGCGTTGCGCAACGCCGCCCGGCGCCTGCTCGAACCGCTCGGCGCCGCCGAAGAAGAGACCGTGGAATCCGGCCAGGGTACCGCTCCGCCCGCCGCTGTGGCGGTCGGCGTGGCTCTCGATTTCGTTGGGGTGAGGGTGGTGGCCGCGGGCCGCACCCTGCTCGATCAGATCGAGCTGTCGGTCGCGCCCGGCGAGCACCTCGCGCTGGTCGGCCGCTCGGGCGCGGGCAAGTCCTCGCTGGTCGGCCTGCTGCTCGGCTGGCACGCGCCGGCCGCCGGAGAGATTCGGGTGGACGGCGCGCCGCTCGACGCCGAGCGCCTGAGCCGGCTGCGCCGGGAGACCGCGTGGGTCGATCCGGAGATTCAGCTGTGGAACCTGCCGCTGCTCGACAACCTCCTCTATGGGGCGCGCCCCGAAGCGGTCGGCCGGGTCCGGGAAGCGTTGGCGGCGGCCGAGTTGCGTTCGCTGCTTCAACAGCTGCCCCTCGGCTTGCAGACGCCGCTCGGAGAGGGGGGAGCCCTGGTTTCGGGTGGCGAGGGGCAGCGGGTGCGTCTCGCCCGGGCGTTCCTGCGCCACGACGCGCGGCTGGTGATCCTCGACGAACCGTTTCGCGGCCTCGACCGCGCGGCACGCGAAAGGTTGCTCCGACGGGCGCGGCGGTGGTGGCCGGGGGCCACCCTGTTGTGCATCACCCATGACCTCGAGACCACTCGGGATTTCGACCGGGTGGTGGTGATCGAAGGTGGGAGGATCGCCGAGCAGGCCCGCCCCGCCGAGCTGGCCGCTCGGCCCGACTCGCTCTACCGCGCTCTGCTGGATCGTGAGCAGGCCGTGCGGCGCCGGTTCTCGGAGGGCTCTGGGTGGCGCCGCCTGGTGATGCACGAGGGCCGGCTCGAGGAGGCGGGCGGTGATTGAACGCCGCGATCCCGGCCCGGATTTCGCGTGGCCGCGGCATCAGGCCGCAGAGGCGTTGGCGGCCCTGGCGGTCCATCTCCATTGGCAGTCGGCCGGCCGAGCGCTCGAGACCACCCCCCCGGCCACTCCAGGAGACGCGGGAGCCCCGCTGGACGGGTGGCTGGCCCGTGCCGCCGCCGGCTTGGGGCTGGAAGCAGAGGCCGTGGAAGCCTCCTACGCGGGCCGGGAGTCGGCGCTTCTCGGCGGTGGTCCCGCTCTCCTCGGTCTCCCCGCGGGCGGTGTCCTCGCGCTGGTCGGTCGCAGCGGTCGTCGGTTGCGAATCTTGACGCCCGGGGGGCGAGTCCTCCGCATCGCCGTCGAACCGGTTGCGGACCTCTGGGCCTCGACGTGTGAGTCGAGCGTGACCGGCACCGTGGACGGTCTGCTGGACAGCTCGGGAGCGCAGGGGCGTCGCCGTCGCCGCGCGCGCCGCGTTCTGCTCGCCGAGCGACTCGCCGGGGTGCGGCTCGGCAACCTTCACCTGCTGCGCCTGCCCCCCGGCAGCAGCTTCCCGCGCCAGATGCGCCGGGCCGGCCTGGATCGCGCCCTCGCCGGTTTCGTCGGAACCTACCTGATGGGCTACCTCTTGCTCCTCGGTGCCTGGTGGGCTTTGGGTGTGGGCGTTTTGTCCGGGCACCTGGTGCCCGATGCGCTGGTCGCCTGGGGTCTGCTGCTGTTGGGCGGAATCCCCTTCCGCGTCGCCGGAGTGTGGGCCATGGCGCGCTTGGCGGTCGGGTTCGGTGCCCTGCTCAAGCGGCGGTTGCTCGTAGGCAGCCTGGAGCTCTCCTCGGAGGAGGTGCGTGGTCAAGGGGCCGGCCGCTTTCTGAGCCGCGTTCTCGAATGCGAGGACCTAGAGGCCCTCACCCGCAACGGCGGCTTCCTCGCCTTGGCCGGAGGCATTGAGCTCGCCCTTTCGGGCACGGCCCTCGGTTTCGGCGCCGGCGGCCCGATGCACGGTGGGCTCCTGGCGCTCTGGTGCCTGCTCTGCCTGGTGCTCGGTGGCCGGTTGCTCCACCTCCGGTACGCCTGGACCGTGAGCCGGCTCCGGTTGACGCACGACCTGATCGACGGCCTGGTCGGCCATCGCACCCGCTTGGCGCAGGAGGATCGCGAGCGATGGCACGATGGAGAGGATCGGCTGCTTGCTCCCTATCACGAAGCGTCCCGGCGTTTCGACCGGGTGAAGGCCTGGCTGGTCAGCGCGGTTCCGCGGGGTTGGCTGGTTCTCGGCTTGGTCGGCCTGCTGCCCGGTTTCCTTGCCGCCGACAGCTCTCGGGGTCGGCTGGCCCTGAGCGTCGTGGCGAC
This sequence comes from Holophagales bacterium, assembly GCA_031404815.1. Lineage (GTDB taxonomy): Bacteria > Acidobacteriota > Thermoanaerobaculia > Multivoradales > UBA5704 > DASYKS01. The sequence goes on along the minus strand of JANNIH010000154.1, from coordinate 88,260 downwards.
GCTCACCGCCTATCGCGGCTTCGGGAAGCTCGCCGAAGGCCTCTCGCACCTGGCGGGTGCGTGGATCGCCTGGCGGGAAGCCGGCACCCTGTTCCACGCCGCTCGGCGCAGCGAGATCGCCCCTGCCGCCCTCTCGGCCCTCGGCCCTCGCCCGGGCGCCACCGGAGCGCTGCTCGAAGCGGTCGACCTCTCGTTTTGCCATCCCGCACGCGACCACGCAGTTCTCGAGCGCTGCCAGCTGTGCGTCGAGCCGGGCGCGCGGGTACTGATCGAAGGTTCCTCGGGTTCCGGCAAGTCGACGCTCGCTGCGCTTCTCGCGGGACTTGCCGCTCCGCGCTCGGGGTTGATCCTGGTCGATGGTCTGGATCGCAACAGTCTCGGACCCGAAGCCTGGCGGCGCCAGGTGGCGCTCGCGCCGCAATTCCATGAGAACCACGTGTTCACCGAGACCCTCGCGTTCAATCTCCTGCTCGGCCGCCCGTGGCCACCGAGTGCCGCCGATCTCGCCGAAGCTCGAGAGGTTTGCCAGGAGCTCGGGCTCGGCGATCTTCTCGCCCGCATGCCCTCGGGCCTCCAGCAGATCGTCGGCGAATCGGGCTGGCAGCTCTCCCACGGTGAACGCAGCCGCCTCTACATGGCGCGCGCGCTGCTCCAAGGTGCCCCGACCGTGATCCTCGACGAAAGCTTTGCCGCCCTCGATCCGGAGAATTTGGACCAAGCGCTCGACTGCGCCCTGCGCCGCGTGCCGACCCTGTTGGTTATCGCGCACCCGTAGAACCGAGGTGGCAAGAATGGAACCGACCGCGCCGAAAGAGGTGTCAGAAACGGAACACGCGGGCGGTGCCGAACGGCAAAGGCCCTTCTTTTGCCGCAGTTTCCAGCAGCTCGGGCCAGCGGTACGCCGATTGCCCCCAAAGAGAGTGAATTCCGCCTCCGGGGTTCTGTGGGTATCGATCCACGCCAATCCCAGCTCCGCGAACCAACCTCCAGAAGGGACGGCTTATGAACCGACCAAACCGCCTAACGCTCCCTTGGCTTACCGCTCTTGGCTTCATCCTGCTCGCAGGATCTCTTACACTTCCGGCTTCCGCCCAGGCGAACGCCCAGTTCGTGAGCCAGACCATGCCAGCGAGCGCGATCATCGTTTCGCCAGCCGAGGAAGCGGCCACGTCGGTCAACCAGTGGCGTCGTTGGGAGGGGGTAATCCGAAGCGGGCGCGACTTCACCGTGAACGGAGGCAATCCGTATCGCGACCTGATCCTCCGGGTCCGCTTTACTGAGCTGGCCACAGGAGCGAGCTTTGTACAGGACGCGTTCTGGGAAGCGAAGTCTGCTGCACCCAGGGATTTCAAGGTACGTGGCGCGTTCGCGCCAGGGTTGTGGAGCTGGCAGGTTGACAGATGCACGGGAACGACGGGTGGACTGGACTGCGCAGTGGAGACCTGGACGCCGAGCTCCGGAACGATCACGGTGAATTCGCTCGGCAGTTCGCAACGTCTCTATAAGCTGGGACTTCTCAAGCAGGATCAACTCGTTGGCGGCGCTGGCTGGGGTGGACTCACCTATGGAAGCTCGGACAGGTTCTTCTGGCTGGGCGATACGGCATGGGCGGCTCCTCCCCGAGAGATCTCCGGTTCAACCACCGCATGGAAGACCTACCTCGACAATCGCCAGGCGAAGGGATTCACAGTGATTCAGATCGCTCCCGCCGTCACTTGGCAACCGAAGTCCACTGATACTTGGCTTCCCTTGCCGTTGGCGTGTGGCTTTTCCTTCAACCAAAGAGGGGGTTGCAGTCCCGCTCCGGCAGTGATTCCCAACAGTGACTCGACTCCCCGGCCGGAGTACTGGGAGGCCTTCGACACGCTGGTTCAGCAGGCGAACAACCGGGATCTCGTGGTTGCGATCCTGGGCTTGATCAATCCGGTCGGTGCCAAAGCCCCGAACTACCCGGGCGCGGAGAACGTCAAGGACTTCTCGCGTTATCTCGCAGCACGAATGGCGGGCAGCGCAGTCATCCTCTCGCCGGGCTTTGACGACAAGATCACCGCAACGGCATCGGATGGTAATTCGTTGGAATCGGTCATGCTCGCGTCCGGGACTGTGATCAAAGCCGCGGCACCTCGGCTTCTTGTCACAAATCACCTTGCGGGAGGAAGTCCTTGTACGGACTATCAGAGGTTTCAGACCGCGGCGTGGATGACGTTCTACCTGTTTCAAAGCGGACATGCCTTCAGTGCCGGCGGGAATATCGCTGATGAATGTCCTCAACGGCTAAGTGGTGAGACTAGGCTCCGGGCCGCAACCCGACGCGCACTCCAGATACCGATCACCCTAAGCTCGTACTTACAGCCGGCGAAGCCGGTGATCAACGGCGAGGGACCGTACGACAAGATGGTAAGCCCAGAGGACGAGCTGGACAACCGTTTGCGCTCTCGGCAGGTGGCCTATTCGACGTTCCTCTCGAACGGGCGCGGTTTTACCTACGGCGCGTTCAAGATCTACCCCTGGGAGGATCTTGGAACGGGGGTGCTCAACGCCGGATCGGCGCAAGACATGGTTCACGCGGCATCTTTGTTCTGCGCGAAAGATGCCACTTCGGGCCGGTGCCTTCGAGACCTGCTCACTTCCCGCCCGACCTGGATCTGCAATCAGGTTGCCGACCCTCTGTTCGAGCAGAAGATGACCATCGCCTCGAGTTCGAATCGGGTTGTCGCTTATCTGCCAAAAGGAGCCCCTGCCAACCTCGAAATCTCCAGCTCCTCGAGCGGGATTGCCGGGAGGACCTGTACCTCCGGGTTGGTTGGGCTGAGCAGCTCGACGTGGACAAAAAAGTGGATCGACCCGACGACGGGTGCGGAAGTTACCGGCGGCGCCTTTACCGGAACGAACCCGGTGGTCCTTTCGAAGCCCGCCTGCCCGGCGGGCAATCCGGACTGCGACTTCGTCCTGGAAATCACACGCTGACCGATCGACCCGCTACCCCTCCGCCCCCTCCAGCCCGAGCGCCTTCCGCAGCCGGTGGAAGGTCGTTCGGGTGAGGCCCAAACTCTCTTGGGCCGCCTTGATATTGCCGCCGTAGCGTTCGAGGCGGGCGAGAACGAGCTCGCGTTCGAACTCCCGCACGGCGTCGCGTAGGGAGAGGCCGTCCCAGAGCAGCGGGGCGGCCTTTGGATTGGGCGGGGCGGCGAGGATCTCGGGCAGGCAGCGTTCGAGCAGGGGGATGTCGATGCGCAGACCGGTCTCGGCGTGGATTACGAACAGGGCGCAGGCGCGGGCCAGCTCGCGGACGTTGCCGGGCCAGGAGAACGAGACCAGGGCGCGCAGCGCCTCGGGCGAGAAACCGAGGGTCCTCTTGCGGTGCTTCGCTTCGTGGTGGCGGCGGAAGTGTTCGAGCAGGAGGGGGATGTCCCACGGTCGCTCGCGCAGCGGTGCCAGGTGGACCGTGAGAGTGCGGAAACGATCGTAGAAGTCTGCCCGCAGCGCCCCTTCTCGCACCGCCTGGTCGAGATCTCGATTCGTGGCGAGGACCACCGCGACATCGACCGTGATCTCTTGCGTCTGACCGACCGGCGTTACGGTTTGGTTCTCGAGCACGCGCAGCAGGTGGGCCTGCGCGCGTGGCGAGAGGTCGCCGATCTCGTCGAGAAAGAGGACGCCCCCTGAGGCGGCGCGGAAAAAGCCCGGCTCGTCGGTTAGCGCCCCGGTGAAGGCGCCCCGCTTGTGGCCGAAAAAGCGCGAGGCGGCCAGTTCGTCCGTGATCTCGGCGCAGTTGGCGACCACGAACGGCCGCCGCTGCCTTCGGCTGTAGGCATGAAGATACCGGGCCACGAGATCCTTCCCTGTACCCCGTTCGCCGAGGATCAAGATCGGCTCCGGCCGCTCGACCTCGAGGGCCGGAATGAAGATCTCGTGCAAGGTTCGGCGCAGGCCTTGAGTGTGCGCCGAGTCGCCGAGGATCTCCGGCGCGTCCTCTGGCTGCGCTTGGCCGGAGAGGCGCTGCTCCAGCTCGTTCCGTCGGCTCTCGCTGCGAAAGTGGTAGGCGAAGACCTGCGCCGCGACGTTTGCGTAACTCGCGAGCCAGGCGAGGTCGTCCGGGCCGTACGACTCGGAAAGCCCGCCGTGCTGGAAATAGACCACCGCGAGCACCGAGGCGTGGAGCGGATCGAAGATCGGCGCCGCGAGCACGCTATAGGGGCTCGCTTCGAGCGCCGGGGTTCGGGACGGGTCCGCCAAGAGGCGGGGATCGGCGATCACTTCCGGCGTTCCGGTGCGTACCACTCGATGGATCAGGGAAGAGCTGACTCCGGCGACCGACTCGCCGCGCTCGCAAGCCGAAATCTGGGCGGGCGAAAGCGGGCCGAGAGAGTGAAGCGCCTGGAGGCGAAGAGGCGACGCGACCTCGACCCGCAGCAAGAGCGCCTTCTGCGCGCCGAAGCCCCGCGCGACAGCCTCGAACGAAGAGACCAGCGCCGCCTTCTCGTCCCCTTCACTCGCCAAGACGGTCAGAAGTCGGCGGGTGGCCTCGAGGAGCTGCGCGTAGTCGCGCTCTCTAGGGGTGATCTGTGGCGGGCTGGAAGGCATTCTGAGTTAGGGAGAGAGGCCTGGGTTTCGCGAACGCCGGTGTTCCTAGGAGGCAAGCTTATCCGAGCGGAGACCGATCGCAGCGATCACCGATCCTCACGTCCGGACCTTCGAGCCGGCGATTCGGTCGGCGAATTCGATTTTCCGGTTCGCGAAATCGTTCATCCGATCCGGAAATTCGATTTCCCCACTGAGAAATTCGATTTTCTCATCGGCGAATTCGATTTCCCCACTGAGAAATTCGACTTCCTGGTCGGCGAAATCGATTTTCTCTCCCGCGAAATCGATTTTCTGGTCCGCGAATTCGTTCATCCGGTTCGCGAAATCAGTTTTCTCACCGCGAAATTCGATTTTCTCTCCCGCGAAATCGTTCATCCGGTCCGGAAATTCGATTTTCTGGTCCGCGAAATCGAATTTCTCTCCCAGAAAATCGAATTCCGCGAGCGAGAGCGCGCCGCCCCAAAAGAATCTTCGCGGGACTATCGTTTTACCGGACACGTGTCCCTTAAGGTCTGTCGTGTGAGAGCGCTTGGCGCCCCTCACACCCCATTTGTCGGGGTCCGACCGGCACCACCGGGCCGCATTCCGCGGTTCGTTTTCTCAAAAGGAGGCAGTATGAAAGACACGAGTTTCGGAGCCAAGATCAACCAGTGCGACGTGACGATCCAGAACATCCAGGAGGCGATCCCCGGCATCCCGGGCGGCGAGGCGCATCTCGCCGAAATTCGCCGCCGGGTCGACGCGCTCCGCACCACCCAGGAAACCTGCCAGATGCTGCGCGGCCAACTGACGGATGCGGTGATCCTCCGCCGACGGCAGAGCAAAGAAGCCAGCGAAGGCTTCCGGAAGCTCGCGGCGGTCGCCCGCGCCCAGTTTGGCTGGGCCAACCCGGTGCTCGAAAGCTTCAACATCCGCTCCGAGCACCGGGCCAAGCGCGGCCGTAAGAAGAAGGAGGTGAAGCCCGCACCGGAAGTCTGATCTCGCAGGGTGTGCCGTGCGCACCGTCCAAAGGGAGCTCCCGCGGCCTGCAGGCAGGACACACCTGACGAAGTGAGTCGAGATCGAACAAGTCGTTCCAGTTCGCTGTTCGAGGGTGAGGCTTGGCCGGCCTCGCCCTCTTTTTCCGCCGGCATGCGGAGGCCCCTCCTGGTACCCTCCTGGTGGAGCCGCTGGCGCCGGTGCTGCCGGCGTCGTAACATGACGTAACGTGCGGAGGCACTTCCCCGGTCGGCACGGTCAGGATGGATGCCATGGCCAGAAGCGAAATTCAACAGATGGTGCGCCGAATCGTCAGCGGCTTTCACCCCGAGAGGATCATCCTTTTCGGTTCTCACGCGCGTGGCGAAGAAGGCCCCGACAGCGATGTCGATCTGCTTGTTGTGATGCCGTTTCTCGGCTCCAAGCGAGAAAAGCAGCTCGAGATCCGGCTTGCCCTGCGGGGCATCCCCGTCCCGAAGGACATCGTGGTCACGACTCCAGAGGAGTTCCGGTGGCGGCAGGAGATTCCCGGCACCATTGAGCGGCCTGCGGCACGCGAGGGCAAGGTTCTTTATGCCCGACCGTGAGCTGCGGATCGTCGTCTGCAATGTGTGGAGAAGTACCTGAAAGCGGTTCTTGTCTTGGAAGGGATTGACTTCCCCAAGACCCACGACCTCGAAAGGTTGTGGTCGCTTATGCCTGCCGAGCTCAGGCCGGTCCGCAGACTCGTTCGGCGTGGGCTCCCCAGAAAGGCCCTGCGCCGGCCCACAAGGACACCCACTTGGTATCTGCCACTCGCCCGCTGGTTCTTGCCGGTCGAAGGTTCGAATCCGCCCGTCTGCCGCTCGACGAACTCAATCCCGTCGCGGGACCGGCCGCAGAGGCGTCGGCCCGGCTCGACCTCGAAACGCCGGACGCCTCGGACGACGACCTGTTCAATCGCATCCTCTGGCGCGCGACCCGCGGCGACACCGTGCCCTACCCCGAGCCGAAGCGGGTCTCGGTCAAAGAGCTGACGCTCGCGCGCTGAGGGCCTTCTTTGGGCTGGGCGCGCGGTGGACGGAGGAACAAGCCAGAGTCGGCTCGGGCGGGCACCGGTCTCGCAGACCAGCTCGGCCCCGAGCGGAACCCGCCCTTCGAAGACCTCCGAGGCGTCTTTCTGCACTGCCTACTTCGGCTGTAGGATCCCGAGTTCGTCCCAGAGGAACCGAAAGCTGGCCGGTTGGTGGCCGCTCGCGCGAGCGCTCCTCTCTTCGAGCTGCTCATACTCCTTGAGCAGCTCCACCACCTGCAGTCGGCCGGCGCGGGTGCGAATGGCCTGGCGCGGGGTGAGGCCGCCGAGCGCTGGGATGGGCTGTTCCGGCCAGCGCCGGTAGACCTCCCGGTGGATCTCCGGCGGGAGCGGTATCGTGGCCGGCGGCGCAGGCTTCTCCCCGCCGGGTGGTCGCTGTTGCAGAGTGGCGATGGGGTCGGCGATCTCGCGCGTCCGATAGGTGAGCGTCTGGCCGGCGACCTGCCGCAGCCAGGCCGAGCCCTCCTCGGCCCGGCGCAGGGTGCGAGCGAAAACCTCTAGGCGGTTCGCCTTGCCGGGGTTGAGGGCGAGCTTCGAGCGCCGGAACGCCTGGCCTTCGACCTCTTCGAGCCAGCCCCAGCCGTTTTCTCGGTCGCCCTCGACATCGGGTTGCCGGGCGAGAGCGGCGACCAACTCCTCCCAGTCGGTGACGTCGTAATGATCGGTGACCAGGAGGAGCGGCTCGCCGGAGCCGGCGTCGACCAACCGCGGCAGTGGGGGAGGTGGCGTGGTGATCGACCGGAGCCAGCAAGTGATGATCGGCGCGCTCGGTCGGTCGCCCGCGCGCTTCGCAGCACGCAGGTCGGCTTTGAGCCCCGGAAGCTCGTCGCGAGGAATCGGGTAGGCGGCGCCGCTGAGTTGCCACTCCTCTTCTACGGGAACCAGCCGCGCCCCCAAGATGTCCCACCGATTCAAGCTCTGGGACGCTGAGCGCTCGGCAACCCAAAGGCGACGCGACCTGGAGGTGGCTACGTCCTTGACCCACAGGCCCTCGCCCGGTACGGCTTCCTGGACCTCGTAGACCCCCATGGGATGGCCGGCCAGGAGTTGGAGCCACTGCCGAGCTTCCACCGCGAGAGGAGGCCCTCCCGGCCCGAGAATCAAATCCGCAGCCCGGCGGCGTTCGCCGCGGATCTCCATCTCGCTCTCGGCAAGGAGCCACTCGGTCGCATTGATGGTGGCCATGTCTTGCAGCTCCTCGGGCAGCTGCAAAAACCGGTCGCTTCGGTCCTCGTCGTCGAGGAGAACACCATCGTAGAAGTCGCCGAGCGCTCGGTCGAAGCCCTGACGGTGGTGGTGTTGGAGCCAGGCGACGGCGGCAAGGAGCTCATCGCCCGGTGACATCGAACGGCATTCGGCGCGGGCGAGACAGCAGTTCTTGTGCTTTTTGCCGCTACCACAGGGGCAGGGATCGTTCCGACCAACCTTCATATTCGGGGGCTCCCCTCTTTGGTGCGGGCCGCAGCCGGCTGCGCAAGACCCGCCACGCCGGATGGTATCGCGAGAGCGGCCGGCCGGCCTGGCACAAGAACTCCCTCCACGGGTTCTCCCTCGAGCGACCGCTGCGCTTCGTGACCCACCTCGCGCCAGGCGAGATCGTCATCCGGCCGAAATCCAAGTGGCATGGTGTGGTGTCGGTAGCGGTCGCCTGACGGACAACGCGCGAGACCCCCCTCAGGCAGCGCGAGAAGCACATTGGTGTCCAGGAGCGCTCGCATCAATCGAGATCATCCTCTCGAAGCTTGTCGATCAACTCATTGGAAAGCACCTTTCCACGGCGGGGCAGCGGGTCGAATCCGTAGAGACTTTTCGACTCCCTGGCCTCGGAGCTTTCCCGATAGCGATGGGTCAACGCCTCGCGAGCCAGCTCGGAGAGGAGATCTCCGGCACTGCGGTTCTGGCGCCGCGCCCGGTCCTTGACCGCCATCAGAACGTCGTTCGCGATGTCGAGTGTGGTGCGCATGAATCAGCACGGCGGCGCAACCGCGATCGGCGCCTTTTTGCCCGTGCCTCGGTAAGGTGCCTCGGCTAGCAGACCGTGGGGAGGTCCGACTGATACACGAGCGGCTGAGGGCGGCTCAAATCGACTGCGAGGTGCGCTATGCGAGAGAAGGAGCTTCAAATGAAGCTTGAGATCGTCGATCCGGTAAGCGGCGACGTGCTCGCGCGGGCTCACTGGTGACCCGAGGCCTGGCGCGGCATACCCAAAACGATATAATGCGGTATGGCTCGATCCTCGACGCCCTCGGAAAAGCCTCTCCACTGGGTGGGCTCGGCGAAGAAGGACTTGCTGGCGTTTCCAGGCGATGTGGTGGACGACATCGGGTACGCCCTGAGCGTGGTCCAGCACGGGGCCACGCCGTCCTCGGCGAAGGCCTGGAAGGGCGAGGGGCCGGGAGTCTTCGAGCTGGTTGAGGAACACCGCGGGGATGCGTTCCGAGCCGTCTACACGGTGCGCTTCGAGAAGGCGGTCTACGTCCTGCACTGCTTTCAGAAGAAATCGACCACGGGCATCCGCACGGCCCAGCAGGACGTGCGATTGATTCTTGAGCGGCTGAGAGCAGCCCAAAGCGACTACGAGGTGCGTTATGCGAGAAAAGAAGCTTGAGACGGTAGACCCAGGAAGCGGCGATATATTTGTGGATCTTGGTTTCGCGGATGCCGGCGAGCGGAAGCTTCGGGTTCAACTCGCGATGCACCTCAACGAGCTGATCTCTAATCGCCGCCTTACGCAGACCCGGACTGCGGAGCTGTTCGGCATCTCACAACCCCACGTCTCGGAGCTCAAGAACTACCGCTTAAGCCGGTTTTCCTCCGAACGGCTGCTGCACTTCGTCACCCTGCTGGACCGCGACATCGACATCGTGATTCGGCCGAAAGCCAAGAGGCACGCGACAGGAGTAGTGACAGTGTCGGTCGCCTAACAACCGGAGGCCTTCTATTTCCCCTCAAGCCGCCGCGGGCTTCTCGGAGACCGCCGCCGTCGCGATCTCTTCGGGCTGAGCGCCGGCTTTTTCTTTTCGGGCCGCCAAAGTCACCAGCGCCACACCCGCGACGATCACCGTGGCGGCGAGCACGATGCGCGAGGAGATCGCTTCGCCGCCGAGCGCCCAGCCGAGGAAGACCGCGACCAGGGGGTTCACGTAGGAGTAGGTCGAGGCGACCGCCGGAGAGGCGTTCCGGATCAGCCAGACGAACGCGGTGTAGGCGACGATCGCTCCGAAGACGATCAGGTAGGCGAGCGCGAGCAGGGAGTGGGTGGAGATCTTCGACGGATCGAGCCGCGCGGGTTCGCCCGTCGCCGCTGCGACCGCCATCAAGACCGCGCCGCCGGTGAGCATTTGGAGCGAGGTCGAGAGGATCGGGGTCGCGGGCAGCGCGACCTTGCGGGAGAACACCGATCCGGCCGCCCAGGAGATCGCGGAGATGGTCACGGCGATCGCGCCGAGCGGGTCGAGGTGCATCGTGCCGCCGGCTTCCGGGGCGACGAGCAGGCAGACTCCGGCGAAGCCGAGCGCCATGCCGCCGACGGTTTGGAGCGAGGGGGCCTTGCCCTCCGGCATCATCCAGGCGATCAGCACCATCCAGAACGGCATCGTGGTGACCAGGAGCGCGGCGAGGCCGGAATCGATCCGCGTCTCGGCCCAGACCACTCCGCCGTTGCCGCCCACCAGGAGCAGCGTTCCGACCAGGGCCGCTCCGCCCCAGTGGCGACGCTCCGGTTGTCCCTCGCCGCGGGCGCGGGCGATGAGATAAAGGATCGACCCGGCGATCAGGAACCGGATGCCGGCCATGAAGAACGGCGGCAGCGTCTCGATCGCGAAGCGGATCGCGAGATAGGTCGAGCCCCAGATGAGATACAGGGCGGCGAGCGAGAGGATCAGGTAGAGGCGATATTGGCGATCAGCCACGGGAGGGCACCTCGGCGGTCGGTTCGTGGGGTGTCTGACCAGACGGCAAGGCGGGCTCGATCCCTGCGATCCCTGCGGCCGCCGCGGGCGGTTCGAGCGCAAGCGTTTCGAACAGCGTGTCGAGGACGATCGTGGTCCGGGTGGTGGTGACGCTCGGGACCGCGCCGAACCCATCGTTCAGCAGGCGCCCGAGGGCGCGCGTGTCCTTGGCGCGGACCTTCACCAAATAGCAGTCCTCGCCCGCGATGTGGTGGACCTCTTGGACGCCAGGAACGTGGGCCAAGAGCTCTCCCGCCCGGGCCGCGCCCGGGCGCTCTTCGGCGCGGACGAAGATGAATGCGAGCAGGCCGAGGTCGAGCGCTTCGGGCTCCACGCGGGTCTCGTAGCCTTGGATCGTGCCGCGCGCCTCCAGCTTCTTGATCCGCTCGAACACCGCGGAGGGGGCAAGGCCCACCTCGCGGGCGATCTCGGCGTTCGAGGTTCGGGCGTCCGCCTGGAGGGCGCGAAGGATGGCGCGGTCGAGGTCGTCGAGGGTCTGTTCTTTGGACATGCCTTGGATAACCTCCGAAGGATCGTCGGCATTCCAATTCTTCCACAGAAAGATGTTCGGCGAAACAGGGTTTTCCGAGGGGAACCGACAAGAAAGGTACTAGATCGCGATCCGGCTCTCGGCCTCCGCCGTGAACGGATCGTCCGCCTCGCCTCTGCGGAGGCGAAGGAGCGCCGCATGGGCGATCATCGCCGCGTTGTCGCCGGAGAAGCCGAGCGGGACGAGGCGCAGAGCGACTCCGCTCGCGGCGGCCCAAGAGGTGAGCTCGCGGCGGAGCAGGCGATTTGCCGCCGCCCCTCCCGAGACCGCGAGCAAGGGGATCGGCTCGCGCCGGTGCAGTCGTTCGATCCGATCGAGGATCTGGCCGACCGCCGCGGCGCGGAAACCGGCGAGCAGGTCCAGGACCTCGGGAGGAGGGGCGCCGTTGTTCGGATTGAGCGAACCTAGATCGATCGGCCCCAAGGTGCGCTCCAGCTTTTCGATCTCGCCCAGCGCCTTGCTCTTGAGCCCGGAGAACGAAACGTCGAGCGAACCGCCGCAGTCGGGGATCGCAAACCGGTGCCCCCTCGGGTCGCCGCCCTCGGCCAGCTCGTCGACCCGCGGACCTTGGGGGTAGGGGAGGCCAAGCCGCCGGCCAACCTTGTCGAACACCTCTCCCATCGCGTCGTCACGCGCTTCGCCGAGAGTCGTGGTCTGTCCGGACTCGACGGCGAACAGGTTGCTGTGACCGCCCGAGACGACCAAGCCGACGAAGCGGTCCGAAACGTCCTCAGCCGGACCTTCGAGCCGAAGGAAAGGCGAAAAGAGATGCCCTTCCAGGTGGTGGACGGCGAAAAACGGCCGGCCGAGCGCGAAGCTGAGCGCCTTGCCGAGCGACAGGCCAACCAGCAGCGAACCGACCAGCCCCGGGCCGCGGGTGGCGGCGACCGCGTCGATTCGGGCCAGGTCGAGGCCGGCCCTCTCGAGCGTTTCGGCGGCGACCGCGGGCCAGTTCTCCAAATGCGCGCGCGACGCGATCTCGGGTACGACGCCGCCGTACGGCCGATGCGCCGCGAGCTGGCTCGAAACGACCGAGGCCAAGACTTGGGCCTCGCCATCGAGGATGGCGCAGGCCGTGTCGTCGCACGAGGTCTCAATGCCGAGAACGAAGGGGGCGGAGGACACGCTGGAACTCTACCAGCCAAGCAGACAGAGCACCCTGGGCGCCCCGAAGTCGGAGCGCCCAGTTATTGGAAGAGCTGCGGAAGAGCTGCGAGGCCGAGTCAGGACGCGGCGGGCGCGGCGTCGGCGGCGGGTTCTGCCTGCGGGATCACGATCGGCTCATAGACCGGGATCTCGAAGCGGAGCGGCTCGGGCAGATCGTGTAGGAACGCCTTCCACTCGTCGGTCACGGCATCGAACAAGAGGTTCTCGTTCTTGTAGATGTCGTGGGTCACGATGTAGCTGTCGTGCACATAGACGATCGACTCGTCGTCCAGCGTCAGCTGGGTTTCGACCTCTTTGCCGTCGACATCCTTCTTTTCCTTCCGGGCGTTCTCCGGCTTCTCGCTCCAACCCGGGTAGGCGCGCAAGTCCTTCAAAAGATAGGCCTTGCAATAGTCACTCATCTCTTTTTGGGTCATTCTTCGGTCCTCCTGGTTTGCGCCGTCGTCGGCTCGTCGATCCGCGGCCGGAGACCGCTCCTGTAAGGCCAGAACCCCAAGGAGACACCGATCCCAAGCCGGGGCTTCAATCCGGCCGCATTGTAAACGGTGCCGCCAGGGCGGTGGGGCGGGACAGCGCTGATACACTTTGTTCCGCCGCGGCCAGACCCGAACCGGGGGCGCCGACGGTCGGGGCTTGCCGCCAACAACTCTAGAACAACACCCAAATCCAGGAAAGCACCATGCCTCTCCGCTTCGCCATCAATGGCCTCGGCCGCGTCGGCCGCGCCCTGCTGCGTGCGACGCGCGACCGGCCGGAGATCACCCTCGCCGCGATCAACGACCTCGTGCCGGCGACGGCGCTCGAGCGCCTGATCGCCCGCGACACGGTGCACGGCCGGTACCCCGGCACGGTGGCCGCGACCCCGGCCGGTCTGCTGCTCGACGGTCGAGAGGTTCCCGTCTCGGCGATCCCTGAGCCGGGCGAGGTGCCCTGGAGCCACCATGACGTGGCGGTGGTGGTCGAATCAACCGGGCGGTTCACTCAACGCGCGGCGGCCGCCCGGCACCTTGAGAGCGGGGTCGGCCATGTCATCCTGTCGGCCAACTCGGATCCGGCCGACCCGGCCGACGTAACGATCTGCCTGGGGCTGAACGCAGAGGCGCTCGATCCGATCCGGCATCGGGTGATCAGCAACGCCTCGTGCACGACCAACTGCCTGGCCCTGGTGACCCAGGTGCTCAGAGTAGAGTTTGGAGTTCGCCGGGCTCTGATGAGTACCGTCCACGCCTACACCGAGAACCAGCACCTGCTCGACGCGGCGCATCCCGACCCGCGGCGCGCCCGGGCCGCAGCCTTGAACGTGATCCCGACCCAGACGACGGCGACCGCCGCCCTGGCCCTGCTCGTTCCCGAGCTCGCCGGGCGAATCGAGGGACTCGCGATTCGCGTGCCGACCTCCGCGGTCGCGATGCTCGATCTCACCGTCGAACTCGAGCGCGACGCGTCGGTTGCGGCTCTCTCCGAGGCGTTTCGCCGGGCTGCTTCGGGAACGCTCGCCGGGCTGCTCGGGGTGACTGACGAGGAGTTGGTCTCGTCCGATTTTATCGGCGACCCCCGCACCGCGGTGGTCGACCTGTCCCTCTTACAGGTTGCCGATCATCGGCTCGCCCGGATCATCGCCTGGTACGACAATGAATGGGGTTACGCTCACCGTCTGGCCGAGCTGCTGGTCCGCCTGGCCGGAGTTCGGTGACAGGATTGGAATCGAATTCGGCGTCTCGGAGGGGTTTTGACATGACAGATCAGAAGACGGCTCGACTCAAAAACCTAGAGGATCTCGACCTCGGTGATCTCGCGGGGCGCCGCGTGTTCGTCCGCGTGGACTTCAACGTGCCGATGACCAAGACGGGCGAGGTGGGCGACACGACCCGACTCGACGAAGCTCTGCCGACCCTACGCGAGCTGATCGGTGCCGGGGCCAAGCTGATTCTCGCCTCCCACCACGGCCGACCCAAGGGGGGGCCGGACCCCAAGTACACCCTCCGCCCGGTGGCGGCCAAGCTGGCCGAGCTGCTTGGGGCACCGGTACGTTTCGCGACCGACTGCATCGGCGCCGCGGCTGAGGCGGAAGCGTCACAGCTCGCTCCGGGCGATGTCCTGGTGCTCGAGAACCTGCGCTTCCATGCCGGTGAGACCGGCAACGATCCGGACTTTTCAGCCGCCCTGGCGGCGCTCGCCGAGGCTTATGTCGACGACGCGTTCGGCTCGGCCCACCGCGCGCACGCCTCGGTCGTCGGGGTTGCCGAGCGGCTGCCGCGCCGTGCCGCCGGCCGCCTGATGGTGCGCGAGGTCGTGGCGCTCGGCCGACTTCTCAGGCGACCGGAACGGCCGTTCGCGGCGATCTTGGGCGGTGCCAAGATCGAGGGGAAGATCGACACGCTCCTGAACCTCCTGCCGCGGCTCGACCTTCTGCTGCTCGGCGGCGGCATGGCGAACACCTTTCTCGCGGCGCAGGGGTTCGACCTCGGCGGATCGCTCTATGAGCCCGATCGCCTCGATCTGGCCCGGGAGATTCTCGCTCGCGCAGCCGCGCAGGGCACCGAGGTCTTTCTGCCCACCGACCTGGTCGTCACCGACGACCTCGACGCGCCGAAGCGGATCGAGACCGTTGCGGTCGGTGCGATCCCCGCCGGCACCAAGGCGGTGGACATCGGCCCGGCCACCCGCGCCGCCTATATCGGGGTCATCGCGCGTGCGCGCACCCTGTTCTGGAACGGCCCACTCGGTGTGTTTGAGAAAGCGCCCTTCGACGCCGGCACCCGAGGAATCGCCCAGGCGCTGGGCGACTTTCTAGGGTTCTCGGTGATCGGCGGCGGCGAGACCGTCGCCGCCGTGCATCAAACGGGGGTTACCGATCGGATTGGCCACGTCTCGACTGGCGGCGGCGCTTCGCTTGAGTTCCTGGCCGGCAAGATTCTGCCGGGCGTGGCGGTCTTGGAGCAGGAGATCTAGGCCATGGCCTCGATCGCCGAACCGGGCCCCGAACCTGCGAGCTGGACCGGGTGGGAAGCCGTCGCCGCGCAGTCCGCCTCGCGCCTGCTGGTGGCTGCGAATTGGAAGATGCACTTGTTCCGCGCCGACGCGGTCGCGTTCTGCTCCGGCCTGCTCGACCGGCTCCCGGCCGATGCGCCGCGGGTCGCGATCTTTCCGAGCTTTCCGTTGATCCCGGTCGTCGCCGGAGTGCTCTCCGGGAGCGACATCTTGGTCGGCGGCCAAGATCTCCACCCCGAGCCGAAAGGCGCCCACACCGGCGATGTCTCCGGTCTCCAGTTGGTCGATGCCGGAGCTTCTTTTGTCCTCTGCGGGCACAGCGAGCGTCGTCGCGACCACGGCGAGGGCGACGAGCTGGTGGGGCGGAAAGTTCGTGCCGCCCTCCGTGCCGGTCTCACTCCGATGATCTGTGTCGGCGAAACCCGAGACGAACGCCAGGCGGGGGCGACCTTCGCGGTGCTCGCTCGGCAGCTCGACGGGGCGCTCGGTGCAGGAAGCCGGTCGGAAAGCCCTTCGATGCCGCAGTTTGCGCTCGCGTACGAGCCGGTCTGGGCGATCGGAACCGGCGAGGTGGCGACCCCAGAGACGGTCTCCGAGGTCCATCTGTTTCTGCGGCGCGAGCTGACGCGCCGCCTGGGCGAGGAGGCCGCCGAACCGGTCTCGATCGTCTACGGCGGCTCGGTGGCGCCCGAAAATGCACCCTCATTGGCGGCCACGGACGGGGTCGACGGATTCCTGGTCGGCGGCGCGAGCCTTGACCTGGACAGATTCTTGAGTATCATCTCTCCCTTCGGTCGAACGACCTGAGGGCCTTGGAGGCTTACCGCGTGATCTATCTCTTCTATACCGTCCACATCATCGTTTGCATCTTCCTGATTCTGGTGGTGCTCCTCCAGCAGGGAAAAGGCGCAGACCTTTCGGTGTTCGGCGGCGGTGCCACCCAGACGGTGTTCGGCGCCCGTGGGGCGACGACGCTCCTGCACAAGTTGACCGTCAGCTCGTTCGTCATCTTCATCTTCACCACCCTGGCGATCGCGGTCGTCCAGCGCCGCGAAGCAGGAAGCTCGGTGATGAAGGGCGTCGCTGCCGCAAAGACCGGCGCCACCAAGACCCTGCCGGCAGCCCCGGCGCCGGTCAACCAGAAGCCGGCAACCTCGGTTCCGGTGCCCGCCCCGGCGGCTCCGACCCCGAATCCGTAAGTGTTGAGCCTCCTTCGAGCCGCCCCTCGCGGCTCGATGGAAACGGAGGCTCTTTGAAGTACCGTCGCAAGATGAGCGTTCTTTGTGCCGAAGTGGCGAAATTGGTAGACGCGCACGTTTGAGGGGCGTGTGGGGCAACCCATACCGGTTCGAGTCCGGTCTTCGGCACCAGCTGTCTTCCCTCTTGTCTCCCCCTTGGCGCATCCTAAGTCAGTGCACCCACGGCCCCTTGCGGAGCTGGCCGCCCGGCTTCCGGTCGTCCGGGACCGCCGAGAGCGGCCGCCTCTTCTTCAAGCGCGTGAGCTTCCACTCGAGGAACCGCTTGCGGAGGCGTAGGCGGAGATCCATTAAACCACCGCCTTTTCCACCTCGATTGCCGCGGTACCCCCAACCGGCCGGCCGCCACCAGGCGAAACCGGTCGCGACCGCCAGGCCGACGAACCCCGGGAGGTCGCGGACCTGCAGGAATGCGAGGAACGCGAGCAGCATCGTGATCGCCGGAAACCAGGCGGCGCGGATGGGCAGAACGAAGAACAGGTAGATCGTCGCGTCGCGATGCAGGGCGGCGAACGATGCGATCAGGATTGCGAGCAGCACCCGCTGCCCCTGCATCAGAGTGAAACCCGCCGGCATGAGCCCCCCGGCGAGCCCGGCGAGAAGGTCAGCCAGGAGCGCAGCCACCGCCGCGACGATCGCGGCGGGGAGGATCAGGCGCCAGAACCGCCGCCGACCGAGATCGAGATAGACGTCGCGGGCGAACCAGAACAAGATCAGGAACTCGAACACGATGCCGAGCCCCGGTTGGCCGATTCCCGCGAAGGGATAGGTCACCAGCTGCCAGACGAAACCGCTCTGCCAAACCGCCGGGGAGAGGCGCATCAGTGCGGCAAAGCCTTCTGTCGAGTCGAAGAATTGGCAGGAGAAGGTGACGAACAGGACCGCGAGGATCGCGATCACGTCGCGCGGCGGCGGTCCGGAAGGACCGCCGAAACCAGGAAGGGTGAAACGGCCGGGCTGGCGGGAGTACATGCGAAAGGCGACCTCCGCCGATCATTCTAGCCGTCGAGAAGGGGGACCGCCCGAAATCGGCCGCCCGGCCCCGCTCAAGCGCGGCGCAGCCAGCGCGCCAACTCGGCAAACGTCGGCTTCTTGCCGTACATCAAGATACCCACGCGGTAGATCCGGGCGGAACCCCAGACCATCAGGATGACGAACCCGGTGGTCAAAACCTCCGCGAGCAGCACCTGCCAGAGCGGCGGCATGCGGATCGCGAGGCGGAGCGTCATCAGCAGCGGCGAAAACAGCGGCACCAGCGAAAGGACGACCGAAAGGGTGGAGTCCGGATCGTTGATCACCCTCGGGGCGAGGAACACCGGCACCATCACGAGCAGCATCACGGGCGCCGCCATCTGTTGCGCCTCCTGCATGTTGTTGAACGCCGCACCGAGCGCGGCGTAGAAGCTCGAAAAGAGAAAGAAGCCGAGCACAAAGAAGAGCACGAGGTGAAACGCGACGCCGAGGCCGATCGCCGGTAGCGTAACCCCTTCGGGCAGAAACGCGAGAGCCATCGCGATGCCCGGCGAGGTGACCACGGCGGCGGTCAGAATCCAGATCGCGAACTGGGTCATGCCGACCGACCCGATTCCGAGCAGCTTGCCGAGCATCAGCTCGAACGGCCGCACCGCCGAGACCAGCACCTCGACGATCCGGCTGCTCTTCTCGTCCAGGATGCCGGTCATCACCTGTTGGCCCCAGATCTGGATCGCGACGAACAGCATCATGAATATGATGTAGGCGAGCGCCGCACCGGCGAGCCCGACCTCGCGCCGATCACCTTCGGCCGAGACACGAACCGTATCGAGCGCGATGTCGCGCATCAGCTCGTCGCCGCGCGCCGGGTCGAGGCCCGCGGCCGCCAACCGCGCCCTCCGCACGGCGTCGGAAAGGCGTCGTTCGACGATCGATTGGGTGACAAAGCCCGAGGTGCTCCGCGCCCGGTACGAGAACTTACCGGCCGCGAGCGCCGCCTCGTCAATGCGAATCCAGGCGGAGATCTCGGAATCGAGCACCCGTCGGTCGAGTTCTTTTTCCTGTCGCGCCCGATCTGCCGCGGCCGGTTCGACCAGGAGCTCGATCTCGCTCGGCTTCTTCTTCGAGAGATTCCTCTTGCCTCCGGTCGGTTCGGACTCTGCCCCGTCGTTCTCTTTCCGCGCCAGCTCCGGCGCGATCTTGCCCGTCGAGTCGACCACCACGAGGCGCTCTGTCGAAGGCGACAGTGAGAGCAACAACGACGGAAGAACCGTTGCCGCGAGGACCAGCACCGGCATGCCGAGGGTCGAAAGCCAGAAGGCTTTGCCTTTGACCCGCAGCAGGTACTCGCGTTTCGCGATCGTAAAAACGTGGTCAAGCCTCATCGCGCACCACCGTTAAGAAGATCTGTTCGAGCGTCGGCTCTTCGGAGCGGAACTCGCTGACGCGTAAGAACTGCACAGCCTGAGCGAGTAGATCGGCACCCTCGGTCTCTGGTAAGAGGAGAACGCGCGCGGTCCGTCCGGTCACCTCGACCTGCTCCACACCTGGGATCTCCCGCAGTTTGAGAAGATCCCCTTCGGCGGTTAGAAGGTAGGTGTTGCCGCGAAAGCCCGCCTTGACCGCGGCCAGCTCGCCGGACAGCAGCGCGCGACCGCGCGAGATCAGGCAGATCCGATCGCACATCCGCTCCGCGAGCTCCATGCCATGGGTGGACAAAACCACCGTCCGGCCGCTGTCGCGATACTCGGTGAGCAGCTCGCGGAACAGCTCCTGGTTCAGCGGATCGAGGCCGGAAAACGGCTCGTCGAGGATCAACAGCTCCGGGCGATGAAGGACGGTGCCGATCAGTTGGACCTTCTGCTGCATGCCCTTCGACAGCTCCTCGATCCGCCGCTTCGCCCAGGGACCCAGATCGGCACGCATGAGCCAGGGTTCGATCTCGGCGAGGGCGGCCCGGCGCTTGATGCCGCGGATCTCGGCCAAGAAGAGAAGCTGCTCGAGCACGGTCATCTTCCGGTAGAGCCCGCGCTCCTCCGGCAGGTAGCCGACGCGGGAGAGGGCGGCCTCCTCGCGCGGGCGGCCGAACATGCGAATCGAGCCGGAGTCCGGAGCGAGGATGTCGAGAATCATCCGGATCGTCGTCGTCTTACCCGCGCCGTTCGGGCCGAGCAAGCCGAAGATCGATCCGGCGGGAACGGAGAAGGTCACGCCCGCGACGGCGACGTGGCCGTCATAGCTCTTGCGGACGTCGTTGAGCTCCAGAAGGTCGGTCATGGTCTCTTGGTTCTACGCTTTCTCCGCGCCGAGGTTCCCCTGGATCTTAACCGAGGCCTTGGGGGACCCCAACGCCATCTCGAGACTCCTTTTGAAACAACCGGCCAGAACGGAGCGTAGAGCCTCCCGTACGAGGAGAAACGCCATGAACGAAGACACCACGCGATTTCGCGACACGCCCGTCGGCCAATTCCTGAGCGCGCCGGTGCGCGCCCGGTCGTATACCAACCTGCTCTATCTGGCCCTCGCCTTCCCGCTCGGGCTCGCCTATTTCATCTTCCTGGTCACCGGGATTTCGCTCGGCCTGGGGCTCACCATCATCTGGATCGGCTTGCCGATCCTCGCCGCGGTGCTCCTCGCCAGTTTCGGCTTGAGCCTGTTCGAGCGCCAGCTCGCGATTCACCTGCTCGGCGCCGAGGTGCCGCCGATGAGCTCGGCTGAACCGTCACCGGCCGCCTTCTGGCCGCGGGTCAAAGCGTTCCTCGCCAACCCTGCGACCTGGAAGGGGATGGGCTATCTCGCGATCAAGTTCCCGCTCGGGCTCGCGACGTTCGTGACGTTCGTCACGCTGTCTTCCCTCTCTCTGGCGTTTCTGCTCGCGCCGTTCTACTACCTTTCAGTTCCCGGCCCGTTCTTCGATCTGGGTGTCTACTCCTGGACGGTTGAGACGCTCGGCGACGCCCTTCTCTGTTCCGGGTTCGGCGCCCTGCTCAGCCTGGTGACGCTCAACGTGTTCAACGGCGTCGCCTTCGCCTGGCGCGAGCTGGCGACGGTGATGTTGGGCAGCCGGAAGTTCGCGGTGGCACCGACCGTCGCCTGATCGTCGCAACGCGCTTGCCGCCGGCCCCAGCCCGGGGATCCGACCCCTCATCGGACCCCGGGCCGACCCGCGCGAAATCGCGCAAACCCTAGTTGGCACACCCCTTTACAGCTCATGTACCCGCGGTGTGCTAACCTACGCCCGGTTCTACTCCAGGTGAAATCCCTCCGCGCGATGTTGGCGGTCGCCGGAGATAGCTGTGCAGGCGGGAGTGAGGATCTAGAGTGGGTCGGTTCCTCAACCCGTCCGCGAGGGCCCTTCGATGACGGTCAACAAGCGCTTCCCTCTGCTCCTCGCGTTCGCGGCTGCGAGTTTGCTCGCCATTCAGCCGGTTGCGGCTGTCACCTCGACGTTCAAAATCTACATCGACGCCGGGAATGACAACGCGGCGACGAGTTGCACGGACCCCTCCGTGCCGTTCCGTTTCGATGAAGTCCTGACCACAACGGTCGACACGAGCGGGTCGGCGTCCGCTTCGGTCACCGCTGTCGTGCATCAGGCGTGCGTTGCGGGCGCGCTCGATCCGACCCCCGACCCGGTCCCCGGACCGCCCAGCACGCCCTGGAACGTCGGCATCGGCAATGGTGACTTCGGCCAGAACGTCGTCGAGACTTTTTTCAAGTTCAGCGGCGCCCCGCCTACCACTGCGCGCTTGGCTCTGGTCGCAACCGGTGCGACCGGCGGCCAGGATGTCGTCACCACCACCGCGACCGGCGGCCCGACACCGATCGTCCTCACGCTTGCGGGCGTGACCGATATCCCCACACTCGGCACTTGGAGCCTCGCGCTCCTCGCGCTGCTGCTGACGTTGGCCGCCGGCCGACTGTTGCGCCGCCGGGGCGCCATGATCGCGATTGCGCTCGTGCTCTTCACCTCGGCCGGAGCACTCTGGGCGGTTTGCCTGTTCGACGGTTTGACCAACGACTGGTCGGCGGGCGACCGGGTCGCCCAAGACAACGCGGGCGACTCGGGCGGCGGCCCGGACGTGCGGTCGTTCTACGCCAAGTTCGAAGGCGGCGTCCTCTGCCTGCGCGTCGACAGCTCGCTGATTTTCAACAACCCGCCGACCGCGAACGCTCAGGCCCTCTCGACCGTTGAGGACACGGCGCTTCCGTTGACTATGACGGGAAGCGATCCGGACTCGGACCCCTTGACGTTCTCGATCGTCTCGGGGCCCGCGAGCGGCACCCTTGGCCCGCTCACCGGTGCGACGGCGACGAGCGTGAACGTCACCTATACGCCGAATGCCGATTTCAACGGCTCTGACAGCTTCGTCTTCCAGGTCGCCGATGGCTTTGGGGGGACCTCGCAGGCGACGGTCTCGATCACCGTCACGGCGGTCGACGATCCGCCGGTCGCGGTCAACGACTCGGCGACGGTCAACGAGGATTCAGGCCCGAATGCGGTCAACGTCCTGGCGAACGACTCCGATGTGGACGCCGGCCCGATCTCGATAACCGCGGTGACGCAACCGGCCAATGGAGCGGTGGTGATCACGGGCGGCGGCACCGCCCTGACCTATGCGCCGAACGCGAACTATTGCAACAACCCGCCCGGTACGACGCTCGACACCTTCACCTACACCCTGACGCCCGGCAGCTCGTCGGCGACGGTGACGATGACGGTGACCTGTGTGGACGATGCGCCGGTGGCGGTGGCGGACGCGGCGACGGTGGTCGAAGACTCGGGCGCCAACGCGGTCAACGTGCTGGCGAACGACACCGACCTTGACGGCGGGGCGATTTCAGTGGCCTCGGTGACCAATGCCCTGAACGGTGCGGTAGCGATCACCGGTGGCGGCACCGGCGTCACCTACACGCCGAACGCGAACTACTGCAACAATCCGCCTGGCACGACGCTCGACACCTTCACCTACACGCTCGCGCCGGGCGGTAGTTCGACGACCGTGACGATGACGGTGACCTGCGTCGACGACGCGCCGGTGGCGGTGGCGGACACGGCGACGGTTGCCGAGGATGCGGCGGCGACGGCGGTCAACGTGCTGGCCAACGACACCGACACCGACGGCGGCGCGATCTCGATCACCTCGGTGACGCAACCGGGCAACGGCGCGGTGGTGATCACTGGCGGCGGCACGGGTCTGACCTATGCGCCGAACGCGAACTATTGCAACACCCCGCCGGGCACGACGCTCGACACCTTCACCTATACCCTGACGCCGGGCGGCAGCTCGACGACGGTGACGGTGACGGTCACCTGCGTCGATGACAACCCCGTAGCTGTGGCGGACGCGGCGACGGTGAACGAAGACTCGGGCGCCAACGCGGTCAACGTCCTGGCCAACGACACGGACATTGATGCCGGCCCGAAGAGCGTGGGGTCGGTGACGCAGCCGGGCAACGGCGCGGTGGTGATCACTGGCGGCGGCACGGGCCTCACCTATGCGCCGAACGCAAACTACTGCAACAACCCGCCGGGCACGACGCTCGACACCTTCACTTATACCCTGACGCCGGGTAGCAGCTCGACGACGGTAACGATGACGGTCAACTGCGTCGACGACCCGCCGACCGCGGTCAGCGATGCCGCGACGGTCGCAGAGGACTCGGGCGCCAACGCGATCCCCGTGCTGGCCAACGACCCGGACCTCGACGGCGGGCCGAAGCTCGTCGGCGCGGTGACGCAGCCGGCCAACGGCGCCGTGGTGATTACCGGGGGCGGCACGGGATTGACCTACGCTCCGAACGCGAACTATTGCAACCAGCCGCCGGGCACGACGCTCGACACCTTCACCTACACCCTGACCCCGGGGGGCTCGGTGGCGAGCGTGACGGTGACCGTGAGCTGTCTGAACGATGCGCCGGTCTTGGACCTCGACGCGAACGACGATCAGGGAACGCCGGGCGCCAATTTCGCGGTCACCTTTACGGAAGGGAATGGCGCCACGCTCATCGAGGACCCGCTCGACGCGACCGTGACCGACGTGGACAACGCCAACCTGGCTTCGCTGACGGTGACGATCACCAACCTCTTCGACACCGGCTTCGAGACGCTGACGGCGGACACGACCGGGACCTCCATCGTCGCCGGCTACGTGACGGTCCCAGGCGCTCCCGGCACCGGCACTCTCACCCTCACGGGCCCCGACACGGTGGCAAACTTCCAGACGGTGCTCCGCAAGGTGCGGTATCTGAACACAGACAACGACCCTGACACGACGCCAAGGGTCATCAACTTCGTTGCGAACGACGGTGCCGTGAACAGCAATACGGCGGTTTCGACGGTGACCGTGGTTGCGGTGGACTCTCCGCCGGTTGCGGTGGCCGATGCAGCGACGGTGAATGAAGACTCGGGTGCCAACGCGGTCAACGTCCTGGCCAACGACACCGACGTCGACGGCGGTCCGAAGAGCGTCGGCTCGGTGACGCAGCCGACCAACGGCACGGTGGTGATCACCGGCGGCGGCACGGGTCTGACCTATGCGCCGAACGCGAACTACTGCAACCAACCGCCGGGGACGACGCTCGATACCTTCACCTACACCCTGACTCCGGGCGGCAGCTCAACGACGGTGACGATGACGGTCACCTGTGCCGATGACAACCCGGTAGCGGTGGCCGACGCGGCGACGGTGGTGGAAGATTCGGGCGCCAACGCGGTCAACGTCCTGGCCAACGATACCGACCCAGACGGCGGTCCGAAGAGTGTCGCCTCGGTGACCCAGCCGGCCAACGGCGCGGTGGTGATCACGGGCGGCGGCACGGGTCTGACCTACGCGCCCAACGCGAACTACTGCAACACACCTCCTGGCACGACGCTCGACATCTTCACCTACACCCTGACGCCGGGTAGCAGCTCGACGACGGTGACGATGACGGTCACTTGCGTCGATGACAACCCGGTGGCCGTGGCGGACGCGGCGACGGTTGTAGAGGACTCGGGCGCCAACGCCGTCAACGTGCTGGCCAACGACACGGACGTCGACGGCGGCCCAACGAGCGTCGCCTCGGTGACCCAACCGGCGAACGGCGCGGTGGTGATCACGGGCGGCGGCACCGGGTTGACCTACGCGCCCAACGCGAACTACTGCAACCAACCGCCGGGTACGACGCTCGACACCTTCACCTACACCCTGACGCCGGGCAGTTCCTCGACGACGGTGACGATGACCGTCACCTGCGTCGATGACGCTCCGGTGGCCGTGGCCGACGCGGCGACGGTGAATGAAGACTCGGGCGCCAACGCGGTGAACGTTCTGGCGAACGACACCGACATCGACGGCGGCCCGAAGAGCGTCGCCTCGGTGACTCAGCCGGCCAACGGCGCGGTGGTCATCACGGGCGGCGGCACGGGTCTGACCTATGCGCCGAGTGCGAACTACTGCAACAACCCGCCGGGGACGACGCTCGACACCTTCACCTATACCCTGACGCCGGGAAGCTCTTCGACGACGGTGACGATGACCGTCACCTGTGTCGACGACTCGCCCCTAGCGGTGGCCGATGCGGCGACCGTGGTCGAGGACTCGGGTGCCAACGCGGTCAACGTGCTGGCGAACGACACCGATGTCGACGGCGGCGCGATCTCGATCGCGTCGGTGACGCAGCCGGCCAACGGCGCGGTGGTGATCACGGGTGGTGGCACGGGGTTGACCTACGCTCCGAATGCGAACTACTGCAACAACCCGCCGGGCACGACGCTCGACACCTTCACTTACACCCTGGCGCCGGGAAGCTCTTCGACGACGGTGACGATGACCGTCACCTGCGTGGACGACTCGCCCCTAGCGGTGGCCGACGCGGCGACCGTGGTCGAAGACTCGGGCGCCAACGCGGTAAACGTCTTGGCCAACGACACCGACGTCGACGCCGGTCCGAAGAGCGTCGCCTCGGTGACGCAGCCCGCGAACGGCGCGGTGGTGATCACGGGCGGCGGCACGGGCCTGACCTACGCGCCGAACGCGAACTACTGCAACAACCCGCCGGGTACGACGCTCGACACCTTCACCTATACCCTGACGCCGGGTAGTTCCTCGACGACAGTAACGATGACGGTCACCTGTGTGGACGATCCGCCGGTCGCGGTGGCTGACGCCGCGACGGTGAACGAAGACTCGGGCTCCAACGCGATCAACGTGTTGGCCAACGACACCGACATCGACGCCGGTCCGAAGAGCGTCGCGTCGGTAACCCAGCCGGCCAACGGCACGGTGGTGATCACGGGCGGCGGCACGGGGCTGACCTATGCCCCAAACCTGAACTACTGCAACAACCCGCCGGGCACGACGCCCAACACCTTCACCTATACCCTCACGCCGGGGAGTTCTTCGACGACGGTCTCGGTTCTCGTGAACTGCGTGAACGATCCGCCGGTCGCGGGCGCCGACGCGTTCGATTTCATCGGCAACACGGAGCTGCGGGTCGATCAAGGAGTGGTCGCGACGCCGCACGTCCTGGTCACCACCGGCTTGACGTTCGGCTTGCTCAACAACGACTCCGATCCGGTCGAAGGCGATCCGATCGCGGTCACCTCGCTGACGGTCGGCGCCTGCACGGACAGCAGCGCGCCGTTCGACTGCACGGACGCCGCGGTCGGGACGGTCAACCTCGATGCGAACGGCCGGTTCACGTTCGTGCCGGCACCGGGTGACGCGGGTGCCACCGAGACCTTTACCTACGTGATCTCCGACACCGGCGTCCCCGCACCGGCGAGCGCCACGGGTACGGTGACGCTCACCCGCTTCGGCCGCGTCTGGTATGTCAAGAACGACCAGGCCGCCGGCGGTCTCGGCCGCTCGGCCGATCCGTTCGACACCCTGGTCGAAGCCGAGACGGCCTCGGTCGCCGGAGACACGATCTACGTCCACAACGGCAGTGGGACCACCACCGGCCAGGCGAACGGGATCGTGCTCAAGAACACGCAGCGCCTGATCGGTGAAGGGGTCCAGCTGACCCTGCCGGTCGCGGTAAACGGCGGGCCGAACCCAACGCTGCTGCGCGCGGCGGGCACCCGACCGATGCTCGACGATGTCGATGTCGGCGGCAACGCCGTAGGCGCGACCGACGCGATCCCGATCGAGATCGTCGGCTTGAACCTCGCGGGCAACACGAACGGAATCGATCTCACGACGGCCGGCGCCTTCGCGGGCTCGGGCTCGCTCGAGATTCGCGACAACATCATCCGCGCCACCACCAACCTCGAGGGGATCGATGTCAACGCCGCCGGCACCGGCACGCTGAACCTGTCGATCCACGACAACACGATCACCGCGAACGTGCGCGGCATCGATATCGTGCGCACGGCGGGCATCGTCAACATCACGGCGTTCGACGACAACGTGGTCACCGGCAACACCGGCGGTTCGGGCATCGAGATCACGGGCGTCACCTTCGATGCGGTACCGGGCGTACCGATCAACCAGGTGGCGGGCGGCGTCACCGTGGTCGGCCAGTCGGGCAATGGGGTGAGCACGAACGGCATCCTGTTGACCAGCGTGGTCGGCGACCTATCGTTCACCGACCTCGACATCTTCAATGACAACGGTGCCGGCCTTCGGGTCACCTCGACCGGTGCGCTCAACGCGGGTGCCGGCACCGGCTTCCGCATCGCGGTCGGCGCAGGGGTCTCGACCCTCGATTCGAACAGCGGTCCGGCGATCGATATCAACAACTCCTCGGTCAGCCTGCCGATCAACTTCTACCGCTCGATCAACTCGCCGACCACGGGGCTCAGTCTGGTCAATGCGTTCGGCGGCGTCGGTTCGACGGCCTTCTCGGCGAGCTCCGGCAATATCAACGATCCAGGCGGCGCGTCGGGAACCGCAGTCAACATCAGCGGCGGCAACGGCAACATCACGATCGGAATCCCGGTGACCAATAACTCGGGCAACTCGGTCGTGGTGACCGGCCGGACCGGCGACACGGTGTTGTTCTCCGGCGCGGTCAGCGACACGAACGGCAGTGGAATCTCCTTGACCACCAACACGGGCGCCACGATCAACTTCACCGGTGGCCTCACGGCAAGCACGGGCGCGAGCCCGGCCTTCACCGCGACGGGCGGCGGCACGGTCAGCGTGACGGGCGCGGCCAACACACTGGCGACCACAACGGGCACCGCGCTCAATGTGGCGAACACGACGATCGGCGCGAGTGGACTTACTTTCCGGTCCATCGCGGCCAACGGCGCTTCGAGCGGCATCGTGCTCAACAACACAGGCGCGACAGCCGGCTTGACCGTGACCGGAACGGGCGGTGCGGGAACGGGCGGGACGATTCAGAACTCCACCGGCCACGCCATCTCGCTCACCAGCACGCGCGATCCCTCGTTTACGGCGATGAACCTGAGCAACATTGGACAGAACGGCGTTTTTGGCACAGGGGTCACGAACTTCACCTTTGCCAACGGCTCGATCACCAACGTCGGTACCGCCGCATTAGGCCAATACAACGAGAGTGGTATCGCCTTCAACGACGGCGGCACCTTCACTACCACCACCCTCATGGGTACGGTGTCGATCACCGGCAACACAATCACGAACCCCCGACGGCACGGCATCGGCATCGAGAACGGCAGCGGCACGATCGCCAACCTGACGATCTCCTCGAACAGCATCTCGAGTTCGACGTCCGCAGCGAGTTCGCTGGGCAACGGGATTCACATCTTCGCCCAGGGTTCGGCGGCCACCAGCGCGCATATTACCACTGGCGCGATCAGTAATAACGCGATCAGCAATTTTCCTAGCGGTGAAGGAATCTTGATCGCGGGAGGTTCCGGGAACGCCGCGAATGTGACTTCGAGCACCTTGGGTGCCAACGGCACGCCCATAACGATCAGCGGCAACGCGATCGCCGGCACGCTGGCCTCGAAGATGGGCAGCAACGCGATCCGGGCGTCGTTCAATGGGCAGGTCGGGGTGAGCAATTTCTCGATCACCGGCAACGGAACGGTTGGGACGCCGATCACGCACATCCAGGGGCAAGGAATCAGCGTGTTCATGGGCGGCAGCGTCACAGGCACGACGACCATCAACAACAATGTGATCAATGCCCTTCAGACCTTGGCGGCCGGTACCCAAGGCATGGCGGTGCAGATCGACGACGGGCCGGCGGGTTTGGGAACGAGTTCCGCCGACTACAACGTCGTCATCACTAATAACAGCGTAAGCGGCTACGAGGGCAACGGAATCCGAGCCATCGCTAGGGCCTCTTTGGGAAAGATGGACGTGACAATTCAGAACAACACGGTCGGCGCCCCGTCGCTGGCGAACCGCAATGGCATCCGGATCGACTCCGGGAGCGCCGCTGGTGACGTAACGCTATGCCTCCTCATGACGGGCAACGCAAGCGCTGGTAGCGGCGTGAACCAGGGCATGGGCGTCCGCAAGCAGGGAACCGTAGCCGCCACGAACGAGTTCGGCATCGTCGGTTTGGCGCCGTCTCCCACAACTGGGGCGAACGCCGCAGCGAAGGTGACCGCCGACAACCCTGCTGGCAACGGAACCGACGCCATTAGTGGCGATAACTTCATCAGCTGCACGATCACGCCTTAATGGTGTGAGAACCATAAAAGGAGAGGCCTATGGCTGAGCCATTCTTATCCGAGATCCGCATCATGAGTTTCAGTTTTCCGCCGAGAGGGTGGGCGCTATGCGACGGCCAGCTCCTACCGATCAACCAGAATCAGGCGCTGTTCTCGCTGCTGGGCACCACCTTCGGCGGCGATGGTCGCGTCAACTTCGGGCTGCCGGATCTACGGGGTCGCACACCCATTCACGTCGGCAGCGGTCACACCTTGGGCGAGCGCGGGGGCGAACAGGCTCACACGCTCTCGATTGCCGAGCTGCCGACGCACACGCATACCTTACAGGGATCGACTACAAACGCCGCCAACACGCCGTTGAACACAACCGTTCTCGGTAAATCGAACCCCCAGGCGGTCTACGGCGGGGCCGCAGGGCTCGCGGCGATGGCGGCAAATTCGGTCTCCAACGTGGGTGGCAGCCAGGCGCACCTCAACATGCAACCTTTCCTGACGCTCAATTTCTCGATCGCCCTGCAGGGCATCTTCCCGAGCCCGACCTAAGGAGATCCACGATGGCACAACCCTATGTCGGCGAGATCCGTATGTTCGCGGGAAATTTCGCCCCCGCCGGCTGGATGTTCTGTGAGGGACAACTCCTGCCGATTTCCGAGAATGAAACACTGTTCCAGCTCATTGGCACAACCTATGGCGGCGATGGTCAGTCGACTTTCGCTCTTCCGGATCTGCGCGGCCGAGTCCCCATCCACGAGGGCAACGGTTTCATCCTCGCCGAGACCGGCGGCGCCGAGGAGATCACGCTGACCGTGAGCCAGATCCCGGCGCACAGCCACGCGATGCTGGGCTCGACGTCCACCGCCGGCAGCCCCGACCCGACAGGCAACGTCATGGCGCGCGTCACCACGGCAGCGGTCTTCCCCTACGGAACGGACAACCCGATAACACCACTGGCTCCCCAGGCCATTTTGCCGGTCGGTGGCAGCCAGCCCCACACGAACTTCCAGCCCTATCTGTGCGTTGACTTCATCATCTCTCTGTTCGGGATCTTCCCGAGCCCGACCTAGGAGGAGACATGGATCCTTTTGTCGCCGAGATTCGCATCTTTCCGTTCAACTTTGCCCCCAGGGGTTGGGCGTGGTGCGACGGTCAGTTGCTGCCGCTGTCGCAAAATACGGCGCTCTTCTCCCTCCTTGGAACCACCTACGGCGGAAACGGCAAGAGCAACTTTGCGCTGCCTGACCTCCAGGGGCGTGCGCCGATGCATCCAGGTCAGGGCCCCGGGCTTTCTCTCCATGACCTAGGCGAGACCGGCGGTTCAGAGACCGTCTCGCTGCTCGAGTCCGAGATGCCGTCTCACCCGCATGCGCAGAACGCCTCTACGCAGCAGGCGCTGGAGAATATTCCAACGGGCCAGCTCGCGGCCTCCGGCGATGGCGTCAACCTTTTCGCGCCGACGGGTTCGTTCGTCGCCATGTCCGACCAAGCCCTCGCCCCCGCGGGCGGCGACCAGCCGCACAACAACCTGCAGCCGTACCTGACCTTCTACTTCAACATCGCCCTCCAGGGCGTGTTCCCCCCGCGCACTTGAAGTCTCGGTAAGAGGCTTCTGTAGTAGAGCGTGCTCCCCCTTCGGGGGGAGCAGTTTGCCCGCTGTCTACTTCGCTGGTTCGCACACCTGCCGTCTGTCTAAAGTGTTGATTCTGTAGCTATTTCCGCCTCGCGGTGTGCTAGCGTGCCACTATCGAACAGCGCAAGCTTTCGGTTCGGGAACGGTGCAATTTCCGAAACCCACGCGAGGCGACGCCATGTCTTCGAACACCCCCTCAGGTACCGAGCGATCGGCGGATTGGAACCGCCGCGAGTTCCTGGCGTTCTCTACGGTAGGTGTCCTGGCGGCCACCCTGCCCGATTTCGCGTGGGCTGATGGCAAAGCCGCTCCACTCTCGGTCGGCTATATCGAGGGGAGTGAGACTCTTCGCAACCTGAAGCGGCTGCCGCGGGCCGTGCGCCGACCCGGACTCGAAGGAGATGCCGAGACCGGCCTCCGCGTCGTTCCGGCCGACTCTCTCTGGGCGGGCGACGGCAACCTATATGGCCGGCCGCTCCGGATCGCGATCCGCGGCCTCTATCCCCCGAGCACCATCGACGCGAAGCAGCGCGACTTGCTGCCGCTCACCGCCGACCTGGATGTCGTCTTCCCCTCCTTCGATCCGATCGACGACCGGCCGAATCGCTTCGCCGCCTGGAGCTTCCGCCGTCACGGGGGGTGGAACCCCAGCCCTCCCGTCCGCTTCCAGTTCGAGCAGGCCGAAGAGACCAGGCTCGACCTTCGCTTGGCGGTCAAAGAGGCCACGGGCAAGGCCACGAGCTTCGAGACGCGTTTCACCATCGATGCGGAAGCGGGGATGCCGCGCCTCCGTCGCGGGCTCTACCTGCTCGGGCTTTCCGTCGGCACCTGGGCCTCGGGCGCGAGCCTCGCCGCTCTCGCCGGGCCGCGCGGTGCGGTACGCTACGCTTCGATCCTGATGGCGGTCGAGCTCGCGCCCGAGACCTTCTAGAACCCGCGAGCTGGAAAGGCGAATG
Organism: Holophagales bacterium; assembly: GCA_031404815.1. Lineage (GTDB taxonomy): Bacteria > Acidobacteriota > Thermoanaerobaculia > Multivoradales > UBA5704 > DASYKS01. The sequence continues at coordinate 56,561 of JANNIH010000154.1, read as the reverse complement.
GCTCTCGATCTAGCGCTACGCCCGATCTCGGACGCGGACCGGCCGTTTCTGCTCGAGCTCTACGCGGGCACTCGCGAGCAAGAGCTTTCGGTGGTCGGTTGGACCCCCGAGCAGAAGTTCGCGTTCTGCGCCATGCAGTACCAGGCGCAGGATGTCTTCTACCGCGAGAACTATCCCGGCGCCGAGCTGTCGATCATCCTCAGCTCCGGCGTGCCGGCCGGGCGGCTCTACATCCATCGACGGCCGAAAGAGATCCGGCTGATGGACATCGCGGTCGCGGCGGGCTTTCGAAATCAGGGGATCGGCACCGAGTTTCTGGGACGGCTGATCGCCGAGGCGACCGAAGCGGGCCTGCCGCTCACCATTCACGTCGAGCAGCTGAACCCGGCGCTCCGCCTCTACGAGCGTTTGGGTTTCCGGCGGGTCGGCGAGAACAGCGTCTACTATCTGATGGAGTACCTACCCTCCGGCGCGGTTCCCAGCCCCGCGGCGGCCTCTCCGGCTTACGCTTCCGATCAAGTGAAGATCACCTCGTAACGGAAGAACCCGCCCTTGGGACCAAGCGGCACCACAAACAGGTCGAGCGCGCCGAGCACCGCATGCTCCAACCGATAGGTTCGCTGGGGCACCACCGTTGCCGCAAGCGGCGCATGAAAAATCAGCGAGAACGCCTGCCGAACGCCCGAGTCGCCGAGCGGTGTCACGGCGTGAAGCGTTATGTCGAACGCGACGCTCTCGGTGGCCACCAGCCGAAACGTGGAATCACGGTGGTCGGCGAACGATTCGATCGTCAGGTGCTCAAGCATCCGAAAACCCTCCCTGGGAAAGCGCGAAGTCTACAGGCAACCGCCTGCCCCGCGCTCGCCAGATCGCTCTCCCTACGATAGATTTAGAGCCCGAACACCACCAGTTGTCGGTCGAAAGCGCCGGAGCCCCGCCCGGGAAAGCGTGACGGTGCTGTAACCGCCGCACGGACCGCGGCATAGGAGGGAGTGGAGTGGAACCAGCCGAAAGTTCGGCCGACGAGCTCTCCGCCCTGATGGTCCGCTACCAGCAGGGCGAAGGGCAGGCGTTCGAAGAGCTGTATCGAACGCTCTCGCCACCCCTACGGAGGTACCTGATCTCTCTCTCTCGGAATACCACCGTCGCGGACGACCTGCTGCAGGAAACGTTCCTCCAGCTGCATCGGGCACGCCACACCTACCAGAAAGACCGGCCGGTAAGGCCGTGGGCCTTCGCGATTGCGCGCCATGCCTTTCTGATGGATCGGCGCACGAAGTCGCGCAAAGGGTTCGATCTCTTTCCGGACGGCGAGGCGCCCGATCTGCCGGTGCCGCCGGAGGTCGAGGGGCTGGCCGACCGTCAGGCGCTCAACCGGGCGCTCAGGGAGGTGCCGGAAGAGCGCCGGGAAGCGCTCGTCCTCCACCACGTGGTGGGCCTGTCGTTTCAGGAGATCGGCGCGACGCTCGGGATCCGAGGGGGCGCCGCCAAGCTCCGGGCGCACCGCGGCATGGTGATGTTGAGAGAGATCTTGCTCGGCCTGAGGCAGGCCGGAGGGGCGGAGTGACCGCCATGACGGAACGAAAGATGATCGACGAGAATGACGCCACGTTGCCCGAATCGCTCCGCAGAGCGATCCTCGCCGACTTGAAACCGGTGAAACCCCTGTCGCCGCCGCTTCACCGGGCGGTCCTCCTGGTGCCCTGGACGCTCATTGCGCTCGCCACGTTCTGGTGGAAGTTCGGATTTCGTCCGGATATGCCGCAGCTGGGCGTCCTGCTCGCGTGGGGGTTTTCGGTCGCGCAGCTGCTCTTGGCCTTGATGGTCGCGGTCAGCTCCCTGCGCGAGGCGGCGCCGGGGAGCGGCCTGCCGCGCACCACCCTCTGGGCTTGCGCGGTCGGCGCACTCGGCTTTCACCTCGCGGGCCTCGCCCTCGCCTTCCGCCAAAGTCCTTTTCCTTCACCACCCGGCCTCGACGCCGCCGAGCGGACCGCCTGCATGTACTACGAATTCCTGATCGGGGCGCCGATCCTCCTGCTCGGGCTCGGCCTGCTGCGTCGCGGTCTCCCGTTCCGGCCCGCAACCGCCGGGGCGCTTGCGGGCCTCGCGGCCGGGTTGCTCGCCGACTCTTCGTGGCGGCTCATCTGCCCCTTCACGTTCCCGAGTCACGTCCTACCGTCGCATACCGGCTCGATTGTCGGGATGGTGATCCTCGGCGCCGCATTTGGCGCGCTGCTCGACCGGCTTCGTCCAGCCGCCCCCCGATAGTCCGCTACTCCACGTCGCCGAGCAGCTCCAGATCTCGGGCCGGAACTGTGGCCCGAAACTCGGCGACCTCCTTCTGAAAGAGCGCCTCGACCTCGGCGAGGATCGGCGCCGCCTTCTCTTCGACCTCCTCGAGCGCTCGCAGTTGCGTGGCGTTCGGGGCGTCCCAGGAAGAGCCGAGGCTGCCGAGCACCTCTCCGAGATCCGAGGTCAAGTCATCGCCCTTCGGCCGGCCGACGACTTCGTCCGACTTCCAGAGCTTCCGCTCGACCGCCTCTAGTTTCGTGCGGAGTTCACGCGCCGACTTTTCGAGCCCTTTGAGTTCCGCGGATTTCTCCGTCGTTCCGTCCTTCCTTCTGCGCTCCTCATCCCGTTTAGCGCCGCGATCGAGAATCGTCTTCAAATCCCCCTTTGAGCGGCCAATCCGCTCGGCGGCCGTCGAAACCCGTTCTTTGAGGGAGCCCGCGCGCCGCACCGCTGCGGCGTTCGCGGCCCGTTCGGCGCCGGAAAGAGCAAACCGCGGATCGCCGACCACCCGGACCTGCGCCTCGGACATCGAATCGCCGTAGCCGACCCTTACGGTGTAGATTCCCGGGGCGACCTGCGGACCGCCCGGACGGAAGGGGGAGGGCGGCTTCTTGGTTGGTGGCTCTTTGTACGCGTCGCGCCGAAGGTCCCAGGCCACGCGGTTGATTCCGAGCGTCGCGTTCTGCTCGAACGAGCGAACCCGCTCGCCTGCCGCATCTCGAACCTGGATCTGCACTTTGGTCTTCTTGTCGCCCTCACCACCGGCGTCTCCGCCCTTCGGCGCCGTCGCGTCCGCCGAGCCTTCGGTCTTCCGCTTTGCCTCTTTCCGCGCCCTTTCTGTTTCGGCATCCGGATGCGGCAGATCGGCTGCGTTGAGCGCGAAGGTCAAGGTGGCGCCATACGGCTCGTTCTTGCCTTTGTAGTCGTTGCCGCCTGGAAAACGGGGCCCGGTCGAGCGGGAGGTCCAATACTGCTGGGCATCGGCGATCGGGAACAGATGGAGCGGCTCGGCCAAGGTTGCTGCGGTCAGCTCGCGGAGCGGTCCGAGGTCGTCCACGATGAAGATGCCGCGCCCATGGGTCGCAACGATCAGGTCTCGATCGCGCGCATGGATCGCCAGGTCCATCACCGAAACGGACGGAACGCCGTGACGGAACGGGTACCATCTCCCGCCGCCGTCGAGCGAAAACCAGAGACCGAATTCGGTACCCAGGAAGAGCAGGTTCGGCGCCACCGGATCCTGGACGATCGAAAGCGCGTAGCCGCGGACCTCGGGAGTTGCGAGGCTCTTCCAGCTCTTGCCGTAGTCGTCGGTACGATAGGCGTAGGTCGCGAAGTTGGAGCGCCGATGGTCATCGAACACCACGAACGCGGTCGCTGCGTCGTGGGCCGAGGCGTGGATGTGAGGAATCCAGGTGTTGGCCGGAACGCCACGGACGTTCGCCTCCAGACTCGACCAGTCGCTGCCGCCGTTTCGTGTCAACTGCAACCGGCCGTCGTCGGTCCCGACCCAGAGCAGGCCCTTCTCCTTCGGGCTCGGCTCGATCGCGAGCAGCGTCGTGAAGTTCTCCGCCCCCGTGACGTCTTGGGTCACGCCGCCGGTCTCCTTTGGCTGCCACTCGGCCCGGTTGGTCGTCAGATCGGGGCTGATCACCGTCCAGGTCTCGCCCCGGTCGGCCGACTTATGCACGAACTGGCTGCCGTAGTAGATCGTGTCAGGTTCGAACGGGTCGATCCCGAGCGCCGCGTTCCAGTTGAACCGGAGCTCCGGCCCTCCTTGGGTCGAGGCCGGTCGGATCGCCTTCCGTTCGCCGGTGACGAGATTCCAGCGCACCAGGCCGCCACCCTGGCTCATCGCGTAGCCGCGGGACGAATCGCGCGGATCAGGCGCGGTGTCGAAGCCGTCGCCGAAGTTCACCTCTTGCCAATGCAGGTTGCGAATGTCGCCCCCCTCCCACACCGAGGAAGGGCCGCGCCACGAGCCGTTGTCTTGGAGGCCGGCATAGACCCGGTAGGGGAGGTCGTTGTCGCAGCGGACGTGGTAGAGCTGGGATAGCGGAAGACCGCCGGAAAACGACCAGGTCAACCCTTGGTCGCGGCTGGTGAAGATACCGCCGTCATTGCCGTTGATCAGGTAGTTCGGATCGTTCGGGTTAGCCCAGAGCGCGTGATGATCCGGGTGCGCCGCGTTGGCACCCGCGAGGGTCTTCCAGCTCCTGCCGCCGTCGGTCGAAACATCGAGCGTCACCGCCAGGCGGTAGACGCGGTTCGGATCGGCGGGATCGACCCGGATATCGGCGAAGTAGAACGGCCGGTCGTTGATGTCCGGGTCCGAGTTGACCGTCTCCCAGCTCCGGCCGCCGTCGCTCGAGCGCAGGAGCGCCGGCTTCTTCGCTTCGACCAGCGCGTAGACGATCTTCGGATTCGAACGCGAGATCGCAAGGCCGATGCGGCCGAGGTCGCCCTTCGGCAGGCCGTCATCTTCGGTCAGCCGCTTCCAACTGTTGCCGCCGTCATGGCTCACGAACAGCCCGGAACCGGGACCGCCGGAGCGGAACTTCCACGGCTCGCGCCGGAAGTCCCACATCGAGGCGAACAGTTTGTTCGGATTCGCCGGGTCGATCACCAGGTCGGCGCAGCCGGTGCGCTCATCGACGTAGAGGACGCGCTTCCAGCTGGCGCCGCCGTCGGTGGTCTTGTAGACCCCGCGCTCGGGGTTCTCGCCCCAGATCTGCCCGAGCGCCGCGACGTAAGCCACCTGGGAGTTGCGCGGATCGATCGCGATCCGGTGGATGTGCTCGGTCTTTTCCAGCCCCAACCGCTTCCAGCTCTTGCCGCCGTCCAGAGTCTTCCAGACCCCTTCGCCAATCGAGACGCTGTTGCGCGGGTTCGCTTCGCCGGTACCGACCCAAACCACCGAGGGGTTGGTCGGATCGATCGCGAGCGCGCCGATCGAAGTGACCGGCTGATCGTCAAACACCGGCTCCCAAGCGATCCCGGCGCTCTCGGACTTCCAGACGCCGCCCCCGGCGGAACCGACCCAGATCGTCTCCGGATGATTCGGGTCCGAGTCGACCGCCGCGATCCGGCCGCTCATCGCCGCCGGACCGATCGAGCGCGCCTTCAAACCCGCGAGCAGAGAGGGATCGATAGGGCCAGTCAGCCCGGGATTGCCGACCGTCGCGGGCTTCGCCGCGCCAGACGAAGGGAGTGCGGCCCACGAGAGGGCGATTGCGACTGCGAAAAGCGTGCGGCGCATAGAGAAACCTCCGGGAAATTGGCCCCAAGCGTAGCGGCAGGAAGTGCAGGGGGCAAGGTGGTGCCAGACGCAACTTTTTCGCGCGGCCGGCGTATCTTAAAAGCGGCTCCTGGAGCCGTATGGCACGCCTGCCGCCGGGTCCGGTAAGCTTCCCGGCCTACCGAGTCGAATAGAGGAGAGCACGCGCATGTTTCGCAAATCACTGATGACGTTCGCCGTTGCCGCGGTCTTCGCCGTCTCTGCATCCGCGCAGACCGTTGACGAGCTGATCGAGAAGAACATTCAGGCGCGCGGCGGGCGCGAAAAGATCAAAGCCGTTCAGAGCATCCGATACACCGGCAAGATGATGGTCGGTCCGGGGATGGAAGCACCGTTCGTCCGCGAATCAGCCCGCCCGAACAAGATGCGTATGGAATTCACCATCCAGGGCATGACCGCGGTGCAGACCTTCGACGGCACGAACGCTTGGGCGCTGATGCCGTTCCTCGGCAAGAAAGAGGCCGAAGCGATGTCCGCCGACGAGCTCAAGGAAGTCGAAGACCAAGCCGACATCGACGGACCGCTCGTCGACTACAAAGAGAAGGGGCACACGGTCGAGCTGATCGGCAAAGAGGATATCGAAGGCACCCCGGCCTACAAGCTCAAGGTCACGAAGAAGAATGGCGGCGTCGACTTCACCTACCTGGATGCCGAGAACTTCCTCGAGATCAAAGGCAGCTCGAAGCGGACGGTTCGCGGTCAGGATCTCGAGTTCGAAACCGCACTCGGTGACTACAAAGAGGTCGACGGAGTCCTCTACCCCTATTCGATCGAGCAGAAAGCGAAAGGTGGCTCCGGCGGCGGCTTCGCGGTGACGATCGATAAGATCGAGACCAATCCGACGCTCTCAGCCGAGCGCTTCAGCAAGCCGGCCAGCGTCGCCACGCCCGCCGCTCCCGAGCCCAAGTAGTCGATTCGTACCTCGGGGCTCGCGTCCGAATCGTCGGCGCGAGCCCTTTCGCTTGCGAGCCGTCCGGTCTCGGGCGGCGCCTCGGCTCTAAGTCCCGCCGGAAAGGGAGAACCATGCCTTCGTTTCGTCCATTCGCCCAAGGCCGCATCGCGGCTTTCGCGCTCTCCGCCCTTCTTTCAGCCTCCAGTCTCGGTGCTCGGTACGCCGTCGCGCAGGAGATCGACTCGAATACCTTCGGTGGCTTGTCGGCCCGCGCGATTGGACCGGCCACCATGAGTGGCCGGATCGCCGCGATCGATGTCGTCCCCACCCACCCGCTCACACTCTATGTCGGTGCGGCTTCGGGCGGTGTTTGGAAGTCGACCGACGGCGGGGTCTCCTACAAGCCGATCTTCGATGAGCACACCCAGTCGATCGGCGCCGTGCGCGTCGATCCCTCGAACCCGAAGACGGTCTGGGTCGGCACCGGCGAATCGTGGACTCGCAACAGCACCTCGATCGGCGACGGCGTCTACAAGACGATCGACGGCGGCGACTCCTGGCAGCGCATGGGTTTAGAGAACAGCGAGCGGATCGCCCGCATAGAGGTGAGCTCCAAGGACTCGAACACGGTATGGGTTTGCGCCACCGGCCACCTCTGGAACGCGAACGAGGACCGCGGTGTCTACAAGACGACGGACGGCGGCAAGAGCTGGAAGAAGACGCTCTACGCCAACCCCGACACCGGCTGCTCGGACATCAGTGTGGACCCCCAAGATCCGCGCATCCTGTACGCCGGGATGTGGACGTTTCGCCGCACCGGTTGGTCGTTTAGCTCCGGTGGAGCCGGCAGCGGTCTGTACAAATCGACCGACGGCGGCGAAACCTGGAAACCGCTCACCAACGGCCTGCCCGCCGGCCTCAAAGGTCGGGTCGCGGTCGCCATAGCGCCCTCTCGCCCGAGCGTGGTCTATGCGCTCGTTGAATCGGAAGTCACCGCGCTCTACCGTTCGGACGACTCCGGGGGATCGTGGGCCGAGATGAACACCGCGTTCAACTTGCAAGTCCGGCCGTTCTATTTCGCCCATCTGGTGGTCGATCCGACCGACTTCGACACGATCTACAAGCCGGGCCTGTCTCTCACCCTCTCCGAGGACGGCGGCAAGACGTTCAGCAGCGGTGGCTTCGGTGGCGGTCCGCACTCCGATCATCACGCCCTCTGGATCGATCCGCGCAATCCGCAGCAGCTGATCTTGGGCACCGACGGCGGGGTCTACATCTCCTACGACCAGGCGAGCCATTGGCGCTTCGTCGGGGCGCTCCCGGTCTCTCAGTTCTACCATGTCACTTACGATATGGAACGCCCGTACAATGTCTACGGCGGCCTTCAGGACAACGGTTCCTGGATGGGACCCTCAGAATCGATCGGCGGGATCCGCAACAAGCATTGGCAGAACATCGGCGGCGGCGACGGTTTCTGGGCGATGCGCGACAGCTCCGACCCGGACTACGTTTACACCGAATCCCAAGGCGGGGCGATCACCCGGATCAACGTCAAGACCGGAGAGTCGCGCGATATCAAGCCCTCTCCGGGTGCGGGCGATCCCGACTACCGCTTCAACTGGAACACTCCGATCGCGCAGTCTCCGACCCGCCCCGGAGTGCTCTACCTGGGCGGCCAGTTTCTGTTCCAAAGCCTCGATCAGGGCGCGTCGTGGATCAAGATCTCGCCCGACCTCACCACCAACGATCCGGCCAAACAGAAGCAACGCCAATCGGGTGGCCTGTCGATCGACAACTCGAGCGCCGAGAATCACACCACGATCTACAGCATCGCCGAGTCGCCCCAAGACCCGAGCCAGATTTGGGTGGGAACCGATGACGGCAACATCCAACTCACCCGCGATGGCGGCAAGAGTTGGGCAAATCTGGCAAAGAACCTCCCCGGCCTACCCAAGAACGCCTGGGTTTCGACGATCGAACCGAGCCCGCACGAGGCGGGGACCGCGTTCGCCACGTTCGACAACCACACGGTTGGCGACATGAAGACCTACGTCTACGAGACGACCGATTTCGGCCAGAGCTGGAAATCTCTCGGCTCCGACACGCTGGCGGGCTATGCGCACGTCGTGCGCCAAGATCCGGTCAACCCGAGCCTCCTGTTCGTCGGAACCGAGCTCGGCCTCTACCTGTCTGTCGATAGGGGGGCCACCTGGGCGCGTTTTTCCGGGAACCTGCCGAAAGTCGCTGTGCGCGGCATCGCGATCCATCCGCGCGAGGGCGACCTGATCCTCGCGACGCACGGTCGAGGAATCTACATTCTCGACGACCTGACGCCGATCCGGCAGCTGACCCCGGAGATCCGCAATGCCGAGGTGGCGTTCCTGCCAGCGCGAACGGCGGTGCAGAAGATCGAAGCGGGAATTCAGGATTTCGCCGGTGATGATGAGTTCTCGGGCCAGAACCCGGACGATTCCGCGCAGATTGTTTACTACCTGAAGAAGCGGCATGTGGTCGGCGAACTCAAGATCGAGGTTTTCGGTCCGGACGGCAAGCTGCTCTCCACCTTGCCGGCGGGCAAACGAAAAGGGATCAATCGGGTCGCTTGGTCGATGCGCCTGCCTCCCCCGAAGCTGCCGGCCGCGACCTCTTTGGTGATTGCGGGGGGCAACTCGTTCCAGGGACCGCGTGTGCTTCCCGGAACCTACACGATCAAGCTGACCAAAGGGAGCCAGGCGCTTGAGCAGGTGATCCAGGTCGTCTCCGATCCGCGGGCGAAGCACTCGGCGGAGGACCGGGCGGCCCAGTATGCGGCCGCACTCGAAGCTTACAACTCACTCGCGACCCTCACCTACATCGCCGAGACCCTGGCCGACATCCGTGGTCAGGCCGATGCGAAGGCGGCGGAATCCAAAGCGGGCGATCCGGCTAGGAAGACGCTCGAGGCGCTCTCGAAGCAGATTTGGGAGCTGTACAAGACGCTCGTTGCAACCGGTCCCGGCGGCTGGCTGTCGGGTGAAGAGCAACTGCGCGAGAAGCTCACCGCCGCCTATGGTGGGATCAACGGCTACGACGGCCGGCCGACCCGAGCGCAGCTCGACGCTAAGGTGTTGCTTGAAAAACAGCTGGCCCGGGCGGGGGCCCAGCTCGAGGCGCTTCGCGCAAAGGACGTGCCCACGGTGAACGGCACGCTCGCGAAAGCCAAGCGCGAGCCCATCAAGGTCCTGACCCGCGAGGAGTGGGAGCAGCGCCAAAAGAGGTAGCGGCAGGTCTTCCTTGCCCCTCGCGTGGTCTCGGCCAGCGGCAGGAATGTGGGGGCGGCCCTAGAGGCCGTCCCCGAATCGCGCGCTCGAGTCGGTTGCCCCCCGACCCGAGAGCGCCCTAACCCGGCCGGAAGATTGGTCGACAGGCAGCGAGGTAGTTGGCGAGTTCATGGACCAGCTCGAGGGTCGCGCAATCGGTTTCGACAGCGCGGCGCAGCATTAGGAGCGCTCCAATCGTTCCGCTTTCGAGGTCACGCGTCCGGTACGGCAAGAAGATCTCCTCGAACAGCTCGCCCATTTCCTGCATTCGTCCCTGGCTCAAATAGAGCTGAGAAAGGTCGAGCAGTACTCCCGCCGCATCTTGGCTGAGACCCGCCACGAGCAGGTGGCCGCGCACCGAGAGGAGCGCCTTCTCCCCTTCGGCCAGGCTACCCAGCGCGAGGGCTGCGCGCGCTTCGATCCAACGGACGCGAAGTACTTCCTCCGGCTCGCCGAGGCGTTCATAGAGCGAACGGGCGCGCCAGAGATGACCGAGTGATTCTCGAGCGCGCTCGGTGCGGACCAACAGAGCGCCGAGCCAGTGAAGGCAGCCGGCGAGGCGGCGCGATTCGCGCACGGGGTCAAACAGTTCCACTGCCTCCAGAAGAGCGCTGACCGCCAGGTCCGGCCGCCTCGCGCGAACGGCCATCGGTCCGACTTCGGCGAGCGTGACGGCCAGAAGATCGCGCTCGCCGAGCTTGCGGTAGAGCGTCGCGGCTTCGAGGCCCAATGCGGTCGCCGCCTCCGCGTACCCCCGAGAGAGCTCGAACCGTGCCTCAAAGCGCGAGATTTCGGCCCAATCCCATGGATCCTGGGAACTCAATGCGTAGAGCGAGTGCGCCATCCGGAACGCCCGCTGCGCTTCCTCGCCCGAGCCCGCCTCGCGCGCCACATCCCCGCGATGCGCCCAAGCACGGGCTTCGAGGTCGCGCACGATCGAAGTCCCCCACTTGGCGGCATCCAGGCGTTCCGCGATGGCGAGTCCTAGGTCGGCGAGTTCTCGCGGCGCGACCAGGGGTGCGCTCGAAGCACCCGCGGTCTCCCCTGCGGAGCGCAGGGCGAGGATCGCCGCGCACAGCGCGGGAATCGCGAAACGGGGATCTCCCTGGGCCAAGGAGAGGCGCTGCTCTGGCTCGACCGCGAGCAACTCGACGAGCAGCTCCGGGGTCCGTTTCCGCGCTTCCGCGAGCGCCGGGCGTCGGTCGCGCACCGCGCGAACTGCGTGGTCGATTGCCGCCTGATATTCGGCAGGCTCGGCAACCGATGTCGCAGTCATGACAGCCTTCGGAGTGGCCCGAGTCGACCGTGGCCGGTTCGCCCCGCCCGGAGCTTGCCAGAACTCACCGGCCAAACTGCGGCAGGCGGTACAGCCGCCGATCAGGTGCCGTACTACGCTGCGTCGGTCTTCCGCCGTCAGATCACCGCGCAAAAAGCGCTTGAGGATAGAAACGTCAGGGTGGCTCACGATCATTCTAGAGAGGCCTCCAGGGACCCAATCCGCACAAATTCGCCGAACCGGTACCCACCACGGGAAGGAAACTCGGCGCTCCAAAAGGAGATAGCAGATCGTCCTTTGCAGCGCTACGGCAAAACATTTTCTCGCTGTCGGCAACTCTAGGCGCTGCATCTTGTCTTTGTCAAGCAACAAGTTGCGGTCACGCGCTACTGCGGCCCAGGATGTAAGCTATTGAAAGAAATGAGCTTACGGTTGCCAATCGAGTCCGAGCGCGCTATCGTCGTCGACATGCCCATTTTTATTGGTTTGGGAAGGTCCCTGCGCTGGCTGCGCGATCGCCAGGGCAAGAGGCAGTATCAGGTGGCCGACGCGGCCGGGATCACCAAGGCGATGCTTTCAGCCTACGAGACCGGCAAGCAAAAGCCCTCGCTCGATACGCTCGAGAAGATTCTCGAGGCGCTCGGGAGCGATCTCTCCGATCTCCACAACGCCCTCCAGATCGTAAACGAGCGCCCGCCAACCGGCCGCCGCCAGGAGCCGTTGTCGGCGAGCGGCTGGCCGACCGCTTGGCGCGGAGGACTGTCGTCCGGTGCCGAGAGCGGGCCGGCGGTCGATGTTTATCGGACTCTCGGGATCGACCGCCCGCTACCAGCGGAAGAGGAACAGGCGCTCGCAGAGATGCTCGCCGGCTTCCATCGGCTGCTGCGCTTCCTGCACCGCGCCGGTTCGATGGTCGAGTTGGCGGAAGACGAACGGGTCGACGCGTTTTCGGGCTGAGGCGTCATCTCCGCTTCTAGATTGGCAGCAGCGCGTAACGCAACACGAGCAGGAGGGCGAGCCCCCTTACTCCTCGTCGGTCGTCGGCTCGTCCGTCGCCGGAGCCTCGTCCTCGAACGAGCCGACGAGGCGGTCGGATCGCCCGCCCTCTGGCAGCGAAGGATCGCGGCGAAACAGCGCCATCTCCGGATTGATGAAGACCAGGCTCGAAAATGTATTGCGCGTATCCAGAATGTCCCACCGGGAGCGCCACTCGAAACGCTTGGCGAGGAAATAGCCGAGCTCCCCGGAGGTCAGCTTCTCGTAGGCTGCATGCTCTTTCGGCGAGCGTAGGTCGATCACGTTGACCGCGACGACGGCGGGTGCCCGCCGCGCCAGCACGCCCGGAAAACTTCCCCAACCGGCGTGCGGCATCCGGGGCGCGTGCTTGGCCCGCCCGAGCGCCAAGGCCTGGCGCGTCCCACCGTTGTCCCGCGCGAACGCTTCGGCGTCGTAGCGCGCATCGTGGATCATGCGCCGATCGACCGACAGGGCGTAGAGGATGCCAGAGCTGAGCACAATGACCGCGGCGAGAGTGCCGGCCCCTCGGACCGTTCGTCGGCCCGATCGGGTGATCGCCGCGAGGAACCGTCCGGCGACCAATGAGAGCAACAGCGCGAGCGGCAGGACATAGCGGTCGCGGCTGAACAGGATCGGCCCCAAGAAGGTTAGGTAGTACGAGGCCGCGAGGAGCGCCAGCGCGCCGAATCGCTTTCTCTCCCGGTCGCGCGCCGTGGCGAGGGTATGAATCGTGCCGATCGCGCCGATCGCAAACGCGGGCCACCCAACCGAAAACCGCAGGTGCGACAAATTTTGGACCAGGTTGCCCAGGTGGCCGCCGGGAGTGTTGGCGAACGCCTTCGCCTCTTCCGATTGCGGGCCGAGCAGAGTGCGCACGTGCGCGAGAAAGCCACCCCAATTGCCCGGCCAGTTGTAAATCACGGCGGCGAGTGCCAAGCCTGACCCAAGCACCGCGAGGATGCGCCGATCGACCAGCGCGGCAAGGAATCCTCCGCGAACGCCCTCGCTGGCCCTTGCCCGTATCAACCCTGGAAGCACCGCGAGCGGCGCGAGGACATAGAGCCCGTACGCTTGGTCCTTGCTGGTAATCGCGAACACCGCAAAGGTGGTGAATAGGAGGTAGTCGCGGAGCCGATGAAAATCGAGCAGCCGGACGAAGAAGAGCAGCGACAGCGCGAACCAGAACAGGAACGGCATCTCGACGTTCGCGGTTTTCGAGAAGTAGACGAACGGCGCACCGGTCGCAACAGAAGCCCCGGCGAACAGTCCGGCGCGTTTCCCGGAAAGCGAGCGCCCCACGGCAACTATCGAGGCCACCGCTCCGAGCGCCATTCCTACGCTCACCAGGCGCGACAGGACGAACAGCCAGCTGTTGAGATCGAGCCCCTTGGCAGACACCGCGCCGGTCCCGGCGAGCGCCCGAAGCGGCGCCTGGACGAGCGCCAGGATGTAGAAATGAAACGGCGGGTACTTGGTGTGCCACCCACCGGAAAATGCCCGATGAACCGCGTTGGCCACCTGGCTCGGCCGGATCTCGTCCCCGGCCCAACCACGCCAGCTCGGCAAACCCCAGGTGATCCCGAGCAGAAAGAGCGTCGCGGCCCCGGCGAGCAAAGCGAACAACGCGATCCGAAAGCCGCTCCCGGAAGCCGGCTCCTGGTTGGCTCCGATCACCGGTTGGCCTCGAAGGGGAACCGCCACTCGGCGGAGAGCGAGTTGGTCGCACCCTCGATTCGCGCAGGAATCGGTGTCAGTAGATCTTCCGGATGGAAGCTCTCGGCGCTCGCCACATGGCGCAGGTTCTGGCGCGGGCTCCGTTCCGCCACGGCTCCGACCGGAAAGGTCAAACGGTCGCGCACTGCGACACCCTGTTCGTTCGCCTTGATCTCTCGCTCGAAGCGCGGGGCTTTCGGATCTGCTTTCTGCGGTTTGAAGATCAGCAGCCTTCTTAATGGTTTGAGCAGGCGCGCGCCGAGAAGTTTCGAGGCGAGCCGGAGCGCGGCGTGCTTCGAGGGTGTGGGGAGCAGAAAGCTCGCCTTGCGGCAGGCACCTGATATTCGAAGCCGATCGCCATCGGTTTCGATCTTCGCCTCCGCGCCCTGCCACCAGTTGCTGGTCCAGAGCGCAGAGCCGATTCGGACCCGCCAGCCATGATCGAGCAGCGGAGGCGCGTTCCGGCGATGGATGCGCACGAGCCCGCCTTTGCGCAGGCCGATCGCCGCGCTCCAGCTCTGGTCTGTGCTCCAGACCATGAGGTACCCCGCGCCATAGAGCGAAAGAGAGGCTTTCCGGCGCGGCGGCTCGCCCGGCAACATGCGATCGAGATGGGGGAGCGCCCGCACCACGCTCGCGTAGACATAGTGGCTGTGGTAGCGATCGTCGGTTGCCCAGAGGAAGTGCGAGGGCGAGTCGGCCTCCCGAAAAAGAGTCTCGACCAACCAGGCCGCTCGGGGATTGCGCGCCGCTGTTCGGGCGAGTCCATAGGGGACGACGTAGTCGGTGTTCCGGCTGTTCAGGGTCGAAGGGAGCCGCCCGTCGGCGCCGACCAGGACGCTCAAGAATTCGACGGCGCGATCGACCGCGAGGATCGCCCTCGGGTCGTCGGTCGCGTCGTGGTAGTCGACCAGCGCGTCGATCGTTACGGTCAGATAGCCGAAGTCGGGACCATCGTACTCGGGGAACCACCCTTCCTCGTGTTGGCTCGCGAACAGCCGCTCGGCGTGCTCGGAGATCCGAGCAGGGCGCGACGAAATCTCCGGCAGCCGCGCTGCGAGCGCGAGCGCCGCAAGCCCCGCCGCCTGCTGGTTTGCGGCTTCCGTCTCGCACCGGGAGTCCAAATGCGACGTGAGGCGCGACAGGCCCCGCCAATCGATTCTGGCGAGCAGATCCGGCCTCGCGGTGCGCCAATCGAGAAGAAGTCGGCAAGCGGAATAGAGTCCGAACGCCGCCGCCGGATAGCTCCGTTCGAAGGGGAAGTACTCGTCCACCCCGCCATCGCGCCGCACTTGCGCGGCGAGCGCGTCAATCGCCGCCTTGGCCCAAGACTCGATCTTTTTGGGGTCGCTTTCGCGGAACAGGCCGGTCGAGCCGAGATCGCCGCAGCGGAGTGCGTCGAGGGTGAATGCCCCCTGCTGCAGGATCGCCGAGGAGAAATCGCGGATCTTGTAGTGCCAATGGTTGCGGTCGAAGTTGCCGAACCGGGGCGAATCCGGATCGCGGTCCATCTGAGTCAACACGCGCGGCAGCTGCCGCTCGGCGTAAGCACGGAGTGCGCGCCTAAGCTCGCTCACCGGTCACCTTTTCCGGCCGCGAATCCCACAATCTCCGCCCAGCGTTCCGGATTCGGTCGGAACGAAAAATCGACTGCGGCGAGCCCTTTACGCTTGGTCGGTTTCGAGATCGACTTCCACCCCTTGCGCAGGGCGTTGAACGCGGGACCCACGATGCCGAGCGGCAGTTGCGAGACGAGCCACCGCGCCCAACCCTGCCGGCCGACGCGGAACGAGCCGCTGATCACCGCCTCGACCATACGGCGCTCCCGCGCGATGGCCGTAGGCCGATAGCCGTAGTCGGGGACCTGCAGACCACGCCGCGCCTGGGCATCGAGGCGCAGGAACGCGCCCCTCTTTTTGAAGTCGATCATGTGCCCATGCATAGCGGCCGCGCGCTGCCAATCGATCGCTTCAAGCGCGAGCCGTCCGGCGCTCTTCATCTCGGCCAGCAGCTCGGCGGCAAATGCGCTCCGCGCCACCACGACCGAATGTCCGCCCCCGGCGGTCTCGAGCTCCGGGCTCCAGGCGTCGCCCACCGACAAATCGGTCGCCTCGTTGGTGAAGTCGGGGATGATCTGGCAGTTGCGCGAGATGAAGAACGGGATCAGGTAGTTGTAATAGAACTTGTGGGCCGAAAACACTTGGCCCTCCGCGGTCTCGACCCGCAGATACCCCGGCCACTCGCCCGCCCGCCACTCCAGCTTCGCAATCGCCACGACGTCTGCGACCCCATGGCCGCGCAGGAACGCCCGCACCGCGCCGCGATACATGTTGGTGCCGACGTACGGCCCGGCGATGAAGGCGACCTTCAAGGCCGCAGGGTGCCCGGCCGCTTGCAGCATGCGCAACGCCGCCACCTGTTCGGGCAGGCCGACGAACGCGAGCCGTCCTTCGAACTTCGCCATCTCGGGCAGAATCGAAAGCATCGGGGTCACCGCATAGATGCTCTGCGCCGCGGCGAGCACCTCATCGCGCGTGCGGGCAATCACCGGGCTCGCGGTGTCGGCTGTGGGGACCCCCTGCCGGCAAACCACAGCGCCGTCGATCCGCCCGGTTTCGAGCAGATGAATGAGCACGCCTGAGATCACGCCGCCCGAGGCACCGCGCCGACGCACCGCAGCATCTGCCGCATGGCCGACGAAGATCTCGCGAAAAGGGCCGAGAAGCCAAGATTCCGGAGGGCGCCCGAGGTGGGCGAACAGCTCAGGGTACGGGACACCGCGTCCGGGGCAGACCGCCCAGGCGAGCGCGAGATCCCCACCAGGGTCTTCGGTTCCAATCCGGACCGGCAGCGGCCCGCGCGCCGTCTCCTCGAACCGCAGCAGGCCCGGCGCGAGGCCCACGCAGGCGCCGCAGTGCAGGCAGTTGCCCGGCTCGATCACCTCCCGCTCGAACCGATTCCAGAGCGGCGAGCCGCTCAAAGGTCGCGTTCCTCGCTCGCTCGAACGGGTGCAGGCCCGCCGAGTTCCAAGCGCCGCAGGCGGAGCTGGTTCTCTTCGAGCAAACGCCGGTTCGCGGCGAGCAGATCGGCCACGAAGCCGAGAATCCAGGTCTCGAAGCCGATCAAGATCAAGATCGCGGCCAGGATCAGCGACGGCGCGCGTACCCGGGTCGAGCCCTGGAGGTAGAACACCAGCCAGCGCACGAGCAGCAGAAACCCGGGCGTGATGAAGGCGGAGCCGACCCAGAAGAACGAGCGGAGCGGCCGGTAGAGCAGGAAGATCCGCAGGATCGTGAACACCGATCGGCGCACGTAGTCCGCGATCCCCTTGACCAGCCGCGAGGGGCGCAGGTCCGCGTTGGTGCGGATCGGCACCCAGGTGATCGGAATCCCCTTCTGCCCTGCCTGGATGATTGTCTCCAGCGTGTAGGTGTAGCGGGAAAAGACGTTCAGCTGGAGGGCGGCGTTGCGCGAAAACGCCCGGAATCCGCTCGGGCTGTCCGGAATCGAAGTGCCCGAGGCCTTGCGCACGACCCAACTGCCGACTTTCTGGAGCAGCTTTTTCCAGGGCGAGAAATGGGTGATCTCGTCGATCGGCCGCGCGCCAATCACCATCTCGGCCCGCCCGGCGAGGATCGGCTCGATCAGCTTCGGGATGTCGGCCGAGTCGTACTGATTGTCGGCATCCGTGTTGACGATGATGTCCGCCCCGGCCCGGATCGCCCCTTCGAGGCCCGCCATGAACGCCCGGGCGAGCCCCTGGTTGGTGCCGAACCGGACGACGTGATCGACCCCGAGCTCGCGCGCCACCTCAACCGTCCGATCGGTCGAGCCGTCGTCCACGATCAGCCACTCCACGCAGTCGATCCCCGGCAACGTGCGCGGTAGCGCCGCGAGCGTCGTCGGCAAAGAGGCCTCCTCGTTGAGGCACGGAATCTGGATGATCAGCTTCATCGGATGCACCGCGGGCGGCCTAGCCTATCGCGGCGAGGCGTGAGGCGTGGTGCTTCCCCTCGCTTTCGACCCGACCAGGGTTCACGGGTGTCGTCGATCCGGTGAAAGCGCCGTCTCAGGAAGAAGGTTGTCGCCGAAACTCCGTCCGGTCGTAGAGCGTAAGATCTGGCCAGACCGATCCGAGGTGCCCCAGCGGGCAAGAGGAGCCACCCATGCCGAGAGTTGTTTCCCCGAAAGAAGTTGCCCTCGCCCTCACCGAGCACTGGTCGCCGCGGATCATCGGCGAGGTCGACGATGTCTACGTCAAGGTCGCGGCGGTTCAGGGTACTTTGGCTTGGCATAGCCACGAGAACGAAGACGAGCTGTTTTTGATCCTCAAGGGTCACCTTCGCATCGAGTTGGAGGACGGGTCGGTCGAGCTGGACGAGGGCGAAATGTTCGTGGTTCCAAAGGGCGTTCGCCACAACCCGGTCGCGGACGAGGAATGCCACCTCCTGCTCATCGAGAGAAAGACCACCCTGCATACAGGCGACGTGAAGACCGAGAGAACACGGTCGCTCGAAGAGCAACTGCGGCCTGTATAGACAATCCTCGTTCAAGCCTCCCCACCTTCGCCGCGGGCTCGCCCCGGCCGGGGCAGGGCTTGCCCAATCAACCTGGAATCACGCAAGCAGGAGCACCATGAAATCGATCGCCATCTACTCGCCCGAGCCCGCAAAGGGTTGGCTTCCCTGGGGCGCCTTCGCGCCGTTCCTTTGCGTCTTGCTCGTCGCGGTTCCCGCCGTCTTGGTGGGCCTCGTGCTGGAGCATTTTCAACTGGAGGACGCGAAGGGTGACCCCCTGGGCTTGTCGGGGCTGTTCGCGTTACTGATCTTTCACTTTGTGGCGCTTGGCCTCGTCGTGTTCGCCTGGGTTCTTCTGGTCGAGCGACGCCCCCTCGCAACCATCGGCCTGGCGGGTCCTCGCAAGGCAAGAAAGTTTCTACTCGGCCTGTGGATCGGCATGGCCACCGTATCTTCGGTCGTCGTCGCGATCTGGGCGGCGGGCGGTCTCGAAGCGGAGGGATTCGGACCAGCGCTAAGCTCACCGGGCGCGTTGCTGAGCATAGGACTTTTGCTAATCTGCTTTGCCGTGCAATCGAGCGTCGAGGAAATCGTCTTCCGCGGTTGGCTGCTTTCGGCGGTCGCCGGCAAGTTCAACGTACCGATCGCCGTCGGCCTCAACGCGATCGTTTTCGCCTTTCTGCACTACAGCCCGCATCAACCCGTTCTCGTCATCGTCAGCTCTCTTCTCTTCGCCGTGTTCGCTTGTTGCTGGGCGCTCAAGACCCGAAACATCTGGGGGGTCATGGGTTGGCACGCCGGGTGGAATTGGCTCTTGGCGACCGGTTTCGAGCTACCGGTCACGGGCCTCGATGCGAAGCAGCCGGCGCTGCTGGTGAAGTTGATCGCCCACGGGCCGGACTACCTGACCGGTGGCGCCCAGGGGCCTGAAGGGAGCTTCCTCTGCAGCGTCTTCTTCGTCGGCGGGATCGCGTTTCTCCTCTGGCGCACGAGGCGGAATCGCGAGGCCTCGGAACCGGCGTAGCTTTCGCCGGGTGGCCTTCCAAATTTCTCCGCTCCGGGCTACGATCTTCGAGGTCGCCGATGTTGAGTACGTGATTCCGGAATGACTTACCTGACGAACGAAAACTGGCTGGCCGGCGACTCCTACGAAGCCTACATGGGCCGCTGGAGTCGCCCGTTGGCGCGGGTCTTCATCGACTGGCTGCGCCCGGAGCCTTTGGCCCATTGGCTCGATGTGGGATGCGGCACGGGAGCGCTCACCGCCGCGATCAGCGATCTCTGCGAGCCGGCCTCGGTCGTCGCCTGCGACCCATCCGAATCGTTCATCGAGCACGCTCGGACCCGGCTCTCGGACGATCGCGCCTCGTTCGTAGTCACCGGAGCCGAGGCCCTCCCCGGCAGAGAGGGCGGTTTCGACGCCATCGTGACTGGCCTGGTTTTGAACTTGCTGCCCGATCCTGCCTTGGCTTTGGCCGCCATCCGAGAACGCCTCCGGCCGGGTGGCACCTTCGCCGCCTACGTCTGGGACTACTCGGGAGGCATGGAGTTCCTGCGGTACTTCTGGGAAGAAGCGATCGCTTCGGACCCTCGCGCAGCCACCTTGAGCGAGAGCCTGCGCTTCCCGCTCTGTCAGCCCCAGGCGCTGGTCGAGCTACTTGAGAAAGCCGGGTTTGCCCAGGTCGAGACCGGCCCCCTGGATTTCCCGACCGACTTCGCCGACTTCGAGGATTACTGGTCGCCCTTTCTCCGTGGCACCGGTCCAGGTCCGGGCTACGTCACCGCGCTCGAGCCGCTGAGCCGTGAGCGGTTGAAAGAACGGGTCCGGCGGCGCCTTCAGTCGGGGGCCGACGGGCGCATTCAGCTCAAGGCGCGCGCCTGGGCGGTGCGCGGAATGCCTCGCTCTCCCGGCGGAGATGCCTATGACGTCGAGATTGCCGACTACCAATAGGGACGAGGTGTGAGATGAGCATTCGCATCAAGCCACTAAGAGCCGCATAACCTCGGTATGCGCTCTCTCCGACGCGGTCTGTGCGCGGCTCTCCTCGCCTCCGGGTGTGCATCCCCGGTGCCGAGTTGGACTGAGCCGACTACCGGGATGCAGTTCGCGCTCGTGCCGGCGGGCGACTTCCTGATGGGAAGTCCCGCCTCCGAGGTTGGCCGCGAGGCGCAAGAGGTGCAACACTCGGTCCACATTTCGCACCCCTTCTACGTCGGGCGCTACGAAGTCACGCAGCGCCAATGGCAGCGCGTCATGGGCTCGAACCCGAGCTGGTTTCAAAGGTGCGGCCCCGATTGCCCGGTGGAGCGCGTCAACTGGTACGAGATCCAGACGTTCGTGGCGCGGCTCAACCGGGGCCTGGCGCCGCCGCTCCGTCTGCCGACCGAAGCCGAGTGGGAGTACGCCTGCCGAGCGGGCACCACCATGCCGTTCCATATGGGTGCGAATCTCACCACCTCCGAGGCGAACTACGACGGGGGCGGTCCGTACCCCGGCTTCCCAAAAGGTGAATTTCGCCGAACCCCGGTCAAGGTGGGAACGTTCCCGCCCAACGCCTTTGGCCTCTACGACATGCACGGCAATGTCTGGGAGTGGATGGAAGACTGGCACTGCCCCTATCCCGCCGGCCCGGCAACTGATCCGCTCGGGGGCAAGTGCGCGACCACTTTCAAAGTGATCCGGGGAGGCAGCTGGTACTTCGGTGCGGATAGCGCCCGCTGCGCGTTTCGCTACACCCACCGTCCCCAGGACCGCGGATTCAGCTTGGGGTTCCGACTGGTTCGGGATGCCGGTTGACGAGCCTCCGGGCTCGATCCGCCTGCAGGGCCAAGGGCGAGTAGGGTGAGGGCGAAGGCGCGCGCCTGGGCGGTGCGTGGTCTGGCGAGCTGACGGGGACCGAAACCCGCGTCTTCCTCCCGTCGTATTACCCGCCAAGACCTGCTCGATGCACCGGTCGGAGACTCTGGAGCCTGCCATGCCGAAAGTTGTTTCGCCGAAGGAAGTCGCTCTCTCTCTTACCGAGCGGTGGTCGCCGCGGATCATCGGCGAGGTGGACGACGTTTACGTCAAGGTCGCGGCGGTCCAGGGTACTTTGGCGTGGCACAGCCACGAGAACGAAGACGAGCTGTTCTTGATCCTCAAGGGTCACCTTCGCATCGAGATGGAGAACGGGTCGGTCGAGCTGGACGAAGGCGAGATGTTCGTGGTTCCCAAGGGGGTTCGCCACAACCCGGTCGCGGACGAGGAATGCCACCTCCTGCTCATCGAGAGAAAGACCACCCAGCACACCGGCGACGTGAAGACCGAGAAGACCCGATCGCTCGAAGAGCAGTTGCGGCCGCGCTGCTGGTCCAGCTCGTCGCGCGAGGCCCCGGCTTTCTGACGGGCGGTGCGCAAGGGCCTGAGGGGAGCTACCTGTGCAGCGTCTTTTTCGTCGGAGCGGGCGCGTTCCTGCTCTACCGCATGAAGCGCAAACGCGAGGTTTTGGGAGCGGAGCAAGAGCGGTAGCAGGACGCACGGGGCAAAGCGGACTCCGAACGCGACGAAGGACGGCGGCGCTACCCTGAGCCGCTCCCCGAAAACGCCGGCCCGCTCCGTGGACACCCGGAAGCGGTGGCCGAACACCCCGAGCGACTTCGCGGACGCACCGACCTGGTTTCCGAACGCACGGACCCGGGTGCTGAACGCTGGGGAGTGGTTCCCGGACGCTGTGCACTGGTGCACAGACGCAAAGCCGAGGTTTTCGAACGCTCTGGCCCGGATCGCGAACGCTACGACCCGGACCGCGAACGCTGCGACCCGGATCGCAAACGCTTTGGCCCGGTTCCGAGACGTCCCGCGCCGCTTCGGGCACCCCGCGAAGCGGGTTTTGTGTTCGCTGTAGCGCGCCCGGTGTTCGCCGCAGCGGAGCTTGTGTTCGGCGAACCGGGTCTTGGCGTCTCCGCGCTGCTTCTCGGCGTCCGTGCAGTCCTACATTGCGTCGCAACTGCGCTCCTTACGTTTCGAAGTGCGTTTCCAGCGTTCGGCAAACCGGTTCTTCGCGTCCATCGAGAACCGCCGCGGGTTCGCGCTCCACTCCTCGGCGATCCGGAGGGGTTCGCCCCTCGCGGCGCGTCGCGATTCGGGCGCGTCGTCCGTCGACCGAGCGCTCGAACAGCTCCGGTTACTGTGCTCGACCGTAACGCGAAAGCGCGAACACAAGGAGCACAAGAGCGCAACCGAGCCCGATAGCCGTCCTCAGGGCTCGAACATCTCCTGGAGGGCGGCGAGAACGTAAGACAGCGTCGGCTCCGAAAGGCGGCCAAGAGGGCGCACGAGGCGTTCGTGATCCACGGTTCGAAGCTGATCCAGGACAACTTGGCCGCGCTTTGCCAAGAAGCGGCAAGCGATTCGAAACGGGTACGGCCGGCTCGCCGAGGTGAGCGGTGCAACGATCGCAGTCCTCAGATGGGCGTTGAGCTCGTCTGGCGAAACGACGACGCAGGGGCGGGTCTTGCGGATTTCGCTTCCGCGGGTCGGGTCGAGGGCAACGAGGAAGACCTCCCCGCGCCGAACCGGTCTCTCTACCACTGCCAATCTTCGTCGTCGAACCGGGTGGGCGTCGGAGCATCGAGGAGCCGGTCACCGTCTTCCTCTCGCAACTTCTGAGCCGCCTCCGCCCAACCCGCCCGCAGGCCCTTCTGGGCAATGATGAGAATGGTATTCCCGCGCACCTCGAGCTCGACCTCGTCGGTCAAGCCGGCTTGCTGGATCAGGGGCTTCGGAAGCCGAACCCCGCGAGAATTGCCCATCGGAACGAGGCGTGTCTTCATGGCGGACTTACAATGTACCCACGGTGGCACCGTGTCAAGCCTCCTCACTTAGAATTGAACATCGCCGAGTAACGCGCCCCGAGACCGCCCATGAGGGCGACCTCGCCGTCTGCTACCATCTCCTGGGCGGTCGTTCGCCGCCAGTGATTCCTCATGCCAAAGCCCATCGCCCCCGTAGCCCGCGTCCGCGTCACCCAAGGAGAAGGCGTCCAGGCTGCGGTCAAACGGGCGATGGAGCTCGCCTCCTGGCGCGAGCACATCCAGGGCAAGCGGATTTTTTTGAAGATCAACACCCTGTCATTCCCTCTGGTGCCCGGGACGAACACTTCCCCTTGGGTCCTGGAGGGGGTTCTGCAGACGATTCGGGAGGCGCTGCCGGACGTGCGTTTGCAGATGGGGGATTCGCAGATTGTGGGGGCGGACAATGTCCGTCGGGCGGAGAAGATCTGGGGGTACGACCGGCTGGCGGCGAAATACGGGGTTGAGTATGTCGATCTGTCGCGCGATCGGCTGGAGGAGATCGAGGTGGACGGCATGCACGTCCGCCGGCTGGTCTTTCCGCGGACGTTGCTCGAAGCGGATTGCCTGGTGACGCTCCCGGTCATGAAGTGCCACCACCTCTCGACGATCACCGCCTCGCTCAAGAATCAGTGGGGGTGTCTGCCCACCTTCCGGCACAACTTTCACCCGGTGCTCCACCAGGTCATCGTCGACATCAACCAGGCGCTCGCGCCGCGCTTTACGGTGATCGACGGCACCGTCTGCCAGGAGGGGAAGGGGCCGCGGACGGGGGATGTGCGGATCGCCGATCTCGTGATCGCCTCGCCCGACCTGGTGGCGGCGGATGCGGCGGCTGCCCGCTACATGGGGTTCGATCCGCGGCAGATCGGGTTCCTCACCAACGCCGAGGCGCGGGGTTTGGGCGGGATCGAAGGGCGGATGGTGGGGGACGACGTCGGCTCCGAGCAATTTGCGACGCCGAAATCGAACCTGCTCGGCGGCATCCACAAGCGGTTGCGGGCGTCGTTCTTGAAACCGCTGCTGTTCGACACGCCGATCGTTCAACTGCTCGCCAAGGGAGCTTTGGTCTACAACTCGCTCCTCTGGTACCCGTTCGTTGCCCGGCCGAAAGCGCAGAAGCTGATCCGCGAGAGCTGGTACGGCCCGCAGTTCCCCTACAAAGGCTAGGCCGCGGGTGCGCCCGGCCGCCTCGGCCGAACCGGCCGCCGCCTCTCCCTCTCTGGCCGAACCTTCGGCCGCCACCCGGCGCAAGCGGTGGATCTCGATCGCGGTCAGCCTCGCACTGCTCGCCCTGATCTACCGGAAGATCGACCTGCGCGCCGTCGCCCTCGTGCTCGCCCGCTCGCACCTGGGCTGGATGATCGCCGGGCAGCTCGCCCTGGTCCTGATCAAAATCGTTCAAGGGTGGCGCCTGCGCCGCTTGATGCCGAGTGGCACGGCGCTTGGGCCGGCGGAATCGGTGCGCCTGATTCTGGTTGCCGACGTGATGAACATGGTGCTCCCGTCCAAGATGGGGGATATCGCCAAGTCGTTCTTCTTGAAGTCGCGCGGCCATCTGCCCGGTTCGCTCGCGCTGTCGCTCACTGTGTTCGAGAAGGCGTACGACGTGCTCGCCCTGTTCCTCTGGTGCGCCATCGGGTTGCTGTTCCTGCCGAGCAAAGGAGTGGTGCTCTGGCTCGCTGCGGCGGGGATCTCCGTCGCGACCGTGGTGGGCTTCCTCACCCTGAACTCCGAGGTCTTCGCCCGCGCCGTCTTCGGGCTCGGCCTGCGCTTCGCCCCGGGGAAGGTCAAATCCAAGCTCGAAAAGCTGCGCGACGCCTGGGAGGAGACGCGCGCCACCTTCCGGCGCGAACCGGGGCGCCACGCGCAGGTGGTGGCGATCTCGATCGGCCTCTGGCTGCTTCACTTCGTCCAGCTCTGGATCTTCATTCTCGCCCTGCGTGCCTACGTGCCGTTTCTCGAACACATCGGCCTCGCGGCACTCGCCATCCTCGCCGGCCTCGCCCCGTTCACCTTCGCGGGGTTGGGCACCCGAGACGCCGCGCTCGTCGCGCTCTACGCCCCCTACCTCGATCCCCAAACCGCCGCCGCGCTCGGCCTGCTGTTCACCTCGCGCTATCTGGTGCCTGCGCTTGCGGGGTTGCCGTTCTTCCGGCGGTATTTGGAGGAAATGAGGGCAATTCCGGGAGCGATGCCCGATTCAGCCCTCACCCGCTGAAAGGCGTTTCAGCTTTTCTCCCCTCTCCCTTGGGAAGAGGGGTCGGGGGTGATGCCTGGTGCAGTACCTATCGAATCTCTTTGATTATCGGATCACTCTGTGTGTGTGCCATCGTCTTCTCTGAGTTGCTCACCTGGCTCACACCAAGAAATCCGTACAACCTGCCAGGTCGTGTCATCCTGTCGATCATAAAGAAAATTTGGCCTGTAGTCGGGCAATTGTTCCTCCATCGGGGAAACTGTCAGGAGCAGTTGAAGTCCATTAAGGTCGAACAGCACGCCGTCAATCTGCCCAGACCCACGTGTAATCGTTTGGGCAGACACACGATTCTGCCGAACAACCTCATGTGCTGGCGCTAAGCGACCAACATAGAGACCACAGCCTTCTTCGAAGGGTTTTCTTCCAAAGCAAACTTTGACCCAAGACTCTGGCGGCCTCCACATTTCGCCGGTTGGAGTCGAATGCTCGAATGCGAGACCTATCAAAAATTTCAGTAACCACCTCTCGAGCAGATAACCGTCGACATTCCCGCGGACAATTTGGTTTTGTGTACGCCGTTGCACTTGGCGCACCGAGGCGACTTGAGTAAAGCGCGATAATGTCTCCATAGCATCGCTACCCGCCGTGTCGAGCTGCGAAAGTGCGGAATTGTGTTTCGCGCAGAGAATGTTTCGTGCGAAACCTTCAGCGGGAATTGTCTTCGCGGAGATGCACCAAGGAAGCCCTTTTACGGTTACCGGACTCCCCCCTAGAATTGCTTTTGAATAGTAATGCTCCTTCGATTGTTTCGTGGAGCAGTCCCCTAAGCCAGAGGCCCAACAGTTCACCATACGTTTCTATCCGGCCGATGATAAGGTGTCGGCCTGTTTCAAATCAGCCGCGTCGTCCTGTTCACCCTCAAGACTGGCGTCGCTCCAAATTAGGGACAGGTCAAGCGCCACGGTGTCGAAAGGCTCGGCGCGGACGGAGCTGCGCCCTTTGTGCACTGACACGATGAGCCAGCGTCCTTCGTGAAGGCGCAAGACTTCGAGGGTCTGGGCACCTGGATCGAGAACCCAGGCGTGACCGACTCCCGCTCGGGTGTAGCTCGGGAGTTTGGTCGAGCAATCGAATCTTCGAGTCGAAGGGGAGAGGATCTCGCAGACCCAGTCGGGGGCGACGGTGTACGGTCCCTTTCGGGTGGCGACGAAGCGTTCCTTCTTCCAGCCTGCGAGGTCCGGAACGAGGAGCTGGGGAGCCGAAAAGGACCTTCGGTTCGTCGAGGATGACCCACCTCCTGGGCCACCCATTCCATGGCGGAAAGGTCCCATCAGCATCCAGCCCAGTTCGCTGGCGGCCTCGACATGCGGCCCCTCGGGGCGAGGATGGACGATCAGCTCTCCATCGACGAGATGGGCAACGACCTCTTCCGGCAGGTTGTCTATATCGCGCAAGGTCGCATGGATCGGGCGACGTTCGGCGAGCATAAGGGCCTCGGCCTCATCTCCGCTGAGCAGTCTCGAACCGATACCGCCAGCTTCCCCAGGCGGTTCGTTCCCGCGAAAGCCGGCAACGGAGGCCGAGGAGGGGGGAATCGGTCCAGCCGTCGGCGTCGGAGTCCTGTCGTCGGTAAAGGGCTCCGGCAAGGCGGTCGATGGAGAACCGTATTTTTGGGCCGCGGGCATCGATCGTCCAGAACTCCGGCACTCCCGCCTTGGCGTAAAGGCGCGGCAGGCGGACGAGGTCCTTCTTTTCCGAAGAATCGCTGACGATTTCGACGATCAGATCGGGTGCGCCCTCGATCTCGGAGGAGCGGGTTGGATCCTTGGCCGCGGGCACAAAGCGGACCCGGCCCGCGGCGAGAGATTCGCCCAGCACGACCACGATGTCCGGCTCGACGGACAGGTCGGCGACGGAGGAGACCACGCGAGCCCGATCGACGAACACCTCGCCCCGGCCCGGATCGGCCACTAGAAGCTGGAGCCTTGCCGCGACCTCGGTTTTCGCCGTTCCGTGGGTGTGGAGATCCTCCGGACTCATGTCCACCTCAATGTCACCGGCAAGAAAGTCGACTCGACCCACTTCTGGAAATTCTTCTCCGGCGCTCCAAAGGCGGAACGGCGTGAGGCGGTGAGCTTCGCTCGGAATGCGCAGTCGTTCTTCGAAGATGACGGCCGGTAAGCTCATGAGGACCCCTTCGGAATCGTACTCGCGTGGCACCTTTCGCGCCAGCCCGGCCGAGAACAAGACAAGCCCCTACTTCTTCGCCGCCGCCGCCTCTCGTTCCGCCTTCTCCTTCTCGTCGTCCTTCTGATCCGCCACGTGACGTAGGCCGACCAGGTTGCGTAGCGCGCCGTACCAGAACGGGGCTCCGAGGCCGAGCAGGAACATGGAGAGGGCGAGGCCGAGGACGCTGCGAACGCTGTCGAAGGCGGACAGGCGCCAGGGGTTCGGTACCAGCCGCAGCTCGCTCTTCTCGATCCCGGCCTTGACCTCCTTCGCCCGGGCCGTAAGGTCTTTCAAGCCTTGCTCCGTGCCGGGGGCGGGCGGTGCATCGAGCACCTTCTTGCTGGTTTCGAGCACGGAATCGCTCATCGTGATCAGGCGCGCGCGCAGCTCGCCGTTGGTCGCGATCTGCTGGAACAGGCTGATCGAATCGAGCTGAAGGGCGAAGGCGAGAATCACGGCGAAGACGGTCGCCACCCAGCGGGTGTTCATCTTGTAGCGCTCGCTCACCCGATCCATCACGGGCTCGTACCAGGCGTCGATCTTCGCGGAGATCGCCCCGCCGCGCTCGGTAAGGGCGGCTTTCAGGGTTGGGTTCGAGTCGGCCAGCGACTCGAGGATCAGCTTGAGCTCGTTCGGCCGCAGCGCGATGCCGAGCCGCTTCTTGCCCTCCGCGATCACCGGGTGGGTGAGCACCTGGTCGGCAAGGGCCTGGGCCTGATTTCTCAGACCCGGATCGCTCTCCTTGAGCAGCAGCTCCACTCCGTGCAACAGGCTCTTGCCGCGCAGTTGGAGCAATACGCCCACCATCTGGACGGCGATGGTGATCAGCAGGGAAAACATAAGGATGACGACGACGAAACCGATGGCCGAATCGAGGTAGTTGAGAAGCATGGAAGCTCCCTCCTTGAGAGTCCAGACCGGGGGTACCGACAGCTTTGACGGACGCGAGGCCTCCATTTTGCGCCTTTTGGCCCCTCTTTTCTCCCACGTTGGGCTCTCTTCGGGAGCCAGGCGTAACATTCTCCCGGGAGGCACGTTCCATGAGTGGAGACATCAGGAGGGACGACATCGTGCAGGCAACCGCTCCAATCGCCGTATCCACCGCCCCCCCCGGGGGAGCCCCCACTGCCAGATCCGGGAGCCAGGCCATCGGCCAGCCCGTTCCGGCGACCCTCGAACGACTGTTCGAGCTGCACCACCAGGGGGTCTACCGGGCCGCCTACCGCATCACGGGCAACGCCTCGGACGCCGAGGACGTGATGCAGACCGTGTTCTTTCGCCTCGCCCGCCGGGAAGAGCTGGACCTTACCGAGCAGGTGGGGAGCTACCTTCACCGGGCGGCGGTCAACGCCGCGCTCGATCTGGCGCGCAGTCGAAAACGCGCCCGGGCCGTGGCGCTCGACGACGTGGCCGAAAGCCTGGCCGACGAGCCGGGCAATGGCCCGGAACGCCGCCGCGGCAACCGCGAGCTGGCCCAGGCGCTGCGCTCCGCGGTCGGCCAACTTTCACCACGTCAGGCGGAGATCTTCTCGCTTCGCTACTTTGAAGGGCAGAGCAACCTGGACATCGCCCGGACGCTCGCCTGTTCCCAAACCGCTGTCGCCGTCATCTTGCATCGTGCTCGCCATCGGCTGCAGAAAGAGCTTTCGTCGCACCAAGGAGGTCAATCATGAGCCTGTTTAAGAACCGCATCGATGAAGCCCGCCTCGACCAGGCGATCTCCGAGATCGCGTCTACTCCGGTCGATGAGCACGAAATGGCCGCCGCCGCAGCCCGGGTGCGGGGCAAGCTCGCGCAATACGCCGTGACCGGCTTCCCCGCCGAAGCTGTTGCGCAAGCTGCAACCACCGCTCCGGCGCTCCATGCGATCCACTCGCCGCTGCGCCACTGCGAGGACTTCCAGGCGGAGATCCCGGCGTACCTGGCCGGAGAATTGCCCGCCGCCCGCGCCCTGTTGGTCGAAGACCACACGAGAAGCTGCGTCCCCTGCCGTCGCGCTCTGCGCACCGCCCGTGAGGGAAAACCGCTGGTCGCAGCCGCAGTGGTCACCCGCGCTCCGCAGAGGAACCACCGCACCCTCTACGCCCTGGCCGCTGTGCTGGTCGCGGCGCTCGGGACCGGTATCTTCCTGATGCAGGATTTCTTCATCTCGGGCGGCCAGATGGCGCGCGTCGAGGCGATCGAAGGGAGCCTCTATCGGATCGACGGCGAGGCGACCGCCCAACTCGGCGCCGGCGCGGCGATTCGTGAAGGGGACGAGATCCGCACCGCCAAGGGGTCGCACGCCTTCGTACGGATGACCGACGGTTCGGTGATCGAAATGAGCGAGCGCGCCGGGCTGTCGCTCGACGCCGGTCGCAAGGGGAACACGATCGAGCTGGAGCGCGGCAAGATCATCGTCCAGGCCGCCAAACAGCGGGCGCGCCATTTGTATGTCGAGACCGACGACTGCCTGGTCGCCGTCACCGGCACCATCTTCTCGGTCAACCACGGCACCAAAGGATCGCGCGTCGCGGTGGTCGAGGGCGAAGTCCACGTCAACCAATCCGGCCGCGAGAACATCCTCCATCCGGGGGGCCAGGTGGTCACCGCCGCCAGCCTCTCGACCGTACCGGTCGCCCAGGAGATCGCCTGGAGCAAGAACGCCGCGCAGTATGACCAGCTGCTCGCCGAGCTGACCGCGGCGAGCCGCGACATCGACGCGCAGATCGAACGGCCGGGCCTGCGCTACTCAACCCGTCTGCTCGACCTGTCGCCCGCAGGGACGAAGGTGTTCATCGCGCTGCCGAACCTCGCCCGCAATCTGGGCGAGACTCAAGCGCTGCTCGACCAGAAGCTCGCGGAGAGCGAGACCCTGCGCCAGTGGTGGCAGGACAATTTCTCCTCCGACGCCGAGCGCCAGAAGGTCCACGACCTGATCGACCGGATCTCCGAGCTGGGCAGCAACCTCGGACCCGAGATCGCGATCTCGGTCGGAACGTCGGCAACCGGCGAAACCTCCGAGCCCGAACCGGTGCTCACCGCCGAGGTCGAGAACGAAGCGGCGTTCCGTGCCGCGCTCACCGCGGAGATCGAGCGTCTCCGGAGCGAGGCCGGGGAGAACAAGCACAACACCATCCGGGTCGTCGCGACCCTGCCGGCCACGGCGAACGCGGATGAGGACCACGAGTTGCTGCTCTGGATCGGCGACGGCCTGTTTGTCGCAAGCCCGAGCGCCGCACGGATCAACCAGGTCGCGGCCAACGCCTCCGGCGGAAATCCGTTCGTCGCCTCGGCATTCCGCAACCGGGTCGCCGCTTCCTATCAGGACGGCGCAGGCTGGCTCTTCTCGGCCGATCTCGCGGCTCTGATTGGTGAGGGGACGAAGTTGGCCAAGGCGGAAGACGGCGAAGAGCACCAGATGGCCGAGTCGCTCGGCATTCTCGACCTCGACCAGTTCATCGTCGAGCGGCGCGACCTCGCGGGACGGGCGGAGACCCGGGCCACCCTGACCTTCAAGCAGGCGCGGCGCGGTATCGCCTCTTGGCTCGCGGAGCCGGCTCCCATGAGGGCGCTCGACTTCGTCTCGCCCGACGCGAATGCCGCAGCGGCCTTCGTGGTCAAGAACCCGGCGACCCTGCTCGACGAGCTGCTCGCCGCCAACCCGAAGTTCGCCACCGAGCTGGCCCAGGCGGAAGCGAAAGAGGGCTTCAAGCTGCGCGACGACGTGGTCGCTCCGCTCGGTGGTGAGTTCGCTCTGGCGCTCGACGGGCCGGTACTGCCCAAGCCGTCCTGGAAGTTCGTGGCTGAGGTCTACGATCCGGCGACGCTCCAACACACGATCGAGATCACGGTCGAACGACTCAATCGCGAGCTGACCGCCAACGGAAAACCGGGGATTGTTTTGACCACGGAAACCCGCGGTGGCCGCACCTGGCACACGATCACTTCGGCGGATCTCGGCATGTCGATCCACTACGCGTTCGAAGGGGGCTTCCTGGTGGCCGCTCCTTCCCGCACGTTGATCGAGCGGGCGTTCGCCGGCCGCGAGTCGGGTGCAACCCTGGGTCGCTCCGAACGGCTGAAGAACCTGCTCGGCACGGATGGGCAGGTGAACGTCTCGGCCCTGGTGTTCCAGGATCTCGGTGCGCTCGCCAAGCAAGGGGCGAAGTTCATTCCCAAAAGCGCGCTCGATCGCGATGAGGCCAAGCCCCTTCGGTCGTTCCTCGGCCAGGGTCCTAGCGCGATCTACGCTTACGCCCAAGAGGATCGCATCTTGTTTGGCAGCAACGCGCTGAACGGTCCGCTCGGTGACAACCTCAAATTGCTCACCGGATTCTCCAGCATCCTCCGTTCGATCGGTGGGCACGGCGTCGAGTAGGATTGGAAACACCTCATCCCGAAAACCGTAGGTAGAGGCGCAGCATGCTGCGCCTCTACCGTTTCTCGGCGCTGCTCTTTGTTCGCTTTGTCCGTCTGTCGAGGAGATGCATCCCATGACCGAAACCATTCCCGTGATCGACCTCGAAGGTCTGGAGGTCACGCTCGGCAAACGCCGAATCCTCCACGGGCTCACCGCAAAACTGACCGGGCGCTCGATCGGCCTGCTGGGGCCCAACGGCGCCGGCAAGACGACCCTGCTGCACACCCTGCTCGGTTTCTACCCCCCTTCGGCCGGCACCGCGCGACTGCTCGGCCACGACATCCGGAACCAGGGGCGCGACATCCGTGCGCTGATGGGCTACATGCCGGAAAACGATGCATTCATCGCCGGACTGTCCGGCGTCCGCTTCGTCCGGCTGATGGCCGAGCTCTCGGGTCTGCCGCCCGAGCAGGCGCTGGAGCGCGCGCACGAGGCGCTGTTTTACGTCGGTTTGGGCGAAGCGCGCTATCGGCCGGTCGATAGCTACTCGCTCGGCATGAAACAGCTCGCCAAGCTCGCTCAGGCGCTGGTTCACGGGCCAAAAGTACTGTTCTTGGACGAGCCGACCAACGGGCTCGATCCGCCGGCCCGCGCCCGCATGCTCCACCTGATCCGCAACATCCGCGACGCGGGGCAGGTGCGGGTGATCCTCTCGTCCCACCTGCTGCGCGACGTGGAAGAGTGCTGCGAAGAGGTCCTGGTGCTCAAAAACGGCCAGATCGCCACCTATTGCAACCTGGAGGCGGAGCGGAGCGCGAACCGGAGCTTTCTGGAACTCGAGCTGCGCGCCGAAAACGGTGATGAGCTGCGCTTCCGCAATGCGCTCGACGGGCTCGGGTGCGAAGTGGCCGAAGGGAGCCGGCGGCGGATCAAACTCGTGCTGCCCGAAGGGGTCGAAGTTCGCGCGCTCTACTTGGCGGCGGTCGAGCACTCGGTGCAGATCCGCCACCTCGACTATCGCCGCGATTCGTTAGAGGACATCTTTTTGAAAGCGATGGAGGGGTAGTCCGATGGCCGTTTTCGAACGCAACTATCGACCGTACGCCGGGCCGCTCACGCTTGAAAAGCGTCGATTCCTGATCCTGCCGCGCTATGCCTACTCGGACGTGTTCAAGAGCCGGCTGTTCGCGATCTTCTTCGCGCTCTGCTTCGGCGTACCGTTCGCCGGCCTGCTGATCGTCTACCTGCACCACAACCTGTCGGCGCTCAAGATGATCGGCCTCACGGTCGAGAAGCTGAACGAGGTCTTGCCGATCGACGCCCAGTTCTTCTTGCGCGGCCTGTCGCTTCAGAGCGGACTTTGCTTCGTGCTCGCTCTGTTCGTCGGGCCGGCGCTCGTGGCGCCCGACCTGCGCAACAACGGGCTGCCACTCTACCTCGCCCGGCCGTTTTCGCGCGCCGAGTACGTGATCGGAAAGCTCTGTGTGTTGGCGATCCTGATGTCGCTCGTCACCTGGGTGCCCGGCCTGCTGCTCTGGGGCTTCCAGGCCTACCTGGAGCCGAGTTGGGCCGCGGCGCATCTGCAGATCGCTTCCGCCCTATTCATCGGCAGCTGGATCTGGATTCTGTTCCTCTCGCTGTTTTCGCTCGCGATCTCGGCTTGGGTGAAATGGAAGCCGGTCGCGCGCATCGCCCTATTCATGCTCTTCTTCGTCGGCCAGGCGTTCGGCCACGCGGTGCAAGGGATTCTCGGCCAGTCGTTCGGCCGCCTGTTCGACGCCTCGGGCGCGAACGCCGCAGTCTGGGCCTCACTGTTCGGCGTCAGTCCCCCGGACGACCATCCGCTCACGCTCGCCTGGATCACGATGGTCGGCGGCTGTCTGGTCTTCCTTTGGTTGCTCAAAACGCGCTTGCGCGCTTACGAGGTGGTGCGATGAGCGCGCCGACGATGGGATCGACGGGCTCGGATCAGATCGTCCTCGACAACGTCTCGAAGTTCTATGGCGAGGTGCTGGGCGTCAACCGGATCGACCTCACCATTCCGCCCGGAATTACCGGCCTGGTCGGCCCGAACGGCTCGGGCAAGACGACGCTGATGAACCTCCTTGTCGGCCTGCTGCGCCCGAGCGCGGGAACCGTCAGCGTCCGCGGCCTGTCGCCCGACCGGCCGGAGACGATGTTCCGCGAGATCGGCTTCGCCACCCAGGTGGACGCGTTTCCGACCGGCCTCACCGGCTTCGAGTTCGTCGAGCTGTTGCTGCGCGTCTACGGCTTTGCGGCCACCGACGCCAGAGAACGCGCGGCGAAAGCGATCGATCGGGTGGGGCTCACCGAGGCGGGTGGGAGGAAGGTCGCGGGCTACAGCAAAGGCATGCGCCAGCGCATCAAGCTCGCCCAGGCGATGGCGCACGATCCGTCGGTCTTGATTCTCGACGAGCCGCTGAACGGTCTCGACCCGATGGCGCGCGCCGAGGTGATCGCCCTGTTCCGCGAGTTGGCGGGCGCCGGCAAGCACGTGCTGGTCTCCAGCCACATTCTGCACGAGGTGGATCTCATCTCGGATCAGGTGGTGCTCTTAAACGGCGGCTACGTGGTCGCCGAGGGGGAGATCGGCGGCGTCCGCGACGAGATGGAGGAGGAGCACCCGGTCCAGGTGATGATCCGCTGCGACCGTCCCTCCCTTCTCGCTTCGCGACTGTTCGAGCACGACCACGTGGTCGAGGCGCGAATCAGCCCGGACCGTCGCGGCCTGTTGGTCAGCACCAAAGACGCGGACGGCTTCCACCTGCTGCTCAACCGCATCGTGCTCGAGAACAACCTCGCGATCGAATCGATCGTGCCGGCCGACGCCGATGTCCACGCGGTCTACCAATATCTGATCGAACAAGGGGGTCGGTGATGAGCGCCGCGATCTCGAACCAAGTCCCGGCGACCCCGGCGACCCCGGCAAACACCGCCGTAGCCACCGAACCCGCCCCGGGCAGCGCGGCCATGCGCCGCCGCCAGCTCGCGGCGATCATCCGCATGGAGCTGAAAAAAGGCTTCTTCGGCAAGCGCGCGATCGGCCTCTGGCTGCTCGCCCTCGCCGCCCCTGCACTGCTCTCCCTGCGCCTGTTCTTTGTCCATGGCGACTCGACCCGCGAGCTGTTCGACCTGGCCGAAGCGCAGTCGGCCTTTGCGGGCCCCATCTTCCAGGCCTCGCTGCTCCGTGTCGTGGTCTTCCTCGGGTGCGTCGGAATCTTCGGCAACCTGATCCGCCGCGAGGTGCTCGACCGCACCCTCCACTACTACTTCCTCGCGCCGATCCGCCGCGAGCTGCTGGTGGTGGGCAAATACCTGACCGGCCTCACAGTGGCCGGCTTCCTCTTCGGCCTCTCGACCGCCGCGTCGTTCCTGCTCACCTTCGCCCCCATCCCCGGCGGCCAACGCTTCCTGCTTGAAGGCCCGGGCTTAAGCCACCTGTTCGCCTACGTCGCGACCACCCTGCTCGCCTGCGTCGGCTACGGCGCGATCTTCCTCACGCTCGGCTTCTTCTTCCGCAGCCCTGCGATCCCCGCGCTCCTGATCTTCGGCTGGGAAGGAATCCACTTCCTCCTCCCGCCCCTGCTCAAAAAGGCGAGCGTGATCCACTACCTCCAATCCCTCATGCCCGTCCCCGTCTCCGACGGCCCGCTCGCCCTCCTCGCCGACGCGCCGAGCAAGCCGGTCGCGGTGATCGGCCTGCTGATCTTCGCCGGGCTGCTGGTCGCGATCTCGGCCTGGAGGGCGCGGGGGATGGAGATCAAGTACGAGGAGGATTAGAGCTGGTTGGTGAGACCTGGGGAAGACGCGAGCCACTGGAAGTTTGATAGCCTGATGGGATGGAAGCCGCCACCACGTCACATTCGAGGGTTCAGCGAGGGAAACTAGGACAGTTTCTCACCGCCGCACCGGTGGCCGACTTCATGGCCTCGATGTTCGGACCGCTCCCAGGAACCGTGCGTTTGTTGGATGCCGGGGCTGGCGCCGGGGCTCTTACCTCTGCCTTCGTCTCCCGCCTGTGTGCGGAAAGTGACGGCGTTAGAACCATTGAGGCATCCCTCTACGAGATGGACCCACTCATTCTTGACGCCCTTTTCGCGACCATGCAGGGATGTCAACGTCGTTGCGAAGGGAAAGGCATTCGGTTCACTTTTATCGTTTTCCCCGTTGACTTTATCCAAGAGATGGCAGAACGCCTGGCGGGCGGATTGTTCAGTGAACGGCCGCCTCGCTTCGACGCGGCGATCGTGAACCCCCCCTATCGAAAGATAAGCAAAGACTCACCCGAAAGGCTTCTTCTGCGTACCCTGGGCGTCGAGACCGGCAATCTTTATTCCGGATTCATTGCGCTCATTCAGCGGTTGTTGGTTCCCGGAGGTCAGCTCGTCGGGATCACGCCCCGGAGCTTTTGCAACGGCCCCTACTTTCGCCCCTTCCGCGAGGACTTTTTGCATCATTTGGAGCTGCGCCGGGTGCATGTGTTCGACTCCCGGCAAGCTGCCTTCCGCAACGACAGCGTGTTGCAAGAGAACATCATCTTCCATGCCGTCAAGGGTCGGAACCAACCGAGCGAAGTCGTCATCTCCAGCAGCAGTGGAAAGGAAGGAGGAGTGGTCGCCAAGGCGGTCCTTCCGTTCGCTGACGTGGTTCACCCGCACGACCCGGAGAGATTTATCCACATCCCCTCTGCGATTGGCCATACAGCGGCCAAAGAGACCATGGAAGGCCTCCGCTCGAGCTTGGCCGATTTGGGAGTGACCGTCTCGACAGGCCGTGTCGTTGACTTTCGGCTCAAGGCCGCTCTTCGTCAGGATCCTGAAATCGGCACGGTTCCTCTGCTTTATCCCTGCCACTTCAACGGAGGTACCGTTCATTGGCCGAAGCAGGGAGCCCGAAAGCCCAATGCTATTCTGGATAATGATCAGACGCGACCGTGGCTTGTGCCCTCGGGAGTCTACTTGCTCACCAAGCGCTTCTCGTCCAAAGAGGAGCGTCGCCGGCTTGTGGCTTGCATGTTTGACCCAGACGAAGTGAGGGCCGATTG
Source organism: Holophagales bacterium (assembly GCA_031404815.1). GTDB lineage: Bacteria > Acidobacteriota > Thermoanaerobaculia > Multivoradales > UBA5704 > DASYKS01. The sequence goes on along the minus strand of JANNIH010000154.1, from coordinate 19,591 downwards.
GGTCGGTTTCGAAAACCACCTGAACTATTTCCACGCGAGCGGCTCTGGGTTGGAGAGAAGCCTGGCACTAGGTCTCTTCGCCTTCCTGAATTCCACCGTGGTCGACCAATATTTTCGGTGCTTCAGCGGTCATACGCAGGTGAATGCGACCGACCTGCGAGCGCTGGCCTATCCCGACCGTAAAACTTTGCGGAAAATGGGTCTTGAAATGAAGACACTCGAGCTCTCCCAGGACAACATCGACCAGCTCGTCAACAAGCACCTACATGCCAACCAGTAAATCCCAGAGGATCGCTGTCGCCAGGAAACGGCGACTGGCCGAAGCCATCGAAGTGCTCACCAGCTTGCAGTTCGGGCCGAAGCAGCGGAATGAGGCGGCCGCCTATACGCTGCTCGCGCTACTGGATCTCTCCCCCGAAGAGGCGTGGGCAGATGCAGAAAGTCCGCTTTGTGGCATCACTCCGGTCATCAGTTTTATCGCGGAATCTTACGGCGTTCGATACGCACCGAACACGCGCGAAACCATTCGAGACGAAGCGGTAAAATTCTTTGTTGGAGAGAGTTTGCTGCTGCGTAATCCTGACGATCCAGAGCGTCCCACCAACAGCGGAAAGACGGTCTATCAGATCGAGTCTTCCGCCCTCGCTTTACTCCGTAAGTTTGGAGCTCCCGAGTGGTTGCCGGCCTTGCGCGAATATCTTGCAGGCCGCGAAAGCACCAAGAATGAGATCACGAGGAATCGTCATTTGGCCCGGGTGCCGGTCGCCCTGCCCGATGGCTCCAGGGTTGCGCTTTCACCCGGCGGCCAGAATCCGCTGATCAAAGCGGTCATCGAAGTCTTCTGCCCGGCTTTCGCTCCGGGAGGTGTGGTCCTTTACATTGGCGACACGGAAAGCAAGTTCGTTCACTTGGAGGCCGCCAGCCTTGCGGTGCTAGGGGTCACCCTGGATTCGGCCGCAAAGATCCCCGATGTGATCGTCCACTACGCGGCCAAGAATTGGTTGCTGATCATCGAGGCCGTCACCAGCGCGGGTCCGGTGGATGGCAAGCGCCGCAAGGAACTCAAGGACTTGTTCGCTGGCTGTAAGGCCGGCCTGGTGTTTGTCACGGCTTTTGAGAACCGCCGCACAATGCAGACCTTTGTTTCGCAGATCGCCTGGGAATCGGAGGTCTGGATCGCTGAAGATCCCGACCACATGATTCACTTCAACGGCGAGCGCTTTCTTGGGCCCTATCCTGACGCGATGCCAAAGGGAGGTTGACCGCTCCACCAGATACGAAATGCACCTGGCTAGGCTAGGTGGCCTGCTTGTACCTTTGTACCGGGGTAAGTGGTGGTGCAGCCAGGAGGAGTCGAACCCCCAACCTACAGATCCGTAGTCTGTCGCTCTATCCAGTTGAGCTATGGCTGCATGGGCAAGGCCACTGCACGCGGAGGGAGGATAGACGAAACCTCTCCGGGCGGCAAGACCGCAGCTGGCTGGCGCTTCCTTCTCCAGGGCCCCCGGCCTCACCCGCCTGTTCGCCTACGTTGCGCCTCAGGCCCGTCTCCATCTCCGGCGGCCAGGGTCAGCGATCTTGCCGCGAAAAGCGCTGAGGATGAGAACGAAGAGGATTCAGAGAGGGCAAGAGGGAGCGCGAAAGATCCCTCCCTCTTGCCCATGGCGACCGATCGCGTCACGGCTTCACGAAGGAGCTCTCGGTGATTGACTGGTTGCCGCTCGCTTCGATCGCCAGGACTTCGAACAGAACCTCCCCCCGGGGAATGGAACGCACGAACTCTTTGGGGACCGTCACCGACCGGACGTTGGCCGGAACCGTGACCTGAAACGGCTTGACGATCAGCTGATAGCCGACGATTCTGATCGGCCGGTCCGGAAAACCCTCGGGCACGGTGGTCACAGCGTCCCAACTGATGACGAGCGAGTTGTTGGCGCCCAAGAGCGCCCGGACATTGCTGGGGCCGTTCGGTACGGCGTGAGAAAGAATCGCCTCGCTGTCGAGCTCATCGCCGTTGACCGTCAGGCCCTCGAAGTCGTACACCCCCTCTGGGAAGAGGCCGAGCAGCTCGTCGAGCGGGAACTCGTCCAGGTTCGGCTCGGCCCCTTCAAAGAACAGCTCGGTCATGCCCAGCTGTCGGTAGGCGGCGAAGCCGATCACCTCGAAGACCTTGACCTCGTTCGGGTTGACGATCTTCAACCGCTTCCAGTTCTCCGCATCGAGCGAGACGTGATAGCCGAGATCGTTGGCCGTCTGGTTGAATTCGATGTAGATCCTGGCTTCTTTAAACGGGATCTCAACGCCTTGGGCGCCACCCGCCGAGATCAGAGCGGCGACGGTTGCGAGAAGTAGGGGTAAGGGGCGTGGGGTCTTCATGGTCTCTTCCTCCGTTGGGGGTTTGCCTGCCCCTGTTTGGATGCAGAGATGGCCGAATTCCTTCGCCGGTGATTTGTTTTGCGCCTCCCGGGGGGGGAAGACGGTGCTATCTGGCAAACGGGTCGATGACCTGGATCTCGGCTTGCTCAAAATCGCGCCGGTTGCGTGTTGCGAGGGGGAGGCCGAACCCTTCCTCGAACCAGCGCTCCAGGCGCTGGCGTCGCCTGCCGCCGGGGAGCAAGAGGATTCCGAAGCGGATCTCACCGAGGATGACGGGATCGACGACGATCTCCCGTTCATGCTGCGCCAACCACGCCAGGACTTCCGGTTGAGGCTCCGGGCGGGTTGCTTCACTCAGGACGTTGGCATCGACCAGGATGGTCACAACGTGTCCGTGGACTCGGACCCGAGGGGGACGAAGTACCCCTTCTCAGGACAGCCGAGCAGCCAGTCCAAGAGACCCTCATTCCGAGGTGGAACCAGCCGAAGCCGGTACTCTCCCCGGTCGACGCGCTCGACTTCGAACTCGTCGCCGGCTTCGATTCGGTCCTGCCGACGGATCTCAGCAGGTAGAACGATCTGCCCCTTGGTGGAGACGGCGGTTTTCATACAGAGTAAGATAGCATCTTACGGCGAGGGGCGCGAGAAGGGATTTTGACAGTGGCCACGTAGTAGTCGAAGCGCACCACGCCGGTTTCTTCCTTCGAGAAGCGCGGCCTTTCGGGCGCGTAGCCGAGGTCCAGGCGCTCGCGAATCACCACGGCATCCGAGTAGAGAATCGTCGGGTTCACCCGACTCATCAGGTCGCCGAACTTCGCTTCGCTCATCTTTCCGCCCAGGTCGGCGAAGGTCGCGGGGTTCAGAAGGTCTCTATGGAGGTTGTTGGAATTCGGATGAGGGGGGGCCGAAGCGATGGTCTGTCCGGCCGGGAATGAGGCGCAAACCCGGCGTTGTTTTCCCCCTCGAAGGGCGTCTCCCCCCTGCTATACTGCCCTGCCATCAGCCGGGTTGAACCCGATGGAGCCGCTTCGAGAAGCTCCGAGGAAGCCCCAAGGAATCCGAAATGCAGACCCCCGAGATCCATCCGGAACGCCTTCCCTCCGCCCTCCGGCCGCTCGCCGAGAAGGTTCGCGACGGCGTCCGGCTGAATGAAGACGACGCCCTCCTCTGCCTGACCACCCCCCACGTCGTGGCGCTCGGCCGGCTGGCGGATGCGGTTCGGCGGCGGCTGCACGGTAACGTCACCTACTTCAACGTCAATCGGCACATCAACCCGACGAACGTCTGTGTCTACACCTACAACTGTAAGTTCTGCAGCTTCGCGGCGCTCAAGGGCGAGGCCCACGCCTGGGAGATGAGCCACGAGGATGTCTACAAGCACGCTGCCGAACAGGGCGGGCAGCGGGCGACCGAGTTCCACATCGTCGGTGGGCTGCACCCGGATCTCTCGCTCGAGTGGTACCTGGTCATGCTCCGGGGCTTGCGCGAGCGCTTCCCGAACGCTCACTTGAAGGCGTTCACCGCGATCGAGATCGGCTGGTTCGCCAAGCGGGAGAAGTTGTCGATCGAGGAAGTTTTGCACCAGATGCGCGACGCGGGGCTCGGGTCGCTCCCCGGCGGCGGCGCCGAGATCTTCCATTCTGAAGTGCGCGAGATCATTTGCGACGGCAAGCTCGACGCGGACGAGTGGATCGAGGTCCACCGCATCGCCCACCGGATGGGGATCAAGAGCAACTGCACCATGCTCTACGGCCACGTCGAAAAGCCGATCCACAAGGTCGATCACTTCATGCGCCTGCGCGATCTCCAGGACGAGTCGGGCGGTTTCAACGCGTTCATTCCGCTGGCCTATCACCCCGAGAACAACTACATGGGGTTGAAGTACCACACGACCGGAACCGACGACCTGCGCCACATCGCGGCGTCGCGCCTGGTGCTCGACAATATTCCGCACATCAAGGCCTACTGGATCATGATCTCGCCGAAGCTCGCCCAGGTGGCGCTCCGCTTCGGGGCCGACGACCTCGACGGCACGGTGGTCGAGGAAACCATCTATCACATGGCCGGAGCCGGCACGCCGCAGCAGATGACCCGCGCCGAACTCGAGCGGATCGTCCGCCTGGTCGGGTTCGAGCCGATCGAGCGCGACACCTTGTACAACCCGATCGCCGCCCCGGTTTCTCCGGCCCTCATGGGGACCGCAGAGCTTGCGGCCGCCGCGGCGCTCGCGACCGGCGCCTAAAAAGCCTTGAGCGGACCGAGCCTTCCGTATCACTACATCGCGGTCGACGGACCGATCGGGGTGGGCAAAACCACCCTGGTTGAGATGCTCACGCGCCACTTCGAGGGGGTCAAAGTCCTCGAAGACGTGAACAATCCGTTCCTCGGCGACTTTTACCAAGACCGACCGGGCGCTGCGTTTCAGACCGAACTCTACTTTCTGCTCTCACGGTTCAAGCAGCAACAGGGGATCGCCCAGCGCGAGCTGTTCGAGCGGATGGTGGTTTCGGACTACACGTTCCAAAAGAACCGGATCTTCGCCTACCTGAACCTGTCCGACGACGAACTGATGCTGTTCGACAAGCTCTACGCCCTGCTCGAACCGCAGATCCCGAAGCCCGACCTGATCCTCTATCTCGTGGCCGACGTGGACACCTGCATGGACCGGATCAAGCGGCGGGCGCGGGCGGTCGAAAAGACCCTGGCGCGCGACTACGAGGCCGAGCTGATCGACGCCTACAACCACTACTACCACTACTACGAGCGGTCGCCGCTTCTGGTGGTCGATACCCGGTATCTCAACTTCCCCGACCGGCCGGAGGATTTCACCGAGCTGCTCCACCGGCTCTCCCGGCCGATCAAGGGGACCGAGTACTTCGTGCCGATGGGCTCGCGCTGAGCGATTTGAATTAGCCGACCGACCCGCATATGATCTGTCCCGTCGGAGCCCGAAAGGGGTCTGGCAACCGCTGGGATCCTGTGAGCGGCCTTTTAAGTCCCCAATTGTGAGGGACACCGGCCGCCGGGACCGAGACGGAAAGAACCGAAAGCGCCCCGACGAGGGCGTGACGGTCGCGGCGAGAGGGCCGGATCCGTTGTCCCGAAATGTTTCGGGGGACCGACACCTCGACCTAAGCGGCGGCCAACGCGCAACGCCTCGATTCCAACGGGTATATCTCTGCGCTTGCCGGCCCTTCCGCCTCCTCGGCGTGAAGGGCTTTTCGCTTTTCGGGGCGTCTTCTTGAGATTTAAAGACACCCCGGGCGAGATATCGGAGCGCGAACGAATGGCTACGAAGCGCATCACGGTTCCCTCGATCGTCGAAGCTCCCTCCCGCGGCGACCGGTTGGTCATGGTCACCGCCTACGACTTCCCCCAGGGGAAGACGGCAGATGCAGCCGGCGCCGATCTGATCCTGGTCGGCGATTCGCTTGCGATGGTCGTGCTCGGCCATCCGGACACCCTGTCGGTCACGATGGACGAAATGATCCACCACACCCGCGCCGTGCGCCGGGGTGTCGAGCGCGCCCTCTTGGTCGCCGATATGCCGTATGGCTCGTTCCACCTTGGGCCCGATCAGGCGGTCGCTTCGGGCGTCAGGTTCGTCAAAGAGGCGGGGGCGCAGGCGGTCAAGATCGAAGGCGGGCGACCCGACGTAGTCCGCGCGCTCGTTTCCGCCGAAGTGCCGGTGATGGCGCACCTTGGGCTCACCCCCCAGTCGCTCCACCGCCTCGGCGGATACAAGGTCCAGGGGCGGAGCGAAGACGCGGCACGGAAAATGGTCGACGCGGCGCTCGAGCTCGAAGAGGCCGGTGCGTTCTCGCTGGTTCTCGAATGCGTTCCGAGCGACCTCGGAGCGGAGATCTCGGAGCGGTTGACCATCCCCACGATCGGCATCGGCGCCGGCGCCAATTGTGATGGTCAAGTGCTCGTTTACCACGACCTGCTCGGCCTCGAAGAGCGGATCGCGCCCCGCTTTGTGCGGCGTTACGCCGAGCTCGGGCTCGCTTCGCGCGAAGCGATCGCGCGCTTCGCCGACGACGTGCGCACGGGGCGCTTTCCGCTGCCGGAAGAAAGCTACGGTTCGCTCGAACCGAAACCCGAACTGCGCAAGATCTACGGCTAGATCCGGACCACGAGAGGACCTAAGGGAAAGATGCTGCAGATACGCGACGAGGCGGCGCTCCGTCAGGAGTTGGCGCTCTGGGGTGTGCGCGGCCGGACGGTCGGCTTCGTGCCGACCATGGGCGCGCTCCACGAAGGGCACCTTTCGCTCGTCCGCGCAGCCCGCGAACGGGCGGATCGGGTGGTCGCCTCGGTGTTCGTCAACCCGACCCAGTTCAATCGAGCCGAGGATCTGTCGCGGTACCCGAGACAACCCGAGCGCGATGCCGAGATGCTGGAAGCTGCGGGCTGCGATCTCCTGTTCTTGCCGGATGTCCAAACGATCTACCCGGAAGGGCACACCGTGTTCGTCGAACCCGGTGGCCCGGCCGAGGGGCTGGAGGGAGAATTCCGCCCCAGGCATTTTCGCGGCGTGGCCACGGTGGTGGCTGCGCTGTTCAACCTGGTGCGGCCGGATTTTGCGGTGTTCGGTCGCAAAGACGCACAGCAGCTGGCGGTGATTCGCAAGCTGGTCCGCGACCTGCATTTTCCCGTGGAGGTCGTTCCGGGCGAGACGTTGCGCGAACCGGACGGGCTCGCGATGTCGTCGCGCAACGTCTTCCTCGACCTTGAGGAGCGAAACGCTTCGACCGTGCTCTACCGCTCATTGGTCGCGGCGCGCTTGAGCGTCGAGGCGGGGGAGCGGCGGGGGGATGAGGTGCGGAGGATTCTCCGCCTTGGTCTCGCGAGCGAGCCGCTCGTGACCCTCGAGTATGCCGAGGTGGTCGACGCCGAGACGTTTCGTCCGGTCGAAACCCTCTCGGGGGACATTGTGCTGCCGCTCGCGGTTCGCGTGGGCAGCACCCGATTGATCGATAACTTCCACCTCTCGATCGAGAGCTAGGGGGCTTAAGGAAATGAAGCGCACGATGCTCAAGTCGAAGATCCACCGGGCGACGGTGACCGATGCGAATCTCCACTATCAGGGTTCGGTGACGATCGATCCGCTGCTGCTCGAAGCAGCCGACATCCTCGAACACGAACGGATCGAGATCTACAACGTCACCAACGGCGAGCGCTTCGCGACCTATGCGATCCCCGGCAAGCCGGGCAAAGGGGAGATCTGCATCAACGGCGCCGCGGCCCATAAAGCGACGGCAGGGGACCTGGTGATCCTCGCGACGTTCGCCGAATACGAGGCCGAGGAGCTGCGGGATCACCATCCCAAGCTCGTGTTTGTCGACGAGAAGAACCGGAACCTCGCGGCGCAGGAAACCGAAATCCCCGGACCGGTCGAAATCCTGGCGGCGGCATTTTGATCGCCGTCCCTGGAGGATGTATGGAAACGACGACTTTGCCACCAGCTCCCCGTTCTGAAATCGCGCCACTCACGATCGCCGACCGGACCTTCCGCTCGCGGCTGATCCTCGGAACCGGAAAATACCCGAGCTTCCAGTCAATGGTTGCGGCGCTCGAGGCTTCGGGTACCGAGGTGGTCACCGTCGCGCTTCGGCGCGTCAATCTGGATGCGCTGGGCAAGGGCTCGCTGATCGACTTCATCGATCCGGAGCGCTATCTCCTGCTGCCCAACACCGCCGGCTGCTACACGGCCGACGAAGCGGTGCGCACGGCGCGCCTGGCTCGAGAGCTCGGCGGCTGGAACTGGGTGAAGCTCGAGGTGATCGGGGACAAGTTGACCCTCTTTCCGGATACCGTCGAGCTGCTCAAGGCGACCGAGATCTTGGTCGCCGAAGGGTTCGTCGTCCTTCCCTACACGAACGACGATCCGGTCGTCTGCCGCCGCCTCGAAGAGCTGGGCGCCGCCGCCGTGATGCCGCTCGGCGCACCGATCGGCTCCGGGATGGGTATCCGCAATAGGGCGAATTTGAAGATCATCGTCGAGCAGGCGAACATTCCTGTGATCGTCGACGCAGGGGTAGGCACCGCGAGCGACGCGGCCCTCGCGATGGAGCTCGGGGCGGACGGCGTCTTGATGAACACGGCGGTCGCCGAGGCGCAAGACCCCATCCGCATGGCGCTCGCGATGAAACTAGGTGTCGAAGCCGGCTGGCTCGCGGCCAACGCCGGCCGGATTCCCCGGAAGCTCTACGCCAACGCCTCGTCCCCCCTCGAAGGGCTGATCGAGTAGAACCGCCTTCGCCCCCCTTCGCCGCGACAGGGCCTTGCCGCCCGGGGCGGTTTTCGTCTATCCTTCCGCCCCTGCAGTGGCCATGCCCATGCAGCCATAGCTCAACTGGATAGAGCGACAGACTACGGATCTGTAGGTTGGGGGTTCGACTCCTCCTGGCTGCACCACTTCTTCTTCCTGAATAAACAACTAGTTGTACCCCTCGCCCCCTCAGGGTCTGCCGTAAGTTTTGTTCGCCTCGGTCGCCGCCTCCTGGAGCAACTTGGCGAGAGGGGAAGGTATGTCGATGACCCGTCCACCAACGAGCTTCAAGCGGGAAGGGAGCCCGTGGAGCGGCCGGTCATAGAGGACGCCATAGATCGACATCGCTGCAGCATAGGAGCCGGCTTTGGAGGGGTGGAAGTTGTCGGAGGAGTAGAGGGGGGCTCTCGGGTCGCGTCGCCAGGCGGCGCGGAAGGCCTCGCCAGCAGGAAGAAAGATTCCGTCAACGTCGGCGGCGGCGATGGAGTACGACTCGCGAACATCGTCGAAAAAGGCGTCCCGAGCAAGACCGGGCCAGACCATGTAGAGCGCGGCCCGGCCGCCGGCCTTGCGGATCAACCGGTTGAACTCCTTCGTGTACTTTCGCAGCAGGACTCGGCTTTCGGGCAGAGAGGTCGGCCCTTGCTGTAGAACGACGACATCCCACCTCGTCTTTGAGATCGCCTTCTGAGCCTTACCTGCGCGCCAGAGATCTTCGAGGCTCGCTCCGCCGCTGGTGAAGGACTCCACGTAAAGATTGTCGCCGCCGGCCTTCGCGATCGCTTGCACCATTTGGGGCAGATCGTTGGCGTAGGTCAGGCTGTTGCCGATGAACAAGACGCGCAGGCCCTTGCCAGGAATCGGCCTGGAACCGTCTGCGCTCGACTTGCCGGCGAAGGCGAAAAGCAACAACAAGGTGATCGCCACGAGGGAAGCCGCCCCTGCGGCGGCTGTCATGTCGCTTCGAATCGTCAAAGTGCCGGTCCTCCCAAGGTTCGTCCAGCTGACGGAGACAGAATACCAAAGATCGATCTCCCCCTCGGGCCCACGTTCCCCGTTTGGACTCGCACTTATACCATCCAGCCGAAAGTTTCAACCGGTAATAAGGGGCATTTTTAGCCCCTTTTTGCGCCAGAAATCCCAGATTACAACCTGTAGCGTTCTCGGCGTGATGAACGTAACCGCCGCCGCCCCGCCCCCGACCCCGCCGCCCCAGGGCACCGAATTTCCGGCCGCCGAGCCCGGAAAGCTGACCGCCGAATTCGCTCTGGCGGGTGCGCGGAGCGGTTTTCCGATCGCCGAATTTCCTTCGCTCACTCCCGCGACCCCCTTTCTGACCGCCGAATTCGATTTCCCGATCCGCCAAGTCGCTCCGCGACCGGCAAAGCGAATTTCCGGATGCCGCGACCCCTTTTCTGGGTCAGAAAACCCGTTCGCTGAGTGCCGAATTCGATTTCCGGATCGCCGAAATCCCTCGGCTGACTCAGAACGTCAATTCTTGATCCGCAGACCGAATTCGGGACCTAAGGAATCGCTCCGCTCGCTCAGAAAACCCCTCGGCGCACTCAAGAAACCGAATTCGGCGCACGTTCTACCCACCCCGCCGGTCACCCCCAGGCTTCTTCGGGTCGCATGACGCGTCCCGTCATCCACAAAAGGAGTTGTGTCATGAGAGACACCAGTTTCGCGGACAAGATCAGCCGGTGCGAGATCACGCTTCAGAGCCTGGAAAGCGAGCTGCCCAAAATCCCGGGCGGCGAAACCTATGTCGCCGAAGTCCGGCAGCGGGTCGAGGCTCTGCGCGCTTCGCAGGAAGGGGTTCAGTCGCTGCGCGGTCAGCTGACAGAGGCGGTGATCGTCCGCCAACAGCGCGACCGGGAGGCGAGCGCTTCCCTCCGGAATCTCGCGGCGGTCGTCCGGGCGAAGTTCGGTTTCGCCAACCCGGTGATCGAGAGCTACAACATTCGTTCGGAGCACCGGGCGAAGCGCGGCCGTAAGGCGAAGGCGAAGCCCGCCGCCGCCGAGCAAGCGGCCTGATCTCGCAGGGTGCGCCGTGCGCACCGTCCCGGGGAGCTCCCACGGATTGCAAGCACGGCCCGCCCGACGAACCACGAGATCGAGCCGTCAATAGAAGGTCGTAGTGTCGAGGGTGGGGCTTGGCCGGCCTCACCCTTTTCAGGGGCGCCCGGAGCCGCCCGTCGGCGAAGGCTGCTCCCGGCTGAACGCTCTGTGAGTGAGTTTTTCGTCGAGCTCGCCCCCGCCGCTGCGCCGCGAGAACTTCGTGCTCACGAATCTGGAGCCCGACTCGGAAGCCTGCTGGTTCGGCGAAATCCCGAAAGGGCCCGCGAGCGTTCGGCGTCGGGTCTATCGCGTCATGCGCCATCCGGGAGTCCATGGCTCCGGCCGAGGTGAAGGTTTCTTCCAGGCGTGCGTCGGGTCAGTCCCTGGCGCGAAGTCTGGCACCGCCTTCATTTCGAACGACAGGGGTGTCGAAAGCGAACGAGTCAAGCGGCACTTTTCTTGTGCGCCTCCATGTAGGCCCGCATCAGGGCGTTGATCCTCGTCTGGTACCCGCTCCCTTGCTGCCGAAACCAATCCAGGACTTCGCGGTCCACCCGGATCGTCAGTTGTGCCTTCGGAGCAACCGGTTGAAGGCCGCGTCGGACGATCGCACGGGCAAAGAACTCTGGGCTGAGCTCGGGAATCTCGCTCGTGTCGATCTCCTCGTCGGTCATCGCGTCGAGGCGCGCAAAGTCAGTTCCTAATACTCGCGAGGAAGATTTTCTTTTCATGGTTCGTCGCTCTTCGTGCCGAGATGATCCGAATCACCCGGTCGGTTTCGGTGTGGGCAACCACGAGTAGCCTCTGATCGAGAAAGCCGAACGTCAGGAATCGAGGTTCGGGGTACTCGAACCGGTCGTCCCTATCCGTGAACGTGGGACCCGCGAAGAGGATCTCGAGGTCGGCGAAATCAACACCGTGCTTCGCGAGATTCGATCGCCGCTTGCGCTCGTCCCACTCGAAGTCCACGGAGACATCGTAACTACGTGGCGTAACTACGTCAAGGTACAGCTACAGGTTCAGCGAAGGGTTCCTTCTCCCCAAACCGCCCACCCGCCCCACGCCAGATAGGCGACCCAGGCGACCGTCAGGGAACCGCTGGTCAGCAGGTTGAGGCCGATGTAGAGGGAGGCGTGGTCGTAAATGTTCCAGCGCAGGAGCTTTGCGAGCGTCGCCGCGATCAGCGAGGCGAGGAAGGCGGCGCCGAGAAAGACCGCGAGCCCTACGGCCAACGAGAGCACGAGCCGCGCCTGGCCCGCGAGCCAGGACAGGAGCGCGCCGAGGAGCAGAAACAGCGCGAAGGTCCATCCCATCCCGAGCAGGGAAAGGGCAAACTCGCGGGAGGGGCTGCCGGTCATCGGGCGCGCGCTGAAAGGCGTCCCTCCTGTGCCCTCGGTGGATGGAGTGAAAGGCTTCCAGCCGTCACGCCTTCGTCCAGTCCTCAACCATCAGGCCCGGAACTCGGGTCATGTCGTCCAGGTTTGCGGTGACTAAGACGGCGCCGTTCGCCAGTGCATGAGCGGCGATCGCAGCGTCAAAATCCTCGATCCGCCTTCCTCTTCGTTCCAATGTCGCTTTGATGGTTCCAAAGGTCTCGCTCACTTCGTCCGACCAGTCCGCGCGTATCAGGGTGGAACGAATCAAGTCGAATCGATCCTGGAGAAAATCTTTGCGCTTTGAGTGCGGAAGCCTGCGGATGCCGTATGCGATCTCCGCCAGCACAGGCTGGGGAACACCTACATCCCGGTTTGCTTGCCGATGCAGGTGTTCCGTGACTTGCGGATCGCCTTTCATCAGAGCCGAAACCGCATTTGTGTCCAAGACGAACTTCAAAGGCGCCTCGGTTCCTTCGAGCTTCGTGCATCGCGTACCGCGCTCAACATCTCGTCGAGCGCCGCCGCGGTTTCAGGATCGACAGGGCTCAGCTGTTCGAAGAACCCTGGTGGCCAGTCGGAGCCGGGCTCAAGCTCCCGCTCCAGAGCCCGAACGATCAGGCGGTTCCGGCTCATCTTCAAGGCACGAGCCCTCTGGTCTACGGCTTCGAGAAGCGGCTTGGGGATGTGGACACTAGTCGGCATGGCTATACTCGTGAGTATACTCGCTTTCGGCGGGTGCCGCCACCGCCCTTGGCCGAGAAAGACAGTTCGGCGAGGTGCGAGAGATCGACGGGCGCCATCGGCCCGGGGCCAGGGTCTCTGCCTTCCCAGGCCTCGGCGCCGGACCTATCGCACCATCCGCCGCCCGGGGGTCCAGGGCGCTCCAGCCGCGGTGAAGGCCTCTTCCAGTCGGGCGAGGTCGCCCAGGATCAGCGACTTTAGATCGCGCTCCAGCGCGTCGAGCCCCGCTTCGGCGACGGCCACGTCGCGCCGTTGGGTCTCGGTGGGCAGCTGCCGCGTCTCCCAGTGGCCGTACTTCACGGACGAGATGCGATCGCCGATCGACCGGATGTCGGTCTCGGAAAGTTTCTGGCGCGCCGGATCGCCTTCCAGCCGGACTCCGAGCTCGGCCACGGCGCGGCTCACCGCGTCCAGCTGGGCGTAGAGCGCCGGGCTCGCCTTGGGCGTTTCGATCAACGTTGCCCGCATGTGTTTGAGCTGGTCACGCAGCTGGCCGAGCTCCTCGGCAAGGGACGACCCCCGGCGCGCGGCCTCCGCCGTCTGCTGTTGGAAGGCGGCCACCGCCTGCGGGTCGGTGCCGGGGGCGAGGTTGTCGACCGCCTTCACCTCGAACGACTGGGGCGCGGACAGCGAACGCACGCCGGTGCCCGAGACGATCACCAGCTCGGCCGCATAGCGCCCCGGGGCGACCAGAGGTCCTTTCGACGGCTCGTCCCAGGGTGAGCGGAACGTCGGCGGTTCGAGCACGACCGGTTCGGGGTTGGCCGCCCGCAGATCCCAATTGACTCGTTGAAGCCCCTCTTTGGCCGGCCCTTCGATCCACCGCACCTTTCGCCCGGCGGCGTCCGAAACGATCAGCAGCACCTTCGGCTTCTCCTCCAGCGCCTCGGCGCGGAGCCGGTCGAATCCGGGAAACGGCGCGTCCGTGCCCTGTTCGGAGAGCTTCTTTTCGCTCGCGTTCCGCGCCTCCTGCGCGGTCGTCGGGGCTTCCGAGAGGTAGTAGGTGAAAAGCGCGCCCTGCGGCGGGTTCGGGGTGGTGAAGTCGTCGGTGCCCAGCTCCGGGCGCCCGGGCGCCTGGCCCGGCTGGGTGGGCACGTACCACCAGGCGGTCCGGACGGGAAAGAGCGCACTCTCCCCCTCGAATCCGCCGGCCGCCAGCTGCCGAAGCGGGGTGTAGTCGTCCAGCACGTAGAGGCCCCGGCCGAAGGTCGCGCCCACCAGGTCGCCGTCGCGCCGCTGCAGCTTCACGTCGCGGAACGGGATCGTCGGCAGGCCGCCCATCTTCGTCCAATGGCTGCCGCGGTCGATGCTGAAATAGAGGCCGAATTCCGTCCCGAGAAAGAACAGGTCGGGGCGGACCTGGTCCTGCTGGATCGCCCAGGCGATCGTGCCTTTCGGCAGGTCGCCCGCCATCGAACGCCACGAGCGGCCGAGATCGGTGCTTTCGAAGACATAGGGCGAGAAGTCGCCGGTCTTGTGGTTGTCGGCCACCACGTACAGGGTCGAACCGTCCACCCTGGACATCTCGACGTCGTTGACGAACGAGAGCGCCGGCAATCCGGGGATGGCGGCCGAACGGCTCCAACTCTCTCCGCCGTCCGCGCTGATCTGCACCAGGCCGTCGTCGGTTCCTACGCCCAGAACCCCTTCGTTCACCGGCGACTCCGAGATCGCCGTGGTGGTGGCGTACTTCGACATCGCGCCGTTGTCGAACAGGGCATCGACGCTCCAGACCCGGCCCATGAACTTCTGCTCGTAGCGGTTCTTGCCCTGGGTGAGGTCGCCGCTGATCGCGGTCCAGCTGTTGCCCCGGTCGTCGCTGCGCCATACCCTCTGCGAGCCGTAGTAGATCCGGTTCGAGCGATGGGGGCTCACCAGGATCGGGGAATCCCAGCCCCACCGCTCGGGGGACTCGCTGTCCGTTGCTTGAGGCCGAATCAGCAGTCCTTCGTCGTTCCGCCGATCTTTGCGGAACAGCATCCCCTCCTGAAACATCAGGTACATCAGGTCCGGATTCTCGCGGTCGAACGCTACGCCATACCCGTCGGCGCCGAGCGGCACGTACCAGTCCTGGTTGCGCACGCCGTCGCGATTGAGCGTGCGGGAAGGGCCGAAGAGGGTACCCAGATCCTGCGCGCCGGCCAGGATGTCGTAAAACGGCTCGCGGTCGTTGAGCGCGACTTTGTAGAACTGGGAGATCGGCAGGTTCGGGAAGTGCCGCCACGCCTGCCCCTCGTCGAAGCTCTCGTAGAGCCCGGCGTCGGTTCCTACCAGCAGATGGCGGCCGTTTTTGGGGTCGATCCAGAGGGCGTGGTTGTCGCTGTGTTTGTCGTGGCCGGTTTCGAGGTAGTCCATCGTCTTGCCGCCGTCCCGGGTCACATGGAGGAACACGTCCATCTGGTAGACCAGACCGGCGTTGGTCGGCGAAGCCTCGATCTCCTGGTAATAGTGCGGGCCGGTGCCGCCCGAGATGTAGTCGGTCCGCTTCTCCCAGCTCTCGCCCCGGTCGAGCGAGCGGTAGAAGCCCCGCTCCTCAACGTTTGCTTCGATCGTGGCGTAGACGATTCGCGGATCGGCCGGCGTCGTGGCGAGGCCGATCTTCCCCATGTCCTCCTTGGGCAGGCCGGTTTTTACCTGGCGCCAGCTCTTGCCGTTGTCGTTCGATTTCCAGATGCCGGATTTCGGACCGCCGCCCAAGAACCCCCAGACGTGGCGCCGCCGTTGGTAGGCGGCGGCGTAGACCACGTCGGGGTTGGCCGGATCGAACTCCAAGTCGGTGATGCCGGTGTTCTCGTCGATTTCGAGCACCGGGGTCCAGGTGGCCCCTCCGTCGGTGGTCCGGTAGACGCCTCGTTCCCCGCCCGCCGACCAGAGCGGCCCTTCGGCGGCGACCAGGACGACGTCACCGTCGCGCGGATCGACCAGAATGCGGCCGATGTGTTGCGAGCCGGCGAGCCCCATGCGCTGCCACGACCGGCCGGCGTCGCGGCTTCGGTACACCCCGTCCCCCCAGCCGACGTGGCGCCCGCTGACGTTTTCGCCGGTTCCCACCCACACGACCTCCGGATTCGTCGGGTCGAGCGTGATCTCACCGATCGAGTACGAAGGCTGATCTTCGAAGATCGCCGTCCAGGTGGTCCCCGCGTTGGTGGTCTTCCAGACCCCGCCCGACCCCGCCGCCACGTACCAGGTTCCCTCCGCGGTCGGATGAACCGCGAGGTCGGAAATCCGGCCGCTCATCAACCCGGGACCAAGGCTCCGAAACGGCAGCGCGGAGGCCGCCTTGGCGAGCGGGGAATCGGCCGCCAGGGCGACCGAGGGTACGAGCAGTGCGGCGAGACCAAAAAGGAGTTTGCGCATGTCTAGGGTCCTGTGGTTCGGGTGGTTCGGGTGGTTCGGGGTTGTCCTGGGCCTGGCGAGCCCGGGGAGAGGCGATTCTGCGTGAGATCCTACCTGGAGCGACGGCCCGATTTTGAATCCGTTGGATTCTCTTGTCGATTCGGTGGCGGCTCGCTCGACGTCCTGGTAGAGACGGAGCTCTAAGCCCCAAGCTCCCCAACCGACACACAAGGAGAAAACCCATGCGCGTAATGGTGATCGTCAAAGCGACCCAGGATTCCGAAACCGGCTGCATGCCGAGCGAGCAGTTGCTGAGCGAGATGGGCGCGTACAACGAAGAGCTGGTCAAGGCGGGCGTGATGCTCGCCGGCGAGGGGCTCCACCCCAGCTCGAAAGGTGCCCGGGTGCGGTTCTCGGGCGACCAGAGGACGGTGATCGACGGGCCGTTCGCCGAGACCAAGGAGCTGATCGCCGGCTTCTGGCTCTGGCAGGTGCGCTCGATGGACGAGGCGATCGAGTGGCTGAAGCGCTGTCCGAACCCGATGCCTGGAGAATCCGAGATCGAGATCCGCCCGGTCTTCGAGGCGGAAGACTTCGGCCCGGAATACACCCCCGAGCTGCGCGAGCAGGAAGAACGGCAGCGGGCCGAAATCGAGGCGCGGAGGGCTTAGCGCCTCCGACTTGCGCCGACGGAGCGACGATGGTGTGATCGGTGGCCATGACGGCCACCGACACCCACCCGGCGATTCATGCGATCGAAGCGGTCTTCCGCATCGAACAGGCGAAGCTGACCGCCGGCCTCGCCCGAATCGTCCGCGACGTCGGAATCGCCGAAGAGCTTGCGCAGGACGCCCTGGTCGCCGCGCTCGAACAGTGGCCGCAGTCGGGCGTACCGAAGAAGCCGGGCGCCTGGCTGATGGCGGCGGGTAAGTTTCGCGCCATCGACCGGCTGCGCCGCGAAAGGCTCGCGGTGCGCAAGCACGAAGAGCTGGGACGTGACCTCGAGGCCGAGATCGAGGGGGCCACCGCCGCGATGGAAGCCAACCTCGACGACCCGATCGGCGACGACCTTCTGCGACTCGTCTTCATCTCCTGCCACCCGATCCTCTCGCGCGAGGCCCGCGTCGCGCTCACGCTCCGCCTGCTCGGGGGGCTTTCAACGGACGAAATCGCGCGGGCGTTCCTGCTGCCGGAGCCGACCCTCGCGCAGCGGATCGTCCGTGCCAAACGGACCCTCGCCGAAGCGCGGGTTCCGTTCGAGGTTCCCCGCGGTGTCGAGCTGGCCGAGCGGCTCTCTTCTGTGCTCGAAGTGATCTATCTGATCTTCAACGAAGGGTATTCGGCGACCGCGGGCGACGATTGGATGCGGCCGCAGCTCTGCGAAGAGGCGATGCGGCTGGGCCGGGTTCTGGCCGAGCTGGTGCCCGCCGAGTCGGAGGTCCACGCCCTCGTGGCGCTCATGGAAATCCAAGCCTCGCGCACGAGGTCGCGGACCGGTCCCTCGGGCGAGCCGATCCTGCTCCTCGATCAGGACCGGTCGCGCTGGGACCGGTTGCTCATTCAGCGTGGACTTTCGGCTCTCTCCCGGTCGGAGATGCGCGCCCGGGCGCTCGGCGCCCCTTCAGGACCGTATGTGCTCCAGGCCGCCATCGCCGCCTGCCACGCGCGGGCGCGAACCGCGGAAGAGACCGACTGGGCTCGGATCGCGAGCCTCTACGGTGATCTTGGGGCTCTCGTCCCAACGCCGGTCGTCGAGTTGAACCGGGCGGTCGCCGTCGGGATGGCCTTCGGCCCCGCTGCGGGGCTCGCGCTGGTCGAGCCGCTCACCTCCGAGCCGTCGCTCCGCGGCTACCACTTGCTTGCCGGCGTGCGCGGCGACCTGCTCGCCAAACTCGGCCGGTGGCCTGAAGCCCGGGTGGAATTCGAGAGCGCAGCGGCGTTGACCAGGAACTCTAGAGAGCGCGAGTTGCTGCTCGGACGGGCGGCAGGCTGCGCCTTCGGGAGCCGGTCGTGAGTCCAAAGGACGAGCCGTCTCCCGAGTCGTCCGCCCCCCGGCCGCTCGACGGCATCCGCGTGCTCGAAATGGGTCAGCTGCTGGCCGGTCCTTTTGCGGCCACGGTGCTCGCCTATTTCGGCGCGGAGGTGATCAAGATCGAGCCGCCGGGTGAGGGCGACCCGATCCGCACCTGGCGTGTGCTCGACCAGGGCACCTCGCTCTGGTGGTACTCGCTCGGCCGCAACAAAAAGTGCGTGACGCTCGACCTCCGCCACGAGGAGGGGCGCGCGCTCGCGCGGCGGCTGATCGGCGAGGCGGACGTGCTGATCGAGAACTTCAAGCCCGGTACGCTCGAAAAATGGGGTCTCGCCCCCGACGAGCTGCGCCGGACCCACCCGCAATTGCTGATCGCGCGGGTCTCGGGCTATGGCCAGACCGGGCCGTATGCTCAATTTCCCGGTTACGCCTCGGTCTGCGAAGGGGTGGGCGGACTGCGCTACGTCAACGGCCTTCCGGGCGAGGTCCCGATGCGGCCGAATCTATCGCTCGGCGACACGCTCGCCGGACTCCACGCCGCGTTGGGCATCGCGCTCGCGTTGCTCGACCGCGAGCGGCGCAAGCCGGCCACGGGGCAGACGGTGGACGTGGCGATCACCGAGTCGGTGTTCAACTGCCTCGAAGCGGTGGTGCCCGAATTCGACCGCTTTGGCCTGATCCGCGCCCCCTCGGGTTCTACAATCACGGGCATCGTGCCGAGCAACGCCTACCCGACGAGCGATGGCCGGCACGTGATCCTGGGCGCCAACGGCGAATCGAACTACCGAAGGCTGATGCGCGCGATCGGGCGCGAGGATCTCGGCCTCGACCCGCGGCTCCAGAGCAACGCCGGCCGGGTCACTCACCAGAGGGAAGTGGACGGCGCGGTCGGCGATTGGACGAAGCGCCATACGGCCGAGGAAGTGATCGCCGCGATGCGCTCGGCCGACGTGCCCGCCGGTTCGATCTACAGCGTCGCCGACATGTTCGCCGATCCACAGTTTGCCGCCCGCGACCTGTTCGAAACGGTTGAGACTCCCACCGGCCCGCTCAAGGTTCCGGCGATCCTGCCCAAGCTCACCGACACTCCCGGCCGGACCGAATGGGCAGGACCCGCGCTCGGCGCTCACAATCGCGAGATTTTCGGCGGCCGGTTGGGGTTGAGCGATGCCGATCTCGCCGACCTCGCCGCGCGCGGGGTGATCTGAGGATCGCAACCGTCCCGAGCGTACCCAGGGCGATGCCCTGGGTGCAGGGCCCCGTCAAAGTCATCATAAGTTCGGCTTGCCGGTGCAACCTCCAGCGATGGGACAGGCCGTCAGCCCTTCCGCGGCCTGAAAGGCCGGTAGAACTGAGCCCAGGGCTGAGGCCGAAGGCCGATGCCCTGGGTTG